>NZ_JAUSXO010000001.1:642871-1285743 GCF_030816075.1 Arthrobacter agilis | reverse complement strand
ATCCTCACCATGATGGACGATGTGCGCGCCACGGCTCTTGTGGTGTCAACCATCGACCTGGCCCACAGCCTGGGCCTTGAAATGACGGCCGAAGGGGTCGAAGACCCGAAGACGTACCGTGCCCTCACCGACTATGGATGCGACATCGCTCAGGGCTACTTCATGTCCAGACCTCTGTCCGTCAAGGACTTCGACACCTGGCTCAGCAACCGCACGCATCTTCCGGGCCAAGACGTTGTCGAACTCGCTCACACCGAGACAACGCCATCCAGCACAGGCTGAGTTCAGGAAGCTCTTCCCATGCGTGACGGTCGCTGACCTGAACCAGGGCTGCTCGTGTCCGGGGAGTGGCTCGCAACAAACCCGTGACAGCTCGTGCCGATCGACGGGGTCCAGACCTAGCCACGAACGAGCAGACCATCACCGTCGATGCTCGCGACACGCGGCAGGACATCCCGACACCAACGCCGCTCCGAGACGGATCGGGGTCACGTCGTTCTCCCTTACTGCTGACCGCGACGCGGCTGCTTGACCCGGCACTACGGTGCAGAGTCGAAGGTGTCGTCATGACACATCAGAATGCGTTGCGCATCGTTCGCCTGTCGGCTCTACGCTCTTGCCGTCGTCGTGTGGCCATGCAGCGAGCGCCGCGTCACCCTAGGCTTCGAGCATGCGCAAAGCTGAGCTCGCCGGGCGGGCACGGGTGCGCTCGGTAATCACCGTCGCGGCAGACAAATTCGAGGAGATCGATGCCCGGATCCGGGACCTGCAGCGCACCAGGGACGCACTCGAAACCCTCCTCAACCAGCAAGGCATCGATCCGTGCGCCGGATGCCCGATCGTTCAGGCACTCGGCGCCGAGCCCTCGACACCGTGACGCGCGGACTTCAATGCTGCAACCCTTGACCAGACCGATCACCACAGCGAAAAGTCAGAGCAAGATCCGGTGCGACGATGCGTCAACCCGCGGGAGGTCAGGATGCAGGAGCACGGCGTGGTGATCCAACGAGGTACCGGCGCCGACGCGGTGGGAATCACCTCGGTCCATCTGCGCTCACGCCGGCAGGCGCTCCCCTACCTGCCGGTGCTGCACAGCGACGAAGAGACGCTCCGGTGGATCACCGATGTGGTCCTGGAAACCCACGAGGTATGGGTCGTGCGCCGCAACACGTCGATCCTCGCCTTTATGGCTTTGAACGACGACGTACTCGAACAGCTCTACGTCGATCCAGCCCACCTCGGTCAAGGCATCGGCTCCCGGTTGGTGTGCCTGGCCCAGGAACGACGACCGAAGGGCCTGCAGCTCTACACTTTCGTGCGCAACACCCGGGCGCGGACCTTCTACGAACACCACGGATTCTCGCTCGTCCGTACCGGAGATGGATCCGGCAACGAGGAGAAGGAGCCTGACGCCCTGTATCGCTGGGCACCGGAAGGCCCCGACACTTCGTCCCGGGACCCCGCGAGCTGAGTGGCAGTGATCCCACCCGCAATCCACAAGACGCAGTGACCCCATGAAAATGTCGTACCTGCTCAGACACCGCACTCGCAATTGGCCGCCATTACCGCGGCGACCCGCTGGACGCGTCGCGCGTCGCGCGTAGACAGACTCCCTCACGGCGTCACGGGCGGCTCGCCCCCGCCGGCAGCTTCCCAAATAATCGAACCTGTGTTCTATTTAAGACCCTGCACACCACCATCAGGGCAAGAAAGAAGCGGTCGATGACAGCACAACCAGTGGACACCACACCACCGACACCATCAGCACGAGAAGCGGCAGGGCAAGCCCTCGACGAACCCGCGGCCGTCCGGTTCCTTCCCTCCGGAACCCCCTTGGCGCTGCGCTGGCGGGGCAGCATCTGGCAGGTCATCGGCACTCCGATCGCGCGGTCCAGCACGGACAGCCGACCGGGATCAAACACCACGTCGCCGCACCAGCGGGACAGCACCGGAACCACCCGGTCCTGGCGGTTCCAGGCCCAGACCGGGCCGTCCTCCCCGGTCCTCGAGTTCGAGATGAACGTGGACCCGCGGATGCAGGACTGGCGGCTGCGCCGCGTCGCCGTCCTTGAGGGCTACTGACCGGGATTCGGCTGATCCCTGGCGAGGAGGTACGAGCAGAGGTAGCAAGGCGGAGTGCAGGGCAATGGACCAGGACAAGAGGTATGTCAGGCATCGAGTCCGAGCACATCTCACGCCTCATCCGCGGGTTCCTCGGCGCCGCTCTCGACCGCAAGATCATTGACGGCAGCGAACCCTTCTGAGGCTCCAGTTGGGGCACCCGGTCACCGTAGCCGTGGTGATGCTCCGTTCGATGGCACCCCGCCATACTGTCACCGGCAACGAATAGCCTGTGAATGGACTCATCACCAGCAAGAGAAGCAAGCCATGATCACCCACCCCGGCGAGTACCACGACGCCACCTCGAACGTCACTATCCCGCAGTCCCGGCGGACCCTCGAGATCATCGAGCGCGGCCGGCTGATGCCGCCCCTGCCGATCCAGGTAGTCCTGCGTGAGCGCCGTTCCGCCCAGGTCGTGACGCTGCCGTCCCTGCCGCCGGTCGTCGATGTAGAGGCGGCCTAGGAGCTCAGGGAGATCGTGGCGTCCGCAGCAAGTGCATCTCCACACAGCGCGACCCCGACAGGCAGTTGCAACCGGTCATCGACCTCCTGACCCTTGTCGGCCAGGTCTCGGAGCACTTCGGAAGCGATGCCGACCCGGACGTCGAAGCGAGTCTCCTGACGATCGAGAACGACCACGTCGAGGCGCTGCGTTGTTGAGAGCTTCCAGCCGTGGCTGATGAGCTTCGATCCCGCACGACTCGTCGAGGATGCCCCTGCCTTCCGGTCACCGCCGGACCGGGTGGCAGCCCACCGTCCGTAGGAGGGCCCTACCTCAGGTCCACCGCAGCTGCGGCTACCTCTGCCCTGATCGGAGGCTTCCAGATGACGATCATTGCTGTCGCCAGAGGTCCGAGGAACAGGGACACCAGGAACCAAGCCCATCGGGACCGGTCCTTCTGCTCGGCCAGGCCGGCGTTGATCAGCGCCAGCGAGAAGATGAAGAAACCGGTGGGGACGTACTCTTCCATAGGCCTGCCTTTTCAGCGGTGGAGCTCGAATACCAGAGGATACGGGCGCCGAGCCCTTCCGGCCTACCCGAGGTCCGTCGCAACCGAGCTCAGCGTGGTCATTGCCGTCCGTGAAGATCATGCTGGCAGGCAGCCCAGCGCTGATGACTGGCCCGTTCGGTTCGCCGTCGTCCCGGTGGGCGTTCCCGCGCGCATAGTCCTCCGGGAGGGTGACCCAGTTCGTTGAGTCGATCTCACCCACCCCGGCGGCTGGACTCGGCAGACACGCACGGGTCGGATTCCCAGGGCAGCGCCAGGAACAGGGCTCCGCCGATGATCTCGACGACCGGTCCGCCCGTCTGACGGTAGCCGATGAGGGACAGGCCGAAGTAGGCCAGCGGGATCCAGGAACCGACGGCCATGACCTGCAGGAAGCGCCAGAGGAAACCCCGCCGGAGTGTCTCCGCAGTATCCTCTCCGGGCTCGGCGAAAGCCTGCGGGTCCGTCATTCCGCGCAATTGGACTGTTCGGAGGACCTCCATTTCCTCTTGGACAGTGGCTTCTCGCCCGGGGGAAGCGCGTCGACGTAGGCTCGGTATTCTCGCCGGTCACCCCGCCCCCAGAAACAGCCAATCTCCAGCAGCACTTCGAGGGCAACCCGACCGATCCCACCGAGTATCTCGATCAGCATGCCGCGCCGCCTGACTTCTCCCCCATGGTCATGACGAGCAGACTACGCCGTCGTGGTCACGATCGAACGCAGCGTCGAAGCCATGATCCCCCGCGTGCTGGGCCGGCGCCCGCCGCCTTCATCTCGGTGCGGTTGGCGCAGACGACATCACCGGCCGGAGCCTGGCCCCCACGGGCTAGTGCCGCCTCGCAGCCCGGCGGTGCGGCGCTTCACAAGGTAAGAGTGTCGAGGAACGCTACCGCGTCGCGCGCGACCAAGTCCGGGCGTTCCCAGAGGACCAGGTGAGCCACTCCACGGTAGACCTTCACCACCGTGCCGGGTATCCGCGCCGCCAGGATCTGTTGATCCCGCCACGGTAGTAATGCGTCATGGTCACCCCACAGGAGGAGTGTGGGAGCGCGGATGGTTCCCAGTTCGGTTGGTGGTGTCGCGGAGCTCAAACCCTGCAGGATTCCCTTCCAGGCGCGGGCAGGCATCTTGACACCGTCGAGGATCCGGTCCTCGAGGAACCAGGCGGGAACCTTCTGCTGTGGCGGATACCAGAAGAGCGACTCCCGGACCCAGTGCTCGTTGATCGGATCGGTCAGGCGTTCCACCTCAGCTGCGAACGGAGCCTCTCCATGGAGGCTCAGCGGTACGCCAACGAGGACCAGAGCTGCGACCCGGTCCGGGTATGCGATGGCTAACTGCTGGGCGACATAACCACCACTGGAGGAGCCGAGGACGAAGGCCTTCTGAACGCCGAGTGCGTCGAGAATCGCGGCAACGTCTTCCGCCTGTTCCGCCAAGGAGTAGCCCGACTCCGGCTTGTCCGCGTCGCCCTGTCCCCGGAGGTCGGGGGCATAGACCTTGTACCCAGTGAGTAGATCAACGAGCCGGTCAAAGCACCCTCGCGATTCGCCCCATGCGTGCAGCAGCAGGACGGGTGGCGCATCGGGGTCGCCACGAACGAGGCACGGAACCGCAATATGCGTCCGGAGCGTGAGATCCAGGACCTCCGATTCCATAGGTCGACAGTACGCCGCGGGTCGGCTCATGGACCATGGGTGTCGGTCAGGGCACCAGTTCGTAGAAGCGGAAGAACCCGAAGTTCTCAATAGGCAGAGTTCTGACGTCTGCGAATCCTGCGTCTAGAGCGTATCGGCGTAGCGTGTCCGGTCGCATGACGGTTCCTGTGCCGGCGCTGCCGGGGTGCGCCATCCCGTCAGGCAGGCAGATCAGCAAACTGAAACCGTACATGAGCCGCTCAAGCTCATCCCCCGGAGGAGCGAAGGATTCGCCGACCGCCTCATCCATGACGATCACGGTTCCATGGGGCCGAAGCGCTTCGCGAGCCGCAGCCAGCACCCTGACCGGATAGGGCATGTCGTGGATGCACTCGAAGGCGAAGATTGCGTCGAATCGTGCAGCGGGCAGTCGCGCAGCGTCGAGGTTCTCGAATCTGGCAGCACTTCCCGCTGTGGTCGCGTTGATTCGCGCAAGCCCTATCGACTCGGAGTCGATGTCGAACCCATGCACCCGCGCAGCCGGCAACATCCGAGCAAGCGCGATCGTCGACCAGCCGGCACCACAGCCGATGTCCGCGATCGTGGCGCCCTCCGCCTTCAGGCGGGAGACCAGGGCAGGTGCCTCATTCAATGCGTTCTCCAGCTCCAGCTCGAACCACGGACGATTCATGTCAGCCTGGGACTCACGCGCGTCAGCCCCGAACTCGGACCACCCTACGCCCATGCCTGTCCGATATGACCGGTGCAGCACCGGCAACTGCACGGCAGCACCGGCGAGCATTCGAGCCAGTGGTGCGAGGTAGTTGAGGCTGCTGCTGTCAGTGAGGACCTCCGCGGAGCCGGGAGGTAGTGTGAAACGCCGGCTGTCCCCCTCCGTGACTGTCAGGATGCCCGTGATGGCCTGTTGCTCGAGCCACTCGCGTGCATAACGCTCACTCGTGTCTGTGCGCTCCGCCAGTTCGGACGACGATGCGGGCCCCTCCTTTGCAAGGCTCTGGTACCAGCCGAGCCGGTCACCGAGGTGGATGGCGAGGATGTCTATCGTGCCGAGCGCCGCAGTGAGGATACGTTCGGCGACAGTTTCGGCATCCGGTTCGGGGTTCATTCGTCCTCCCGCGATGGTTTATGCGTGGAGCTCAGGATGAACCCGCTGCATGCCGCTGGCAAGGGTCGTCGCGCGTCCACCCATCTCGCATCTGACCCGGCGGCCCCGATGCAGGGTTCGAGCGTTGTGATGGGCAGGTAGAGTCCTTGGCCGGTCCTATTCCGTCCCGGGAGTAGTCGATGGCCGACCTGAGCTGATTCAACCCTTCTCGCTCTCGCGGTCGCTGACGCACACCCGAGGTGACGATTACCGGCCAAGTGATCGAGAGCAGGGCGCCCAGAACGACAAGCCCCCAGTCGTCACTTTCCCACCGACCGTCGGCCAGACGAATGAGCGGCGGAAGGATGATGAACACCCCGACGAACAGCCGCAGACTTGTGCGAAGCTGCTCTTCACGTAGGGGTCGGGCTTCTTCGGCATGCCGCAGTCTCTCAGCCCGGGTTGGGTGGAGCCGCCGTCAGGCAGAACGGACGCATGACCGAGTCACATGCCACGCCCTCCGCCGAGTCCGCCCCGCGCAAGCCGTCGCGCTTCCTCACGCTCCGCCATTCAAGCCGATGAGCGGGTGGCAAAGGACAGCACCATCCGCGGGCTCATCAAGACCGGTGACCTGTCGGCCATCCGGGTCGGCGGACGCGTCCAGCGGCGGATCGAACGCGTGAAGCTCGAGGAGTACATTCTCGGCGCGTACCTGCGCGATGCTGCGGACATCAAGCGATGTGACATCGACGACCTTTCATCCGAGTAGTCCGGCTCTCGAACCCTCGCGCTACGCTCAAGCATCTGATAGCTCATAAATGGGGGTAGCTGTGGTTCTGGATGGATTCTCGCTCGTCGTCGTTTTCATCGTCTGGGTCCTCGTGCCCGCGTTCCTCGGCTTCGTCCTGTACTGGATCATCCGGCTTGGCGTGAAGCACGGGCTGCGGTCGTACTACACCGACACCAACGGGAACTCCCCCTCTTCCGAGTAGCCGACGCCAGCCGGCGGTAGCCGCACTCCACCGCCGAGCGCGAGGATCCTGCTGTCCGTTCCGGACCGCTCGTCGGGTCGGTGTGTGTCGATAGCCGAGGTCGCCGGCGGTGTCAGGGGTAAGCGAGTGCGGCGTCGGATGATGGGCATCCTAGGACGGCGGAGCTATAGACAAGCAGTCTCACGTACGCGGCCCGATTCGGAACAGAACCTCCGGCGCATGGGCACCAGCCTCGAGTCCTGCCTACGTGCCGACCGCCAGGGCGGTGACGAGGTCTTCAGCTACCCGGGTGTCGGAGTACTCCGCGTAATCATCGTCCTTGAGTGAATTCACCTCGAACACCGCCAGGGCGTTGTTCTCGGTGTCCAGGTACAGGGCCTGGTATTCCCCTTGGGGGTTGGTCGGGTACCAGCGCGCCAGGACGTGCACGTCGAGTTGTCCGACTCGCACCGTTGTAACAGTGTTGTCCTGATCGGTCGTGTCGATCTGGGACACGAAGTCCTCGAGGGTCTGCTCGGCGGTTGCTGGATCTGCGGCGTGAATCAGCTGCAGTGAACCGGCGAAGCGTCCTTCGGACCAGAAATCGCAGACGTAACGATAGGAGTCCGCAGCTTCCGGATCATCACCGTAGGAGCCCCACCCGGAGTCGGTGATCTCCGGTTTCTCGCCGAGGACGTCGGGCACCACATCGCCCAGCTGGCAACGTTCCCTCGTCAGCACGGGCATATCACCACCGAATGCATCAGATGCAGTCCACCCGTCCGCTGTCTTTTCCAGCCATGATGCTGGAATGCCGGTCACATCGTCGGTTTCGGTGCCACCCGAACACCCCGACAAAGACAAGGACAAAGACGCGCTCAGCAGCACGGCCAGGGCGAAAGAAAGCGGGAGTCGCATGCGGCCAATGTATCTGCAGCGGGCCGATTCCCTTGCACACCGAGCTCACGAGAACCTTCGCTTGATCCTCTTCCGCCACGTCGACCAATCCGTCGATAAGCCTGCCGGTAAGGCCGCAGGACGAGGGCGAACAGGTTCACCCCACGGGAAGAGACTGCAGAGGAATTGAAGATTCAGCCTGACTCTTGCTTGGAAGCGTGCCAAGCCCGTACGGTCTGGACCATAAACCCGTACGGTCTGGACCATAAAAAGGGGCTTGCTGTTCAGCGTCGTTATCGGTGGCGTGGCGGGCGCGGTGCTCGGACTCCTGATCCTCGAAGGAATCGGGCCGATCATCGGAGCCATATTCGGCCGCTGCTTGGGATACGCCTTCCACTTGGTGGCCGACAAGAACAATCGGTCATCCTAGAAGCTGCACCGGTTCGACCCGGTGTAGCCCAAACCTTCGGCGTTCATCTGCTGCAGCTCGGTCCGTCCAACTTCAATTACGCGGAGAAGCTCCCCCGCAGCACGGAATGGATTCGCCACGACTTCAGCCCCGGCCCCGCCCGCATCGTCCGCAAGGTCACCAATGGCGTCCTAACGACCGAACTGAGCCGCTGCATCAGGCACGCCATCTAAGTGGAGGAACTCGCGGGCAGGATCTTCGATGATGCGGAGATCCTCATCAACAGGTTCTCCGGCTTCCTGGACAACAGCGGCGGACTTCACCACAAAAACGTCCCCGGCAACGAGGGCACGATCCGTCGCCTGGCTACCAAGCACGGTCCGCTGCCGGACATCTTCAAGCCAGTCTTCCTGGCCAACCCGACCATGTCCGGCCTGCTGCCTGCATCTGGCACCACCGAGATCCTGGTCAAGCTCGACTCGTCCCAGGACCGAATCGACACCCTGCTCGCCGTCGCATCGTTCAGACCGGCCTATGCCGCTACGCTTCCCGTAACGGCATTGGCCGTCATCACATCCTGGGGGAACCATGACCAACCGCTCCACGTCCATCGCCGGTGCCCTATTCGCCGGCGGACTCGTCCTTGGAGTCACCGGATGCGGCGCGGTGAATGAGCCTGTGGCTGGCGCCGCGTCTCATACCGATGCCCCCTCTGCAGCTAGCTCCGCTGCCACTGCGGCTTCTGCGGAACCGACGGTCACTACCGCTGCCACTCCCCTGACCTTGCCCGAGGCTGTTCCTATCGACATGAATCGGGCCGTGATGGGAACGACTATGGACGAGTTGATCGATGCTGCGCACATTGAGTCACTCGGCCCCGACACGGAGAGGGCAATCGCGACATATCGCAGTTTCACAGACCTGCAAAAGGGCAGCCGCGTGAGTACGCCCGAGGACTGGAAGGTCATCGAACCGGCGGCGCGACCCGTCTCCGCGCCCTCCATGTGGGACTGGGTTGTGCAGCAGTATACGGACAAGGGCCTCCTTGACTTCGCACCGCAGCTCGGTGGCTACGACGGCATGGGCTATCCGCTGCCTTCACCGGCCTATGCGATTGGGCAGGGCGCTCCTGATCTGAAGCGATTCGTGCCTGACGAGCGGGGCTACACCTGGGTGACGAACAGCGACAGCATCACGGTCGAGGCAGGACTGTTCGAGGAGGGTACAGCTGGAGCTGTCGTGAGCTGCATCAAGGAGCGGCTACTAGTAGGGACTACGGATAATCGGGTGGCCTACTACGACATGACCATGTCGTACACAATGGAGGCGATGCCAGACGGCTCATGGGGTCTCCGACGCTTCGACTACACGCAAGACACCGCTGGTGTCGTCGCAACCCAGGAGGAGCTCGACGCGCTACCGGCGATCTGACGGGCACGGTGGCACCCGCCGCCGCACATATGCGGCCTATGAGAACACGAGCATGTAGCCAGGCAGGCACCCAATAATGGTCGGCGTCGTCATCACCCGCCGCGTCGCCACCGAGGTCCACCTGTGCCGGTGCCGTCAAACGCTCACCTCCGGTGCGTTCTACTGCCGCGTCGACCTACGGCCGCACACATTGAGGCCATGACATCCGGCACCCCAGCCACCCCGGATATTGAGGCCCAGGCTGCTCCCGCCCTGCTCATGCTCGTCAGGGACGGCGCAGTCTTCATCAGCGTCCGCGTCGACTTCCCGCACTACCTGCGCAACCGACACACAAGCGACCACGACTACGGCGAGCCCATCATCACCCGTTTTACGGGCAGCGATTTCTAAGACCACGCCTCAGATGGCCGCAACATCTACAAGGCCAACCTCCACGGGCTGCAGGACCCGGAGGTACGCGACCGCGATCGGCCGCTTCGTGCAAGCCTCGAGTTCCACGACGTGACCCGGCGGCACTCCAACAACGGACGGATGAACTTCCGCGGCACCTTCGTAGGTCCAAAGCCCGCGTCCTGGGTTGCGCATCGAACCCGACGGAAACGGCGATCCACCTACGGCCAGTTGTACCCAGCTACCAGAATCGTCGACTCGTCGGGCTGACCACGCGGGCGTCGTGACCGCGAGGAGAGGAGCGGCCGCGGTTAGGCTGGCGGGATGCTTATTCTGACCGCGACCCAGCAGCCGGAGCCGATCGTCGTCGACGTTCTCTCCGACGGCTCGACCTGGTGGGAACCCCTGGTGGCGTTCGCGCCGTTCGTGGTCGCCCTGGTCGCGCTCGGAGCCCTCTGGCAACGCTCTATCGCCGACGCGAAGGCACTCTCCCAGCGGCAAACCGCCGACGACCGGTCCGAGTGGTGGAGGCGCACCCAGTGGGCCCTGGACGCAGCGTTTTCGAGTGACCCGGCGCGCAGGAAAGCCGGCATCGGTGCGCTACGCATCCTCGCGGAAAGCAGCCTCGCCACCGACGAGGAACTCGCCGTCCTGGACGCGGTATGGATCGACGACCCCGAAGTAGCCCCGGACCGTGGGAAGTGGAGCGCTGGACGGCTTGTTGAAATGGGCAGACACTTAACCCAAGGCAATCGGAAGGAGGGTGGGCGATGAGCGATATAGCACGAGTGAACGCCAAGCCCCGCTTCAAGGTCAGTCGCAAGAGTTTCGCCTCAAAACCGTCCCCCGCAGAGCGCGAGATCACGATCGAGAAGGCAAAGCTCCGTGTGGTGCTCGACCGCCGGCTCGGACGAGAGACCCCAGAGTCAGTCGTGAAGCTGGCCCAGCAGGACTCCTAGGACAACGCAGAAGCACCGGCGGGAGTATCCCGCCGGTGCTTTTGCATGTTCGCAACTACTGCCGCCCGAGCACCGCGAGGCTGTCGACGCAGGGGGCGTAGGCCAGTGTTCGCTCGTTGCCAAGCTGCTGCCGCCCGTGGCTTCTACAGATCCGAGGACCACGGCGACCGGCCGTCCACGACGCCCGGACCCACATGGTCCAGTACCAGGTAGAGTCTCCTCACCGGCTGCTGAGGGCCGACATGACGCTACGGACAAACAGGACGACGTCGGCCGCACCGTGATCTTCCCGCCGGACACTTGGAGCATGGCACTCATGGGGGTTCAGTCAGGGCGACCGAGCCGGTGGCTGAGGGACAACAGGGCGGCTCTGCCGTCGATGGTAGCGCTGCTCGCGGGCGCCGCGCTCTGGGTCGTCGGAGTGGTCGGCGGGTTGGGCTACCTGTCCCAGGCCAGTTCACCGATGGCCATGCTCACGGGGCTCTCCATCGGACTCGCCGCGGTCGCCGCGTCGATCATCGTCGCCATCCTCGCGCTCATCGATCTCGCCGGCCGCTACTCCTGGAAGCGCACCCGCCGCTGACCACGAGCGGGACGACAGGCTGTGGCCCTCGGTCTTCGTGTCCGCGGTGCCCGGGATGAAGTGCCGGATGGCCAGTTGCACATCGCAGGAAGGTGGACTGCCGGCCGTTCCTGCGGGGTCTCGTCTCCAGCTTTGTGCTGGAGATCGCCATGCGGACCGCAGGCTCACGGGTGGCTGATTCCAGCACTCGCGCGGTTGCAATGACACCCCTGGTTCAGGGCACAAAAAAACCCCGGCGAACCGGGGTTTTCTTGGTGCGCGGAGGGGGACTTGAACCCCCACCCTCAATAAGAGGACTAGCACCTCAAGCTAGCGCGTCTGCCATTCCGCCACCCGCGCGGGTGGTATTTCGCGGTCGAAACCGGCGAAAGCAACGAGAGAAACTCTAGCACGAGTCTGGCAGGGTTGTTGCATCGGCGGTTCCGCCGGAGAGTCTGCAGCCCTGCGCACGCCGCCGCCGGGGGGCGGTTACGGCGCCGTCTCCGGGAGCGCGATCCTCACATCACCGCTTTGCGGGGGTCACGCGCATGCCGAGCGTGCGTATGCTGTTTTCAACCCCGGCCGAGCACGGAGTCGTACCGCGGGCGGGTGCCCCGAGTGCATGGAGTGGATGACGTGGACGAGAAGACCCCCGGTCAGGACCAGTACGCCCTGACGTACGACGCGATGAAGCGCGCCAACATCTCGCCCGGTGAGCTGTGGCTCCATTACTTCAGCATGGGTGGCGGCGTCGACGAGTACGAGGTCAACGCGTACCTGCACGGCCTCATCGAGCTCCCGGACCACGAGCGGGACTGCATCGCCCAGGCGGTCAACGAGTTGTTCGACGACCTCTGCCGCGAGCAGGGTGCACCCTACAGCTCGGGCCACACCCGGCACGGCGACTGACCCGCCGCCGCCGACCCGCTGCGACAGGGCGCCCGGGACCCCGCGTCAGCCCTGCGCGGCCCGCTCCGCGATGAGCGCCAGGGGCCCGACGGACTGCACGACCGCCGCGGCGATGACGAGCGCGAACGTCCCGAGCCAGACCGGGGACGGGACGCGCGTGGCGCGCTGCAGCAGGTGCGCGTCGGAGGAGCCGAGATCCCGCCGTCGGACATGGACCCGCACCACCTTGACCCAGTCCCGGCAGGAGCCGACCAGCAGGGCGATGCCGAGCACCAGGCAGGCGTAGCCGGCGGGCACCGCTCCCCCGAACCAGACGAGCGCGAGCGATGCGGCGGCGCTGCCGCCCATGATGAGCACGCCCTGCCCGTTGCGCACCAGGACGAGCGCGGCCACCAGCACCAGGGCGGCCGCGGACAGTGCCGCCGCGGCCCAGCCGTGGGCGGCACCCTGGACGAGCGCGGCGCCGACGACGGCAGGCACCGGATAGCCCCAGAACGTCGTGAAGGCCGTCCGCCAGCCGCGGGGACCCCTGCTCGTGGTCGTCCCCGAGTGGTCGAGGCGCAGGGTGATGCCGGTGACGCGCTGCAGGGTCAGGAGAGCCGCGGCGGTGTGGCCGAGCTCGTGCACGACGGTGACGAAGAGTCCGAAGATGCGCCACGAGCGGCGCGGTACCGAGAGGGCGACGGCGACGAGGACGATCGCAGCGAGTCCAGGGAGGCCGACCTCCGGCGGGAGCCCGCGCGTGAAGCCGTCGGCGATCCGTTCCCACAGGCGGGCGGGGTCGAAGGGCATGATCGGGCGTTACCGGCCGGCCGCCGGATCGCCGCCCGTGCCGGCTCCTCCGGCCAGGCGTACAGCAATCGCGTCGACGGCCACCGCGACCTCGCCGAACGAAGTGGAGAGCGGCGACAGGCCGAGGCGGATCCCGTCGGGGTTGCGATAGTCGGGGATCACGCCGTCCCGCCACAGGTCGGGCACCATCGCGGCGAAGGACGGATGGTCGATGGTGATGTGACCGCCGCGCTCGGACGCCGCACGCGGGGAGGCGAGGACGACCCCGTAGGGCGCCAGCACGTCCTCGACGGCGTCGATCGCGAACGCGGTCAGGAGCTCGGACTTCCGGCGGACCGCCGGCATGCCCACCTCCTCGAGGAGGTCCAGCATCTCGCGCATCGCGAGCATGCCGACGATGGGCGGGGTGCCGGATACCAGGCGCCGGATACCGTCCGCGGGCCGGTAGGCCGAGCCCATGGCGAAGGGATCGGCGCTGCCGAGCCAGCCGAGGATCGGCTGGTCGAGGGTGGCCAGGTGACGCCGCGCCACGTAGGCCCACGCGGGAGCGCCGGGGCCTCCGTTCAGGTACTTGTAGCTGCAGCCTGCGGCATAGTCGACGCCCCAGGCATCCAGCTCCGCGGGCACGGACCCGACGGAGTGGCTGAGGTCCCACAGGACGAGGGCTCCCGCGTCGTGGGCGATCCGCGTGATCGCGGGGACGTCGGCGATGAACCCGGACCGGTAGGCGACATGGCTCAGCAGCACGAGCGCCGTCTGCGGTCCGACGGCGGCCGCGACATCGGACGGGGTTGCTCCGCCGTCGTACGCGACGTCGATCCAGCGCAGCGTCAGTCCGCGCTCCCGGGCGATACCCTCGACGATGAAGCGGTCCGTGGGGAAGTTGTCGCGGTCGATGACGATCTCGGTGCGATCCGGGCGTGCGGCCACGGCTGCGCGCGCCAGCTTGTACAGCAGCACGCTCGTCGAGTCCGCGACGATGCACTGGCCGGCGTCGGCACCGAGCGTCACCCGGCCGAGCTGGTCGCCGATCCGCTGGGGCAGCTCGAGCCAGCCCTCGTCCCAGCCCCGGATGAGGCGCCCGCCCCACTGGTCCTCCACGAACGCCGTGAGGCTGTCGACCGTGCTCGTCAGGGGCCGGCCGAGGGAGTTGCCGTCGAGGTAGGACAGCACGGCGTCGGCGCCGAGGAAGAGCTTGCGGTGGTGGGCGAGCGGGTCGGCGGTGTCGAGTTCTGCCGCGCGGGCGGCGAGCGTGGGGCCGGTCATGGCCCCAGTCTAGGTGCGTCCCGGCGGCGGACCCGGCTCGACCGGCGTGCGGAAAGGCAGGCCCTGCCCGGACCGGCACGGGCGGTCCCCCGCGAGGGAGACCGCCCGTGGCCGGGTACCGCGTTCAGCGGGAAGGCGTGTCCCCCTACTGCCCGGCGGCGATGGAGTACGCCGACTGGATGGAGCTGCCGAAGTACGGTCCGTACATCACGTTCGCCTGCGTGCTGTAGCCGAAGCTGTTGACGGAGTTCTGCGTACCGGCTGCACCTGACCCGACGAACCAGGGGCCGCCCGACGACCCGCCGGTCATGTCGCAGGGGATGCCCTGGGACTGCGTGCCGCCGATGCGGTCCGCTGTGGATGCGCCGGAGCAGCTGTAGAGGCGCTCGCCGTTGTACGGAGCGGAGGCGGGGTAGCCGTACGCGGTGTAGGTGAGGTTCCGCGCCATGTTGAAACCGATGCTCGACGCGCCCACCGTGGCGGCGAGCGTCCTGCCGTTGAGCGGGTTCACGACGGCGAAGGCGCCGTCGTAGTTGATGTCTCCGCGGGACACCCATTCGGGTGCCGCATGGAGCGACCGCGCCGTCCACTTGCCGTAGGGCGCCGTGCCGTTGCTGTACGCGGGGACGAAGACGAAGTTGGTGACCCAGCCCGTGGCGACGTCGTGGGTGCAGTGCCCGGCCGTGGCAACGGTGCTCTGGTTCCCGCTCTGCACGGAGTTCGCGGAGCAGACGTAGTTCGTCCCGGCCTGGGTGAAGAAGACCTTGCCGATGCGCGGGACGGCCGACTGGGCGACGGCCCGCGGCTGGACGACGGGCTGCTTCGGTGCCCTCGCCACTGCCTCCTGGCCGGCCTTCGGCATCACGGAGCGCCCTTCCGCGGCCCAGCCGGAGTTGATGGTGTTCGCGGGCTTCGCGTTCCTCATCCGGTCGGCGGTCCAGTAGGCGTCGAGCGCGCTCTGGCTCTCGTCCTGCGCGTGGGACAGGGTGGTGGCGACGACCTCGCCGGAGGGTGGGGCCGGTGCTGCCTGGACGGGACCTGCTGCCATCAGCGCTGATGCCATCAGGGCCGACGCGGCGATCATGCCGGCTTTGAGACCTCGAGAGTTCACGAAACTCCTCTTTCCGTACAGTGGGTCAGCCCTCGTGGGCTGGTCCCTGGAGTGTGCCCTGCGGGCGACGGCCCTGCCAGTGTAAATGATCGCCTGGCGGGAACTCCCCCGGAAAATCGTCGGAGCTCTGGACAGGGCCTGCCCGGCATGGAACTATTCCGCGCGCACCCATCCCGTGAAGTGCTGCCGCCGGCGCTCGGCGGACCAGCCGACCACCTCGACGGCGATCCCGCCGCCGGCACCACCACGGGCACTGGCACCGGTACTGCCGCCGGTACGCTCCGTGCGGGCGAACGACGTCGTGACGGTCCCCGGCAGGAGGACGGGGGCGGCGAAGTCGATGCGCCACGCGAGAGCGCCGGCCGGCGCCGGGACCGCCTCGTCGACCATGCGCGCGGCCAGGTACATGCCGTGGGCGATCGTCGTCTTCATGCCGAGCGCCCTCGCGGAGGGCCCGCTCAGGTGGATGGGGTTCCAGTCCCCCGACACGGCGGCGTAGCGCCGTCCCGTGTCGGCGCCGAGCCGCCAGAGGCCCGTCGGAGCAGGGGCGGCGAACGAGGGGCGGACCTCGTCCCGCCGGGGAGCCGGCACCGCGCCGATGCCGCGCGCCAGGTAGACGGAGCGGCCCGCCCAGACGCGTTCACCCGCGACGGAGACCTCGGTGACGAGGTCCACCTGCGTCCCGGCCGGGTGGGGCCTCAGGTCCTCGGCCCACGCCACGACGTCCATCGCCTCGAACGCGCCCACCGGCCGCTCCTGGCGTACCTCGTTGCTGAGGTGCACCATGCCGAGCAGCGGCAGCGGGAAATCCGCCCGCGCGAGGACGCTCATGGCGACCGGGAAGGCGAGGGTGTGCAGGTAGGCCGAGGGCAGGAGGTCCCTGACGGCGGACCCGAACAGCTGCTGGTACCGCGTCAGTGCGCCGAGGTCGGCGACGATACCGTCGACGCGGTGGCGGGCGGGGGGCACCGCCGACGGCAGGCCTCCCCGCCGCACCGTACGCCGTGCAGCCAGCATGAGCGCCTGCCGGTACAGTCCGGCGAGACGCGGCGTCCCGGGCAGGGTGACGTCCTCCGCGAGCGCTCCGCTCATGCGCCCACCAGGTTCTGCCCGCACACCCGGAGGACCTGCCCGTTGATCCCGGCGGCCGCGTCGGAGGCCAGGAACGCGACCGTCTCGGCGACATCCACCGGCAGCCCGCCCTGCTGCAGACTGCTCAGGCGGCGCGCCACCTGGCGGGTGAGCGGCGGGATCTTCGCCGTCATGTCCGTCTCGATGAACCCGGGGGCCACGGCATTGATGGTGCGGCCGCCCCCGTCGAATGCCGCCGCCTGGGCGCGGACCATGCCGATGACCCCCGCCTTGGACGCCGCGTAGTTGCTCTGCCCGCGATTGCCGGCGATACCGCTCGTCGAGGCCAGGCTGATGATCCGGCCCGTGCCCGAGAACACGGGCGAGGCGAGGAGCTGCTCGTTCATACGAAGCTGCGAGGCGATGTTCACCGCGATCACGGAGTCCCAGCGGGATGCGTCCATGTTGGCGAGCAGCTTGTCCCGCGTGATGCCCGCGTTGTGCACCACGATGTCCACGCCTCCGTAGCGCTGCGCCGCGTGGTCGAGGATGCGCGCCGCGGCGTCGGGGGCGGTGATGTCGAGTTGCAGGGCGGTCCCGGACACGCTGTTGGCGACCCGGGCGAGCTGCTCCCCGGCCGCGGGGACGTCGACGACGATCACGCGCGCCCCGTCGCGGGCGAGGACCTCGGCGATCTTCGCGCCGATGCCGCGGGCGGCCCCGGTGACAACGGCGGTCTTCCCCGTCAGGGGCTGGTCGGGCACACCCTCCCCCGCCGCCGTGTCGGCCGCGGCGAGGTCGGCGGCGCTCGCGGCAGGAAGGGAGGTGACCTCGATGAACTGCCCGTCCACGTACGCGCTCCTGCCGGAGAGGAGGAACCGCAGGGCGCCGAGCGTGGTGGCGTCGGTGGTCGTTGCGTCGCCGCGGAGGACGATCCCGTTGGCCGTCGCGCCGTTCCTCAGTTCGTGCGCCACGGATCGGATGGCGCCGTCGATGCCCTGGCGGGCGGCGGCCTCGGCCGGGTTGGTGGTGTCGGCGGACGAGCGGAGGAGCCCGATGACCCGCCCGCCCGGGACGAGCAGCCTCACCGCCTGGCCGAGTTCGAGCATCGGTGCCGCGAGGTCCGCGGGCGACGCGGCCCGGTCCAGGACGACGACGGCGGCGCTCAGCTTCTCGCCCGGCAGCACGTGCCGCCGCACCTCGATGTCCCAGCCCAGGAGCACGTCGGCGAGCGCATCCGCCCCGGCGCCGGCCCCGGCGACGAGCACGGGGTCCAGTGCGAGCGTCTCTCCCGGGGAGTAGCGCCGCAGCACCGACGGCCGGGGCAGGCCGAGTGCCTTGGCGATCCTGCCGGGCAGGGGCGTGTTGACGAGGTCCAGGTAGGTGTCGGCCATCAGTTCCTCGCCTCGAGGATCGCGACGACGCCCTGCCCGCCGGCGGCACACACGGAGATGAGTCCGCGGCCGCCCTTCTCGGACAGCGTCTTGGCGAGGGACGCCACGATGCGGCCGCCCGTCGCGGCGAAGGGGTGGCCCGCGGCAAGGGAGGAACCGTTGACGTTGAGCTTCGCCCGGTCGATGCTGCCGAGCGCGCCGTCGAGCCCGAGGACCCGCTTGCAGTAGTCCGCGTCCTCCCAGGCCGCGAGCGAGCTGAGGACCGTGCCGGCGAAGGCCTCGTGGATCTCGAAGAAGTCGAAGTCCTCGAAGGTGAGCCCGTTGCGCTCGAGCAGGCGCGGCAGCGCGTGGACGGGCGCCATGAGCAGTCCCTCGTCACCGTGCACGAAGTCCACGGCCGCCGCCTCGGCATCGACGATGTTCGCGAGCATGGGCAGGTTGTTGGCGGTCGCGTACTCCTCGCTGCCGAGCAGCACGACGGCGGCGCCGTCGGTGAGCGGCGTGGAGTTGCCGGCCGTCATGGTGGCCGGCGCGTCCAGGGACTTCCCGAAGACCGGCTTGAGCGTCGCCAGCTTCTCGAGCGAGGTGTCCGCGCGGAGGTTGGCGTCCTTCGTCAGGCCGCGGTACGGCGTCATGAGGTCCGTGAAGAAGCCCCGCTCGTAGGCGGCGGCGAGGTTCCGGTGGCTGCGGAACGCGAGCTCGTCCTGGGCCTCCCGGGTGATCTCCCATGCCGCGGTGGTGAGGGCCTGGTGCTCGCCCATGGACAGGCCCGTGCGGGGCTCCCCGGTGGTCGGCGCGCTGGGCGAGAGGTCCTTGGGGCGGAGCGTGGCGAGGGTCTTCAGCTTCTGCTGGGTCGTCTTGGCGCGGGAGAGATCCAGCAGTACGCGCCGCAGTCCCTCACTGACGGCGATGGGGGCGTCCGAGGCGGAGTCGACGCCGCCGGCGATACCCGACTCGATCTGCCCGAGCTTGATCTTGTTGGACAGCCCCACCACGGTCTCGAGGCCGGTGGCGCAGGCCTGCTGGAGGTCGTAGGCGGGCGTCTCGGGGGACAGGGCCGATCCGAGGACCGCTTCCCGGGTCAAGTTGAAGTCACGGGAGTGCTTGAGGACGGCGCCCGCGGCGACCTCGCCGATGCGCTCTCCCTGCAGGCCGAACCGGGCGACCAGGCCGTCCAGAGCGGCGATGAGCATGTCCTTGTTGGAGGAGTAGGCGTACGCGCCGCCCGAGCGCGCGAAGGGGATGCGGTTGCCGCCGATGACGACTGCCGTGCGGGGGGAGGCGGCGTTCTGCGCCCCGGCCTGATCTGCCATGGAAGAGCTCCTGATGCGAGAAGGTGGATTACCGATACCTAGCGTACCTGATACGCTGGGTATCATGAAGCTCCCGTCGGCACTGAAGAGTGCCTCACCGCCCGTGACCGACGGCGCACCGACCGCGGCCGACGGCCGGTCCAGCCGCTGGGAGAAGCACCGCGCGGAGCGGCGGCGGCAGCTCATCAAGACCGCCCGGCGTGCTGTGGACGCCCTCGGCCCGAGCGCGTCCATGGAGGACATCGCGGCGGCCGCCGACACCTCCAAGTCCGTCTACTACCGCTACTTCGGCGACAAGACCGGGCTGCAGCGGGCCATGGCCGAAGTGGTCATCGGGCAGATGCAGCAGAAGGTGCTCGACGCGGCGAAGGCGGCCGCCACGCCCCGCGAGGGCCTGCACTCGATGGTGCTCGCCTACCTGCAGATGGCGCAGACCTCCCCCAACGTCTACGCCTTCGTCACGCGGGTGGGGATCGCCGAGTCCGCAGCGGCCGACGACGGCGCCCAGGACACCCTCGCGCACTTCCTGGCCGCGATCACCGAGATGGTCTCGCAGCCCATGCGCTCCTACCTCCTCTCCCCCGACCGTCCCGCCGGTCCCGACGACGCCGCGCCCGAGTACTGGCCGGCGGCGGCGATCGGCATGGTGCGGGCCGTCGGCGAGCGCTGGCTCTGCGCACCCGACGGTCCCGACAAACCCACCGAGGAGCAGATGGCCCGTCAGATCACGGGCTGGCTCTTCGACGGCATCAGCCGGTACGAGGATCTCGTCCCGGCCGCCCCGCTTCCCCCCGCAACCCGCCGACCAGCGAAGGACACGCCATGACCGACACCCTCTCCAGGCAGCAGCAGATTCCCGCCACGAGCGGCATCCGGGACGACGACCGGGCCACCGTGGACACGGCCGAGCTCGGCGAACTGCTCCTCGGCCGGTGGGCCCACGTCCGCCGCGTCGCCCGCGAGCTCGCCGGACGTCCGGAGCTGCACAAGATCGAGGGCCTCACCCACACCGATCACCGGCTGCGCTGCTTCGACCAGCTCCACTACCTCGTGGGCCAGAAGGCCGTCCACCGCGCCTTCCCGAAGGCCTTCGGCGGCGACGAGGACAACGGCGGCAACATCGCCGGGTTCGAGGAGCTCGTCGTCGCCGACCCCTCGCTGCAGATCAAGGCCGGCGTGCAGTGGGGCCTCTTCGGCTCCGCCGTCCTGCACCTCGGCACCGAGCAGCACCACGAGGCCTGGCTGCCGGGCATCATGAACATGGAGATCCCCGGCTGCTTCGCCATGACCGAGACCGGTCACGGCAGCGACGTGGCCAGCATCGCGACCACCGCCACCTTCGACCCGGAGACGGACGAGTTCGTCATCCACACCCCCTTCCGCGCCGCCTGGAAGGACTACATCGGCAACGGTGCCATCGACGGGCGTGCCGCCGTCGTCTTCGCGCAGCTCATCACCAACGGCGTGAACCACGGCGTCCACGGCCTCTACGTGGAACTGCGCAACGAGGACGGCTCCTTCAAGCCGGGCGTGGGCGGGGAGGACGACGGCATCAAGGGTGGCCTCAACGGCATCGACAACGGGCGGCTGCACTTCACCGACGTCCGGGTCCCGCGCACCAACCTGCTGAACCGCTACGGCGACGTCGCCGCGGACGGCACCTACAGTTCGACCATCGCCTCCCCGGGCCGCCGCTTCTTCACGATGCTCGGCACCCTCGTGCAGGGCCGCGTCTCGCTGGACGGAGCGGCCGTCGCGGCGAGCAAGCTCGCCCTCACCGCGGCAATCACCTACGCGACGCAGCGCCGGCAGTTCAATGCGTCCTCGAACCTCCGCGAGGAGGTGCTGATGGACTACCAGCGGCACCAGCGCCGACTCCTGCCCCGCCTCGCGGCGACCTACGCGGCCGCCTTCGCGCACGAGGAACTCCTCGAGAAGTTCGACGGCGTCTTCTCCGGGGACCAGGACACCGACGAGGACCGCCAGGACCTCGAGACCCTGGCTGCCGCGCTGAAGCCGCTCAGCACCTGGCTGGCGCTGGACACGCTGCAGGAATGCCGCGAGGCGACCGGCGGGCAGGGGTTCCTCATCGAGAACCGGTTCGCCTCGCTGCGCGCCGACCTGGACGTGTACGTGACCTTCGAGGGCGACAACACCGTCCTGCTGCAGCTCGTCGCCAAGCGCCTGCTGACCGACTACGCCAAGGAGTTCAAGGGCGTGGACTTCGGGGTCCTCGCCCGGTACGCCGTGTCCCAGGCGGCAGGCAAGACCCTGCACCGCTCGGGGCTCCGGCGCGTCGCCCAGACGGTGGCGGACTCGGGGTCCGGGAAGAAGTCGGCGCTCGCCCTCCGGGACGAGGACACCCAGCGCGACCTGCTGACCGACCGGGTGCAGGCCCGGGTGGCCGCCGTCGCCGCCGTGCTGCGCGGGGCGAAGGGCATGTCGCAGGAGCAGTCCGCGGCGCTCTTCAACGAGCACCAGAACGAGCTCATCGAGGTGGCCCACGCGCACGCGGAGCTGCTGCAGTGGGAGGCGTTCACCCGCGGGCTGAAGAAGCTCCAGGACCCGGGCACGCGGGAGGTCCTCACGCGCCTCCGCGACCTGTTCGGCCTGTGCCTGATCGAGAAGGACCTGGCCTGGTTCCTGATGAACGGGCGGCTGTCCTCGCAGCGGGCCCGGACGCTCGACGGCTACATCAACCGGCTGCTGGTGAAGATCCGCCCGCACGCCCTCGACCTCGTCGAGGCCTTCGGCTACGGCCCGGAGCACGTGCGCTCCGTCGTCGCCGGTGGAGCGGAGCAGCAGCGCCAGAAGGAGGCGGCGGAGTACACGCGCCGCCGCCGCGCGAGCGGGGACGCCCCGATCGACGAGAAGACGCTGCTGGCGCGTGCGGCCAAGGAGAAGAAGGCCAGGAAGGCCGCGAAGGGTCGCCCGCAGCACTGATCACCCGGAGCCGGGACCTGCGTCCCGGCTCCGGCGGGTCACGCTCGCGTCGCCGCCGGAAGGTCGGACAGCACCGGGCTTCCGGCTTCCCGGCGGCCGTTCCTGCCGTCGGACGGGCCGCCGCGGACGTCGATGCGTGGCGAGGCTCCCCGCGGGAGGCTAGAGGACGCTCCGGTACACCCCGAGCGTCGTCTCGGCGATCGACTCCCAGCCGAAGTGCCGCTCCGCCCGTTCGCGCCCGGCCACGCCCATGGCGGACGCCCGGGCCGGGTCCGCCACGAGGGCGTTCAGGGCCGCCGCGAAGTCCGTGACGAACTTCTCCGGGTCCAGCGGCGTGCCCGTGCCGTCCTGGACCTGCTCGAGGGGCACGAGCGTGCCGGTCACCCCGTCGTCGATCACCTCGGGGATACCACCGGTCGCGGACGCGACGACGGCAGCGCCGCAGGCCATCGCCTCGAGGTTCACGATGCCGAGGGGCTCGTAGATGGACGGGCAGGCGAACACCGTGGCGTGGCTGAGGATCTGGATGACCTCGCGGCGCGGCAACATCCGTTCGATGAGCACCACGGAACCCCGCTTCTCCCGCAGGTCCGCGATGAGCACCTCCGTCTCGGCGGCGAGCTCCGGGGTGTCGGCGGCGCCCAGGCAGAGGACCAGCTGCACATCGGCCGGCAGGTGGGCGGCCGCGCGCAGGAGGTACGGGACGCCCTTCTGGCGGGTGTTGCGGCCCACGAAGACCACGCTGGGCCGGGCCGGGTCGATCCCGTGGGCCCGCAGGGCGTCGTCGTCCTCGTCACGCGACCACAGGGAGACGTCGATGCCGTTGTGCACCACGTGCACCTTGCCGGGGTCGACGTCGGGGTAGCTGCGCAGGATGTCCGCCCGCATCCCCGCCGAGACGGCGATCACCGCGGCCGCCGCCTCGTAGGAGGTCTTCTCCACCCAGGAGGAGAGCGCGTAGCCACCGCCGAGCTGCTCGGCCTTCCAGGGACGCAGCGGCTCGAGGCTGTGGGCGCTCAGCACGTGCGGGATACCGTGCAGCAGCGACGCGAGGTGTCCCGCCATGTTGGCGTACCAGGTGTGCGAGTGCACCAGGTCCGCGCCGCCGATGCCCTCCAGCATCTGCAGGTCCGTCCCCAGCGTCTGCACCGCGGCGTTCGACCGCGCGAGGCCCTCCGGCACACCGTAGGAGAGCACCGAGGCGCCGTGGTAGTCCTCCGGGCGGGGCGCGCCGAACGCATGGACCCTCAGGTCCACCTGCGGGGCGAGGACCCGGCTCAGCTCGGCGACGTGCACCCCCGCGCCGCCGTAGATCTCGGGCGGGAACTCCTTGGTCACAATGTCTATTCGCACCATCCCAACGTAGTGCAGTGCGTCGGAGTCCTCTAGTGTGAGGAGACCGGAAGGGTTCCGGGACGGCTGGTTCGGCGCTTCGCCGACCATCCGTCGGGGAACGCAGAACACTCAAGGAAGAGCGGGGGTCGGACGTGGCACCGAAGAAAGTACTTGCCGTGGTGTTGGCAGGCGGAGAGGGCAAGCGGCTGATGCCGTTGACCGCGGACAGGGCCAAACCGGCTGTACCGTTCGCCGGGAGCTACCGGCTCATCGATTTCGCACTGTCCAATCTGGTCAACTCCGGCTATCTGCAGATCGTGGTGCTGACCCAGTACAAGTCGCACAGTCTCGACCGGCACATCTCCGAGACGTGGCGGATGTCCACCCAGCTGCAGCAGTACATCGCCTCGGTGCCCGCGCAGCAGCGCCGCGGCAAGAGCTGGTTCCTGGGCAGCGCCAATGCGATCTACCAGTCCCTGAACCTCATCCACGACGCCCAGCCGGACATCGTCGTGGTGATCGGCGCGGACCACGTGTACCGCATGGACTTCGAGCAGATGGTGGACGCGCATGTGAAGAGCGGTGCGTCCGTCAGCGTCGCCGCCGTCCGCCAGCCGATGAACCTGGTGGACCAGTTCGGCGTCATCGAGGTGGACCAGGACAATCCCGGACGGATCAAGGCATTCGTGGAGAAGCCGGCGACGACGCCGGGGCTGCCCGACGACCCGAACAGCTTCCTCGCCTCCATGGGCAACTACGTCTTCACCCGTGAAGCCCTCCTGCAGGCCCTCGAGGACGACGCCGCCCGGCTGGACACGAAGCACGACATGGGCGGGGACATCATCCCCTACTTCGTGGAACGCAACGACGCCGCGGTGTACGACTTCACCACCAACGACATCCCGGGCGCCACCGACCGCGACCGCCAGTACTGGCGCGACGTCGGCACCATGGACTCGTACTACGACGCCAACATGGATCTCATCTCGCCCCTGCCGCTGTTCAACCTCTACAACCTGCAGTGGCCGATCTACACGCGGCAGAGCGTCTCCCCGCCGGCGAAGTTCGTGCGCAGCGCCTCGGGACGCTCGGGAGAGGCGCACGACTCCATCGTCTCGGCCGGCGTGGTCGTCTCCGGCGGTGCCGTGCAGACGTCCATCCTGGCGACCGACGTGTTCATCGACGAGGCGGCCGAGGTGACCGGCAGCGTCCTCCTGGACAAGGTCACCGTGGGCCGCGGTGCGGTGGTGCGCCGCGCCATCATCGACAAGAACGTCCGCATCCCCGAGGGCGCGCAGATCGGCGTGGACGCCGAACTGGACCGCCGCCGGGGGTTCTCCGTGACGGACTCGGGGCTGACGATCGTCAGCAAGGGCCAGGTGGTCGCCCCGTCCTGACGGGGCGACCCATCGGACACAGGAGAAGGCCCCGGCGATCCGCCGGGGCCTTCTCCTGTCTTTCGGTCCTCGTCCCGGTGTTCTTCCATCCCGGCGTTGCTCCGTCCCGGCGTGGTGTCCGCGGACGCGCGCTGCGGCTAGGCGAGCCTCGTGATCGCCACCGTCACGTTGAGGGTGGAGCCGCCTCCGCCGGACAGGATCCCCTTGAGCGGGGAGACGTCGCGGTAGTCGCGGCCGCGCGCCACGGAGACGTGGAAGTCGCTCGCCGGACCGCTGTTGGTCGGGTCCCAGCCCCGCCACTCGCCGTCGTACCACTCCACCCAGGCGTGCGACTGGCCGGCGACGGTCTCACCGATGCCGGCGCTGCGGCGCGGGTGCAGGTAGCCGGAGATGTAGCGGGCGGGGATGCCGAGGCTCCGGAGGGCACCGATGGCGATGTGCGCGAGGTCCTGGCACACCCCCTTGCGTTCCGCCCACGCGGCGCGGGCGTCGGTCTGCACCCCGGTGGCCCCCTGCACGTAGGCCATCTGCGTCCGCAGCCAGGCGAACACGGCCCGCGCTGCCTCGTGCGGGTTGAGGCCCCGCGCCACGTCGGCGACGAGCTCCCGCACCTCCGCGCCCGGTTCGCTGAGGGCGGTCTGGCCCAGCCAGTCCGCGAACCCATCCGCGAGGTCCGGGGAGGCCAGCTCCTCCCACGAGAGGATCTCGTCCTCCGCGGGCACGCGCTCGACCCGGCTCACCTCCACGGTGGAGACGGCCGTCACCTCGAGGTGCTCGTGCGGCACGTGGACGTCGAAGGACGTCACGCGGGTCCCCCAGTAGTCCCGGTAGCCGGCGACGGCCGCGCTCGACGGGCTGACCTTCAGCGTGGACTCGAGGACCACCTGCTGCGGATCGGTGAGCGGCGTCATGCGCGCCTCGTTGTAGGACAGCGAGACGCGCCGGAGGTAGTCGTAGCCGGTGCGGTGCTCGATCAGCAGGCGTGTCATGAGACCTCTCCGACCCAGGACAGCTCGTCCGCCTGGGAAAAGTACGTACGGGAGACCGCGTCCGAAGCCCTGGCGCAGGCCTTCTGGACACGGTCCATGTGCTCGGGCAGTTCGGACATCAGGTCCCGGGTCTGGTGGAACTCCAGGAACGTGCGGGCCTGACCGACGATCCGGCTCGCGTCGTTGATGAAGCCGACGCGCTGGTACGCGGGGTTGAGCTGGGTCAGGCACTTCTCGGCGTCGCTCAGCGCGTAGACGATCGAGCGGGGGAACAGGCGGTCCAGGAGCAGGAACTCGGCGGCCTGCTGGTCCCCGAAGGACGCCCGGCGTGTCCGCAGGAACGATTCGTACGCGCCGGCGCACCGCAGCATGTTGACCCAGGAGAGGCCGGCCGCGTGCACGTCGTGGGTCGAGAGCATCCGGGCGGTCATGTCGGCCCGTTCCAGGCTGCGGCCGAGCACGAGGAACTGCCAGGACTCGTCGTGGCTCATGGTGGTGTCGGAGAGCCCGCGCACCATCGCGGTGCGCTCCACCACCCAGTGGCAGAACCGGTATGTCCCGACGACGTCCTTGCGGTGCTGGGTCAGGCCGTACCAGGTGGTGTTCAGGCTCTCCCAGACGCTGCTGGAGACCGTCTCGCGGGCACGCCGGGCGTTCTCCCGGGCGGCCCCGAGGGCACCGGCGATCGAGGTGGCGCTCGTCCGGTCGTAGGCCAGCGCCTGCAGGAGGTCCGCGAGGTCGGTGTCCTCCTTCTCCGGCCTGCTGCCCATGACGCCCAGCAGCTGGCGGGAGGTCTCCCGCTGCTGCGCCAGGGGCATCTGGTTGAGCCGTTCCAGGTGGACGTCGAGGATACGCGCCGTGCCGTCGGCCCGCTCCACATAGCGGCCGATCCAGAAGAGGGATTCAGCGATGCGGCTGAGCATGGGTCCTGCCTTCCAGGGGTGTCGGGGCGGAGGGGTGCCCGGTGGTGCCGGCGTGAGGGGTGTCGGAGGGTGCCTGCGTCATTGCTGCTGCTGTTCCGACTGCTTGTCCTGCCAGTTGGTCTCGATCGGCCAGACGCTGGTGCGCTCGCGGACGGCCACCGGTCGCTCCGGCGGCGCCGCACCCTCCCCGGGCGCGCGGACCTCGCCGTCGACCACCCAGGTGTCCTTGGAGCCACCGCCCTGGCTGGAGTTGACGATCAGGGAGCCCTCCTTCATGGCAACGCGCGTGAGCCCGCCGGGCAGGACCCACACGTCCTCGCCGTCGTTCACGGCGAACGGGCGCAGGTCCACGTGGCGGGGGCTGAACTGGCCGCCGGACATCGTGGGCACGGTGGAGAGCTGCAGGACGGGCTGCGCGATCCAGCCGCGCGGGTCCTCGAGGATCTTCGCGCGGAGGGTGTCGAGCTCGGCCCTCGTGGCGTCCGGGCCGATGACAAGACCCTTGCCGCCGGAGCCGTCCACGGGCTTCACCACCAGCTCGTCGAGCCGGTCGAGGACCTCCTCGCGCGCCGGGGCGTCCTCGAGCCGGTACGTGTCCACGTTGGCGATGATCGGGTCCTCGCCCAGGTAGTACCGGATGAGGTCCGGGACGTAGGTGTAGACCAGTTTGTCGTCGGCGACGCCGTTGCCGACGGCGTTGGCGATGGTCACCATGCCGGCGCGCGCCGCGTTGACGATGCCGGGGCACCCGAGCACGGAGTCGGCACGGAACTGCAGCGGGTCCAGGAACTCGTCGTCGATGCGCTTGTAGATGACGTCCACGCGCTGCTCCCCCGCCCGTCGTCCGCATGTAGACGCGGTTGCCACGGCAGATGAGGTCACGGCCCTCGACCAGTTCCACGCCCATGAGACCGGCGAGCAGCGTGTGCTCGAAGTACGCGGAGTTGAACACGCCGGGGGTCAGGACGACCACCGTGGGATCCTCGACGCCGGGGGGCGCCGTCTTCCGGAGGGCGGCGAGCAGGCGCCGGGGATACTCCTCGACGGGGCGGACGCGCTGCTGGCCGAACGCCTCGGGCAGGCCCTTGGCCATGGCGCGGCGGTTCTCGAGCACGTAGCTGACTCCGCTGGGGACGCGCACGTTGTCCTCGAGCACGCGGAAGGTGCCCTGCTGGTCGCGGACCACGTCGATCCCCGAGATGTGCACGCGGACCCCGCCCGCGGGTGCGAAGCCCGCGACCTCGCGGTGGAAGTGCGCGCTGGAGGTGATGAGGCGGCGCGGGATCACGCCGTCGGACACCACCGCCATCTTGTCGTAGACGTCGTTGAGGAACGCCTCGAGGGCCTTCACGCGCTGGGCCACGCCGCGCTCGAGCGTGTCCCAGTCGGAGCCGGCGATCACGCGCGGCACGATGTCGAGGGGGAAGGGACGTTCCTCCCCGGCGAAGTCGAAGGTGACGCCCCGGTCGAGGAAGGTGCGGGCCATCGAGTCGGCCCGTGCTGTGACGGCGGCGAGATTCAGTGCGTCCAGGGCGGCGGCGACCTGGCCGTACTCGGTGCGCGGCAGGTGCCCCGCGTCGAACATCTCGTCGAAGGCGGGCGTCTTGCGGGCGGCGGCTGCGTAGTCAGCGAAAAGCTCGGACATGGGACAACAGTGCCATGCATCACCCCTCGGTACACACCCGCACACACCGGTACACGCGCAGTTAATCTGCCGGAAACAACGGGCTCGGCGTGCATGGTTGAATGGCCGGATGGAGAACGAGAATCTGGGCCGCGACGAGGCAGCCGGCCGGTCGGCCCTGCTGCAGACCGAGAGCTACACCGTCGAACTGGATCTCTCCGGGGCACGCGACCCCGACGCCGGCACCTACCGCACCGTCACCACAGTGGTCTTCTCCTGCCGGCAGCCGGGCAGTTCCACCTTCCTCGACTTCATCGGGGACGTCACGGCGCTGGAACTCAACGGGAAGGTGCTCGATCCCGCAGCGGCCGACGGCGCCCGCGTGGCGCTCCACGACCTCGCCGACCGGAACACGGTACGGGTGGAGGGACTGGCGCGCTACAGCTCGAGCGGTGAGGGACTCCACCGCTTCGTGGACCCGGCGGACGGGGAGACCTACCTCTACACGCAGTACGAGCCCGCGGACGCCCGGCGCGTCTTCGCCTGCTTCGAGCAGCCGGACCTGAAGGCATCCTTCTCCTTCAGCGTCCTGGCGCCCGCGGACTGGACGGTGGCCTCCAACGGTGCCGAAACGGCCGTGGAGCCCGTGGAGGGGGCAGCCGCTCCCACCGCACGGTGGGTCTTCGCGCCCACCCAGCGCATCTCGACGTACATCACGACGGTGCTCGCCGGCCCGTACCACCGGGAGACCGCGGCGTGGACCGGTGCGGCGGGGACGGCGGCGGAGGGACTCGAGGTCCCGCTCGCCCTCTACTGCCGCCGCTCGCTGGCGCCGTCCTTCGACGCCCCGGAGATCTTCGACACGACCAGGCGCGGCCTCGACTTCTTCCACGACCTGTTCGACTACCCCTACCCGTTCGGCAAGTACGACCAGGCGTTCGTGCCCGAGTACAACCTCGGGGCCATGGAGAATCCGGGCCTCGTCACCTTCACCGAGAACTACGTGTTCCAGTCCGCCGCCACCGAGGCACAGCGCGAGGGGCGGGCGAACACGATCCTGCACGAGATGGCGCACATGTGGTTCGGCGACCTCGTGACCATGCGCTGGTGGGACGACCTGTGGCTGAAGGAATCCTTCGCGGACTACATGGGCGCCCTCGCGGTGGCCGAGGCCACGCGCTGGGAGACCTCGTGGGTGAGCTTCGCCAACCGCCGCAAGTCCTGGGCCTACGTGCAGGACCAGCTCCCGACGACCCACCCGATCGTCGCGGACATCCCCGACCTCGAGGCGGCGAAGCAGAACTTCGACGGCATCACCTACGCCAAGGGGGCCTCGGTGCTGAAGCAGCTCGTGGCGTTCGTGGGCCGGGACGCCTTCACCCGGGCCGCCCGGCAGTACTTCCGGAAGCACGAGTACGGGAACACGACCCTCGCCGATCTGCTCGACGTCCTCGCGGCCGCCACGGGCCAGGACCTCGCGGGCTGGTCCCGCGCCTGGCTGGAGACCTCGGGCGTGCCGTCGCTGCGCGCCGAGGTGGCCACCGTCGACGGTGTCCTCACCGACGTCACGATCGTGCAGGACGCCGTCGACCCGGTGACGGGGCGCGGCGAGCCCCGTCCCCACCGGATCCGGCTCGGCCTCTACACGTTCGACGGCGACGGCCGGCTGGTCCGCACGGCGGCCGAGCCCGTGACCGTCGAGGGGGCACGCACCCCGGTGCCCGCGCTCGTCGGCTCCGAGCAGCCCGACCTCCTGCTGGTCAACGACGACGACCTCACCTACGCGAAGGTCTCCTTCGACGAGCGGTCCCTCGCGACCCTCCTCACCTCGATCCACCTCCTGCAGGACCCCCTGGCACGCGCCACCTGCCTCACGGCCCTCTGGTCCGCGACCCGGGACGCGGAGATGCCGGCCACCTCCTACCTGGACGCGGTCATGCTCGCCGCCCCGGCCGAGACCGGGGTCGGCGTCCTGCAGGTCCTCCTGGCCAACGCCCGGACGGCCGTGGAACGCTTCGCCCCCGCGGCTGTCCGCCCCGGGCTCCGCGACCGCCTGGGCGACTTCCTGGCGGGCGGCCTGCGCGCGGCGGACCCAGGATCCGACCTGCAGCTCGCCTGGGCGCGCGCCCTCGCCGCCGCCGCCCGGACCGCACCGCGCGCGGCCGACGTCGTCCGGTCCGTGCTCGACGGCGACGAGGAGATCGCCGGCCTGCCCCTCGACGCCGAGCTGCGCTGGTTCTTCCTGCAGGGCCTCGCCGCGCAGCAGCGGCTGCGGACCGGGGAGCTGGAGGCGCAGCGCGCCGAGGACGCCACGGCGTCAGGCCGCGTGGGCTTCACGCTGGCCTCGGCCGCCATCCCCGACGCCGCCATCAAGAAGGCCACGTGGGAGGAAGCCGTGCGGGGCGAGCGGCTCTCCAACGAGCTGCTCGGCGCCGCGATCGAGGGTTTCATGATCGGCGGGAGCGACCTGCTGGGACGGTACGAGGAGCCCTACTTCGAGATGATCCGCGAGGTCTGGGCGACGCGCGGGATCGAGATGGCGAGCAGGATCGTGCGCGGACTGTACCCGGGCCACCAGGACCTCGACGGCGCACCCGACCGGCACCCCGTCGTCGTGAGGACGGACGCGTGGCTCCTCGCACACGCCGACGCGCCCGCGGCGCTGCGCCGCATCATCATCGAGGAGCGGGACCACCTGCTGCGGTCGCTGAGGGCGCAGGCCCGGGCTCAGGGTACGCGGTAGAGCCAGTCCTCCGTGCCGAACTTCTCCGCCACGAGCTGCTCGGCGCGGCGGAGCTCGGCCTCGGACAGGGTGGCGTCCACGGCGCCGTAGCGCCGGCGGAAGGTGCTCATCAGGACGTCGATGATCTCCTCGCGGGTCCTGCCCGTCTGGCGGCGCAGCGGATCGACGCGCTTCTTCGCGCTCTTCGTCCCCTTGTCCGACATCTTCTCCTTGCCGATGCGGAGCACCTCGAGCATCTTGTCCGCGTCGATGTCGTAGCTCATGGTCACGTGGTGCAGCATCCCGCCGTTCGCGAGCCGCTTCTGCGCGGCACCGCCGATCTTCCCCAGCTCGGTGGCGATGTCGTTGAGGGGCTGGTACCAGGCGGTGATACCGAGCTCCTGCAGTGCCTCCATGACCCAGGCGTCGAGGAAGGGGTACGAGTCGGCGAAGCTCATGCCGTCCACGAGCGACTGGGGGACGTAGATGGAGTAGGTGATGGCGTTGCCGTGCTCCATGAACATGGCTCCCCCGCCGCTGATCCGCCGGACCACCGTCACGCCGTGCCGGACAGCCCCGTCGGGGTCCACCTCGTTGCGCATGGACTGGAAGCTGCCGATCACCACGGAGGGCGACTGCCACTCCCAGAACCGGAGGGTGGGATTCCGCGCACCCGTGCCGACGTCGTGCGTGAGGACCTCGTCCATGGCGACGTGCATCGCGGTGGAGAGCGGCGTGGGCGGGATGATCTCCCAGGTGTGGTCCGCGAAGCTCGTGGCCCTGCCCAGGGCACGGCGGACGGCCGTGGCGATCGCTTCGGCCGAGAACCCGAACAGGACGGCCGACGGGTCCAGGCGTGCCGTGACGGCGGCGGCGAGCTCCCCCGGGGCCGTGTCGGCGGGGAGACCCTCGAGCGCCGCGTTGATGTCGAGGAGCGCCTCGTCCGGTTCGAGGAAGAAGTCGCCGTTGACGGAGACGTCCGCGAGGCGACCGTCCCGGACCGTGAGGTCCACGGCCGTGAGCTTGCCGCCCGGTGTCTTGAACTCGCCGTGCAGGCGTGCCGTATCCGATGCCGATGCCGATGCCGATGTCATGATCTGGACCTCTCCGGACCGCCCGCCGGGCGCCTCGGTGTCGTGGTGGGTGTCGTGGTGGCGTTCTCTGTCGTGCTGCAGGTCCTGCTGCAGGTCGTGGTGCCTGGCCTGGGCCCGCGCCGGGGACTCCGGATCAGTGCGTCTTAAGCGGGAAAAGCCACGCCGGAGGGGCGTGGCTTTTCCTCGAGGACAGGCTCGGGCCCGTGCGTCCGGTGCGGAGCTGGACTACTTCTTGCCGCCGAAGCCCTTGAAGCGGGCGTTGAAGCGCTCGACGCGGCCGGCGGAGTCCATGATGCGCTGCTTGCCCGTGTAGAACGGGTGCGACTCCGAGGAGATCTCGACCTCGATGAGGGGGTAGGTGTTGCCGTCTTCCCACTCGATGGTCTTGGACGAGCCGACCGTGGACTTGGTCAGGAACGCCTTGTCGGAGGCCAGGTCGCGGAAAACGACCGACTGGTACTTGGGGTGGATATCAGACTTCACGGGACTACCTTCTCTGGTTGCCTGGATTTTGCCAGGCACGGGGGATTGAAAGGTTGGCGACTGGGCCAGCTAGTAATACTAGCGCAGGAGCCGCCCCGCCGCTAAACCGCGGGCGGGGCGTCGTCGTACCGGCACTCCCAGAACGCGACGGCGGCTGCCGCGGCGACATTCAGGGAGTCCACGCCCCCGTGCATGGGGATGGTCAGGGCGACGTCGGCCTGGGCGAGGGCGGCGTCGGTCAGGCCTGCCCCCTCGGTGCCGAGCAGCAGGGCGAGCCTTTCGTGTTCCCGGGCGGGGAACGCACCGAGCGGCACGGCTCCGGGGGTGAGCGCCAGGGCCGCGAGGGTGAAGCCGGCGCCGCGGACGGCGGCGAGGTCCTCCGGCCAGGAGCCGAGCCTCGCCCAGGGCACCTGGAAGACGCTGCCCATGCTGACGCGCACCGCGCGCCGGTAGAGCGGATCGGCGCTGCGCGGGCTGATCAGGACGGCATCGATCCCGAGCGCGGCGGCCGACCGGAACACGGCGCCGAGGTTGGTGTGGTCCACCATGTCCTCGATCACCGCGACGCGGCGGGCGGAGGCCAGGAGGTCGGCGAGCGGCAGCGGCGCCGGACGGTGCATCGCGGCGAGGGCGCCGCGATGCAGGTGGAATCCGGTGATCGCCTCGAGCGTCGCCTCCGGCGCGACGAAGGCCGGCACGGACGGGAACCGCGCGAGCACGTCCTCGAGGTCCGGCAGCCACTTGGGAGCCAGCAGGAACGAGCGCGGCGCGTGCCCGGCGTCGACGGCCCGGCGCAGCACCTTGGAGCTCTCCGCGATGTAGAGGCCCTCGGCAGGCTCCCGGGCGAGGCGCAGCTGGACGTCGGTGAGGTTGCGGTAGTCGGCGATCCTCGGATCGTCGGCCGTGTCGAGCTCGATCAGGGGCATCAGCGGCCCACCACGCCCGCGGGGACGCCGGGGGCGGTGCTCACGCCCTGGCGACGGCGCTGTAGCGGCCGTTCTCCTCGGTGACCTTCAGGGCGACGTCGAACGCGGCGCCGAGGTTCTCCTCGGTCAGCACGCCGCCGATGGGGCCCGCGGAGACGACCGCGCCGTCACGGAGCAGCAGCGCGTGCGTGAAGCCCGGCGGGACCTCCTCGAGGTGGTGCGTGACGAGCACCATCGCGGGCGCGTCCTCGTCGCGGGCGAGCTCGGCGAGGCGCTTCACGAGGTCCTCGCGGCCGGCGAGGTCGAGGCCGGCGGCCGGCTCGTCGAGGAGCAGCAGCTCCGGGTCCGCCATGAGGGCCCGGGCGATCTGCACCCGCTTGCGCTCCCCCTCGCTGAGGGAGCCGAAGCGGCGGTTCATGAAGCGGGACACACCCCAGGTGTCGAGCAGGCGGAACGCCCGGCGCTCGTCGAGGCGCTCGTACTGCTCGCGCCACCGCCCGGTCACGCCGTAGGACGCCGTGACGACGACGTCGAGCACGGTCTCGTGGTCCGGTACCTGGGCGGCCAAAGCGGCCGAGGCGAGGCCGATGCGGGGGCGCAGCTCGAAGACGTCCACCGCGCCCATGACCTCGTCGAGGATCCCGACGACGCCGCGCGTGGGATGCAGGCGGGCTCCGGCGAGCTGGAGCAGCGTGGTCTTGCCTGCCCCGTTGGGACCCATGACCACCCAGCGCTCGCCCTCCCGGACCTGCCAGTCGATGTCGTCGATGAGGGTCTTGCCGCCCCTGACGAGGCTCACTCCCGCCAGTTCCAGAACGTTGCACATGGTCCTAGACACTAGGCTAAGGAGCGGCTCCGTGGCGAAACCACCGGGCCGTGCGGACGGCGCCCGTCGCCGGCCGGGACGCCTGACACGCCCGGCGGTACGCGGTGCCGCATCGACGGGCGGCACCACGACCGCGACCAGGACAGGACGGCGCCGCCGACGGCGCGGACAGGAGTGGGTACATGCCGGACGACGCCAGGGTCCTCGCCTACGCGCAGCACCTCGACGGCGGACACCGGGACGGCCTGAGGGCGGCCCTGCGCGGACTCGGCGTGGAGATCCGGGGTGAGTCCCCCGCGGCGGCCGCGACCTACGACGTGCTGACCCTCGACATCACGCTGCCCTCCGGCTCGTCGTCGGCGGTGCGGGCGGGCCTGTCCGGCTGGAGCGCCGCGACCGGTATCGGCGCAGCGCTCGTCCCGCAGCCGGTGTACGCGCCCGGCCCGAAGCTGCTGATCATGGACGTCGACTCGACGCTCATCAAGCAGGAGGTCATCGAACTGCTCGCCGCCCACGCGGGCCGCGAGGCCGAGGTCGCCGCCGTGACGGAGGCCGCCATGCGGGGCGAACTCGACTTCGCCCAGTCCCTGCACCACCGGGTGCGCGCCCTCGCGGGGCTGCCGGCCTCCGTGATCGACGACGTCGTCGCCCGGATCGAGCTGAGCGACGGCGCGGAGCAGCTCGTCGCGGCGTACCGGGAGGCGGGGCACCGGGTCGGAGTCGTCTCGGGCGGCTTCTCCCAGGTGCTGGCACCGCTCGCCGAGCGTCTCCGCCTCTCCTTCGCGACCGCGAACGACCTCGAGATCGACGCCGGGGTGCTCACCGGCCGGGTGGCCGGCGCCGTCGTCGACCGCCAGGAGAAGGAACGGGTGCTCCGTTCCGAGGCCGACCGCTCCGGCGTGCCGCTCGCGGCGACGATCGCCGTCGGGGACGGCGCGAACGACCTGGACATGCTCGCGGCCGCGGGGCTCGGCGTGGCGTTCAGGGCGAAACCCGCCGTGAGGGCGGTGGCCGACGCCGCGCTCGACCTGCCCGACCTCGACGTCGTGCGGCACCTCGCCGGCCTCTGACGCGTCCGCGGCCCGTCCCTGACCTGCCGGAGACCGCCGGGCGGGGCAGACCGTCGTCCGGCCGCTCGCGACCGTGATGGGACCGTCTGGGGCGGCCGGCAGGCGCGACCGGTCGAAGACCGCAGGCGGGACCGGCGGCAACCGACCGCCTGCCACCGTCAGGGCGTCCGGCAAGCAGGTGCCGCGGCACCGAGCGCACCCCGGAGGGCTCAGCCCTTGGCGAGGAAGTCCTCGGCACCGCCCACGTACTCCGTGTGGCCGGTGGGGACGTCGGCGGTCGCCATCCGGACGATCTCCGCGGCGAACTCGGCGACCGAGTACAGGCGCCCGGCCTCCTGGCGGCGGGCCTCGATGGCCCCGGGCGTCGCACGGTCGAGCAGCGTGGCGGTCACGGTGCCCTCGATCATGTCCCCGGACACGACGACGAGGGAGATGCCCTTCTCCTCGAGCTGCGGGATCAGGGCGCGCAGCGCGTCCTCGCCGGCCCGCTTGCTCCGGGCCACCGGCTCGTAGGCGTCCATCGTCTCCACCTTCTCGATGAAGTGCGCCTGGTGGCTGGTGATGAAGACCACGCGCGAGCCCGCGGGCATGACCTCGACGGCGGCCGTGAGCATGGCGACCTGTGCGTCACGGTTCAGGCGCAGGGCGTAGTCCTCCCCCATCGACGTCTCCATGCCGCCCGAGGCGTTGAGGACGAGCAGGTCGAGTCCGCCGAAGGACGAGACGGCGGCGTCGACCAGCGCCGCCGGCCCCTCGGGAGTGGTCAGGTCGGCGCCCACCGCGACGGCCCTGCCGCCCGCCGCCTCGATGCCGGCGACCACCTTGGTGGCGCGGGGTGCCTTCTGCCGGTAGTTGACGACGACCGCCGCGCCCTGCGCGGCGAGCAGCTGCGCGACGTCCGCGCCGATGCCGCGGGACGATCCGGTGACGATCGCTGTGGTTCCCTCGAGGGTGGCCATGGTGCTCCTTGTGCTCGGAATCAGGGATGGTGCCGGCGGCGCCGGGGACCGTACGGGTGGTGGTGCTGGGGGTGCCGGTGGGCGGGTGTCAGTGGCCCATGCCGAGGCCGCCGTCGACCGGGATGACCGCACCGCGAGATGTAGCCGGCGGCGTCACCGGCCAGCCAGGACACGACCCCGGCCACCTCGTCGGGGGATGCGAAGCGCCCGGCGGGGATCGTGGCGAGGTAGCTCTTGCGGGTCTCCTCCGGCAGTTCGGCCGTCATGTCGGTGTCGATGAAGCCGGGGGCGACGACGTTCGCCGTGATGCCGCGGGAGCCCAGCTCCCGGGTCAGGGACCGGGCGATGCCGACGAGGCCCGCCTTGGACGCCGAGTAGTTGATCTGCCCCGGCGCGCCGTACAGGCCCGTGACGCTCGAGATCAGGATGACGCGGCCGCGCCGGAGGCGGATCATGCCGCGGGAGGCGCGCTTGACCACGCGGAACGCCCCCGTGAGGTTGGTGTCGATGACGTCGGTGAAGTCACTCTCGCTCATGCGCAGGAGCAGGACGTCGCGGGTGATGCCGGCGTTGGCCACGAGGACCTCCACCGGGCCGTGCTCGGCCTCGACCTGCGTGAAGGCGGCGTCGATCTGCTCCTCGCTCGTCACGTCGGCCCTGACGCCGAGCATCCCCTCGGGGACGTCACCACTTCGGTAGGTGATGGCAACCTTGTCGCCGTTGGCTACGAATACCTTTGCGATAGCAAGCCCGATGCCCCGGTTGCCGCCTGTGATGAGGACGCTCCGACCGGTCGCCGTCGTCTTGCTGTCTGCACCAGGTGCCAAGGGGGAACTCCTCTGTCCGTGGGCCGGCAGCGGCCCACCTTGTCTCCGTCAAACTATCCCGACGATCCTAGCGGGGCATCCCTCAACTTCGGGAACGGAGCCCGGAGTGAGACAATTGAGGGAGTCTCTTTGGAGTGTGATGAGCAACAAATCGAAGCACAACACAGACGTCCACAGCATCTCCGACGCTCGTGTCGGACACAGCGACGAGATGCGCACCCGCATGATCAGGTACACGGTGTCGATGAGCATCCGTCTCGTCTGTTTCGTCCTGGTCTTCGTGGTCCCCTATGTGTGGCTGCAGTGGGTCATGATCGCCGGAGCGGTGTTCCTGCCGTACTTCGCCGTGATCGTGGCGAACGGCGGCAGTGACACGAGCAACATCCGCCACAGCGATGCGCTGATCGACCGCGCCCCGGTCCGCGAGATCGAGGCGAAGGTCCTCGACACCGACCCTGACGACGGCGAGGCCGTCCTGAGCGGCGAGGTCATCGACGACACCGCGGACCGCGCGCACGGTTCCCACGCGGCCGGGCCCGGTACCCCCGGTGCCTGACGCAGTGCCGCCCCCGGGACCCGCGGTCGCATCGACGGCGGGTCTCTCGCTGTTCGCGGCACCGCAGCGTGCGGCGGGTGAGGTCCCCGTGTGCTCGCGCAAGGGCTGCCGGCAGGACGCCGCGTGGCAGCTGCTGTGGAACAACCCGCGCATCCACACGCCCGAGCGCCGTAAGGCGTGGGCATCGTGCCCCGACCACGTCGCGTGGTTCGAGGACTACCTCCGGGACCGCGGCCTCTGGAAGCAGACCCTCCCCCTCACCGCCGACCGACCGATGGAGACCCGCTAGGTGTACCGCTTCCTCTTGTCCGCCCGCTGGCTCGGCTGGCTGGCCATGGTGATCGTGCTGGCCGCGGGCTGCGTGGGGCTCGGCCGCTGGCAGCTCGACCGCCGCGAAGCCGTGGTGGAGAACATCCAGCGCATCGAGGCCAACTACGACGCCTCGCCGGCGCGCTACCTGCCCGGGACGAACGGATTCGACAGGTACGACCCGGATAGCGAGTGGACACCCGTCACTTTCGTCGGGACGTACGACGTCGAGCACCAGGTGGTGGTCCGCAACCGCCCGCTGAACGGACAGCCGGGCTACGAGGTCCTGACACCCCTCAGGCTCGACGACGGCACGGCCGTCGTCATCGACCGCGGCTGGCTGCCCATCGGCAACGCCGAAGCCGGACACCCCGACGAGATCCCCGCCCCGCCCGCCGGCCGGGTCGAGGTCACCGCCCGGACGAAGCCGGGCGAACCCGCGGTCAACCGCGGCGCTCCCGAGGGCCAGGTGGCCTCCATCGACCTCCCGGCGCTCGCGGACACGCTCGACTACCCGCTGCAGGACGCCGCCTACGGCCTCCTCGCCCTCGAACGGCCGGCGGCCGCGGAGACCCCGATCGCCGCGCCGAAGCCCTCCATCGACGAGGGCCCGCATCTCTCCTACTCCCTGCAGTGGTTCGCCTTCGGCGTGCTGGCCTTCGTGGGCCTGGGCTACGCGGCGCGGCAGCAGCGCAGGAGCGACGCCGAGCAGGACGGCGCCGCTCCCCGCCCGGACCGCCGGCGCCGCCGGCCCTCCTCCGAGGAGGAGGAGGACGCCATCCTCGACGCGCAGGGCATCCGCTAGCCGCCGCTCGCTGTCCCCCACCCGGCGCGCCCTCCGGGCACCGCGCGGCGCACTCCTCGTGGGTCCTTTCAGGTGACCTCCGACGGGGCGTGGACCGGCCAGCCCAGTGCCCGCCGGTCCGCTGCGGGCAGGGACGCGACGACGAGGTCGTAGGAGTCCTCGATCATGTCCCGCACCGTCGCGGCCGGGAGGCCGCCGTCGAGCCTCACCCCGTTCCAGTGCTTCTTGTTGAGGTGCCACGCGCCCGTGATCTCGGGATGGGCCGCCCGCAGCTGCTCGGCGAGGGCCGGATCGCACTTCAGGGAGATCGACGGCGGGTCCGCGTCCACCCCGGCGAGGGCGAAGATCTTCCCGGGATGCCGCGTCCCGCCCTCCTGATCGCCCCGAGCCACCCGCCGATCCGCCCGCCGATCCGCCCGGACACGGAACACCGCGATGCCCGGGCCGAAGGGATAGTCCTCGTAGGCGCCGGGGAAGGACAGGCACGAGATCCGGAGCCAGTCGAAGTCCACGCCATCACCCTAACGGCTGCCGTCCGGCGCGAACAGGGCGAATACCCTAGACCCGCGGCGACGGCCACGCCAGTAATGACTCGTGCCCCAACGGGTAGTCGGCAGGGGTCCACAGGTGGTACTTGCAAGTGTTTCGTGGCGGAGTCGAGTGGAATTCACTCGTGTGCGAGCGGAAAGCCCTTCGTAGAGTTCTAGCGACGGGCGATGAATTCAGCGCACGTCGCCATTGTTCCACGGCTCCTCTCAAAAATGCCGGGCATTTGTTGGTCACCTCCCGAACCAGCGACGGTATCGCCGCTCAAAAAAGGACGAAGTTATGACTGGAAATCTGGTTGCTGGTCCGCAGTTATCGAACAGGCACAGCGCACCGAAGCTCTTGGACTCATCCACCACGCTATTCGACACGGCCCTGGAACAACAGGAACCGGCCTTCGAATTCGACGTCGCGATCGTCGGCATGGGATACGTCGGATTGCCGACCGCGCTGGCGTTCACCGCCGCCGGCGCACGGGTCCTCGGCGTCGACGCGAGCCCGGTCCGCCTGGACGTCATCCGGAGCGGCCGCGCCGACCTCGTGACTTCCGACCGGGAGCGCCTGACCCAGGCCCTGGCCGACCCGTACTTCGAACTGACCACTGACTCGGCACGTCTTTCCCAGGCCGCGGCAGTCATCATCTGCGTCCCCACACCGGTCGACGCCTACCTGGTCCCCGATCTGGCGATCCTCAGCAGCGCCTGCGAGACCGTCGTCGAACAGGCCGTGAGCGGTCAGCTGCTGCTCCTGACCTCCACCACATACGTCGGCACCACACGGGATCTGCTGGCGACCCCCCTGGCCCGGCGCGGGCTGATCCCCGGAAGCAATATCCACCTCGCCTTCAGCCCGGAACGCATAAACCCCGGGGCCGACAATTTCGCGCACGAGGACGTACCCCGCGTGGTCGGCGGAATCACGAAGAGTTGCACGACGGCGGCCGTGGCCCTTATCGGCACCTATACGCGATCCATTCATGTCGTGAGTTCCGCGGACGCCGCCGAGATGACGAAACTCGTCGAGAATACCTTCCGTGCCGTAAATATCGGCCTGGCGAACGAATTCGCCGATATGTCCCATTCGCTGGATTTGGACGTCATGGAAGTGATCGGGGCCGCGGCGACGAAGCCCTACGGCTTCATGGCGTTCACGCCGGGCCCGGGCGTGGGAGGCCACTGCATCCCGTGCGATCCGCACTACCTGCTCTGGCAGATGCGGAAGCTGCGGCTGTCCACCCCGGTGATCGAGCAGGCGATGAACGCGATCGCCGCCCGGCCGGGCAAGGTGGTGGACCGGATCCGCAAGATCCTCTCCGACCGCGACATGGGCCTGCACTCCGCCCGGATCCTGGTCGTCGGCGTCGCCTACAAGCCCGACGTCGAGGACCTGCGGGAGTCGCCGGCGCTCGAGATCCTGTCGAGCCTCATGGACGAGGGAGCGGTCGTCGCCTACCACGACCACCTGATCCCCACCGTGCGCCTCGGTGACGGCACCATGCTCGAGCACGACGCGGAGCCGGACGCCTTCCAGGCCGATCTGATCCTCCTGCACACGGCGCACAGCGCGGCGGACGTCACCTGGATCTCCCCCGAGGTCCCGGTCCTGGACTCGACGTTCCGTCTCCCCCTCGGGTCGAACATCTACCACCTCTAGACAAATCAGCCTCCAACCATTTCAGCTGGGAGAACAAGCATGAGAACTGTCATCACGGGCGGCGCCGGCTTCATCGGCAGCCACCTCACCGAATATCTGCTGAACGCCGGCGACACCGTCACGGTGCTGGACGACCTGTCCACCGGTTCGCTGGAGAACCTCAGGGACGTGCGGGACAATCCGGCCTTCACGTTCCACGAGGGCAGCATCCTCGACCGCGACGCCGTCCGCGCGGTGATCAGCGGATCCGACCGCGTCTTCCACCTGGCGGCCGCGGTCGGCGTGCACCTGATCGTGGATCACCCCCTCGAGAGCCTGCGGACCAACATCCACGGCACGGAGGTGGTCCTCGACGCCTGCCGGGACGCCGGTGTGGACCTGCTCCTGGCCTCGACCAGCGAGATCTACGGCAAGAACACCGCGGACCGCCTGTCCGAGGACTCCGACCGCATCCTCGGCTCACCGCTCAAGTCGCGGTGGACCTACGCCGCGGCCAAGGGGATCGACGAGGCCTTCGCCCACGCCTACTGGTGCGAGTACGGGCTGCAGGTCTCCATCGTCCGCCTGTTCAACACCGTCGGGCCGCGCCAGACCGGCCGCTACGGCATGGTGGTACCGAACCTCGTGGGCCAGGCACTCCGGGGAGAGCCGCTCACCGTGTACGGGGACGGCCGGCAGACCCGCTGCTTCTCCTACGTCGGGGACGTCATCCCGGCGATGGTACGGATCGCGGAGGAGCCCGCCACCCGCGGGCTCGCCGTGAACCTGGGCGGCCTGCAGGAGATCTCCATCCTCGATCTGGCGGAGAGGGCGATCAAGCTGCTCGGCAGCAGCAGCGTCGTCAGCCTCGTCCCCTACGAGGAGGCCTACGGCGCAGGCTACGAGGACATGCGGCGCAGGGTGCCCGACAACTCGCTCGCGGGGCGCCTCGTCCGGTTCAAGCCGACCACGACCGTGGACACGATCATCCTCAAGGTGGCCAAGTCGATGCTCTCGACCGCTTCGGGCGAGGTGCCGGCAGGAGCCAGTAGGTGACACGCACCCGTCGCAGGAGGGTCCCGAGGATCCTCCAGCGGCGGGCCGCACGTCGCCCCGGCAACGGGGACCCAGGGTATCCCGCGGATCCGGTCGGCACGACGGTGGCGCTGCTGCTCCTCGTCCTCCTGCTCGGTGCGTCGCTCGGCGGATCGGCACCGGCGTTCGCCTCCGTGCGCGCCGAGACCGCCGCCGACGATGCGCCTGCACCGTCGACGGTGGTGAGCCTGACCTTCGACGACGGCAACGACGACCAGGTCGACGCCGCCCGGGTGCTCACCAGCCACGGACTCAAGGGCACCTTCTTCGTGTCGTCGGGCCTGATCGCGGAGGAGCCGGGGCCGGGGGACGCGCTGCCGACCAGGATGACCCTCGCCCAGCTGCGAGACCTCGAGGCCGCCGGTCATGAGATCGGCGGCCACACCGTCAACCACGCCGATCTGGCGGAGATGGACGCCGAGGAGGCGCAGCGCCAAGTGTGCAACGACAGGAGCAAACTGGTGGAACTCGGATTCGACGCCACCGACTTCGCCTACCCCTTCGGTGAAGCCAGCCTCAACCTGGAGCGGATCGTCGAGGGGTGCGGCTACAACAGCGCCCGGGGCCTGGGCGACATCAAGAGCCCGGAGGTCCCGCGGGTGACGTACACCTGCAGGAACTGCCCGGTCGCCGAGACCATCGCGCCCGCCGATCCCTTCAGGACCAGGGCACCGAACCAGGTCGAGAACACCTGGACCCTGGCGGACCTCCAGAGCGCCGTCACCGAGGCCGAGACCACGGGTGGGTGGCTGCAGCTGACGTTCCACCACGTCGACGACTCCGGCAACACGCTGTCCGTCCGCCCATCGGTGTTCGAGGACTTCGTGGCGTGGCTGGCCGCACGCTCCGCGCTCGGCACCGAGGTCAGGACGGTGCGCGAGGTCATCGGAGGACCGGAGCAGGCCACGATGGACTACCCGCCGAAACCCCGCTCCGGGAACCTCGTCCGGAACCACGGCCTGGAGACACCCGGCCACCTCGACGCCCTGCCGGCCTGCTGGCAGGGCGTCGGCTGGGGGGAGAACCACCCCTCCTTCACCATGGTGGAGGACGCCCGCACCGGCGACGCCGCCGCCCGGCTGGACCTGGCGGACTACGTGGGCGGTGATGCCAAGCTGCTCCCGGTGATGGACCTGGGCACGTGTTCCCCTCCGGTGGAGGCGGGCAGGGCGTACGATCTCGGCGCCTGGTACAGGTCGACGGGAGAGACGCAGTTCGAGATCTACGTCCGTGACGAGGACGGGGCCTGGCGGCACTGGACCTCGAGCCCTCCCTACCTCCCGACCGAGGAATGGCTCCACGCGACCTTCACGACGCCGCCGGTCCCCGACGGCGTCGACGGACTGAGCTTCGGCCTGAACCTCCGGGAGGCCGGGACGCTCGTCACCGACGACTACAGCCAGGAAGTGGACATCACATGGGACGAATTCGTGTCACGCACCGTCGGGGCCACCCTGGCGCAGGTGCGGCGGACATTCTCCGCGCCGGCGGACAGCCTGGCGTCCCTGTACAACCTCGCTCCCCTGAACAACCTGGCGTCGTCATGGTGATGCGGCAGGCGGGCGCGGGCGACGCACCGACCCCGGGCGGGACCGGCCTGTCCCTCCGCGAACCGACAACGGAAGAGGATCCCGAGGTGGCAGTGCGCACCCGAAAGACCCGGCGCACCATCGTGCTGGCCGTCGCCGCCGTCGCGGTGCTCGTCGCGTGCACGACGGTGATCGTCGTCTCCCAGGGTCACGAGAAATACCCGTGGCACACGGACATCGTCTCCACGACCTTCTGGGTCGGCGAGATCCACGACCCCGACGCCGAGGACGGCAGCCAGGTCTATTCCACCTACGACTCGCGGTGGATGGAGAGCTACGGCGGGTGCGACGGCATCGAGACGGCCGACGGGTGCAGCACCGAGCCACGCGTGGCCGGGAACGGCTACTTCCCCAGCAGCATGACGCCCCTGGAGAACCCCTTCTACCTGGACCTGCCGTTCGACGACCTCAACAATCCCGAAGCCTTCGCCCAGCGCGGCACCGTGATCCCCTGGGCTGCCGAGGAGGCCGCGGACAATCCCGCGCTCCTGACGAGCAGCCGCCACAGCTTCATGAAGAACCGCTGGGTGAAGCTGAGGAAGGGCGACGCCGTCTGCTATGGGCAGATCCAGGATGCGGGGCCGGCGCTGTACGACGACAGCGCCTACGTCTTCGGCGAGGACGACCGGCGGCCCGCGAGCACCGAGTACAACGGCGCGGGACTCGACGTGTCCCCCGCCATCAACGGCTGCCTGGGCTACAGCAACCTGGACGGCCAGGACGACCGCGTCGACTGGCAGTTCGTCGATGCCGAGGACGTCCCCGACGGACCCTGGCTGCGCGTGATCACCACCAGCCAGGTCCAGTGAGCGGGCCGCGCGATGTTCCCCTTCACCCGACGCCTCGATAACGGAGAATCATGGACTTCCTGACACTGCTACTCGTGGTCCTGCTGGTGGTCGGTATCAGCACCACCTTCTGGAGCCTCGTGGGGATCGGGCGCAGCCTCGGCGAGGTGTACCGCCGCGTGACCTCCCCCCGCGGGGACGGCCCGCCGCCGGGCACACCCGACCCCGGCGCGGTGGCGATCCTGATCGCCGCGCACAACGAGGCCGCCTCGATCGAGCGGTCGCTCCGGGCGGCGGCGCAGCTGGTGGCGCCCGAGAACATCCACGTGGTCTCCGACAAGTCCACCGACGCCACCGTCCGGATCGCCCAGGAGCTGGGCGTCAACGTCCTGGACCTGAAGGTCAACCGCGGGAAGGCCGGTGCCCTGGCGGAGGGCATCAGGTACTTCGAGCTCTGCGACCGCTTCGAGGTGGTCCTCATCCTCGACGCGGACACCCGCCCCACGAAGGACTACCTGACCACCGGTCTCCCCCTCTTCGCGGACCCGGGGGTCGTCGCCGTCGCCGGCCGGGCCAAGTCCATCGTCGGGACCGGCAGGGCGCCGCTGCTCGGACGCTTCCTCGTGGCCTACCGGGACAGGCTCTACCTGATCGTCCAGCTCATGCTCAAGTACGGGCAGGCAGCCAAGGCGGCGAACGTCGTGAACATCGTCCCGGGCTTCGCGAGCATGTACCGCACGTCGGTGCTCAAGCACATCGACGTCGCGGGCCGGGGCCTGGTCATCGAGGACTTCAACATGACGTTCGACGTGCATGCGAGGAAGCTCGGACGCATCGCCTTCCATCCCTCGGCGGCGGTGGCCTACACCGAGGATCCCGACAACCTCGGCGACTACATGCGCCAGATCAGGCGCTGGAACCTCGGCTTCTGGCAGACCGTCAGGCGCTACCGGTTCCGCTTCTCGAAGTTCTGGGTCAACCTCTGGGTGCACATCATCGAGATCGTCGTCAGCGGTGTCCTGCTGCTGACCCTGCTGCCCCTGCTGGCACTCTCGCTGATCTTCGACGCGCTCCCGCCCGAGATGCAGCGGGTACCGATGCCCCTGGACTGGCTCGCGAACGTCCTGCCGCTGGAAGCCGTGCTCGTCGGCGTCCTCCTGCCCGACTTCCTGCTGTCCGTCCTCGCGGCCGCGGTCCTGAAACGGCCCGTCTACCTGCTCTTCGGGCTGCTGTTCCCCCTGGTGCGCATGCTGGATGCGGCGATCTGCCTGAGCCAGATCCCGAGGGCGTTCATCCCGGCCGGCTCGAGCGGGATCTGGACGAGTCCGAAACGCCGCGACGCGATCGGGCACCCGCCGATGCGCGCCGTCCCGGCCCTCGAATCGCGGTCGGTCGACGCCGCCTGACCGAGTGCCGGCCCGCGCCGCCTAGGCCAGGGTGACGAGTTCCAGGTAGTCCGCGTTCCACAGGTCCTCGACGCCGTCGGGCAGCAGGACCACGCGCTCGGGATCGAGGGCGTCCACCGCTCCCTCGTCGTGGCTGACCATGACCACGGCGCCGCTGTAGTTCTTGAGAGCGCCGAGGATCTCGGCGCGGCTGGCCGGGTCCAGGTTGTTCGTCGGCTCGTCGAGGAGCAGCACGTTGGCGGACGACGCGACGATGGTGGCGAGTGCCAGGCGGGTCTTCTCGCCGCCGGAGAGCACGCCGGCCGGCTTGTTGACGTCGTCGCCGGAGAACAGGAACGAGCCGAGGATGCCGCGCACCTCGGCGTCCTGCATGTCCGGGGCGGAGGACTTCATGTTCTCCAGCACCGTCCGCTGCGTGTCGAGCGTCTCGTGCTCCTGCGCGTAGTACCCGACCTTCAGGCCGTGGCCGGCGATGACCTGCCCGGTGTCGGGCTTGTCCACGCCAGCGAGCATGCGCAGCAGCGTCGTCTTCCCCGCACCGTTGAGTCCGAGGATCACCACCTTGGATCCGCGGTCGATGGCCAGGTCGACGTCGGTGAAGATCTCGAGCGAGCCGTAGGACTTGCTGAGGCCCTCCGCGGTCATGGGGGTCTTGCCGCACGGCGACGGGTCCGGGAAACGCAGGGCCGCGACGCGGTCGGAGGCACGGACCGCGTCGAGCCCGCCGAGCAGCCGCTCGGCGCGCTTGGCCATGTTCTGGGCGGCGACGGCCTTGGACGCCTTGGCCCGCATCTTGTTCGCCTGGTCCATGAGGACCTGCGCCTTCTTCTCAGCGTTCGCTCGCTCACGCTTGCGGGCACGCTCATCCGTCTCGCGCTGCAGCTGGTAGCGCTTCCAGCCCATGTTGTAGATGTCGATCGTCGCCCGGTTCGCATCCAGCTGGAACACCTTGTTGACGGTCGCCTCGAGGAGCTCCACGTCGTGGCTGATCACGATCAGGCCGCCCTGGTGGTTCTTGAGGAAGTCGCGGAGCCAGGTGATGGAATCGGCGTCGAGGTGGTTCGTCGGTTCGTCGAGCAGCATGGTCTCGGCACCCGAGAACAGGATGCGGGCCAGTTCGACGCGGCGGCGCTGGCCACCGGAGAGCGTCTTCAGGGGCTGGTTGAGGATGCGCTCGGGCAGCGCCAGGTTGGAGGAGATCGACGCCGCTTCGGCTTCCGCGGCGTACCCGCCCCCGGCGAGGAAGGCGGCCTCGATGCGGTCGTAGCGGGCCATGGCCTTGTTGCGCACGGACGTCTTCTCGCTCGCCATGTCCTCCTGCGCCTGCCGGAGCTCCCCCACGACGGCGTCGAGGTTGCGGGCCGAGAGGATGCGGTCGCGGGCGAGCTGCTCCATGTTCGGCGTCCGCGGGTCCTGGGGCAGGTACCCGATCTCCCCCGAGCGGGACACGGTACCACCGGCCGGCAGGGACTCACCGGCCAGCACCTTCGTGAGCGTCGTCTTCCCGGCGCCGTTGCGGCCCACGAGCCCGATCTTGTCACCCCGGTCCACCCGGAAGGAGACCTCGTCCATCAGCAGGCGGGCTCCGGCCCGGAGCTCCAGGTTCGATACGCTAATCACGGTGGGCCTTTCGATGGTGCCGGAGACGGCGTTTGTTGTAGGAATCCCACAAGGGAGTCCCTGATGACCGGCGCTAGTCTCGGTACAGAAGCAGGTGCGGCTGGAGGGAACCGACATATCACCGGAGTGGCCGGTGCGACTCCGGCCCGCTGAAGGAGGATGTGCCATGCAGCCAGCCGGGAAAACCGATGCTGGACCGGCCCGCAGCAGCCGGCCGTCGTCCCGCAAGCGGTGGGACACCACCGATCTCTCGCTGGTCGCGGTCTTCGCCGCCCTCATCGCCGCCCTTGCAATCCTACCCGGAATACCGGTGGGCCCGCTCGGGGTGCCCATTACCCTGCAGACGCTCGGCGTGATGCTGGCAGGGGTGGTGCTCGGACCGGCACGCGGAACGGCGGCCGTCCTGCTCTATCTCGTCGCCGGGCTGATCGGCCTCCCGGTGTTCAGCGGGTTCAGCGGAGGCTTCGGCGTGCTCGCCGGGCCGTCCGCCGGGTACCTCGTGGCATTCCCGCTCGCGGCCCTCGTCGCGGGCCTGCTGGCCGTCGCCGTCCTCCGGAGGACGCAGCGCTTCCGGACCGCACTGCTGTTCCTCGCGTGCCTCGCCGCGAGCCTCCTGACCGTCCACCCCCTCGGCATCGCGGGACTGGTGGTCAACGCGGGCCTGCCCCTGCGCGATGCGATCCTCGTGGACGCCGCCTATCTGCCCGGGGACGTGCTGAAGAATCTGCTCGCCGCGGTGCTCGCCGTGTCCGTCCACCGTGCCTTCCCGCGCCTGCTCGCCGGGCGGCGCGGGACCGCGTGATCGAGTTCAGCGGCGCGGGCGTCCGCACCGACGACGGCCGGACGCTCCTCCATCCGCTCACGCTGACGCTCGCCGAGCGGCGGATCTCGGTGATCGGCGCCAACGGCTCCGGCAAGTCCACCCTCCTGCGCCTCGTCAATGGCCTCCTCGTCCCCACCACCGGGTCGGTCCGTGTCCTCGGGCGCGACACCCAGTCCGAGGGGCGCGCCGTCCGCCGCAGCGTCGGCTTCGTGTTCACCGACCCGTTCTCCCAGCTCGTCATGCCCACGGGCCGCGAGGACGTCGAGCTGTCCCTCCGGTCCCGGAAGACGGCGGCAGCGGACCGCCGGGCGCGGGGCGAGGCGGTCCTGCGCCGCTTCGGCGTGGACCACCTCGCCGACCGCAGCATCTACGACCTCTCGGGCGGCGAACGGCAGATCCTCGCCCTCGCCGTCGTGCTCGCCGTGGAGCCGCGCGTGCTCGTCGCCGACGAGCCGACCACGCTGCTGGACCTGCGCAACGACGCCCGGGTCCGCGAGCTCATCGCCGGCCTCGACCAGCAGGTCGTCTTCACGACGCACAACCTCGACTTCGCCCTCGAGAGCGACCGCACGCTCGTCGTCGACGACGGCCGGATCGTCTTCGACGGGCCACCGGCCGAGGCCGTCGCCCACTACCGCCGTCTCGCGACGACCGGGACGGGGCGGACGTGAGGGGATACGGCAGCACCCTCGGCCTCTACCGGCCCGGCTCCGGCTTCCTGTACCGGACGCCGCTGCCGGTCAAGGCCGTCGCGGCCCTCGCCTGCACCGTCGTCGTGGTCGCCTGGCGGTCGCCGGCGACCAGCGCCGTCGCCCTCGTGCTCACCCTCGGCGCCCTGACCCTCGGAGCGCGGTGCTCCCCGGCGCGCGTCCTCAGGATGCTCCTGCCGGCGGCGCCCGTGCTGGGGATCCTCGCGCTCTATCAGGGCCTGTTCCAGGGGTGGCCGCAGGCGTTCGCCGTGGTGGGGGGCATCGCGGCATGCCTGCTCGCGGCGCGGGCCGTGACGCTGACGACGCCGCTGCAGGACCTGCTCGACGGCGTGGCGCGGCTGGCGCGGCCGTTCCGCGTGGTGGGCGCCGATCCGGAACGGTTCGCCCTGGCGCTGTCCATCATGCTGCGCAGCATCCCCTACCTCGCGGGCCTGTTCGTCGACGTCCGCGACGCGGCCCGGGCACGCGGGCTCGACCGGAATCCGCGCGTCGCGGTCACGCCGCTGGTCGTCGGCGCCGTGGCCTACGCCCACCGCACGGGTGAGGCCCTCGCCGCTCGGGGCCTGGGCGACGCCGAGGAGGACGGCCGCCAGGGCAGGTGAGGCCCGTCTGTGGCTCGGGGTGCGACCCGGGCCTCGCCGCTGCGGCACGGGCGCCGGCCCCACGTTGTGACGTCCCGGTCCCTCCCGGTCCCTCTCCTGACCGATGACGGCCCGATGACGGAAGGGCGGTCCCGGCGCATGCCGGAACCGCCCTTCCCGCGGGCAGCACGCCTGCGTTCGACCTCAGATGTTGAAGCCGAGGGCACGCATCTGGTCGCGGCCGTCCTCGGTGATCCGCTCGGGACCCCACGGCGGCATCCACACCCAGTTCAGCCGCCACTCGTCCACGACGCCGTCCAGCGCCTGGCCGACCTGCTCCTCGAGCACGTCGGTCAGCGGGCAGGCCGCGGTGGTGAGCGTCATGTCGATCAGGAGGGCGCCGTCCTCCGCGTAGTTCAGGCCGTACAGGAGACCGAGGTCCACGACGTTCACGCCGAGTTCCGGGTCGATCACGTCCCGCAGGGCTTCCTCGATGTCGTCCAGCGCGGTCTGCGCCTGCTGTACATCACTCATGCGACTCTTCCTTTCAGGCGATGGTCAAAGCGATCGGCACGCCGGGGCGCCGGGACAGTGGTCCTAGGCCTCGACCGCGGACTGCGCCGTGAACCGATCGTAGCCCTCTTCCTCGAGGCGGTCCGCGAGTTCCGGGCCACCCTCCTCGGCGATCCGGCCCGCAACGAAGACGTGCACGAAGTCCGGCTTGATGTAGCGCAGGATCCGCGTGTAGTGCGTGATGAGCAGCGTGCCCATCTCGCCCTTCGAGTGCTCGCGGTTGACTCCCTCGGAGACCACCTTCAGGGCGTCGACGTCGAGACCGGAATCGGTCTCGTCGAGGATCGAGAACTTCGGACGGAAGAGCTCCAGCTGCAGGATCTCCACGCGCTTCTTCTCGCCGCCGGAGAAGCCCTCGTTGACGTTGCGCTGGGCGAAGTCGGCGTCGATGCGCAGCTGGGCCATGGCGTTCTTGACGTCCTTGGTCCAGTGCCGCAGGCTCGGGGCTTCGCCGTCGAGCGCGGTCTTGGCCGTGCGCAGGAAGTTGGTCATGGTGACGCCGGGGACCTCGACCGGGTACTGCATGGCGAGGAAGAGGCCGGCGCGGGCGCGCTCGTCGACGCTCATGGACAGGACGTCCTCGCCGTCGAGCGTGATCGATCCGCTGTCGACCTTGTACCGGGGGTGGCCGGCGATCGTCGAGGCGAGGGTCGACTTGCCGGAGCCGTTGGGACCCATGATGGCGTGGGTCTCACCGGTGTTGATGGTCAGCGTGACGCCCTTGAGGATGGGGACGTTGCCCTGCTCGGTGTCGATGCTGACGTGCAGGTCCTTGATTTCAAGTGTGGACATCGTGTGTTCTCTCTCCTTCGCCTGCTGTGCAGGAAGTGTGCAGGAAGTGCGTGGACCGCGGCGTCAGCCGAACTGCGGCGCGGGGGCTCCGTTGGTGACCGTCGTGATGTCGACGTAGACGTTGCCGTCGTGGATCTCGAGTGCGAACACCGGGACGGGCTCGTACGCCGGGAGCTGCAGCGGCTGGCCGCTGCGCAGGTCGAACTGGGACCCGTGGCCCCAGCATTCGATGGCGCAGCCCTCGACGTCGCCCTCGGACAGCGAGATGTCCGCGTGCGAGCAGGTGTCGCCCAGTGCGTGGATCTCGCCGTCCGAATCGCGGACGATGACGACGGGATAGTCGTCGATCAGCACGCGCAGCGCCTGCTTGACCTCGATGTCGCCCACATCGCAGATCAGCTCGCCGCGGGGCCCGTCGGCCATCAGAGGTTCCCTGCCGCGAGCTCGCGCTCCACCGACTCGGAGAGCCTCTCCTCGAGGGCGGGGCACCTTGATCTGCTGGATGACCTCGGTGAGGAAGCCGCGGACCACCAGGCGGCGTGCGGCCTTCTCGGGGATGCCGCGCGCCATCAGGTAGAACAGGTGCTCGTCGTCGAAGCGCCCGGTGGCGCTGGCGTGTCCCGCACCTTCGATGAGGCCCGTCTCGATCTCGAGGTTCGGCACCGAATCGGACCGCGCGCCGTCCGTGAGGATCAGGTTGCGGTTCGTCTCGTAGGTGTCCGTCCCCTCGGCGGCCTTGCGGATCAGCACATCGCCCACCCACACGGTGTGCGCGTTGTCGCCCTGCAGCGCGCCCTTGTAGGTGACGCGGGACTTGCAGTTCGGCACGGCGTGGTCCACCAGGAGGCGCTGCTCGAGGTGCTGGCTGGCGTCGGCGAAGTACAGCCCGTACATCTCGACCTCAGCGCCGGTGGCGGTGAAGATCGACGACGGCGTGAGGCGCACGAGGTCGCCGCCGAGGCTGACCACGACGTGCTTGTAGCGGGCGTCGCGGCCCACCTTCGCCTGCTGCGAGGAGACGTGGACGGCGTCGTCGTCCCATTCCTGGACGCTCACGACGGTCAGTTCCGCGCCGTCGCCGACGACGATCTCGACGTTCTGGGCGAGGGTGGCCGAACCGGAGTGGTCCAGGACGACGACGGCCCTGGAGAAGGCCTCGGCATGGATGTGGAGGTGCTGCGCCGCAACCTCGGAGGCCGACCCGGTGATGCTGACCATGACCTCGCCGTCGGCCACCGTCTCCTTCGGGATGGTGATGACGGTCGCCTCGGAGAAGGCGTTCCACGCCGCGGCGGAGACGCGGTCCTCGGGCGTCGCCGCGGAGCCCAGGCGGGCATCGCTGCGGTCCACCGTCTCGACGGTGACGTTCCCGGCGCCGGTGACCTCGACGGCGGGGGCCGCCCCGGTAAGTTCGTCGGTGTGCAGCCCGCGGAGGCGCTTGAGCGGGGTGAACCGCCAGTCCTCCTCGAGGCCCGTGAGGGCGGGGAAGTCGGCGAGGTCGAAGGACCGGCGCCGCTCCCCGCGCGAGGCCTCGGGCACCACGGGGGCGTTGCCGTGGCTGTGCTTCTTGAGGCCGAGCTGCTCGGACCCGGTGTTCCGGGCGGAGAGGCTCTCGCCCTCCTCCGTGAACCCGTCGATCGCGGTGGAGCGGTCCGCGGCGCCCGACGGCGCGCCGAGGCGTGCCTTCTCGTCGAGGTCGCCGAGATCGGTGACCTCTCCCTCGGGGGCGGCGGGTGAAATTTCCGTGTGGGTGGTCTCAGCCATTGCTAGCCTACGGCCCCTTCCATCTGCAGTTCGATCAGCCGGTTCAGCTCGAGCGCGTACTCCATGGGCAGCTCACGGGCGATCGGCTCGATGAAGCCGCGCACGATCATGGCCATGGCCTCGTCCTCGGGGAGCCCGCGGGACATGAGGTAGAACAGCTGCTCCTCGCTGACACGCGACACCGTGGCCTCGTGGCCCATCGTCACGTCGTCCTCGCGGATGTCCACGTACGGGTACGTGTCCGAGCGGGAGATGGTGTCCACGAGCAGCGCGTCGCAGCGCACCGTGTTCGCGGAGTGCTTGGCGCCGTCGCGGACCTGGACGAGGCCGCGGTAGGCGGCCCGTCCACCGCCACGCGCCACGGACTTCGAGATGATCGAGGACTTGGTGTTCGGCGCGATGTGCACCATCTTCGAGCCGGTGTCCTGGTGCTGCCCCTCGCCGGCGAAGGCGATGGAGAGGGTCTCGCCCTTGGCGTGCTCGCCCACCAGGTACACGGCGGGGTACTTCATGGTGACCTTCGAGCCGATGTTGCCGTCGATCCACTCCATGGTGGCGCCCTCGTGCGCGATGGCGCGCTTGGTGACGAGGTTGTACACGTTGTTCGACCAGTTCTGGATGGTGGTGTACCGGACGCGGGCGCCCTTCTTGACCACGATCTCGACGACGGCCGAGTGCAGGGAGTCGGATGTGTAGATCGGGGCGGTGCAGCCCTCGATGTAGTGCACGTAGGAGTCCTCGTCCGCGATGATCAGCGTGCGCTCGAACTGGCCCATGTTCTCCGTGTTGATCCGGAAGTAGGCCTGCAGCGGGATCTCGACGTGGACGCCCTTGGGCACGTAGACGAACGACCCGCCGGACCACACGGCCGTGTTCAGCGAGGCGAACTTATTGTCGCCGACCGGGATGATCGTGCCGAAGTACTCCTTGAAGATCTCCGGATGCTCACGCAGCGCGGTGTCCGTGTCGAGGAAGATCACGCCCTGGCGCTCCAGGTCCTCGCGCAGCTGGTGGTAGACCACCTCGGACTCGTACTGGGCGGCGACGCCGGACACGAGGCGGGCGCGCTCGGCCTCGGGGATGCCGAGCTTCTCGTACGTGTTGCGGATGTCCTCGGGGAGGTCCTCCCACGTGTTCGCCTGCTTCTCGGTGGAGCGGACGAAGTACTTGATGTTGTCGAAGTCGATCCCGGAGAGATCGGCACCCCACGCGGGCATGGGCTTGCGGTCGAAGTACTTGAGGCCCTTCAGGCGGAGGTCGAGCATCCACTCGGGCTCGTTCTTCTTGGCGGAGATGTCGCGGACGACCTCCTCGCTCAGGCCGCGGCGCGCGTTGTCGCTCGCCTCGTTCTTGTCGGCCCAGCCGTACTGGTAGGTGCCGATGCCCTCGAGCTCGGGGTTCTTCTCCAGGATGTCGGTGATCACCGACTCCGGCACTGCCGAAGCAACTGGCTTGCGGTCTACTTGATCCGTCATCATGGCCTTCCTTGCTGATGGATGGATAACGTTGCTGGGTTGCTGGGGGACGCCGCGGCCGGCTCCGCCGGAGGAGCGGCGGGCCCGGAGGCGTCGGGGGTGCCCGGTGCGGGCACCGCCGTCGTCCGTCCCAGGGGTATGTGGGTGGTGCAGACGTGCCCGCCGGCGGCGAGCGTCGACAGGCGACGCACGTCGACGCCGAGCAGGCGGGCGAACACGCCGGTCTCCTGCTCGCAGAAGGCGGGGAAGGCGGAGGCGAGGCCCTGAATGGGGCAGTGCCCCTGGCAGAGCTGGACGCTGAGCATGACGGGGCGGCCTGCCGGCAGCACCCGGGTCCCGCGTCCCTGGGGCAGGCCCACGGTCTTCGTGGACCCGACGAACCCGTCGGCGCTGAGTGCGGCGGCCAGGGCGCGTGCGCGTGCCTCGAGATCGGGGCCCGCGGCCTCGACGAGGGGGCGGTAGCGCTCCTCCATGCCGGAGAACCGCAGCCGTGCGAACTCCTCGATGGCCTCGGGACCGGCCGCTGCACCGAGCTGCGCGAGGGCGGCGGTGGCGATGTCGAGGTAGTCGTTGCCCATCTTGGCCTGTCCGCGCTGGCTGAGGACATAGCGCCGTGCCGGTCGACCGGCGCCGGTCGCCGAGCTGCGTGCCTGCTTGACCTCGATGAGGCCGTCCTGCCACAGGGCGTCGAGGTGGCGGCGCATGGCCGCCGGGGTGAACCCGAGGCCGTCGCCGAGTTCGGCAGCGCTGACGGGGCCCCGTTCGAGGACCGCGGACAGCACGCGGTCGCGCGTGCGCTCGTCCGGGTCCGGCGAGACGATCTGCGCGGTCCGTCCGGCGGGAGCGCCGGCAGCAGGGTCGGAGGCAGCACGGGGTGATGCGGTCATGTCCTCTCCTCCCATCGGCGACACATTAGACAACACAAGCATGACCTAATGTATTCCGTGCCACCACTTAGGCGAGGCTACCCATCGGGAGCCCCGGACGGATTACTACCTGACGTAGAATAGAGGGGTGCCGACACCTCCTCCCGCCCTCGAGATCGACGGTCTCATCAAGGATTTCGGTCCCGTCGGCGCCCTCGACGGGCGGATGGTGCGCGTGCTCGAGGGCGTGAGCCTGAGCGCGGAGCGCGGGGCCGTGACGGTCCTCCTCGGGGCCAACGGCGCCGGGAAGACGACGACCCTCGAGTGCGCCCAGGGGCTCCAGCGGGCCGACGGCGGCACCGTGCGCCTGCTCGGCGAGGATCCCTACCGGGCGACACCGCACCTGCGCGCGAGGGTGGGCGTCATGCTTCAGGACGGCGGGCTCCCGCCGTCCGTGCGCCCGCTGGCCCTCCTGAAGCATGTCGCCTCCATGTACAGCTCACCGCTGCCGGTCGACGCCCTGGCCGAGCGCCTCGGCCTCGACGAGTTCGGCACCGTGTCCATCCGGAGGCTCTCGGGCGGGCAGAAGCAGCGCCTGGCCCTCGCCTGCGCCCTCGTGGGACGGCCCGAGGTGGTCTTCCTCGACGAGCCGAGCGCCGGTCTCGACCCGCAGTCGCGCACCATCGTGTTCGAGCTGATCCGCGAGCTGCGGGCGGACGGCCTCGCCGTCATCCTGACCACGCACCTGCTCGACGACGCCCAGAAGCTCGCGGACTACGTGTACATCCTGGAGGGCGGCCGGACCGTCGCCGAGGGCACCGTGGCGGCCCTCACCGCGGACCAGGACGCCGACGGCATGCGTGAGCTGCGCTTCGAGGCCGTGCCCGGGCTCACGATCCCGCCGGACCTCCTCCCCCACCTGCACCAGCGGGAGGACGAGCCCGGACAGTACGTCCTCCGCGGAGCCCTCACGGCCGCCGACATCGCGCATCTCGCCCGGTGGTGGGATGCGCGCGGCGTCATGCCCACGGCCATCTCCATGGCACCGCGTTCACTCGAGGACGTCTTCCTCGACATCTCCGGACGGAGCATCCGATGACCACGAGCGCCGCGGCCCGGCCATCCTCCCCCGGCACGGCGGCACCCCTCGCCGCACGCGTGCTGCGCCACGGCGGCTACGAGGCGCTGGCCATGCTCCGCAACGGCGAGCAGCTCGTGCTGGCCATCGTGCTCCCGCTCCTGGCCCTGACCGCCCTGGTGATCACGCCGCTGCTCGACGCGTACGGCCCCAGCCGCATCGACATCGCCGCTCCCGGCGTCCTCGCCCTCTGCACCATGTCCACGGCCTTCACCGGTCAGGGCATCGCCACGGGCTTCGACCGCCGGTACGGCGTCCTCCGCTTCCTCTCGACCACGCCCCTCGGGCGGTCGGGGCTGATCCTCGGCAAGGCGGTGGCCGTCGCCGCCGTCCTCGCCGTCCAGCTGGTGGTGATCGGCGGCGCCGCCCTGCTCATGGGCTGGTCGCCTCGGCCCGAGGGACTGCTCCCGGCGGCGCTCCTGCTGCTCATCGGCTCGGCAGCTTTCACGGCACTCGGCCTGCTCGTGGCCGGGACCCTTCGCCCCGAAGCCACACTCGCCGTCACCAATCTCGTGTGGATCCTGCTCGCCGCGGCGGGCGGGGTCATCATCCCGGCGGCGAGCCTGCCCGCCGCCGCCGAGCCGTTCGTCGCCGTCCTCCCGTCCGCCGCCCTGGGCGACGGGTTGCGGGACGCCCTCCTGGACGGCGTCCTCGATCCGATCCCGTGCCTGGTGCTCCTCGCCTGGGCCACCCTCGCCAGTCTGGCGGCCATCCGCTGGTTCAAATGGAGCTGAACGCATGACCTTCCCCGTCCTGTCCCGCATCCCGGACACCCTCCCCCGCACCACGACGCCGCTCGTGCGCCGGCTCGCCGTGGCGTCCCTGGTCTCGCAGATCGCCATCGTGGTCACGGGCGGCGCTGTCCGCCTCACGGCGTCCGGGCTCGGCTGCCCGGAGTGGCCGCGCTGCACGCCCGACTCGATCATCACCACCCCGGAGATGGGCTTCCACGGCGTCATCGAGTTCGGCAACCGGCTCCTGACCTTCGTGCTGGTCGTCATCGCCGTGGCGATGATCGTCGCCGTCCTCGGCATGCGGCGGGAGCGCAAGGACCTGTTCCGGCTGTCCGTCGGGCTCTTCCTGGGCATCCCCGCGCAGGCCGTCATCGGCGGCATCACGGTGTGGACCGGCCTCAATCCCTGGATCGTGGGACTCCACTTCGTCGTGTCGATGGTCCTCGTCGCGCTCGCCACGGTGCTGGTGAACCGTGCGCGGCTCACCACGGCGGACTACCGGGAACGCCGCGCACCGGCCGCGCCGCCGCTCCTGCGCCGCCTGCTCGTGATCGCGGCGGTGCTCACCTCGGTCGCCGTCCTCCTGGGGGTCGTCGTGACGGGGTCCGGCCCGCACGCCGGAGATCACGGGGCCGCGCGCAACGGGCTCGACGCGCTCCTGGTCACCCGCCTGCACGCCCTCCCGGTGTACCTGCTCGTCGCCACGGTGGCCCTTGCCGTCGTGGTCGCCTACCGCGACCGTGTCCACGGGGCACTGCGCAAGGCCCTCGTGATGCTCGCCGCCATCGTCGTCGCCCAGGGTGTCATCGGGTACACGCAGCACTTCCTGCACCTGCCGATCGCCCTCGTGGCCCTGCACATGCTCGGGGCGTCGCTGCTCATGGCCGCGGCGGTCCACGCGCTCTACACCGGGACCACCACGAAGCCGCTGCCCGCCACCGCTACCCGGGCCGGCGAGCGGCAGTCCGTGGCGTAGACGCCCTCCGCACCACCGGCGTGCGGCTCGCCCGTCATCGTGTGGTGAGTGGAGCGGCGGCCGACAGGTCGACGCCGGTCGATGCCGGCGCACCGCGCCTCAGCGGTCCTGGAACTCCGCTTCCAGGAGGTCGAGGAGGCGCCCGAGCTCGCGCAGTTCGGACCCCGGGCTCGGCAGCAGGGGCGGGCGCGGATCTCCCGCGGCGATGCCGCAGGCGCGGGCCAGCAGGTGGAGGCCGCTGATCTTCCGCAGCCCTGCCACGTGATCCACGAGGGGTCCGAGGACGGAGCGCACGCGCTCGGTCTCGGCGCGGTCCCCGGCGACGACGGCGGCGCGGAGGCGCCCGTAGTACGTCGGCAGGAGCGCGGCGGGCCCGCTGTGCCACGCGTCGGCCGCGACCTCCCCGGTCAGCATGAGCAGGTCACCGCTCACCCCGTGGCTGAAACCGTCCCCCACGAGCGGTGCGAGCTCCGCGTGCCGGGCGTTGAAGGTCTCCGCATCGGCGGCGGTGTCCTTGAACGCGACGACCTGCGGCAGGGCGGACAGCTCGGCCACCACGCGCAGCGAGTAGTCGAACTGCGTCGTGCCGGGGTTGTTGTACAGGCAGACCGGCAGATCCGTCACGGCGCACACCGCGCGCACCTGGGCCAGCACCTCGTCGTCGGTCAGGGGCACGTAGGAGACGGGAGAGAGGACGAGACCGTCGGCGCCGGCCGCCTGGGCGTCGACGGCGGCATCGAGCACCTCGCGGGTGCCGACGGAGCTGATGCCCACCGCGACGGGGAGCCGGCCGTCCATCGCCTCGATGGCGGTCCGGGCCACCTGCGCGCGTTCGGAGCGCTCCAGGTAGGCGAAGCTGCCCGAGGATCCGAGCACAGTGACGGCGTCGATCCCGGACGCGGCCAGGCCGCTCACGAGGCCGCGGAGGTCGTCGTGGCTGACGAACCCCTCGGCGTCGAACGGGGTGATGGGGTAGGCGATGAGTCCGGTGAAGTCCATGACAGCAAGCCTAGGCGGACGACGCCCGCCTCCTGCGCCGGGTCAGGCCAGGACGGCCGAGCCGGGTCAGGCCAGGACGGCCGATCCGACGAAGGGGTCGATCGCCAGGGCCAGGAACAGCACCGTCAGGTAGCTGATGGAGCCGTGGAAGACCTTCATGGCGGCCTTGGGGCTCAGCTCGCCCTGCTGGGCCAGCGAGTACAGCCGGTGGGACTCGCGGATGAACCAGGCGCCGCCGACGAGCGCCGCGACGGAGTACACCCAGCCTGCCCCCGCGGGGATCAGCAGGAGCGAGCAGGCCACCATCGCCCAGGCGTAGAGGACCACCTGGACGGACACCACGCGCGCGCCGGCGATGGCGCCGAGCATGGGGACGCTGGCCGCACGGTAGTCGTCGCCGTACTTCATGGACAGCGGCCAGTAGTGCGGGGGCGTCCACAGGAAGATGATGAGGAACAGCACGACGGCGGGCCACTCGACGGAATGCGTGACGGCGGCCCAGGCGATGAGCACGGGCATGCAGCCGGCCGCCCCGCCCCAGACGATGTTCTGCGACGTGCGGCGCTTGAGCACGAGGGTGTAGACCACGACGTACAGGAAGATCGCCGCGACGCCGAGCATCCCGGCGAGCGGGTTGGCGCCGAACCAGAGGACGGCGATCGCCACGAGGCCGAGGATCCAGGAGAAGGCGAGGGCTTCGCGCGGCGTCACCTCGCCCGTGACGAGCGGACGGTTCTCCGTGCGGTGCATGAGCTTGTCGATGTCACGGTCGATGTAGCAGTTGAAGGCGCCCGCGCTGCCGGCCGCGAGTGCGCCACCGACCATGGTCGCGAGGATGAGCCCGAGCGGCGGGAAGCCGCCCTGCGCGAAGATCATGGTGGGAAGAGTGGTCACCAGCAGAAGCTCGATCACGCGGGGCTTCGTCAGCGCGAGGTAGGCCTTCGCCTTGCGGCCGAAACCCTGACGGGCCTGCGGGGAACGTGCCGGAGCAGGGGCCTGCTGGGTCTTCACGAGGCAACACTTTCGTTTCTTTCCGGAGTAAAAGACATAGCCATCATACCCTTTTACGCTGTGTAGAAATCGGGCCCGGTCCCGCCGCCGTGCCCCTTGCGGGCCGCCGCGGTCCGTGGCGCTCCCCGCCCCTCCCTGTCGCACGGCGCGGCATGCGCGGCGCAGCCGGCCGATCCGCCGACGTCCGCGGCCGGTGCCGGGCGCGGACGGAGGGGCCGGAGCACCGCCGCGCAACCCCCGCGTACGCGGAAGGACATTCTTCGCCTCCCACGGCGCAACGCTGTCCGGAAGGGATAGTGTGGATTCGAAAGCCCGCTGTGGATGCACGTCCGGACCATGTCGTCCGGATTCCGTGCTGTCCCCGGTCGGAGCCGAACTTCGCATGATTCAACGGTGAACGGCCAGCCCGACGGCGTGCCTCGAGGTACGCCGTCGCCGGCTAGGGTGCCGTTCCGGACAGAGAGGGGCCCGGAAACGTGCCGCAGACCCAACAGCAGGAATTGACCTGGACCGAGCTCGACCAGAAGGCCGTGGACACCGTGCGTGTCCTCGCCGCCGACGCCGTCGAGAAGGTGGGCAACGGACACCCCGGGACGGCGATGAGCCTCGCCCCGGCCGCCTATCTCCTGTTCCAGCGGCTCATGCGGCACGACCCGACGGACGCCGAGTGGACCGGTCGCGACCGCTTCGTCCTCTCCCCCGGGCACACCTCGCTGACCCTCTACATCCAGCTGTTCCTCTCCGGCTACGGCCTGGAGATCGCCGACCTGCAGGCCCTGCGCACCTGGGGCTCCCTCACCCCGGGCCACCCCGAGTACCGTCACACCCGGGGCGTGGAGATCACCACGGGACCCCTCGGCCAGGGCCTGTCCACGGCGGTCGGCTTCGCCTACGGGCAGCGCCGCCAGCGCGGCATGTTCGACCCCGACGCCCCCGCCGGCACCAGCCCCTTCGACCACAACATCTGGGTCATCGCCTCCGACGGCGACCTCCAGGAGGGCGTGACGTCCGAGGCGTCCTCCCTCGCGGGCCACCAGCAGCTCGGCAGCCTCGTGGTGCTCTACGACGAGAACCACATCTCCATCGAGGACGACACGGACATCGCCTTCACCGAGGACGTGCTGAAGCGCTACGAGGCGTACGGCTGGCACACCCAGCGTGTCGACTGGACGAAGACCGGCGAGTACGTCGAGGACGTCGCCGAGCTCTACACGGCACTCCTGGCCGCGAAGAACGAGACCTCCCGGCCGAGCATCGTCTCGCTGCGCACCATCATCGGCTACCCGGCCCCGAACAAGCAGAACACGGGCAAGATCCACGGGTCCGCGCTCGGCAAGGACGAGGTCGCAGCCCTCAAGGAGGCCCTCGGCTTCGACCCGGACAAGCACTTCGACGTCGACCCCGAGGTCCTGGAGCACGCACGTGGCGTGGTGGGACGCGGCGCCGAGGCGCACAGCGCCTGGCAGGAGGGCTTCGACTCCTGGAAGGCCGGCCACGCCGAGGAGGCGGCCCTGCTGGAGCGCATCCAGGAGCGCAGGCTGCCCGACGGCTGGGAGGCGAGCCTGCCCACGTTCGAGGCGGGCAAGGACATGTCCACGCGTGCCGCGTCCGGCAAGGTCCTCACGGCGATCGGCCCCGCACTCCCCGAACTGTGGGGCGGCAGCGCCGACCTCGCCGAGTCGAACAACACCACGATCGAGGGCGCGGCGTCGTTCGTCCCCGAGAACCGGCAGACCAAGGCATGGTCCGGCGGCCCCTACGGCCGTGTGCTGCACTTCGGCATCCGCGAACACGCCGCCGCCGCGATCGTCAACGGCATCGTCATGCACAGCAGCACCCGCGCCTTCTCCGGCACCTTCCTGATCTTCAGCGACTACCAGCGCCCGGCCGTGCGCCTCGGCGCCCTCATGGGCGTCCCGGCGGTCTACGTATGGACCCACGACTCCATCGGACTCGGCGAGGACGGGCCCACGCACCAGCCGGTCGAGCAGCTCTCCTCGCTCCGCACCGTCCCGGGGCTCGACGTCGTCCGTCCCGGCGACGCGAACGAGGTGGCCGTCGCCTGGCGCACGATCCTCGAGAACACGAAGAACCCCGCCGGTATCGTGCTGACCCGCCAGAACATCCCGACGTACGAGCGCGGCGACGGCGCGGCCGAGGGCGACACCTTCGGCTCGGCCGAGGGCGTGGCCCGGGGCGGATACGTCCTCGCGGAAGCCAGGAACGGCTCCCCCGACGTCATCCTGATCGGCACCGGCTCCGAGGTCCAGCTCGCCGTCGAGGCACGCGAGGCGCTCGAAGCCCAGGGCATCGCCGCACGCGTGGTCTCCATGCCGTGCCTCGAGTGGTTCAACGCCCAGGACGCCGGCTACCGCGAGAGCGTACTGCCGCGCGCCCTCCGCGCCCGCGTCTCCGTCGAGGCCGGCGTCTCGCAGAGCTGGCACGGGATCGTCGGCGACGCCGGACGCAGCGTATCCCTGGAGCACTTCGGTGCGTCCGCCGACTACAAGACGCTCTACCGCGAGTTCGGCATCACCGCGGACGCCGTCGTGGCGGCCGCCAAGGACTCCCTCGAGGCCGTCTCCGCCGACCCGCTGGCCCCCAACGGCACGGCGGCCATGCCCTCCGGTGAGCGCGCCACCGAGACCGGCGACCAGCAGTAGCCGCTGCTGCTCCCGGGCCGGCGCGCCGGCCCGGGAGCAGCCCCGAACCTCCGTTCGATCCGTTCGATCCGTCCAGTACACATTCCGCGGAAGCGGAAAAGGAGCACACCATGACCGCATCACCCACGGCTGACCTCTCGGCCGCCGGCGTTTCCATCTGGCTCGACGACCTCTCCCGGGAACGCATCAACTCGGGCGCCTTCAAGCACCTGATCGAGGACCTGAACGTGGTCGGCGTCACGACCAACCCGAGCATCTTCGCCGCGGCGCTGAAGAAGGGCGAGTCCTACGCCTCCCAGGTCGGCGCGCTGGCCGAGGCGGGCGCCGACGTCGACCAGGCCGTCTTCGACATCACCACCCACGACGTCGCCCAGGCGTGCGACATCTTCGCGGAGGAGGCCAAGCGCACCAACGGCGCCGACGGCCGCGTCTCCATCGAGGTGGACCCGCGCCTGTCCCGGGACACGCAGGGCACGATCGCCGAGGCCAAGCGCCTGCACGCCAAGGTGCAGCGCACCAACGTCCTCATCAAGATCCCCGCCACCGTCGAGGGCCTCGAGGCCATCACGGAGACCCTGGCCGCCGGCATCAGCGTGAACGTCACCCTGATCTTCTCCCTCGAGCGCTACCGCGCCGTCATCAACGCCTTCATGCTCGGCCTCGAGCAGGCGAAGGAGAACGGCCACGACCTGTCGAAGATCACCTCCGTCGCGTCCTTCTTCGTCTCCCGCGTCGACGCCGAGATCGATGCCCGGCTCGACGCGATCGGCACCGACGAGGCCACCGCGCTCAAGGGCAAGGCCGGGCTCGCCAACGCACGCCTCGCCTACCAGATCTTCGAGGAGCAGTTCGCCACGGAGCGCTGGCAGGTCCTGAAATCCGCGGGCGCCAACCCGCAGCGCCCCCTGTGGGCGTCGACGGGCGTCAAGGACCCGACCCTCCCCGACACGCTCTACGTCGTGGGTCTCGTCGCCCCGAACGTCGTGAACACCATGCCGGAGAAGACCCTCCTGGCGACCGCCGACCACGGCGTCGTCGAGGGCGACACGGTCACCGGGACGTACGACGAATCCAACGAGCTCCTCAACCGGCTCGACGCCGTCGGGGTCTCCTACGACGAGGTCGTCGGTCAGCTCGAGACCGAGGGCCTCGACAAGTTCGTGACCAGCTGGTCGGAGCTCCTCGAGACCGTCCAGACCGCCCTCGACGCCGCGAAGGGCTGATTCCCATGGGCTCATTCGCTCTTACCGCCTCAGGGGACGCCCTCGCCGCCGTCGAGTCGGCCGTCCCCGCGCTCGTCCAGGAACGCTTCGCCTCCCGCCTCATGGCCAAGGACCCCACCCTCTGGGGCGCCGACGCCGAATCCGAGGCGTCGATCCGCCTCGGCTGGCTCGACCTCTTCGAAGGCTCCCGTGCCCTCGTACCGGACATCGCCGGTCTCCGCGCGGACCTCCTCGCCGAAGGTGTCGACCGCATCGTGCTCTGCGGGATGGGCGGCTCCTCGCTCGCACCCGAGGTCATCACGAAGGCGGCCGGCGTCCCGCTCGTCGTCCTCGACTCGACCGACCCGGAGCAGGTCCGTGCGGCCCTCGAGGAGGACCTGCAGCGCACCGCCATCGTCGTCTCCTCGAAATCCGGTTCCACCGTCGAGACCGACTCCCAGCGGCGCCTGTTCGAGCAGGCCTTCACCGACGCCGGGATCGACGCAGCCTCGCGGATCGTGATCGTCACGGATCCGGGGTCGCCGCTCGACGAGGCGTCACGCGCGGCGGGCTACCGCAAGGTGTTCAACGCGAACCCCGAGGTCGGCGGCCGCTACTCGGCGCTCACGGCCTTCGGCCTCGTCCCCTCCGGGCTCGCCGGCGCGGACATCGAGGCGCTCCTGGACGACGCCGAGGACGCCGCCGAATTCCTCGGCGACGACGTCGACGACAACGTGGGGCTGCAGCTCGGCGCCGTCCTCGGCGGCACCGCCCCGCTCCGGGACAAGATCGTGTTCGCCGACGCGGGCTCCGGCCTCCCCGGTTTCGCCGACTGGGCCGAGCAGCTCATCGCGGAGTCCACCGGCAAGCTCGGCACGGGCCTGCTGCCCGTCGTCGCCGCCAGCGGCGCTCCCGAGCTGGCCGACGTGGCCGACGACGTCCTGCCCGTCCTCCTGGCACCGTTCGACGAGGCGCCCAGCGACGAGATGACCGGCGGCACGCGCGTCACGGTCAGCGGCACGCTCGGCAGCCAGATGTTCGTCTGGGAATACGCCGTCGCCGTCGCCGGCCGGCTCCTCGGCATCAACCCGTTCGACCAGCCCGACGTCGAGGCCGCGAAGAAGGCCGCCCGCGGCCTCCTGGACGCCCAGCCGGAGCCCGCTCCGGCCGCCTTCGTCGACGGCGCCGTGGAGGTACGCGGCGACGCCGGGCTGCTCGGTTCGTCGACGACGGTCACCGAGGCGCTCGAGGCGCTCCTCGCGGCCATCCCCGCGAACGGTTACCTCTCCGTCCAGGCGTACCTCGACCGCCACCACCAGGCAGCCCTCGAGGAGATCCGCTCGCCGCTCGCGGCGGCCACGGGCCGCCCGGTGACGTTCGGCTGGGGACCGCGCTTCCTGCACTCCACCGGCCAGTACCACAAGGGCGGCTCGCCGATCGGTGCGTACCTGCAGCTCACCGGGGCGAGCAGCACGGACCTCGGGATCCCCGACCGGCCCTTCACCTTCGGGGAGCTGATCTCCGCGCAGGCCGCCGGTGACGCGCAGGTGCTCGCGGACCACGGCCGGCCGGTCCTCCGCCTCCACCTCACGGACCGCACGGCCGGCGTGGACCAGCTGCGCGCGGTCATCGCCTCCCTCGGCTCGGGCCGCTCGCAGCACGGGAACGGGTGAGCATGGCCGACAGTACGACGGCCAGGGCAGCCAACCCCCTGAGGGACCCGCGGGACCGGCGGCTGAGCCGGATCGCGGGCCCCTCCTCCCTGGTCCTGTTCGGTGTGACGGGCGACCTCGCCCGGAAGAAGCTCATGCCGGCCATCTACGATCTCGCCAACCGGGGGCTCCTGCCCCCGAGCTTCGGCCTCGTGGGCTTCGGCCGCCGCGACTGGAGCGACGAGGAGTTCGTGCAGCAGGTCCGGGAATCGGTCACGCAGTACGCGCGGACGCCGTTCAACGAGACCGTCTGGGAGCAGCTCTCGGCGGGCATCCGCTTCGTCACCGGCAACTTCGACGACGACGACGCCTTCAAGAAGCTCAGGGAGTGCCTCGACGGGCTCGACCAGAGCAGGGGCACCCGCGGCAACACCGCGTTCTACCTCTCCATCCCGCCCAAGGCGTTCGAGACGGTGTGCCAGAAGCTCTCCGAGCACGGCCTGGCGCAGCCCGACGACGGCCAGTGGCGCCGCGTGGTGATCGAGAAGCCGTTCGGGCACGACCTGGCCTCCGCGCGTGAGCTCAACAGCATCGTCGAGGAGGTCTTCCCGCCGGACGCCGTGTTCAGGATCGACCACTACCTCGGCAAGGAGACCGTCCAGAACATCCTGGCGCTGCGGTTCGCGAACCAGCTGTTCGAGCCGCTGTGGAACGCCAACTACGTCGACCACGTGCAGATCACCATGGCCGAGGACATCGGGATCGGCAGCAGGGCGGGATACTACGACGGCGTCGGCGCGGCCCGCGACGTCATCCAGAACCACCTGCTCCAGCTCCTGGCCCTCACGGCCATGGAGGAGCCCATCTCGTTCGACGCCGAGCACCTGCGCGCCGAGAAGGAGAAGGTCCTCGCGGCCGTCTCCCTGCCGGCGGACCTCGCGGGGAGGTCGGCCCGCGGACAGTACGAGGCCGGCTGGCAGGGCGGTGAGCGCGTCAACGGCTTCCTCGACGAGGAAGGAATCCCCGCCGACTCCACGACGGAGAGCTTCGCCGCGCTCCGGCTCGACATCAACACGCGCCGCTGGGCCGGTGTGCCGTTCTACCTGCGGGCGGGCAAGCGCCTGGGCCGCCGGGTCACCGAGATCGCCGTCGTCTTCAAGCGGGCCCCCAACCTGCTGTTCCGTTCCCACGACGACGCGGACTTCGGGCAGAACGCCGTCGTCATCCGGGTCCAGCCCGACGAGGGCGTGACCATCCGGTTCGGCTCGAAGGTGCCGGGCACCCAGGCCGAGGTCCGCGACGTCACGATGGACTTCGGCTACGGCCACTCGTTCACCGAGTCCAGCCCCGAGGCCTACGAACGGCTCATCCTCGACGTGCTCCTCGGCGAGCCGCCGCTCTTCCCCCGGCAGCAGGAGGTGGAGCTGTCCTGGAAGATCCTCGACCCGTTCGAGGAGCACTGGGCGTCCCTCGACGGCCAGCCCGAACCCTACGTACCGGGCAGCTGGGGTCCCGCCTCGGCGGACGCGCTGCTCGCCGCCGACGGACGCACCTGGAGGCGACCATGATCGTGGACCTGCCCGACACCACCACGTCGACGGTCTCCAAGGAGCTGATGTCCCTGCGTGACAGCGGGGGCGTCGTCGCCCTCGGTCGCGTGCTGACGCTCGTGGTCATCACCCGTTCCGGCTACGAGGAGGAGGCGATCGACGCCGCGAACGAGGCGAGCCGGGAGCACCCGTGCCGCATCATCGTCCTCGCCGAGGGGTCCGCGGACGAGCCGACCCGCCTCGACGGACAGATCCGCGTCGGTGGTGACGCCGGAGCCTCGGAGGTCATCGTCCTGCGCGGCTCCGGCGAGCTCTCCCACGAGAACGAGTCGCTCGTCTCCGCCCTCCTCCTGCCGGATGCGCCGATCGTGGCCTGGTGGCCGCACGGCGTCCCGGCGGCGGCGTCGAAGACCTCGATCGGGGGCATCGCGCACCGCAGGATCACCGATTCCGCGAACGAGGCCGATCCGACGGCGGCGCTGTTCAACATCAGCAGCACCTACACCGCCGGGGACACGGATCTCGCCTGGACGCGCCTGACCAACTGGCGCATCCAGCTCGCCGCGGTCCTGGACCAGCTCGAGGGCGACCAGCCCATCACGGCGGTCACGGTGGAGGGCGCATCCGACTCCCCCAGCACCGTGCTGCTCGCGGCGTGGCTGACGAAGGCGCTCGACGCCCCCGTCACCATCGCCGCCGGCCGGGCCGGGACGGGACTGAAGCGCGTGCGCCTGACGAGGAGCGGAGGGGACATCGAGCTCCACCGCCCCGACCAGGACGTCGCCGAGCTGTACCAGCCGAACCAGCCCATCCAGCGCATCTCGCTGCCCCGCCGGGGCCTGCGGGACTGCCTGGCGGAGGAGCTGCGGCGGCTCGATCCGGACGAGGTCTTCGGAGAAGTGATCACAGAGGGCCTGGCCCGGACCAACCTGAGGAGTGTGCGCACCAGTGAGCGCTGAGCCGAAAGTCAGTATCCATCCCTCCCAGGCGTCGCTCGCGGCGTCGGTCGCGGCACGGCTGATCACCCGCCTGGTCGACATCCAGAGCGACCGGGGGACGGCGACAGTGGTCCTCACGGGCGGTTCGATCGGCACCGCCGCCCTGCAGGCCGTGGCGGAGTCACCGGCGCACACCGCCGTCGACTGGCCGAACGTGCACTTCTGGTGGGGTGACGAGCGGTTCCTGCGCGCCGAGGACCCCGACCGCAACGCCGTCCAGGCGCGCGCCGCGCTGCTGGACCGCATCGCCGCCGACCCGGTGAAGATCCACGAGTTCGGGTCCAAGGACGAGTTCCCCGACGAGGACGCGGCCGCCGCCGACTACGCGGAGCAGCTGGCCGCCGCGGCGCGCGCCGAGCTCGCGGCGGACCCGGACACGGTCCAGGCGGATCCGCGGCTGCCCTGCTTCGACATCCTCCTCCTCGGGGTCGGACCGGACGCGCACGTCGCGTCGCTGTTCCCCGAGATGGCGGGTATCCGCACCAGAGGCGTGACGACGGTGGGCGTGCCCGACGCGCCGAAGCCTCCGCCGCAGCGGATCTCCCTCACCCTCGAGGCGATCACCACGGCGCAGGAGGTGTGGCTGTCCGTCAGCGGCAGTGACAAGGCGGGCGCCGTGGGTCTCGCACTCGCCGGAGCAGGCCATGTCCAGGTACCCGCCGCCGGGGCCCGGGGCCGGAAGAAGACCCTGTGGCTGATCGACCAGGACGCCGCGCAGAAGCTGCCGGGCCGCCTCATCGACCACGACGACGAGGCGGCGGGCTGACCCGTCCCGCGCCCGATGCGGCGGTCCCCGTTCACGACGAAGCCCCCGTTCCCGGAAGGGAACGGGGGCTTCGTCGTCCGGAGGTCCGGAGGGGTCCTAGGACTCGCCGGCGAACCGCTGGATGAGGCCGAGGGCCACGATGACCACGCCCCATGCCAGTCCGAGGGCCACGGTGAACCGGTTGAGGTTCCGCTCCGCCACACCCGAGGAGCCCATGCTCGAGGTCATGCCGCCGCCGAACATGTCCGACATGCCGCCGCCACGCCCCTTGTGGAGCAGGATCAGCAGGGTCAGCAGGAGGCTGGTGATCCCGAGCAGGACGAGCAGGATGATACGAAGGATTTCCACGGGGCCCTTTCAAGGCTCGGTAGCCGCTGTCTGAAGCGGCCGGCGCACGGAACTAGTCTGTCACCAGATGCTGTTCGAACCTGACAATACTAGCAAACTCGGACACATCGAGGCTCGCACCGCCGACGAGGACGCCGTCGACGTCGCGCTCCCTGAGGATGCTCGCGGCGCTGGCCGCCTTGACCGAGCCGCCGTACAGCAGGCGGGTCCCCGCGGCGGTCGCGGCGTCGAACAGGGAGCCGAGTTCCGCGCGGATGGCGGCACACATCTCCTGCGCATCATCCGGGCCGGCGACCTCGCCCGTGCCGATGGCCCAGACGGGCTCGTACGCGATGACGAGCGACGCCGCCTGCTCGGGCGTGAGCCCGGCGACGCCCTGGCGCACCTGCTCGAGCGTGTGGGCCACATGCGCGCCGGCCTGCCGGACCTCGAGGCCCTCGCCGACGCAGAGGACGGGGACCAGGCCGTGCCGGTAGGCGGCGTGCACCTTCCGGTTCAGCAGGTCGTCCGACTCGGCGTGGAGGGTGCGGCGCTCCGAGTGGCCCACGAGCACGTAGGTGCAGTCGAGCTTGGCGAGGAACTGCCCGGAGATGTCGCCGGTGTACGCGCCGGAGTCCTCTGGGGAGAGATCCTGCCCGCCGTAGACGAGCTGCAGGTCATCGCCCTTCACGAGGGTCTGGACGCCCCGGAGGTCGGTGAACGGCGGGAAGACGGACACCTCGACCCGCGAGAAGTCGTGGCCCGCGTCGTCGAGGGTCCAGGCCAGCTTCTGCAGGAAGGTGATGCCCTGCATGTGGTCCAGGTTCATCTTCCAGTTGCCCGCGATGAGCGGCCGGCGGTCGAAGGCGCCGTTGGTCGAGGTGGTCATCGTGCTACTCCATCTGTTCGTTCCATGAAGGCGGGACCCGCGCGGCCTCGGCCGTGCGGGTCCCGCCATTCCTGTGCGCCCGTGCCGGGCGGCTGGTCCTGCGGGTCGCTAGTCGCGGGCCAGGGCTGTCAGCCCGGGCAGCTCCTTGCCCTCGAGGTACTCGAGGCTCGCGCCGCCGCCGGTCGAGATGTGCCCGAACCGGTCGTCGGCGAAGCCGAGGCCGCGCACGGCCGCGGCGGAGTCGCCGCCGCCGACCACGGTCAGGGCGCCGTCCGCCTGCGCGTCCGTGAGCGCCTGCGCCACGGCCCGCGTGCCGCCGGCGAAGGCGTCGAACTCGAACACGCCCATGGGGCCGTTCCAGAACACCGTCCTCGCCTCGGCGATGTTCGCCGCGAAGTCCTCGCCCGTGGCCGGTCCGATGTCGAGCCCGATGCCCGAGGCGCCGTAGGTGCCCGCCTCGATCGCGTCGGCGGCGACCACGCTGTGGCCGGCGTCGGCCGCGAACTTCTCCGCGACCACGATGTCCGTGGGCAGCACGAACTGCGTGCCGTCGCGCGGGCCGCGCTCGAGGTAGCCGCGGACCGTCCCGATCTGGTCCTCCTCGAGCAGGCTCGCGCCGACCTTGTGCCCCTGGGCGGCCAGGAACGTGAACACCATGCCGCCGCCCACCAGGATCCGGTCGGCCGTGCCGATCAGGTTCTCGATCACGGCGAGCTTGTCGGAGACCTTCGAGCCGCCGAGGACGACCACGAACGGCCGCTGCGGGTCCTTCGTGAGCCGCTCGAGGACCACGAGTTCGTCCCGCACCAGGTCGCCCTGGTAGGCGGGCAGCAGCGCGGCGATGTCGTACACGCTGGCGTGCCGGCGGTGCACCGCACCGAAGGCGTCGTCGACGTAGGCGCCGCCGTCGCCCGCCAGCTGCGCGAGTTCACGCGCGAACTCCGCGCGCTCGGCGTCGTCCTTGCTCGTCTCCCGTGCGTCGAACCGCACGTTCTCGACGACGAGCACGTCGCCGTCGGCGAGAGCTGCCGCCGCGGCGCGCGCACCCTCGCCGGTGGTGTCGGGGGCGAGCGTCACCGGGAAGTCGGCGAGCTCACGGAGCACGTCGACCGCCGGTTTGAGCGAGTACTTCTCCTCGGGCGCACCCTTCGGCCGGCCGAGGTGGGCCAGGACGATGACGGCGGCGCCCGCCTCGCTCAGCTTGCGCAGAACGGGCAGGGACGCGCGCACGCGGCCGTCGTCGGTCACCTGCAGGGAGGGGACGTCACCCTCGAGGGGCACGTTGAGGTCGGAGCGCACGATGACGCGGCGTCCCCGGACCCCTTCGGCGAGCAGATCGTCGAGCGTTGCGTAGGCCACGGGCGGTCCCGCCTAGGACAGCTTGGCGGCGACGATTTCCGTCAGGTCCACCAGGCGGTTCGAGTAGCCCCACTCGTTGTCGTACCAGCCGACCACCTTGACCTGGTTGCCGAGGACCTTGGTCAGGCCGGAGTCGAAGATGCACGACGACGGGTCGGTCACGATGTCCGAGGAGACGATCGGGGCGTCGGTGTAGGAAAGGTAGCCCTTGAGGGAGCCGTCGGCCGCGGCAGCGCGGTACGCCGCGTTGACCTCGTCGACGGTGACCTCGCGGCCCACGGTGACGGTGAGGTCGGTCGCGGATCCCGTGGGCACGGGCACGCGGATGGCGTAGCCGTCGAGCTTGCCCTTGAGCTCCGGCAGGACGAGGCCGATCGCCTTCGCCGCACCCGTGGAGGTGGGGACCATGTTGATCGCAGCGGCGCGTGCACGGCGGAGGTCCTTGTGGGGGCCGTCCTGCAGGTTCTGGTCGGCGGTGTAGGCGTGGACCGTGGTCATGAGGCCGCGCTCGATCCCGAAGGAGTCGTTCAGCACCTTGGCGAGGGGGCCGAGGCAGTTGGTGGTGCAGGACGCGTTGGAGATGATGTGGTGGTTCTCGGGGTCGTAGTCGCCGTCGTTGACGCCGAGCACCACGGTAATGTCCTCGTCGGAGGCGGGGGCGGAGATCAGGACCTTCTTGGCGCCGGCGTCGATGTGCTTCCGGGCGTCGGCGGCCTTGGTGAAGAAGCCGGTGGACTCGATGACGATGTCGACGCCGAGGTCCGCCCAGGGCAGGTTCGCGGGGTCGCGCTCGGCGAGGACGCGCACACGCTTGCCGTCGACCACGAGGTCACCGCCGTCGACCTCCACGGAGGCCTTCAGGCGTCCGGTGACGGAGTCGTACTTCAGCAGGTGCGCGAGGGCCTCGGGGCTCGTGAGGTCGTTGACCGCGACGATCTCGAGGTCCGCGCCCTGCTCGAGGGCCGCGCGGAAGTAGTTGCGACCGATGCGGCCGAAGCCGTTGATTCCAACACGGGTAGTCACTGGTTTCCATCTCCTTCATAGGTGGTGTCGCCTGCCTGACCCTCACGGGTGAGTCCGGCGACGAATACATCTGGTACCGGGCACACCTTCGTGCCGAAATTCTTCGGGTCCTGCCGGCTCCTTCCGGAGCATGGTCGCCAGGGGTGGAGCCCGGGAGTCCTCCCGGCCTCCACCTTACTCAGCGCGGCGTTCCCGCACGCACTCGTGACGCCGGTTGCCGTGGACGGGGAGCCGTGATGCCTGCCCTGCCCGTCCACGGCCGATGGCCATCAGGCCCCGGGGGTGGTCCCGGGGGTGATGAGGACCGACGCGCCGGTCCGTGCGGCCTGGAACCGGGTCTGGACGTCCGCCCAGTTCACGAGGTTCCACCAGGCCTTGACGTAGTCGGGCTTGACGTTGACGTAGTCCAGGTAGAAGGCGTGCTCCCACATGTCGAGCATCAGCAGCGGGATGGTGCCCACGGGCACGTTGCCCTGCTGGTCGTAGAGCTGCTCGATGACGATGTTCTTGCCCAGCGGCTCGTAGGCGAGCACGGCCCACCCGGAGCCCTGCAGCGACGTCGCGGCCGCGGTGAAGTGGGCGCGGAACGCGTCGAAGGAGCCGAAGGCGTCGTCCAGCGCGGCGGCGAGCTCGCCGTCGGGCTTGTCGCCTCCCTCCGGGGACATGTTCTTCCAGAAGATGCTGTGGTTGATGACCCCGCCGACGTGGAAGGCCAGGTCCTTGGAGAGCTTCGGGATGGTCCCGAACTCGCCCTTCTCGCGGGCCTCGGCGAGCTGCGCGAGGGCGTCGTTGGCGCCCTTGACGTAGGTGGCCTGGTGCTTGGAGTGGTGGAGCTCCATGATCCGGCCCGAGATGTGCGGCTCGAGGGCCGCGTAGTCGTAGTCAAGATCCGGCAGTACGTATTCGCTCACGTAGTCCTCCAGGTAGTGGTCTCAGGTGGAATCTCTGGTGCCCGCGCGGACCGTCGTCCCCGCGGTTCGGAGGGCAGGCGGCCCGTTCGATCGAAAGCGGGCTTGCTGTTCCATCCTATGCACTTCTTCACTCGTCGAGCATGTCCGCGGTCACATTGGCGTCCGTCCCGGGGATCCCGATGTCCGAGGCCCGCTTGTCCGCCATCGCGAGCAGCCGGCGGATCCGCCCGGCGATGGCGTCCTTCGTCATGGGAGGGTCGGCGAGCCGGCCGAGTTCGTCGAGGCTCGCCTGCTTGTGCGCGACGCGCAGCTCCCCGGCGTAGCGGAGGTGCTCGGGGACGCTCTCGCCGAGGATCTCGAGGGCGCGCTCCACGCGTGCCCCGGCGGCGACGGCGGCCTGGGCGGACCGGCGCAGGTTCGCGTCGTCGAAGTTGGCGAGGCGGTTGGCCGTGGCGCGGACCTCCTTGCGCATGCGGCGTTCCTCCCACACCATCAGCGCGTCGTGGGCGCCCATCCGCGTCAGGAGGGCAGCGATGGTGTCGCCGTCGCGGATGACCACGCGGTCGATGCCGCGGACCTCGCGCGCCTTCGCGGAGATGTCCAGGCGCCGGGCGGCACCCACGAGGGCGAGGGCGGACTCCGGTCCGGGGCAGGTCACCTCGAGGGAGGAGGACCGTCCCGGTTCGGTGAGCGAGCCGTGCGCCAGGAACGCGCCCCGCCACACCGCTTCGGCGTCCGCCGTCGACCCGTTGACGACCGCGGAGGGCAGCCCGCGGACGGGGCGGCCGCGGCTGTCGAGGAGTCCGGTCTGGCGGGCCAGGGATTCGCCGTCGCGCACCACGCGGACCACGTACCGGTTGCCGCGCTTCAGTCCCCCGCCGGTCACCACGATGATCTCGCTGTTGTGGCCGTACACCTCGGCGATCGCGGCGCGCAGCCGGCGGGCGGTCGAGGCGAGGTCCACTTCGGCCTCGATGACGATCCGGCCCGAGATGATGTGGAGGCCCCCGGCGAACCTCAGGAGCGCGGACACCTCGGCCTTGCGGACCGAGGACTTCTTCACGTCCAGGTGAGAGAGTTCCTCTTTGACGTCGGCGGTCAGGGCCACAGATGCACTCCTAGTTCTCCCCAAACATGTCGTTGTAGGACGTCGCCAGCCGGAGCGGGTCGTGGACGGGCTTACCGGTCGAAGCTCCCACTGTACCGAAGACGGCGCGTCCCCCCATTCCCTCGACGGCCCGCTCGAACTCGTCCTGGTCGGCTATGACGGACGGGTCGGCGAGCACGACGTCGACCGAGAAATCCGGCGCGTACCGGGAGATCACCTGGAGGTGGTCCACGGCGCTCATGCCCTGGGTCTCCTTGGTGTCGTTGCTGAGGTTCATGGTGAGGCACCGTTTGGCGGAGGTGCGGCACAGGGCGTCCCGCAGTTCGGGGAGCAGCAGGTGGGGCAGCACGGAGGTGTACCAGGAGCCGGGACCGAGGACCACCCAGTCGGCCAGCTCGATGGCCTCCAGTGCGTCCGCGCAGGCGGGCGCGGCGGCCGGGAGGAGCCGGACGCTGCTCACGTTGCCCGTCTCGGACGCGACGGCGAGCTTCGCCTGGCCGGTGACGGTCGTCAGGCGCAGGGTCCCCTGGACCTCGCTGAGGAGGTCCCCCTCGATGGTCAGGGGCACGCGGGCCATCGGCAGGACGCGCCCGCGCGCGCCGAGGAGCGCTCCGGCCCACTGCAGGCCCGCCACCGGGTCCCCCAGCAGCTCCCACAGCGTGACGATCAGCAGGTTGCCCATGGCGTGGTCGTCCAGGGCGCTCTCGACGCCGTGGCGCGAGCTGAAGCGGTGCTGCATCACGTCACGCCAGGTGCGGCCCCAGTCGGTGTCGTCGCACAGGGCGGCGAGGGCCATGCGCAGGTCACCGGGCGGGAGCACCCCGAGCTCGTGGCGGAGGCGGCCGGAGGAGCCGCCGTCGTCGGCGACCGTGACCACGGCGGTCAGGTCCTGCGTCAGGAGCCGCAGCGCCGAGAGGGAGGCCGAGAGCCCGTGGCCGCCGCCGAGGGCGACGACGGAGGGTCCGGCGCCCGATCCGTCACCCTGCCGACGCGCGGACGGAGGGACGAGGGGCAGCGGGCCGGAGAAGAGTGCCACTACTCACGTCCGAGATCGCGGTGATGCGCGGCGACCTGCACTCCCGGCAGCTGGGCCAGGCGCTGTGCGATCTCCTCGGTCACCGCCACGGAGCGGTGCTTGCCGCCCGTGCACCCCACGGCGATGGTGGCGTAGTGCTTGTTCTCGCGGCGGTACCCGTCGAGGACGGGGATCAGGGCGTTCACGTACCGTTCGATGAACTCGCCGGCGCCCTCGGCCCCCAGCACGTAGTCGCGCACCGGTGCGTCGAGTCCCGTCTGGGGGCGCAGGACGGGGACCCAGTGGGGGTTGGGGATGAAGCGGACGTCCGCCACGTAGTTGGCGTCCGCCGGCAGGCCGTACTTGAAGCCGAAGCTCATGACGTTGAGGCGGAGGACGATCGGCCCCGAGTCGGAGAACAGCTCGGTGACCTTGGTGGCCAGGGCGTGCACATTGAGGTCGGTGGTGTCGATGACGTCGTCCGAGGAATGCTTCAGCTCCTTCAGCACCTCGCGTTCGGCGGCGATCCCGTCGAGGATCCGGCCGTCGCCCTGCAGGGGGTGCGGCCGGCGGCCCTGTTCGAAGCGGCGCACGAGGACGGCGTCGTCGGCGTCGAGGAACAGCACGCGGTACTTCACGCCGGCCGAGCGGAGACCCGCGAGGGAGGCCTGGATGTCCTGGAACAGCTCCTTGCCGCGCACGTCGACGACCACGGCGAGCCGGGGGATGGTCTCGGGCGTCCGGGCGACGAGCTCGGTCAGCGTGGTGAGCATCTGCGGCGGGAGGTTCTCCACGACGTACCAGCCGTGGTCCTCCAGGGCGTTGGCGGCCGTGCTGCGGCCGGCCCCGGACATACCGGTCACCACCAGCAGCTCGGATTCGGCGTGTTCGACCGGAGTCAGGCTCGTGGCCTCAGTCATCGTGGTGCATCCGTTCCGGCTCGACGGGGCCTCCGGTCTCCCGGCCTGCCCTGGGGTGGTCTCCGCGGCCCGTGGCCGCGCCTTCAGCCTAGCTAATCTTCGATGATCTCGCCCGTGGCCATGTTCACGGCCGGAGCCGGGGCGTCCTCGGGGGCGACGGCGAGCGAGGTGCGGATGGTCGCGGCGAGGGCCGGTCCCACCCCGGGGACTTCGACGAGCTCCTCGACGGTCGCCGCCCGGATCTTCTTGACGGAGCCGAAGTGCTTGAGCAGGGCCTTGCGCTTGGCGGGGCCCAGCCCGGCGACCTCGTCGAGCGCGGAGGCGGTCATCGACTTGCCGCGCTTCTGGCGGTGGAACGTGATGGCGAAGCGGTGGGCCTCGTCGCGGATGCGCTGCAGCATGAACAACCCCTCCGAGGCGCGCGGGAGGATGACGGGGAACTCGCTGTCCTGGATCCACACCTCCTCCAGCCGCTTGGCGAGGCCGATCACGAACACGTCGTCGATCCCCAGGTCCCCCAGGGCGCGTGCAGCAGCGGCGACCTGCGGCGGACCGCCGTCGACGACGACCAGGTTGGGCGGGTAGGCGAACCGGTTGCGGGTGATCGCCGTCGTGGTGTCCTTCAGCGGCGCGCCGTCCGCGTCGAGCGGCTCGTCCACCGCGGGGTGCGCGAGGACCGACGCCTCGTCGTCCACGGGCTCCGTCTCGGGATCGGGAACTGCGGCGTCACGCGCCGTGCCCGCCGTCCCGGCGAGGTAGTTGCGGAACCGGCGGTGGATGACGTCGTACATGGACGCCGTGTCGTCCCGTGCGGCGTCCCCCGTGATGGAGAACTTGCGGTACTCGGACTTGCGCGGCAGGCCGTCCTCGACGACGACCATGGAGGCCACGACGTTGGTGCCCTGCACGTGCGAGATGTCGAAGCACTCGATGCGCATGAGCGGCTGGGGCAGGTCGAGGGCCTCCTGCAGCTCCTGGAGGGCGGTGGACCGGGTGGTGATGTCACCGGCGCGGCGGCTCTTGTGCAGGCGGAGCGCCTCGGCTGCGTTCTGCTCGACGGTACCCAGGAGCGTGGCCTTGTCGCCGCGCTGCGGCACGCGCACGTCCACGCGGGCGCCGCGGAGCCCGCGCAGCCATTCGAGCATCTGGTCTGAGTTGCTCGGCAGGACGGGCACGAGGACCTCGCGCGGGATCTGCTCGTTGCTGCTGCTGCCCTCCCCGTAGACCTGCTGGAGCAGGTGCTCCACGAGTTCCGGGGTGTCCATGTCCTCGACCTTCTCCACGACCCAGCCGCGCTGCCCGCGGATGCGCCCGCCGCGGACGTGGAAGACCTGGGCGGCGGCCTCGAGCTCGTCCTCCTTGATCGCGAAGATGTCGGCGTCGGTGTCCTCGCTGAGCACGACGGTGTTCCGTTCGAAGACCCGGCGGAGCGCCGCGATGTCGTCGCGGAGGCGGGCGGCGGATTCGTAGTCGAGCTCCTGGACGGCCTCGGCCATCTTCCGCTCGAGCCCGGAGATGAACTTCTTCGCCTCCCCGGACATGAAGTCGCAGAAGTCGCTGGCGAGGGCCTTGTGGTCCTCCGCGCTGATGCGTCCCACGCACGGTGCGGAGCACTTGTCGATGTAGCCGAGGAGGCAGGGCCTGCCCGTGCGCTCGGCGCGCTTGAACACCCCGGCACTGCAGGTGCGGACCGGGAAGACGCGGATCATGGTGTCCACGGTCTCGCGGATGGCCTTGGCCGGGTAGAACGGGCCGAAGTAGCGCGTGTCCTTCTTCTTGTCGCCGCGCATGACCTGCACGCGGGGGTACTTCTCCCCCATGGTGACGGCAAGGTACGGGTAGGACTTGTCGTCGCGGAACATGATGTTGAACCGCGGATCGAACTCCTTGATCCAGGTGTACTCGAGCTGCAGGGCCTCGAGCTCGCTGCCGACGACGGTCCACTCCACGCTCGCGGCGGTGAAGACCATGCTGCGGGTCTTGGCGAGCAGGCCCTGCGGGTTCGCGAAGTAGGAGTTGAGGCGGGACCGCAGGTTCTTGGCCTTGCCGACGTAGATGACCCGGCCGTGCTCGTCGCGGAAACGGTAGACCCCGGGGTCGAGCGGGATCTCGCCGGGCTTCGGCCGGTACGTCACTGGATGTGCCACGCCTCAATCCTAGGTCCGGGCAGCGACATGCCCTGACGGCGGCGGCGTGGTTCCGCTGACCGCTGACGGCGCCCGCCGCCGGGACCCGGACTACTCGGCGGCGGGGCTCTGGTTGTAGTGCGCCACCCGGTCCTGGCCGGTGAGCTCCGCGATGCTGTCCATGATGGCGTCCGTCGCGCTCCGCCGCGCGGGCAGCGGATGCCCGGGACCGGTCTTCGCGAAGACGAGGGGGCGGCCGATCCGCAGGGTGAAGTGCTGCGGCCGGATACCCTTCTTGCCCGCGGGCTGCAGCGCATCCGTGCCGATGAGCCCCACCGGCACCACGGGAGCGCCGGTGGTGAGCGCGAGCCAGCCGACGCCGGTCCGTCCGCGGTAGAGCCTGCCGTCGCGTGAACGGGTGCCCTCCGGGTAGATGCCGACGCCGTCGCCCTGTTCCAGGAGGTCGAGGAGGGTCTTGAGGGCCTGGACGCTGGCGGCCTGCTGCCCGCGCTCGACCGGGATGGACCCCACCCCCTCGAAGAAGGACTTCATGAGGGCGCCCTTCAGCCCGGTACCCGTGAAGTACTCGGCCTTGGCGAAGAAGGCGACGGGCCGGGGCATGAGCGCCTGCACGAGGACGCTGTCGAGGAAGGAGAGGTGGTTGGCCGCGACGATGAACGGGCCGTCCGCGGGGACGTTGTGCAGCCCCTCAACGGTCGGCCGGCAGAGCCCCGCGATGAGGCCGCGGGTGGTGCTGCGGGTCAGGTCATAGACGCCCACCGAGCACCTCCAGCAGCTCGTCGGCGGACTGCACGAGGGTAGTGGCCCCGGCGTCCTCCAGTTCACCGGGTGCGGCGAAGCCCCACCCGACGCCGACGCACGGCAGGCCGTTCGCGGTGGCGCCCTCGACGTCGTGCCGGCGATCGCCGACCATGACCGCGGAGCCGGCCGCGGCGGGGTGGCGGTCCAGGGCTGCCCGGATGATGGGGGCCTTGCCGCCGGTGGCCGCCGTCTCGTCGCGCGGGGATCCGTGCACGGAGGCGAAGAGGTGCCGGAGTCCCTGCACGGCGAGGAGCTCCTCGGCCAGCCATTCGGGTTTCTGGGTGGCCACGGCGACCACGGCGCCGCGACCGGCCAGCGCGTCGACGCAGCGGGCGATACCGGGGTAGGGGCGGCTCCGGGCCATGCCGGACTCCACGTAGCCCGCGCGGTAGGTGGTCAGGACCTCCTGCACGCGGTCGGCGGGCACGCCCGCCAGGGAGGTCAGCGACCGGACGAGCGGCGGGCCCACCATGGCCTGGAGGGCATCGTCCGCCGGCACGGGCAGGCCGTGGCGGCGCAGCGCGTCGCTGATGCCGTCGGTGATGGCTCCTGCCGGGTCGACGAGGGTTCCGTCGAGGTCGAAGAGTATCAGCGAATGCATATTTGCCACCGGGCAAGCTTGCCATAGCCGGGGAGGGCATGCGCCACGCATGCCCTCCCCGGCATATCCCGGTCGGCGGAGGCGGGCTACTGCGCCTTGTCGAAGATCTCCTTCAGGAACGTGCCGGTGTAGCTCGCCTCGTTCCGGGAGACCTGCTCGGGAGTGCCCGTCGCGATGATCTGCCCGCCGCCCGAGCCCCCGTCGGGTCCGAGGTCGATGACCCAGTCGGCGCTCTTGATGACGTCGAGGTTGTGCTCGATGGTGATCACCGTGTTGCCCTTGTCCACGAGGCCCTGCAGGACGAGCAGGAGCTTGCGGATGTCCTCGAAGTGCAGGCCGGTGGTCGGCTCGTCCAGGACGTAGATGCTCCGCCCGTTCGAGCGCTTCTGCAGCTCGCTGGCGAGCTTGACGCGCTGCGCCTCGCCGCCGGACAGCGTGGTGGCGGGCTGGCCCAGCCGGACGTAGCCGAGGCCCACCTCGACGAGCGTGTTCAGGTGGCGTGCGATCGGGCTGAACGCGGCGAAGAACTCCGCGCCCTCCTCGATGGGCATGTCGAGGACGTCGGCGATGGTCTTGCCCTTGTAGTGCACCTCGAGGGTCTCGCGGTTGTACCGGGCCCCGTGGCACACCTCGCAGGGGACGTAGACGTCCGGCAGGAAGTTCATCTCGATCTTCAGGGTGCCGTCGCCCGAGCACGCCTCGCAGCGTCCGCCCTTGACGTTGAAGGAGAACCGTCCCGGCAGGTAGCCGCGGACCTTGGCCTCCGTGGTCTCCGCGAAGAGCTTGCGGATGTTGTCGAAGACGCCGGTGTACGTGGCGGGATTCGACCGGGGGGTGCGGCCGATCGGGCTCTGGTCGACGTGGATGACCTTGTCCAGGTGCTCCAGTCCGTCGATCCGCTTGTGCCGGCCCGCGACCTGCTTGGCGCCGTTCAGCTTGTTGGCGAGCACCTTGTACAGGATGTCGTTCACGAGGGTCGACTTGCCGGAGCCGCTCACGCCGGTCACCGCGGTCAGCACCCCGAGCGGGATCGTGGCGTCCACGTTCACGAGGTTGTGCTCCCGCGCGCCCACGACCTTCAGCTGCCGGGACCGGTCGATCTTGCGGCGCTTCGCAGGGATCTCGATCTTGCGGCGCCCCGAGAGGTAGTCGCCCGTCAGGGACTGCTCGTTGGCCAGCAGGTCCTCCAGGAGGCCGGAGTGCACCACCTGGCCGCCGTGCTCGCCCGCGCCGGGCCCGATGTCCACGATCCAGTCGGCCTCGGCGATGGTGTCCTCGTCGTGCTCGACGACGATCAGCGTGTTGCCGAGGTTCCGCAGGCGCGTCAGCGTCTCGATGAGGCGGCGGTTGTCGCGCTGGTGGAGCCCGATGGACGGCTCGTCGAGCACGTAGAGCACACCGACGAGCCCGGAACCGATCTGCGTGGCGAGGCGGATGCGCTGGGCCTCGCCGCCGGAGAGCGTCCCCGAGGCCCGCTCGAGGTTGAGGTACTCGAGGCCGACGTCGAGCAGGAAGGTCAGGCGGGCCTGGATCTCCTTGAGGACCTGGTTGGCGATCTGCGCCTCACGGCCGGTGAGCACGAGGTTGTCGAGGAACTCGGCGCAGTCGCGCATGGGCATCGCGGAGACCTCGGCGATGGAGCGCCCGTTGATGAGCACGGAGAGCGACGCCGGGTTCAGCCGCGCGCCACCGCAGGTGGGGCACGGGATCTCCCGCATGTACTCCTCGTAGCGGTCCCGGGCGTTGTCGGACTCGGTCTCCATGTGCTTGCGCTGGATGTACTGCACGGCACCCTCGAAGCCGGTGCTGTACTTGCGTTCCCGCCCGAAGCGGTTCTTGTACTGCACCACGACCTTGTGGTCCTTGCCGTACAGCGCGGCCTCCCGGGCACGGTCGGGGAGCTTCCGCCAGGGGGTGGTGATGTCGAAGTTCAGCTCCGACGCGAGCCCTTCGAGCAGGCGCGTCCAGTACTCGAGCGTCGCCGTCCCGAGCGACCACGGGGCGATGGCGCCCTCGGCCAGGCTCAGGTCCGGGTTGGGGACCACCAGCTCCTCGTCGACCTCGAGCTTGCTGCCGATGCCGGTGCAGGCCGGGCAGGCACCGAAGGGGTTGTTGAAGGAGAACGAGCGGGGCTCGACCTCGTCGATGGCCAGCGGGTGCTCGTTGGGGCAGGCGAGGTGCTCGGAGAACGCGTGGAGGCGCTTCGCGTCGTCCTCCGGCAGGTCCACGAACTCGGCGAGCACGCGGCCGTCGGCGAGCTTCAGGGCCGTCTCGACGGAGTCCGTCAGGCGCTGCTGGATGCCGCCCTTCACCACGAGGCGGTCGATGATGACCTCGATGGTGTGCTTGTACTGCTTGCCGAGCTTCGGCGGATCGCTGAGCTGGATGAGCTTGCCGTCGACGCGCGCACGCGAGTAGCCCTTGGCCGTGAGTTCCTGGAAGAGGTCGACGAACTCGCCCTTCCGGGCGCGGACGACGGGCGCGAGGATCTGGAAGCGGGTGCCCTCGTCGAGCTCGAGGAGCTGGTCGACGATCTGCTGCGGCGTCTGCTTCGCGACGGGCTCGCCGCAGACCGGGCAGTGGGGGCGGCCGACGCGCGCCCAGAGCAGGCGCATGTAGTCGTAGATCTCCGTGATGGTGCCCACGGTGGACCGGGGGTTCTTGCTCGTGGACTTCTGGTCGATCGAGACCGCGGGCGAGAGGCCCTCGATGAAGTCGACGTCGGGCTTGTCCACCTGGCCGAGGAACTGCCGGGCGTACGCGGACAGGGACTCGACGTAGCGCCGCTGGCCCTCCGCGAAGATGGTGTCGAAGGCCAGCGACGACTTGCCGGAGCCCGAGAGGCCGGTGAAGACGATCATGGCGTCGCGCGGCAGGTCCAGGTCGACGTTGCGCAGGTTGTGCTCACGCGCGCCCTTGACGATCAGCCGGGACAGGTCCTGGGGGGCCAGCTCCGGGTTGTGGGCGTGCTGCTCGAGGGAATTTGCTATAGACACTCATCCACTGTAGGGGAAAAGGGCTTCGAAGACATATTCGATTTACGGGTTTTCCGCGCGGTTGCCAGGGCCTGCGGCGACCCGTTCACGCTCGGCGCAATGCCGCCCTCACGATGGCCACCGCGTCGGTCTCCGACAGGCCTGCGGAGCGCACCACCTCCGCGAAGGCGTCAGCGGCGGCACCCACCTTCTCCCGCGCCTCGTCACCGCCGGAGGTGATGACCGTCCCGGCCCTCCCCCTCGTCTCCACGACGCCCGCCTGCTCCAGTTCGCGGTAGGAGCGGGCGACGGTGTTCGCCGCGATGCCCAGGTGCGCTGCGAGCGCGCGGACCGGCGGCAGGCGCGTGCCGACGGCGGCCTTCCCCGTTGTCGCCGCCGCCAGGATGGCCTGCTTGATCTGCTCGAACGGCGGCACCGCGCTCTGCGGGTCCAGCTTCAGCCACCGGGGGATGTCCTGCTCCACGCCTGTTCCTTCCGGGATGCGGTGCCGCGACCGACGGCCCGCGGCGTACTCGAACCCTACCCGCCGTGTCCGCCCGCCCGGCGGGGGCGCATGCCTACACTGTGCTCATGACCGGCCCCCTGCACGACCTCAGCGAGCTCACGATCCGCAGCATCTCCGTGTCCGAGATGGACAACAACGTCTACGTGCTGACGTCCAGGTCCAGCGGCGCGCAGGTGCTCATCGACGCCGCAGACGACGCGCCCGCCATCCTCGGGCTCCTCGCCGACGCACAGGAGGACACGGACGCCGAAGCCCGTGTGGCCCTGATCGTCACCACCCACTCGCACTGGGACCACGTGCGGGCGCTCGCCGAGGTCAGGGACGCCGTGAGGGCCCGCACCGCCGCCGGTGCCGACGACGTCGCCGAGATCGCCGTCCCGACGGACGTACCGCTGCGGCAGGGCGACGTCGGGTCCTTCGAGGGCTTCGAGCTCGAGGCGATCCACCTGCGCGGCCACACCCCGGGTTCCGTCGCACTGCTCTACCAGGATCCCCACGGGCCCGCGCACCTGTTCACCGGCGACTCGCTGTTCCCCGGCGGCGTCGGCAACACCCAGGGTGACCCCGAACGCTTCGCCTCGCTGTACGGCGACGTCGTGGCCCGCATCTTCGACCGCCTGCCGGACGACACGGTGGTCCACCCGGGGCACGGGAGAGGCACGACCCTCGGGGCGGAGCGCGGCTCGCTCGGTGAATGGAAGCAGCGCGGCTGGTAGCACGGGCGCCGGGCCGGCACGCCGTCAGGCGGGCCGGTGCCCGACGGCGAAGATGCGGCGGAAGCCGAAGACCGTCCCGTGCCCGCCCCGTGGGTACGCCGTGCGGAGCAGCTCCGCGTAGCCGGCCTCGAAGTCGGCGGCCTCCCCGGGCGTCAGGACGTCCAGGACGGGCCGCAGGGCGGTCCCGCGGACCCACCCGAGCACGGCGTCCTCGCCCTGCAGCACCTGCTGGTACGTGGTCTCCCAGACGTCGGCCTCGAGTCCCGCGGCGAGCAGCAGCCGCAGGTAGTCCGCGGGTTCCCCGACGGCGTCGTCGTGGCGGAGCACGCCGCGCAGCTTCTCCGCCCACCGTGGGCTCGCCGCGTGCTCGCGCAGCAGGGCATGGGACGGGGCGGAGAAGTTGCCCGGCACCTGCAGCGCGATCCAGCCGCCCTCGGGCAGGGCTCCGCTCCAGCGGACCAGGAGCTCCTCGTGGCCCGGCACCCACTGCAGGGCGGCGTTCGTGACGATCACGTCGTCGGAGGCAGGGGCATAGTCGCGCAGGTCGCCGACCTCGAAGCGCAGGTTCGGCAACACGGGCCGCCGCCGCGCGGCACCGATCATGTCGACGCTGGTATCGATCCCCCGCACCGTCGCGCCCGGCCACCGCCGCGCGAGCGCCTCCGTCAGCTCCCCGGGTCCGCAGCCGAGGTCCACGACGCTCCGCGGAGACGGCGAGCCGATCCGCCCCACCAGGTCGAAGAAGGGCCGCCCGCGGTGACCCGCGTGGCGGCCGTAGAGTCCGGGGTCCCAGCGCATGGTCCACCCTAACTCCGCGGCAGGTCCCCCACCGGTAGTCTGAACGGACCATGAGGATCCAAGAGCACCTGCCCCCGGAACGACGACGGCCACCTTCCCGCGGACGCGGTCTACGAGGCCTTCACGGGCTGGGCGACGGCACGGGGCCTCACGCTCTACCCCGCGCAGGACGAGGCGGCGATGGAGCTCGTCTCCGGCAACAACGTGATCCTCGCGACGCCCACCGGGTCCGGGAAGTCCCTCGTCGCGATCGCAGCCCACCTGAAGTCGTTCGCCGACGGGCGCACGAGCTACTACACGGCGCCGATCAAGGCCCTCGTGTCGGAGAAGTTCTTCGCGCTCTGCGACATCTTCGGACCGGAGAACGTCGGCATGATCACGGGTGACTCCGGGGTGAACCAGGACGCCCCGATCATCTGCTGCACCGCGGAGATCCTCGCGAACCTCGCCCTCCGCGAGGGCGCCCTCGCGGACGTCGACACCGTGGTCATGGACGAGTTCCACTTCTACTCCGACCCGCAGCGCGGCTGGGCGTGGCAGGTCCCCCTGCTCGAGCTGCCGCAGGCGCAGTTCCTGCTGATGTCCGCGACCCTCGGTGACGTGACGCGCTTCGAGAAGGACCTCACGGAGCGCACCGGCCGCCCGACGGCGACGGTCACGTCGGTGGAGCGGCCCATCCCGCTGCACTACTACTACGTCGAGACGCCCGTGCAGGAGTCCCTCGAGGAGCTGCTCTCCACGCGGCAGGCACCCGTGTACGTGGTGCACTTCAGCCAGGCGGAGGCCATCGAGCGGGCGCAGAACCTCATGAGCGTCAATGTCTGCACGCGCGAGGAGAAGGACCGCATCGCGGACCTGATCGCGACCTTCCGGTTCTCGGCGGGCTTCGGCAAGACCCTGAACCGCCTCGTCCGCCACGGCATCGGCGTGCACCATGCGGGCATGCTGCCCAAGTACCGGCGCCTCGTCGAGCAGCTCGCCCAGGCCGGACTGCTGAAGGTCATCTGCGGCACGGACACCCTCGGGGTCGGCATCAACGTGCCGATCCGCACCGTGCTCCTGACCGCGCTCAGCAAGTACGACGGCGTGCGCACGCGCCTGCTCAACGCGCGCGAGTTCCACCAGATCTCCGGCCGTGCCGGCCGCGCCGGTTACGACACCGCGGGCACCGTGGTGGTCCAGGCGCCCGACCACGTCGTCGAGAACACCAAGGCCATGGCCAAGGCCGTCTCCAAGTTCGGTGACGACCAGAAGAAGCTGCGCCAGGTGGTGCGGAAGAAGCCGCCACAGGGCTTCGTCTCCTGGGGCAGGCCCACCTACGAGCGGCTGGTCGAGAGCATCCCCGATCCCCTGACGTCGTCGTTCTCCGTCAGCCACTCGATGCTCCTGAACCTCCTCGAGCGGCCCGGCGACCCCTTCACCGCCGCGAAGCGCCTGCTCACCGAGAACCACGAGACCCGCGCATCGCAGCTGCGGCTCATGCGCCGCGCCATCGGCATCTACCGGGAGCTCGTCACCGCCGGGATCGTGGAGCGGCTGCCCGTCCCCGAACCGGACGGCCGGCAGGTGCGGCTCAGGGTCCACCTGCAGGCGAACTTCGCGCTCAACCAGCCCCTCTCCCCCTTCGCCCTCGCGAGCCTGGAGCTCCTCGACCCCGAGGCGCCGGGCTATGCGCTCGATGTCGTCTCCGTCATCGAGGCCACGCTCGAGAAGCCGCGGCAGGTCCTCAACGCCCAGGAGAAGAAGGCCCGCGGGGAGGCCGTAGCCGCGATGAAGGCCGAGGGCATCGACTACGACGCGCGCATGGCCCGCCTCGAGGAGGTCAGCTACCCGAAGCCCCTCGAGGAGCTGCTGCAGCAGGCGTTCGACGTCTACCGGTCGTCCGCCCCGTGGCTCGGCGACTTCGAGCTCACCCCCAAGTCCGTGGTGCGCGATATGTACGAACGCGCCATGAGCTTCGGCGAGTACGTCGCCTTCTACTCGCTGACGCGCTCCGAGGGCATCCTGCTCCGCTACCTCGCCGACTGCTACAAGGCCCTACGGCACACCGTGCCCGTCGAGGCCCTCCGCGAGGACCTCAGCGACATCCTGGAATGGCTCGGCGAGCTCGTGCGGCAGGTCGACAGCAGCCTCCTCGACGAGTGGACCCAGCTCTCCGCCGGCGTGGCGCCGGGAGTCACCGTCGACGCCGTGGACCTGCCCGAGGAGCCGCCGTCGGTCACGTCCAACGAACGCGCCTTCCGCGTGATGGTCCGCAACGAGATGTTCCAGCGGGTGAAACTGTTCGCCGACGAGCGGGACGAGGCACTCGGTGCCCTCGACGCCGACTCGGGGTGGACCGCGGAGCGGTGGGCGGAGGCCCTCGACGGGTACTTCGGGGACTACGAGGACATCGACGACGGCCCGGAGGCCCGCGGGCCGGCCCTGCTGCTCATCACGAAGGCCCCGGGCGTCTGGAAGGTGCGGCAGATCCTCAAGGACCCGGAGGGGAACAACGACTGGGGCATCAACGCGGAGATCGACCTCGAGGCGTCGGACGAGGCGGGCAGCCCGGTGGTCAGGATCCTCGGCGTGGGGGCTCCGGCCGCCGCCTGAGCGGCCGCAGCGGCTTCGCTAGTCTTGGATCATGACCATTCGCGAAGCACGGCCGGCCGACGTCCCGGTCATCCTCCAGCTCATCCACGATCTCGCCCTCTACGAGCGGGAGCCGGACGCCGTGAAGAACACCGTCGAATCGCTCGAGGACGCCCTGTTCGGTGACCGCCCGACCATCTTCGCCCATGTCGCCGAGACGGGGGGCCGGGTCCAGGGCTTCGCGCTCTGGTTCCTCAACTACTCCACCTGGGAGGGCGTCAACGGGATCTACCTCGAGGACCTGTACGTGCGCCCCGAGGCACGCGGCGCGGGGCACGGCAAGGCGCTGCTCGGACACCTGGCCCGGATCGCCGCGGAGCGCGGCTACGCCCGCGTGGAGTGGTCGGTCCTCGACTGGAACGAGCCGTCGATCCGCTTCTACGAGCAGCTCGGCGCCCGCCCGCAGTCGGGGTGGAGCACCTTCCGGCTGACGGGCAGCGCCCTCGCCGAAGCCGCAGCCCTGTGACGGCCTCGTCCGCACCGGCGTCCGCGGCCACCGGCAGCCAGGTCACCGGCAACCAGGTCACCGGCAACCACGTCACCGGCAGCACCGCCGTCATGCGGGGACTGCGCGCCACCGGCCACTCCTTCCGCGTACCGCTCGACCACGACGACCCGGCGTCCCCCCTCATCGACGTCTTCGCCCGCGAGTACTCGTCGCTCGAGCACAGCGACGAGGACGTCGCACGGCTGCCCTGGCTCCTGTTCCTGCAGGGCGGCCCCGGCGGCCGCGGCGTCCGCACCACGCAGCTCTCGGGCTGGATGAAGGCCGCCGCGAGGGAGTTCCGGATCCTCATGCTGGACCAGCGGGGCACCGGACTCTCCACGCCCGCCGACGCCGCGACGCTCGCCGCGTTTCCGACCCCCGAGGCGCAGGCCGAGTATCTCACCCACTTCCGGGCGGACTCGATCGTGGCGGACGCCGAACTGATCCGCCACCGCCTCGGCAGCGGGCCGTGGACGGTCTTCGGGCAGAGCTACGGCGGCTTCTGCACCCTCACCTACCTGTCGAACGCGCCGCAGGGCGTCGAGCGCGCGCTCCTCACGGGCGGCCTCGCTCCCCTGGCCGGCCGGCCGGACGAGGTGTACCGGGCCACGTTCGCCCGGGTCGAGGACCGCAACCGGGAGTACTTCGCCTGGTACCCGGAGGACCGCGACCTCGTGACCCGCATCGCCCGCCACCTCGAGGCGGTGGAGGAGACCCTCCCCAGCGGGGAGCGGCTCACGGTTCGGCGCTTCCAGATGGTCGGCTCGTTCCTCGGCGGGAACACGAGGGTGCACGGCCTCCACTACCTCCTGGAGGACGCGTTCACCACCACGCCGGACGGTCCCCGCCTGTCCGCGACGTTCCTCGAACAGGTGCAGGGCATCGTCAGCCGGGCGACCCAGCCGCTCTACGCGCTGATGCACGAATCCATCTACTGCCAGGGCTTCGCGTCCGACTGGGCGGCGCGTCGCGTCCTCGACGAGTATCCGCAGTTCCGCGACGACGCCGCAGAGATCCTCTTCACCGGCGAGATGGTGTACCCGTGGTATTTCGAGGAGGACCCGGCGCTCCGCCCGCTCCGGGCCGTGGCGGACGTCCTCGCCGCGAAGGCGGACTGGGGTCCCCTCTACGACGTCGATGTCCTGGCGACGAACACCGTTCCCGCCGCCGCAGCGGTCTACCGGCACGACATCTACGTCGACCGGGAACTCTCCCGCGCGACGGCCGCCGCCGTGCGGAGGCTCGAGGTGTGGGAGACCGACGAGTTCCACCACGACGGCATCGCCGACGACGGCGAGGCGATCTTCGAACGCCTGCTCGGCATGACGCGCGCCTAGCCGGCACCGTGCCCGAAGGGCACCCCTGCTCGAACGACGAGGGACCCCGCACCGGCCGGTGCGGGGTCCCTCGTCCTACCAGTGCCGGGCCGTGGCCTACCGGCGGGGCTCCTTCGCGTCGGCCTCGTCCGCTGCGTCGTCGAGTCCGTCGTCGACGGCCGAGGACGTCGTCCCGGCCGCGCCGTCAGAACCGACCGCGGCCTTCTCGTCGACCCGCGAACGGATCAGGCTGGCGATGACCGCGATGACGATCGTCGCGACGATCACCGCGAGGGACACGAAGGTGGGGATCTCCGGGGCCCACTCGATGTGCTGGCCGCCGTTGAGGAAGGGCAGCTCGTTGACGTGCATGGCGTGGAGGATGAGCTTCACCCCGATGAAGGCGAGGATCACCGACAGTGCGTGCTTCAGGTAGATCAGGCGCGTCATCAGGCCGCCGAGGAGGAAGTAGAGCTGGCGCAGGCCCATGAGGGCGAAGATGTTCGCCGTGAAGACGATGAACGCGCTCTGCGTCAGGCCGAAGATCGCCGGGATGGAGTCGACGGCGAAGAGGAGGTCCGTGAGGCCGATCGTCACGAAGACGATGAGCATGGGGGTGAAGAGCTTCTTGCCGTCGACGACGGTACGCACCTTGTTGCCGTCGTAGGACTCGGACATCGGCAGGACGGACCGGAGCTTCGCGATGAGCTTGTTGTCCCCCGCGTGCTCCTCGTCCTCGCCGGAGTCGGTGGCCTGCTTCCAGGCGGTGTAGAGGAGGAAGGCGCCGAAGATGTAGAAGATCCAGCTGAAGTTCTCGATGACGGCGGCACCGAGGGCGATGAAGATGCCGCGCAGGATCAGCGCGATGATGATGCCCACCATGAGCACCTCCTGCTGGTACTTCCTGGGGACCGAGAACCGCGCCATGATGATGATGAAGACGAACAGGTTGTCGATGCTCAGGCTGTACTCGGTGATCCAGCCGGCGATGAACTGGCTGCCGTACTCCGGCCCGGTGAAGACGAACATCAGGGCCGCGAACACGAGGGCGAGGCCCACGTAGAAAGCGACCCACAGGCCCGCTTCCTTCATGGACGGCTCGTGGGGGCGCTTGACGACGAGGAGCAGGTCGAACAGCAGGATGATCCCGAGCACGACGAACGTGCCGATCTCGAACGCCAGGGGCAATGCGGGCATGGAGCGCCTTTCGGAGGGTGGAGTCGATCGCCGTAAGTCTCTCCGCCGCGGCCTTATGCCGTCTCGCCGCTACGTCCGGCGGGGCAATTGTGCCCTGCGTGCTGACGTCCGTAGCGCTTGGGATACTCCCCTACGTCGGGTCAATGCTACCCGTGCATGCCCGGGGCGGGCCAACACCGGTCACCGGAAATGTCATCTCCCGCTCCCTTGACGCCGCCTCCCCCGACACCACCGGCTGGCCGGCCCGCCCCGTCCATGCGGCCGTCGGACGCGGTGCCGGCGGCTCAGGCGTGGCCGGCCGACTGCATCTGCCGGAGTTCCTTCTTGAGGTCGCCGACCTCGTCACGCAGGCGCCCGGCGAGCTCGAACTGCAGCTCGGCCGCGGCGGCGTGCATCTGGTCGGTCAGCTGCTGGATCAGGTCCGTCAGGTCCTCGGCGGGGACCGAGGCGAGACCCTCATGGCGCCCGGCGCCCTTCTTCGGCTTCCGCCCCTTGCCGGCCTCCTCGAGGAGTGCACGCGTGTCGGCGTCCTCGCGGTTGATGGTGTCGGTGATGTCGGCGATGCGCTTCCGCAGCGGCGTCGGGTCGATGCCGTGCTCGAGGTTGTGCGCCACCTGGATGGCGCGGCGGCGATTGGTCTCGTCGATCGCACGCTCCATGGAGTCCGTGATGCGGTCCGCATACATGTGCACCTCGCCCGAGACGTTACGGGCGGCCCGCCCGATGGTCTGGATGAGGGACGTGGTGCTGCGCAGGAAGCCCTCCTTGTCCGCGTCGAGGATGCTGACCAGCGACACCTCGGGCAGGTCGAGGCCCTCACGGAGGAGGTTGATGCCCACCAGGACGTCGAAGGTGCCCATGCGCAGTTCGCGCAGCAGCTCCACGCGCCGCAGGGTGTCCACGTCGGAGTGCAGGTACTCGACCTTGACCCCGTGCTCGAGCAGGTATCCGGTCAGGTCCTCCGCCATGCGCTTGGTCAGCGTGGTGACGAGGACGCGCTCGTTGACCGCCGTGCGCTTCCGGATCTCGCCCAGCAGGTCGTCGATCTGCCCCTTCGTGGGCTTGACGACCACCTCGGGATCGACGAGGCCCGTGGGCCGGATGATCTGCTGCACGAAACCGTCCGCCTTGCCCAGCTCGTACTTGCCGGGCGTCGCGGACAGGTACACCGTCTGGCCGATGCGGTCGAGGAACTCGTCCCACTTCAGCGGCCGGTTGTCCATCGCGGACGGCAGCCTGAACCCGTGGTCCACCAGCGTCCGCTTGCGGGAGGAGTCGCCCTCGTACATGGCACCGATCTGCGGGATCGTCACGTGGGACTCGTCCACGACGAGCAGGAAGTCGTCGGGGAAGTAGTCCAGCAGGCAGTGCGGGGCCGACGCGGGACCACGGCCGTCGATGTGGCGCGAGTAGTTCTCGATGCCGTTGCAGAACCCCATCTGCTGCATCATCTCGAGGTCGTAGGTCACGCGCATCCGGAGGCGCTGCGCCTCGACGAGCTTGTTCTGCGACTCGAGCTCCGCCAGCCGCTGCTGCAGTTCGTCCTCGATGTCCTTGATGGCGCGCGTCATCCGGTCCACGCCGGCCACGTAGTGGGAGGCGGGGAAGACGTACATCTCCTCCTCCTCGCGGATGACGTTCCCGGTCAGCGGGTCCAGGGTGTAGATGTTCTCCACCTCGTCCCCGAAGAACTCGATCCGCAGCGCGTGCTCCTCGTACATGGGGATGATCTCCACGGTGTCCCCGCGGACGCGGAACGTGCCCCGGTGGAAGTCCATGTCGTTGCGCGTGTACTGCATGCTGACGAACTGGCGCAGGAGCTCGTCGCGGTTCATCTGGTCGCCGCGGCGCAGCGTGACCATCTTGTTGATGTACTCCTCGGGTGTGCCCAGTCCGTAGATGCAGGAGACCGTGGCGACGACGATGACGTCGCGACGCGTGAGCAGCGCGTTGGTGGCCGAGTGCCGCAGGCGCTCCACCTCCTCGTTGATGGAGGAGTCCTTCTCGATGAAGGTGTCCGTCTGCGGGACGTAGGCCTCCGGCTGGTAGTAGTCGTAGTAGGAGACGAAGTACTCGACGGCGTTGTTGGGGAGGAGTTCCCGGAACTCGTTGGCGAGCTGCGCCGCGAGGGTCTTGTTCTGCACCATGACCAGGGTGGGGCGCTGCACCTGCTCGATGAGCCAGGCTGTGGTCGCGCTCTTGCCGGTACCGGTGGCACCGAGGAGGACGACGTCCTTCTCGCCCGCGTTGATGCGCTCGGCGAGTTCCTTGATGGCGGTGGGCTGGTCGCCTGCGGGCTGGTACTCGCTGATGACCTCGAACGGGGCGACGACTCGCTTGATATCCTGCGCAAGACTCATGCCTTAACGGTAGTCGCTGCCGGTGACAGTTCCGCCCGGATCTGCTGGCGGCGGAACCCTCCGCCCGGCCCTGGCCCGTCCTACGCGGACGGCGGGAGGAAGGCCACGGTCACCGTGGCATCGACCGCCGGATCGGCCGGACGGTGCACGGCCCACGGACCTCCTGCGGAGCGGCCCCGGCGGAGCTCCGCACCCGGATCCCGCGGAAAGCCCGCCGCCGTGACGGCCGCGGAGACTGCCCCCGGGTCGGCGCCCGGGGCGACCAGTACCCGCGCGGCCGCACGCCCGTCGTCCCCGTCGTCCCCACCCGACGCACCCGACGCACCCGACGCACCCGACGCACCCGACGCACCCGACGCACCCTCTGCCTCGCCCTCCGGCTCCACCGTCGCACCGGGCGGGAGGACGGAGGCGAGCTTCGCGCGGATGCGTCCGGCCAGTCCGCTCGTCCCGGCGAGCCCCGCGGCGGCCGGGCCGATCTGTTCCGGGGCCGGTCTGCCGGCCGCGAGGTTGTCCCGGAACGGGAGGATCCTTCCGTCCCACAGCGCGTCCGTCGCGGCCAGGAGATCGTCGAGGTCGCGGTCGTTGGGCAGGACGGCGTCCGCCGCGCGAAGCCGCTCGGTACGCGAGGCCTGCGCCGCGATCCGCCGGCCGGCGTCGTCGGGGTCCATGCCGCGCCGGCGGACCATCCGGTCGATGCGCAGGGCATCCGGTGCGTCGACGACGACGACGAGGTGGAAGCGTCCCGCCTGTCCGGTCTCCACGAGCAGCGGGATGTCCTCGACGACGACGGCGTCCTCCGCCGCCCCGTCGACGAGTGCGGCGGCGAGGGACCGCACCCGCGGATGCACGATCGCGTTCAGGCGTTCCCGTGCCGTGGCGTCGGCGAAGACCAGGGCGCCGAGCGCGGGACGGTCGAGGGCATCGTCCGGCCCTACGACGGACGGGCCGAAGGTGGACACGATCTCGTCGAGTCCGGGCGACCCGGGGGCGACGGCCTCCCGCGCCAGGAGATCGGCGTCGACGATGACGGCACCCCGCTCGGCGAGGCGGCCGGACACCACCGACTTCCCCGCGGCGATGCCTCCTGTGAGTCCTACACGCAGCATGGTCCAACCCTAGCCCGGGCTCCCCCGTCCGCTGTCAACCCGGCATCGGGTCCGCGGTGCCCGGGGGGCAACTGTCGGTGCGCATGAATACGCTAAGTGCACTTGCTATTTCCGAGGAGCACCGTGACGATCACCCTGCACGACCTGCAATCGACGGCCGCCGACACGTTCGGCTGGGAGGATCTGCGCCCGGGCCAGGAGCGCGCCATGGAAGCGGTGCTGGAGGGCCGGAGCATCCTCTGCGTGATGCCGACCGGGTCCGGGAAGTCCGCGATCTACCAGGTGCCCGCCCTGGCGCTGCCCGGTGTCGCCGTCGTCATCTCGCCGCTGATCGCGCTGCAGCACGACCAGGCGGAGTCGATCAACGAGAACGCCGGCCCCACTCGCGCGCACGTGATCAACTCCGCGATGAAGAAGAGCGAAGTCGACGCCGCGTGGGAGGCGGCCGCCAGCAGCGACGAGTCGACGCGTGCCAAGTTCCTCTTCCTCGCACCGGAGCAGATCGCCCGCGACGACGTCGCCGCCCGCCTGCGATCGCTCGACGTCTCGCTGGTGGTCGTCGACGAGGCGCACTGCGTCGCGTCGTGGGGCCATGATTTCCGGCCCGACTACCTGCAGCTCGGCCATTTCCTCCGGGACCTCCGGGTGCCGGTGGTCGCCCTCACCGCGACGGCGTCCCACCCCGTCCAGACGGAGATCGTCGAGAGGCTCCATCTCGAGGAGCCCGTGGTGATCGTGGAGGGCTTCGATCGCCCCAACCTGTCCCTCGACGTCGTCCATCACGTGGAGGCCGGCGACAAGGAGCGTGCGGTCCGCGACCAGGTCCTCGCACTCGAGGGGCCGGGCCTGGTCTACGTCGCCACGAAGAAGTCCGCCAACACGCTGGCGGCGGAGCTGCAGGAGCGGGGTGCCCGTGCCGACGTCTACCATGCCGGCCGGGTCAAGAAGGAGCGCCAGGCGGTGCACGAGGGGTTCCTCGACGGTTCGATCGACGTGGTCGTCGCCACCGCCGCGTTCGGCATGGGCATCGACAAGCCCGACGTGCGCTTCGTCCTCCACGCGGACATCTCGGATTCACTCGACAGCTACTACCAGGAGATCGGCCGGGGAGGCCGTGACGGGCTGCCGGCCAAGGCCGTCCTGCACTACCGTCCGGAGGATCTGTCCCTGCGGCGGTTCTTCGCCGCGAAATCCGTCAACCGCACGCAGCTGAGGGATCTGTTCGCCCTCCTGGCGTCGCAGGGCAAGCCCGTCAAGGCGAAGAAGCTGAAGGAGCTGTCCGGTCTCTCGCCGCGGAAGCTGGCGGGGCTCCTCAACCTGCTGGAGGCGGCGGGTGCCGTCGACGACGGCGTGAAGGGATACCGGGCCGGCCGGATGCCGGCCGCGGAGGCCGTGCAGGCCGCGGTGGAGCAGGCGGAGAACCGTGAGCGGATCGACCGGTCACGGGTCGAGATGGCCCGCCGCTATGCGGAGACGAAGGGCTGCCGGCGTCAGTTCCTGCTCTCGTACTTCGGGGAGGAGTTGCCCGAGCCCTGCGGCAACTGCGATGCCTGCGCCCGGCAGGAGTCTACCGGAGGCTCCCCGGGGCCGTCCGCGCAGGCGCCGTCGGAGGTGGACCAGCCCTTCGGCGTGGACACGGCGGTGGAGCACCCCGACTGGGGACGCGGGACCGTTATGGGGTACGAGGAAGGCATCATCACGGTGCTGTTCGACACCGTGGGGTACAAGACGCTCTCGACGGAGCTCGTCGAGGAGAAGGAGCTGCTCACAGCCGTGCCGTCCGCCGGATGAGCGGACGGCACGGGAGGCCTTGCGGGGACGCGCGGAGTGCACGCCTGGATCAGCGCGCGGACCGCACGCGCGGACTAGCGCGGCATGGCGGGGTTGGTGGGGTCGCCGTGGGACGGCGGGTTGATCGGCGGGCCCGACGTCGCGGGGCTCACGGGCGAGCCGCCCGCCGTGCTGCCGACCTCTGGCATGGACGTGGCCGCGCCCTCGGACAGCTCGGCCCCACCCTGGACGGCCTCGAGCCGGTGCTGCAGGACGAGCTTGACGGGCAGGCGGTCGCCGTGGGCCTCCTCATAGTCGATGAGCGCCTGCAGGCCGCTCTCGTCGAGACCCGTGATGCGCGTGGGCAGCGTACCGAGCGGGATGTGGTCGTAGTCGGGCAGCGGCAGCGCGTCGTGGCCTGATCCGGTCATGTCAACTCCTAGGGCCGTTGGGAAGTGTGCTTAGTAATTCCACCCTAGGCACGGCGGTCGCCGCTGGGCAAGCAGGTCCTCGGCGGTCGGGGAAGTGGCCGCGGACGGCCGCGGGTGCACCGGGGCCGCCCTCCCGGCGGGCTCCGGGGCGCGGTACGACAGGCCCTCGGAGCGCAACGCCGCGTGGGCCCTGATCCTGATAAATTGGTTCGGACCCGACCGCTCTGCTGCCAAGGCTGGAAATGTGACTTCACCGATGGAAGACCTGACGTTCGTCTTCGCGCGGCTCAAGGGCCTCCTGCTGACGGAGTCGACCGCTGGGCGCGCGGTGGAGGATCTGGCGGAGGCCATCAAGAAGTCCGTCCCGGGATCGCTCGGAGCGGGTGTCTCCCTCATGGACGACCAGGGCCGGAAGCGCAGTACCGGGTACACGGACGACGTCGTCGCCGAAGCCGATGCGCTGCAGTACGAGCTGGGCCAGGGCCCGTGCCTCACCGCCTGGGCCGCCGAGTCCACCGTGCAGATCGACGACGTCCGGACGGACGATCGATGGCCGCTCTGGCGGGACGCCGTCAGCCACCTCCCGTTGCGCTCGACCCTCAGCACCGTGCTGATGCACGACGGCAGGAGCATCGGTGCGCTCAAGGTCTACTCGCCGATCCCGTCGGCCTTCTCCCCGCAGGACCGCAAGCTGCTCGTGCTCCTCGCGTCCCCGGCGGCGACCCTGCTCGGCAATGTCCAGTCCGACGGCACGACGGAAGCCGCGAGCAAGGCACTGCGGGACGCCCTCGGGACCCGCGACCTGGTCTCCACGGCCCGCGGCGTCCTCATGGAGCGGCTTGGGCTCGACGCGGACGCAGCGATGCGGCGGATGCTGTCCCAGGCGTCGACCACGGGCGCGGACCTGCGGGCCGTCGCCGTCTCCGTGATCGACGGCGCCGCCGGTAGCCGCTGAGGCGCAGCAGGTGGAGAACCATCCCGATCACGAATACCAGCGCATCCACCTTCTTCGCGCGATCCGTCATGCGCACATCGAACCGGGTGAGCTGTGGCTGCACTACTTCGGGCTGGCCGGGGATGCCGGCGAGTACGAGGTCGAAGCGTACCTCCACGGTTCGTTCACGCTCCCTCCGCTGCAACGCGACCTCCTCGCCCATGCGGCCAACGAACTGATCGACCGCCTCCCCGCCCCGCCCCGCGCACCGTACAGCACGGATCTCGTGGCGGACGAGCAGGACGGTCGGCCGGCGGAGGAAGCCCCACCCGCCGCTTCGCCGGACGGCGCGGCCGCATCGGCCCTGGACTGGATCCTGGGCACGAGGGCCGAGGGCTCGGACCGGACGGAGCCCGGAGCCATGCCGGGCGCTGCCGGGGCGGACGGGTCGGACGGCACCGGTTCCGCGGGCAGCGAGGCCACAGGCTCCGCGGACTCCGCGGACTCCACGGACTCCACGGGCCGTGAGGACTCGGAGCGCCCGGGCACGGACAGCACGGAGCCCGGTCCGGGCGCTGCCTGATCGCGGCCGGTGCGGCACCTAGGATGGGCAGGGTGAGCCCGTTCAGTCTCGACCTCCTGCGCCGCCATCCCGATGTCGAGGCACCGGAGCTGGTGGCCGTCGACGCCGCCGACCGGCTGCTCCTCGACACCGCCTCGGAGCGGCTCCAGGCCGGGGGCGGTATCGCGACCATCAACGACGCCTACGGGGCCCTCACGCTCGGCGCCGCGCACCTGTCCGGCGCCGCCGTCCGTGCCTTCCAGGACGGCGTGGTGCACGAGCGGGCCCTCGCCCTGAACGCCGCCGCCCAGGCCCTGGAGGGGGCGTACCGGTCCTGCCGGCTCGACGCCGAGCTGCTCGACGGCGTCTCCACGGTCCTGCTGCGGCTGCCGCGCTCCCTCGACGAACTGGACGAGATCGCCTGGTCCATCGCACGGTACGCGAACCCCGATGTCCAGGTCCTCGCCGCAGGTCGGGTCAAGCACATGTCATTGTCGATGAACGCGGTGCTCGGCCGGTCCTTCGCGGACGTCTCCGCGGGGCTCGCACGCCAGAAGTCCCGCGTCCTCGTCGCGTCGGGCCCGCGTCCCGTCGACGGGTCCGCCTTCCCGCGGAGCGCCCGGTACGACGTCGGACTCGCCGCACCGCTCGAGCTGCGCGCCTACGGGGCGACCTTCGGGGGCGCCGCCCTCGATCCGGGGACTGCGCTGCTGCTCCCCCACCTCCGGGGGCTCGCCGGCGCTCCCGCGGGCACGGGCGGGCCGGCGGAGATCGTCGACCTGGGCTGCGGGAACGGCGCCATCTCCGCCTTCCTCGCCCTGGCCGATCCCCGGCTGAGGATCCACGCCACGGACCAGTCGGCGTCGGCGGCGGCGTCCACCCTCGCGACGGCGGCGGCCAACGGCGTCGCGGACCGCGTCAGGGTGACCCGGGACGACGCCCTGTCCTCGGTGCCCGACGCGTCGGCGGGCGTGATCGTGCTCAATCCGCCGTTCCACATCGGCAGCACCGTCCATGCCGGCATAGCGCACCGGCTGTTCGGCGCCTGCGCCCGCGTGCTGGCCCCGGGAGGTGAGCTCTGGACCGTCTGGAACAGCCACCTCCGCTACCGGCCCGTCCTGGAACGGGTCATCGGCCCCACACGGCAGCTCGACCGCTCCCCCCGCTTCACGGTCACGGTGTCGACGCGCAGGTGACGCTCGCGGCATCGTGACATCCCGGGTACCGCCTGCGGAGCGAACGTGCCGCAGGTGTCGTCACGTGGGACCCCGCCGCAGCTGTCCGCCCCACACGCGGCATCCTCCGACCGCAAGTCACCCCAGAGACAGGAAGGACCCCCGCCGGATCGGCGGGGGTCCTTCCTGTGCTACTGGACTGCGGGTGCTTACGCCCCGGTCAGCTTCTCGCGCAGTGCGGCGAGTGCCTCGTCGGAAGCGAGCGTCCCCGAACCGGAGTCCGTGGCGACGGGCTCGGAGGAGTAGCTGGTCGCGTTGGACTCGACCGGCTCGTTCGCTGCGGCGGCGTCGTCGGACGCGTGCTGCACGACCTGCTTCTTGTGGGCTTCCCAGCGGGCCTGTGCCTCGGCGTACTGGGCCTCCCAGGCGGCGCGCTGCGTCTCGTAGCCCTCGAGCCATTCGTTCGACTCGGGGTCGAAGCCCTCGGGGTACTTGTAGTTGCCCTCTTCGTCGTACTCGGCGGCCATGCCGTAGAGCGCGGGATCGAACTCGGTGCTGTCCGCGTCGACGCCCTCGTTGGCCTGCTTGAGGCTGAGGGAGATGCGGCGGCGCTCGAGGTCGATGTCGATGACCTTGACGAAGAGCTCGTCACCCACGGAGACGACCTGCTCGGCCAGTTCCACGTGGCGGACGGCGAGCTCCGAGATGTGCACGAGGCCCTCGATGCCGTCTTCGACGCGGACGAACGCGCCGAAGGGGACGAGCTTCGTGACCTTGCCGGGCACGACCTGGCCCAGCGCGTGCGTACGGGCGAAGGTCTGCCAGGGATCTTCCTGCGTGGCCTTCAGCGAGAGGGAGACACGCTCGCGGTCGAGATCGACCTCGAGGACCTCCACGGTGACTTCCTGACCGACCTCGACGACCTCGGAGGGGTGGTCGATGTGCTTCCAGGACAGCTCGGAGACGTGCACGAGGCCGTCGACGCCGCCGAGGTCCACGAACGCACCGAAGTTGACGATCGAGGAGACGACGCCCGGACGGACCTGGCCCTTCTCGAGCTTGTTGAGGAACGTGGAACGCACCTCGGACTGGGTCTGCTCGAGCCACGCACGACGCGACAGCACGACGTTGTTGCGGTTCTTGTCGAGCTCGATGATCTTCGCTTCGATCTGCTGGCCGATGTACGGAGCCAGGTCGCGGACGCGACGCATCTCGACGAGGGACGCGGGCAGGAAGCCGCGCAGGCCGATGTCCAGGATGAGGCCACCCTTGACGACCTCGATGACGGTGCCGGTGACGACGCCGTCCTCTTCCTTGACCTTCTCGATGTCGCCCCAGGCACGCTCGTACTGAGCGCGCTTCTTGGAGAGGATCAGTCGGCCTTCTTTGTCTTCCTTGGTGAGAACCAGAGCCTCGACCTGATCGCCCACGGAGACGACGTCCCCGGGATCGACGTCGTGCTTGATGGAAAGCTCGCGGGAAGGAATGACACCCTCGGTCTTGTAACCGATGTCGAGCAGGACCTCGTCGCGGTCGACCTTGACGACCGTACCCTCGACGAGATCTCCGTCGTTGAAGTACTTGATGGTGGCGTCGATCGCTGCGAGGAAGTCCTCAGCGGTGCCGATGTCGTTGATGGCGACGACGGGGGCACCTTGCTTCTCGGTGGTGGTGATGGTCATGTAGTTGGGGCTCCGTTGTGGATGATGACTTGCTCCGGCCAGGACGGACACCGCGATTCCAGCTGGGCCGGGAGCGGGTTCCGATGTCCGGATGTGGACGAAATGGAAAGAACCTCGAGAGGTTCAGGAGGAGTAACGCACTCCGGGGGCCTCCGATCTGCACCGGGACCCGCCAAAGCGCACTACGCGCCTGTCCAGTCTAGCCATGGGGTCCAACACCGTCAAAGCAGGGCGGGCCCTCCCCGCCGCGGGAGCCGGACGGTCGGCGGACAGGGACCGGCGCCTAGAAGTGGGTGATGCAGTAGGGCTCCTGGGGGCGGCCGAAGAGGGAGTCGAGCAGGGTCACGGCGTCGTCGGCGTGGGCGGTCAGGCCGCCGGCCGCGGCGAGCGTGGAGGCCTGGACTCCCCCGAGGTACAGGGACCCGAGGGCGTTGACCGTCAGCGTCGCGTCCGGTGCGGCCGCCGCTTCGACCGGTGCGACCTGCGCCGCGCCGTCGACGACGGTCAGGATGTAGGAGCCGTCCGCGAGGCCGTGGTCGTCCAGCACTTCCAGCACGATCCGGCCGCTACCGCGGTACGAGCGCTTCCCGAGCGCCTCCTGCACGTCGAGCAGCCGGACCCACAGCACGTCCTCGGTGCCCTTGACCTGGTAGCATCGACGGTCCCGGAGGGCCCAGGGCAGGGCGTCGTCGCGCCGCGCGCCGTCCCAGGTGATGCGCTCCACCAGGTCGAGGGACCCGAGGTAGCGCCACAGTTCGAGGTAGGCGGACGGCGTGGAGGCCACGAGGTCGACGATCTTCATGGTGTACGGGGTGGTCTCCCACCCGGCGAAGCGGTAGCTCACGTAGCCGGCGGGCTCGCCCGCGCCGTCGTAGTGGACGGCCATCCGCACCGCCCGGTCCTCGACGGGGCGTTCGCGGCCCCACTCGCCCGCCGCGCGGCGGGGATAGGCGTGCTGCCGGCCCACGGAGCCGAACGTCGAGGCCTGGAAGCCCTCGAAGATCCGTTCGGCGAGCCCCACGGCGTGCTCCCGGGCCACGAGCGTCGTCGTCCCCGTTGCCGGCGCCGTGACCTCGAAGCGTTCCCGGACGTCGACCTCGATGCTCTGCGTGAACGTCGCGCAGCCGAAACCGAAGCGCCCGTAGATCGTGGCCTCGGAGGCCGTCAGGATCGCCAGCGGCAGTCCGCGGTGCTTCGCCTCGCGCAGGTCCCGCATCATCATCGAGCGGAGGATGCCGTTGCGCCGGTGGCTCGTGCGGACAGTGACCGCTGTGATTTGGTGCGCGTCGAGTTGTGCGCCACCCACGTTGAGCGGGTGGACCATGGTGCCGTAGGTGGCGACGGGGTGGTCAGCGCCGAGCGCTTCGGCCGGCTGCGCCGTGTCGTGGACACCCCACAGCACGCGCCGGTCCGCGCGGAAGGCAGCCAGGTAGTGCGGGAGGTCCTCGGGATCGGCCGTCCCGTCGTGGAAGCCGATCCCCTCGGCGTCGAGCCACTTGGCGAAGCGGCCGGCCGTCGAGGCGTCCTCGTCGGCGGCGGGGGTGAAGATCTCGGTCTGCAGGTCGGGCGTGTAGTGGCTCACACCTCACCACCCTAGCCGGGGCGCTACCGCCCGACCAGCGCGCTACCGCCCGGCGCGCGTCAGTGCGCCGCGTCGTGCCAGCTGGCCCCCGTGCCGACCGAGACGTCCAGGGGCACGGTGAGGTCGGCGGCGCTGCCCATCTGCTCGCGGACCAGCGCCTCGACCTCCTCGGCCTCGCCCTCGGCGATCTCGAGCACGAGTTCGTCGTGGACCTGCAGCAGCATGCGGGAGGACAGCCCGCGCGTGGTCAGGGCGTCGTCGACGCCCAGCATGGCCTTCTTGATGATGTCCGCGGCCGATCCCTGGATCGGCGCGTTGAGCGCCGCCCGCTCGGCCATCTCCCGGAGCTGACGGTTGTCGCTCGAGAGGTCCGGCAGGTAGCGGCGCCGCCCTTCGATGGTGGAGGTGAAGCCGTCCTTGCGGGCCTGCTCGACGATGCCGCGCAGGTAGTCGCGCACCGCGCCGAACCGCTCGAAGTAGTCGCGCATGAGGGTTCGGGCTTCGTCGACCGAGATGTTCAGCTGCTTGGAGAGCCCGAACGAGCTCAGGCCGTAGACGAGGCCGTAGGACATCGCCTTCACCTTCGAACGCATGGCGCTCGTGACCTCCTCGGGGGCGACCCCGAAGATGTGCGAGCCCACGAACCGGTGGAGGTCCTCGCCCTCCTGGAAGGCGGAGATGAGCCCCTCGTCGCCGGACAGGTGCGCCATGATGCGCATCTCGATCTGCGAGTAGTCGGCCGTCATGAGGCTCTCGAACCTCTCGCCGCTGCGGCCCTGCCCGACGACGAACACCTCACGGATACGCCGCCCCTCGTCCGAGCGGACCGGGATGTTCTGCAGGTTCGGGTTCGTCGAGGACAGGCGTCCGGTCGCGGCCACGGTCTGCAGGTAGGTGGTGTGGATGCGGCCGTCGTCGCCCACGGCCTTCCGGAGCCCCTCGACGGTCTGGCGCAGCTTGGTGGCGTCGCGGTACGCGAGGAGCTGCTCGAGGAACGGGTGGCCCGTCTTCGCGATCAGGTCGGTCAGGGCGTCCGCGTCGGTGGAATAGCCCGTCTTGATCTTCTTGGTCCGCGGCAGCTCCAGCTCGTCGAACAGGACGGTCTGCAGCTGCTTGGGCGAGCCGAGGTTGATCTCCTTGCCGATGATCCGGAACGCCTCGGAGCCGGCGGCGCTGATGGTCTTCGAGAAGTCGTCGAGCAACCGGTCCAGGCCGTCGACGGACACGGCCACCCCCGTGAGTTCCATGCGGGCCAGCACCTCGGCGAGCGGCAGTTCGAGTCCGCCGAGCAGCTGGTTGGCGCCCTTCTCGACGAGCTGGCCGGAGAAGTGCTCGCTGAGGCGCAGGGCGGCGTACGCGGCCACGACGGCGGGCGACGCGACGTCGTTCCCGCCGAGATCCAGCGCCTGCTGCCCGGAGGAGTCGTTCGCCGACGCGGTGATGGACAGGCGCAGGTGGTACTGCGCGAGGTCCGCGAGCTCGTAGCTGCGGCGGTCGGGCTGGATGAGGTAGCCCGAGATCGCCGTGTCGTCGACCTCGCCCGCCAGGTGGAGGCCGCGCGCGGACAGCAGCTTGAACACCGCCTTGAAGTCGTGCACGATCTTCGGCGCGTCCGTGGCGGCCAGCCAGTCGCCGAGGACCTTCTCGGCGTCCGCGTCGAGCGGCTCGAGCGGGATGAAGGCGGCGTGCAGGCCGGTGACGACGGCGATGCCGACCACGTCGGTGGTGCCTGCCGTCGTCTCGGTCGCCAGCGCCACGGAGGCGGAGGCCTGGTTGGTCGACCGGAACCATTCGGTGAGCGCCGCGGCGTCCTCGAGCAGCACGTGCGCGGGCGCGCTCTGCTCGTCGCCCTCGTCCTCGGTCTCCTCCTCGCCGAAGAGGTCGAACAGGCGCTTGCGGAGGGTGTTGAACTGCAGCGCGTCGAAGAGATCCTCGACGGCCGGGCGGTCCGGGTGCTGGGAGACCATCGCGTCGAGGTCGACGGGCAGCTCGAGGTCGGTGAGGAGGCGGTTCAGGCGCCGGTTCCGCTTCACGTCGTCGATGTTGGCGCGGAGCGAGTCGCCGACCTTGCCGCCGATCTTGTCGAGGTTCTCGAGGATGCCCTCGAGGCCGCCGTACTGCTTGATCCATTTGGCGGCGGTCTTCGGGCCGACGCCGGGGACGCCGGGCAGGTTGTCGGCACTCTCACCCACCAGCGCGGCGAGGTCCGAGTACTGGTGGGGCGGCACGAAGTACTTCTCCTCGATGGCCTGCGCGTCCATCTGCGGGATGTTGGTCACGCCCTGCTTGGGGTAGAGCACCGTCACCCGGTCGTTGACGAGCTGGAAGGCGTCGCGGTCACCGCTGACCACCTGCACGTCCCAGTCGGCCGAGGCCGCCTGGTAGGCCAGGGTCGCCAGGATGTCGTCGGCCTCGTAGCCGTCGAGGGAGATGGTGGGGATGCGCATCGCCTCCATGACCTTGATGATCAGGTCCACCTGGCCGTGGAACTCCTCGGGCGTCGTGTTCCGGCCGCCCTTGTACTCGGTGTACTCCTCGGAGCGGAACGTCGGGGTGTCGAGGTCGAACGCCACGGCGACGTGGCTCGGCTTCTGGTCCTTGATGAGGTTGATGAGCATCGCCGTGAAGCCGTACACGGCGTTGGTGTGCTGGCCGGTGTCGGTCGAGAAGTTCTCGGCCGGCAGGGCGTAGAAGGCCCGGAACGCCATGGAGTGCCCGTCGATGACGAGGAGCCGGTTCCGTGAGCCGTCGCTGCGGCGGGCCGGCGCCGACGGCGTCTCCAGCGGGGTATCGGCGGGAGGGGCCACGGTCAGGGTGGCGGCGGGCTTGGCTGATTCACTCACAGGTGCCAGCCTAGTTCCCATGACAGACAACCGCACCCGGACCGACACCCCCTCCAGCCCCTCCGGGGACCGGCTCGCCGAACTGGTCGCCGCCGGGGTCCCCGCCGAGATGCACGGCTGGCTGGGCCGCTACGGGGTGGGCGCCCTGACCGTCAAGATGGGCATCGTCTTCTCCGAGATGAGCGCCGAGCGGATGGTCGCGACCATGCCCGTCGAGGGCAACCAGCAGGTCGCCGGGATCCTCCACGGCGGGGCGCACGTGGTGCTGGCCGAGACCCTCGGCTCGTTCGCGGCGGGGCTGCACGCGGGGCCCGGCCGGCAGGCGGTCGGGATCGAGGTGGGCGCCACCCACCACCGCAGCGCGGACTCCGGCCTGGTGACCGGCACGGCGACGGCGATCCACCTCGGGCGGACCCTGACCACCCATGAAGTGGTGATGACGGACGACCAGGGCCGCCGGCTCTCGACCGCGCGGATCACGAACATGATCCGTGACGTCCGCAGCTGACCGGATCAGGAGACGAGGGCATGCGTGAGTGAGGAACCGCACGACGGCGCCACCCTGGCGGAGGCCGGGGCGCCCCAGCGTCCACCGGCGCCCGGGCCTGCACGATCACCGGACGTGCAACCTGCACGCCCACCCGCGGATTCCGCGCGCCCCAGGCGCGCGCTGCTGAGGGCGAGGACGGCGAGCGCCCGCTCCCGGGCCGCGTCACTGGGACGCCGCGCCCCCCTGACCCTCTCCGTCCTCGCCGGTCTCTGGCTCCTCGCGCTGGGCACGGGCTCCCTGCCCGACGGACCGCCGGAGGCCCTCGCCCCCTCCGTCCTCTTCGATCCCGCGACCGTCGGGCAGAACCCCCTCTCCCTGCTGCTCTCCCTCGCCTGGGCACCGGACCTGCCCGCCTACGCCGGGGCGAGCCTCGCCCTCCTGGTCCTCGGGATCCCGGCCGAGGCACGCCTGGGTTCGCGCCGCTTCGGTGCCGCCGTCGCCGGCACGCATCTCGTGGCGCTCCTCGGGGCACTCATCATCGGCGCCGCCGCTGCGCCGCTGTTCCCGCGCTGGGCCGCGGACTTCGGCACCACCGAGCTCGGCGGGCCCGCTGTCGGGGTCCTCGGGGCGATGATGGCGGCGACCGCCGGCCTCGGTCCCCTGTGGCGACGGCGCCTGCGCATCGTGGGGGTCCTCCTCCCCCTCACCCTCGTGCTCTACAACGGCGCCCTGATGTCGGTCGCGCTGCTCGTCGCCGCCGGAGCCGGCCTCGCCGCCGGGCCGCTCCTGCTCCGGCATCACGTGCGCCGCCCCGCGGCCCCCTCGATCCGCGAGTCCCGCGTACTCGTGGCCCTGGTCTGCGCCGCCGCCGCCGTCGGACCCGCGCTGGCGGCCCTGTCCCCCCATGCGACGGGCCCCTTCGCCGTCCTCGGCTTCCTGTTCACCGGAGTGGAGGGGGCGACGCCGGACGCCGTGCGGGCCGCCTGCGAGCCCGGCGGCGTCGTGCGGCAGTGCGCCGAGGCGCAACTGCAGGCACGGGCGGGCGTCGGCGGTGTGGTGATGTCGTGCCTGCCGACGGTCCTGCTGCTCGTCCTCGCGGACGGGCTGCGGCGGGGACGCCGCTTCGCCTGGGCGGGGACGATCGTCGTGCAGGTGGGACTGGCACTGCTGTCCGTGCATACGTTCCTCGCGTTCCTGCGCCACGGAGCCGACGGTGAACTCGCCCCCCTGCTCACGGGGGCGAACCCGGAGCGGATCATCGCCGACCTCGTGGTCCCCGCGCTGCAGCCCGTGGTCATCGTGATCCTCCTCGTGCTCGTGCGGCGGCTCTTCACCCTGCGCGCGGCGCCCGGGACGTACCGGTCCATCGGGCTGCGGGTGCTGGTCGCGCTGATCCTCGCCGCAGCCCTCTACGTGGGGATCGGCCTCGCCGTGGCGGACCAGTTCAGCCCGGCGGCCACCCTGCCGCTGCTGCTGGCGGACTTCCCCCAGCGGCTCCTGCCCATCGCCGTCACGCTGCGCATCTACCCGGCCTTCCTGCCGTCGGACAGCGCCGCGATCATCCTCTACGAGTGGATCGGGATCGCGTTCTGGGCCGTGGTCGCCGTGCTGCTCCTGCGGTCCTTCCGGTCGGTACGGCGCACCGGGGACGACGACGACCGCGAGCGCGCCCGCGCCATCGCCTCGGTCCACGGCAGCGGTTCGATGACGTGGATGGGCCTCTGGCCCGGCAATTCCTACTGGTTCGGCGATGCGTCCTACGTGCCGTACCGCGTGATCTCCGGCGTCGCCCTCACCCTGGCCGGCCCGGTGGGTCCGCCGGCGGACACCGTGCGCGCCCTGCGGGGCTTCGCGGACCACTGCCACGCCCAGGGGTGGACGCCGTGCTTCTACTCGGTGACCGCGCCCCTGGCCGATGCCCTGGGGACCGCCGGGTTCCGGCGCCTGCAGGTGGCCGAGGAGACGGTCCTGGACCTGGGCTCGCTCGCGTTCACCGGCAAGAAGTTCCAGGACATCCGGACCGCGCTCAACCAGGCACGGAAGAACGGCGTGCACAACGAATGGGTGGACACCAGGAGGACACCGCTCGTGATCCTCGACCAGATCCGCAGCATCTCCGAGGAGTGGGTGGCGGACAAGTCCCTGCCGGAGATGGGCTTCACCCTCGGCGGCATCGACGAGCTGCGCGATCCCGACGTCCGGTGCTCGGTGATCATCGACGACGAGCGCACCGTCCACGCCGTCGCCTCGTGGCTGCCCATCCACCAGGACGGTGAGGTCACCGGCTGGACGCTGGACTTCATGCGCCGCCGGGGCTCCGGCTTCAAGCACAGCATCGAGGTGCTCATCGCGCAGGCCGCACTGGATCTGCAGAAGGAGGGGTACACCGAACTGAGCCTGTCCGGTGCTCCCCTGGCGTCGGCGAGCGGCAAGGAGGCGGACGAGGAACCGCTCAGCCGCGTCCTCGGCTTCATCGGCCGGGTGCTCGAACCCGTGTACGGCTTCAGGTCCCTGTTCGCCTTCAAGTCGAAATTCGGTCCCCGCTACGTCCCGCTGTACCTGTGCTACGAGGACCCGGCCACCCTGCCGGCCATCGGCCAGGCGATCACGCGGGCCTACGCGCCGGACGTCCGGGCAGCCGATCTGTGGAGGCTCCTCACCACCGCGCCGCACCGCGGGCGGGGAGCGGACCGGTCGTCGGCCGCCCCGCGTGCCGCGGCCGGGAAGACCCCGTGAACCCCCTCGACTGGAATCTCGTCGACGAGCCCGCGCCCCTCCTGTTCGCCGTCCTCGGCGGCGCAGCGCTCCTGTGGCTCGTCGTCGGAGGCAGGCGCCACCTGATCCGCACGGTCCTGCCGTCCCTGCTGATCGGCGCCGTCGGCGGTCTCGCCGTCTGGTTCGTCACCGAAGTGGTGCTGAATCTCTGGGGGGCGCCGCAGCCCTCCTGGTTCTACGTCCTCGGCGGACTCGCGATCACCGGAGGGGTGCTGGCCGTCCGCCGGGTTCGTGGTGTCCCCCCGCTGGTGGAAGCGGTGCCTGACCGTCGTCGCGCCCGTCCTGATCATCGTCGCCGTGGCGGGAGGCATCAACGCCTACTACGGTTCCTTCCCCACCCTGCGGGCGGTGACCGGGAACAGCGACATCCCGGAGCTCGGAGCCGTCGACGCCCCGGAGGATCCGGGACCGACCACCACCCTCGCAGCCTGGGCGCCGCCCTCGGACATGCCCGCGGCCGGGAAGGTGTACCGGACGACGATCCCGGGGACGGTCTCCGGGGTGAAGGCCGGTCCCGCGTACGTCTACCTCCCGCCGGCGTATCTCGCCTCCACGCCGGCGAACGTTCCCGTGCTGGTCCTGATCCACGGGGATCCCGGCGGACCGCAGGACTGGATCACGGGCGGCCAGCTGCCCGCGGTGCTCGATGCGTACGCCGCCGCGCACAAGGGACTGGCGCCGATCGCCGTCCTCCCCGACGCGTCCGCCAGTACGGGGCCCACGCCGTCCCTGTGCCTCGACAGCAACTACGGCCGCGCGGGGACGTACCTGTCCGAGGACGTGCCGGCCTGGGTGAAGTCCACTCTGAAGGCCGGGACCCGGGCCGACACGGACTGGGCGATCGGCGGGTTCTCCTACGGCGGTACCTGCTCCCTGACCCTCGCGTTCGGGCATCCCGACGTCTACCCGACGTTCCTCGACATCTCGGGCGAGGACAAGCCGACGATCAGCGACGGGCAGGATGCCCTGATCAGCAGGTACTTCTCCGGCGATGCGGCAGCCTTCGCCGCCCAGAACCCCCTCGACGTGGTCAGGACGAAGACGTTCCCCGATACGGCGGGCATCGTCACGGTCGGCGCCGACGACAGCTTCTACCGGCCCCAGGGCCAGGAGGTGGCGGCCGCACTGCAGAAGGCCGGCGTGGACGTGCAGTTGCAGACGGTACCGGGCGGTCACACGTGGGAGGCGTGGAAGGCCGGGCTGCAGAACAACCTGGACTGGCTGATGCAGCGGTACGGTGTCCTGCCCGCGACGGGCTAGGACGCGAGGGCACGGCGCCCCGATCCGGCAGCACCGGACGCGGGCAATGCAAGTCCCGCGGGGGCCGCGCTCGCTGGTTGCCCCCGCCCGGCGACCCTGCCTACCGTGAAACACGGTGCCGGAACCGGTGCCCGACGACCGATCACCCAGGACGAACCCCATGGCCGACAAGAAACTGAAGACCATCGCCGCCCTCCTCGCCGCCGGAAGCCTCTTCCTCGGCGGATGCGATCTGGGCAACCAGGACAGCGACAACTCCGGGACGGATACCGGCAACTACGACGACAACAACGGGATCGACACGGATCTCGACGACGACGCCCACGGGGAAGACGACTAGTGGGCGGGCGCGGTCCGGCGCTCCTGCGGGCAGCGCTGCGCGGCGCGGCGGCCGGTCTCCTCGGGACGGCGGCCATGACCGCGGGCGAGCTCGTGGAGCAGCGCCTCACGCACCGCCCCGACTCGCACATCCCCGGGCGGACGCTGCGCACGCTGGCCCGCCGGCCCACCAGCAACACCGCCGTGTACCCGGCCTGGAACCATGCGATGCACTGGCTGACGGGCGCCACGCTCGGTGCGCTCCGCGGCGTCTGGTCCGTGACGGGCATCAGGGGCCCCGCCGCCACCGCGGCCCACGCGGTGGTGCGGCTCGCGTTCGACCAGACGCTCGAGAACGCGACCGGAGCGGGAGCCGCACCGCGCCGCTGGCCCTTCGGTGAGAAGGCGGTGGACTACCTGCACAAGGGTGTCTACGCGCTGGTCACGGGCCTGGCGTCCGACGCCGTCGTCGCGCCCGACCTGGAGACCAGCGCCGGCGCCCACTCGCACTGAACAAGACCTGCACCAGGTCTGCGCCAGGCCTGGACCAGCACCGGACCGGCCGCTCGTTCTGCATCAGGTCTGCACCAGCAGCACCGAACCAGAACCGGACCAGCACGGGTCGAGCAGCGCGGCTCAGGCCTCCGCCGGCGTCGTGCCCTCCTGGATGTGCCGGCGCGGCTCAGGCCTCCGCCGGCGTCGTGCCCTCCTGGATGTGCCGGCGCAGCTCCGCCGGCCGGAAGGGCTTGCGCAGGTAGCGGTCGGCGCCGGCATCGAATCCGCGCTGCTCGTCGGACGGATCCGCCCGCGCGGTCAGCATGACGATGAACGTGGTGGAGAAGCGTCGGATCCGCTCGGCGACCTCGAAGCCGTCGATGTCCGGCAGGCCCACGTCGAGGGTGACGACGTCCGGCATCAGGCGCCGCACCATCTCCACACCAGCGAGTCCCGCAGGCGCCGTGTGCACCCGGAACCCCGTCCCGGTGAGCACGGTGTGCAGCAGATCGCGGACGTCGTCGTCGTCCTCGATGACGACCGCGGTGCGGGTGTGCTCGGTGGGCTGCATGAGCACAAGTTTACTCCGGGGCACACGCTGCCAGCGGCCGGAGTGGGCCTACGACTCGGGCCGGACCGTCGCTTCCACCGGCTCGCCGCCGCCCGTCGGCTGCACCATCACGGTCTGCACCGTGTCCGGTACCTCGGGGAACGAGCCGATCATCAGCAGCTCGCTGGTGTCGCCCGGGAGGGCTCCCCCGCTGTACTGCTCGACGAGCCCCACGACCTCGGGTGAGGACCCGCCACCGTTCGCCGCGGCACCCCACTCCTCGATCGTGGTCGAGGCCGGCCGGAGCTCCAGGTCCTGGCCCTCCGGTGTCGACACGGTGATGGTCTCGATATCGAGCGTCGTGCCGCCCTCCGGGTTCTGCACCGTGACGAGCGCGTAGGTCACCGCGTCCTCGCCCAGGCGGGTGCGCAGGCCCTCCACGTCCTCGGGTGCCTCCGCGGGCAGGATGATCTCGCCCTTGGCCTCGTCGATCATGAAGGCGAAGGTGCCACTGGCGGCGTCATCGAGCCCCTCGACGGACGGGGCACCGGACGGCGCCTGGGCCTGCTCGGTGCCGGTCTCGGCGGGGTTCGGCGTGGGCCCGGCGGGTTCGGGGCCCGTGGCGGGATTCCCGCCGCAGCCCGTCAGGAGGAGCAGCAGGACGGTGGCTGACAGCACGGTCTTCTTCATGGGTCTCCCAGCGGCCGGCCACGGAGGTCGGCGGAGTCAGGCCCGGCTCGGCACCGGGCGCGGCTACGGTCACTTCCTGTCTACCAGCGCAGGACGGCAGCCGGCAGGGCGGGTCCGGACGGGCCGGATCGTTGACAGCAGGGCGGACAGCAGGGAGGACAGCAGGGGTCAGGTGCGGTTGCGTGCGCGGCTCGGCTGGACCCTCATCGGCTCGCCGGGCATCTTCGGGAAGTCCGGGGGGAAGGGCAGCTCCCCGAGTCCGTTCTCGACGTCGCGGTCCCACCATCCGCGCAGCACGTCGATGGTGCCCGGCTCGGCGTGGAGGTGCTCCCACGGATCGCCAACGGTGCGCAGCCGCTCCGGTACGGTCGTGATCGTGAAGGCTGCCGGGTCGGCGCCGTCCAGCTCGTCCCAGCTGAGGGGGCAGGACACGGGAGCGTGCGGCAGGGCTCTCGGGCTGTACGCGCCGGCCATGGTGCGGTCGCGGTTCGCCTGGTTGTAGTCCACGAAGATGCGGGCGCCGCGCTCCTCCTTCCACCACGCCGTCGTCACGCGGTCCGGCATCCTGCGTTCGAGCTCGCGGGCGGCGGCGATGACGGCCCGGCGGACCTCGAGGAACTCGTGGACCGGCGCGATGGGCGCGAAGACGTGCAGGCCGCGGTTGCCGGAGGTCTTCACGAAGGACGTGAGCCCGGCCTCGTCGAGCACGGAGCGGAGTTCGTGGGCGGCCGCGACGACGTCCGCGAAGGTGGTGCCGGGCTGCGGGTCGAGGTCGATCCGCAGCTCGTCGGGGAGGTCGGGGGCGCCGGCGCGGGACGCCCAGGGGTGGAAGACGACCGTGTTCATCTGGATCGCCCAGACCGCCGCGGCGGCCTCGTCCAGCACCAGCTGGGGGTGCGCGCGGCCGCTCGGATAGGTGACCGTCACGCTGCGCACGTAGTCGGGGGCGCCCTTCGGCGGGTTCTTGCTGAAGAAGTGCTCGCCGTCCACATCGCCGCCGAACCGCTGCAGGGACACCGGCCGGTCGCCGTTGGCGGCGAGGAAGGCCGGGGCGACCTCGACGAGGTACCGGGCGAGGTCGAGCTTCGTCAGGCCCGCCTGCGGCCAGAGCACGCGGGACGGACTGGACAGGCGGACGGACCGGGGCCCGTCCGGTGATTCGACGTCGAGGATCATCGCTTCGCTGGCCATGGCTCAATGTACCCCGGCCGTACCGGGGCGCGACGGCGGCGGTCGGTTCCCGGGCTTCGATGGTCCGGGAGCGGAGGTTGCGCGGCGTGGAGGCGGGGGCTCCGGTCAGTGGCCGGCGCCGAGGGTCCCGCCGAGGCGTGCACGCATCCGCGTGGATGCCTCGTTCAGGCCCACGATGGTCACGTCGGCGCCGTGGGTGCGGTACTTCTCGGTGACCGCGTCCAGGGCTGCGATGGTCGAGGCGTCCCACAGATGGGAGCCGTGGAGGTCGATGGTGACCAGGTGCGGGTCGGTGGCGTACTCGAACTGGGTGTAGAGGTCGTTGGAGGACGCGAAGAACAGCTCGCCGTCGACCGTGTAGGTCACGTGCCGCTCCCCGTCGATGGAGTCCTCGGTCCGTTCGACGGTGACGAAGTGCGCGACCCGGCGGGCGAAGGCGATCATCGCGACGAGCACCCCGACGCCGACGCCGATGGCGAGGTTGTGGGTCCACACGGTGACGATCACCGTGGCGAGCATGACGGTGGTCTCGCTCTTGGGCATGCGCTTGAGGGTGGCGGGCTGGATGCTGTGCCAGTCGAAGGTCGCGATGGACACGAAGATCATCACCGCGACGAGGGCCGCCATGGGGATCAGGGCGACGATGTCGCCCAGGGCGACGACGAGGACGAGCAGGAAGATCCCGGCGAGGAACGTGGAGATCCTGGTCCGGGCCCCGGAGGCCTTCACGTTGATCATGGTCTGGCCGATCATCGCGCACCCGCCCATGCCGCCGAAGAGGCCGGTGATGATGTTCGCCGCTCCCTGGCCCCAGGACTCGCGGGTCTTGTTCGAGCGGGTGTCCGTGATGTCGTCGACGAGTTTCGCGGTCATGAGGGACTCGAGGAGGCCCACGGCGGCCAGCGCCAGGGCGAACGGGGCGATGATCCGGAAGGTCTCGAGGTTCAGCGGGACATCCGGGAAGAACAGGGACGGCAGGCTCTCGGGCAGTTCGCCCTTGTCACCCACGGTGGGCACGAGCACGTTGGCGAGGACCGCGAAGACGGTCAGGACGACGATGGCCACCAGGGGTGCGGGCACAGCTCCGGTGAGGCGGGGCAGGCCGAAGACGATGAGAAGCCCGACGGCGACCATCGGGTAGACCAGCCAGGGGACGTCGATGAGCTCGGGGAGCTGCGACAGGAAGATCAGGATCGCCAGGGCGTTGACGAAGCCCACCATGACAGAGCGCGGGACGAAGCGCATCAGCTTTGCCACGCCGGTCACACCGAGGACGACCTGGAAGATCCCGCCGAGGATGACGGCGGCGATGAAGTAGTCCAGGCCGTGGCTGGCCACCAGCGGGGCGATCACCAGTGCGACGGCCCCCGTCGCGGCCGAGATCATCGCCGGGCGCCCGCCCAGGAACGCGATGGACACCGCCATCGTGAACGAGGCGAACAGGCCCAGGCGCGGGTCGACACCCGCGATGATGGAGAACGCGATCGCCTCGGGGATCAGGGCGAGGGCGACGACGAGCCCGGCGAGGACCTCGGTCTTCAGCAGGCGGGGGTTCCGCAGGGTCCGGGCGACGGACTGGCGTTCGGCAGGGGTGGGATCCGTGGCCGTCGGGGCGGGTGCGGCTGCTGGCATGGCAGGTTCCTTCGTGGGTCTTGGGCACAGGAGAAGCGGAGGGCGGGAGGCGGTCACCGCTGGAGGAGGGAAAGCAGGTCGTACGCCGTCGTACGGGGGCCCGTGGGCCGAGGGGATCAGCGCAGGCACGGGGCCGGTGGTGGGCACCGGCCGCCGGAGGAGACCGTCCCGGAAGGGCCCTGCGGCGTCCGACGCGAGCCGGAGGGACCGCTCGGTCCATGGGTGCCCGAAGTGGGACTCGAACCCACACACCTCTCGATACTGCATTTTGAGTGCAGCGCGTCTGCCAATTCCGCCATTCGGGCCGTCCACGCGTCGGGCGCGGGGAAGAAGGCCCACTTCCGCATCCGCCGGTGCGCGAAACCACTCTACATGCCGATAGTCTGTTTCCGGGAACGCGAGCACGCTCTCCGCCGACCCACCGGAACGCCACCATCATCAAGGAGCAACAGTGTCTGAACCCACCGAATCCACGCCCGCCGGACCCGCACGCCGGGTCATCGTGGCCGAGGACGAGACGCTCATCCGGCTCGACATCATCGAGATCCTGCGTGGGGAAGGCTATGAGGTCGTGGCGGAGGCCGACAACGGGGAGAAGGCCGTGGCCCTCGCCGAGGAACACAAGCCGGACCTCGTGCTCATGGACGTGAAGATGCCCGTCATGGACGGCATCACGGCCGCCGAGCAGATCGTCAAGGCGCGGATCGCCCCCGTGGTCCTCCTCACCGCCTTCAGCCAGAAGGAACTCATCGAGCGGGCGCGCGACGCCGGGGCGATGGCGTACGTCGTCAAGCCCTTCACGCCCGCCGACCTCATCCCCGCCATCGAGATCGCGATGTCGCGCCATGAGGAGATCAAGGCCCTCGAGGCCGAGGTGTCCGACCTGCAGGAGCAGTTCGCCACCCGGAAGCTGGTCGAGCGCGCCAAGAGCCTCCTGACCACCAAGATGGGCCTCACCGAGCCCGAGGCCTTCCGCTGGATCCAGAAGACGTCCATGGACCGCCGCCTGAGCATGCGCGAGGTCGCCGAGACGATCATCAACCAGGTCAACTGAGCCGACAGCCCGAGCGGGGCTGCACCACCCGCTGATCGACGAAAGGACCCCCACCCGGCCGGGTGGGGGTCCTTTCTCCGTGTCGGGGAAGAACTACTTCTTCTTGAGGGGCCAGGGGCCCACGTCCTCCTTGATGTAGGACGTGTGGTCGTCGGGCAGCTGTCCGGCGTCGGTGATGTCACCGACGCGGTGGACCTTGATGGAGTTGGTCGAACCGGCCTGCCCGGGAGGGGAACCGGCCGCGATGACCACGAGGTCGTCGACCTCCACGAGGCCCTGCTCGAAGAGCACCTTGTCCACCTGGGCGGTCATCTCGTCGGTGTGCGCCACGAATTCGACGAGCTTCGGCTGGATGCCCCAGATCAGGGACATGGTGTTCAGGGTGGACTGCACCGGCGTGAACGCGAAGACGGGCTTCTTGGGGCGCAGGCGGGACAGGCGGCGTGCGGAGTCGCCCGACTGGGTGAACGTGCAGATGTACTTGGCGTCGAGCTGGTCCGAGATCTCGACGGCGGCGCGGGTGATGGCACCACCGCGGGTCTTCGGCTTGCTGCCGAGCGGCGGGACGCGCTCGAGGCCGTGGCGCTCGGTGGACTCGATGATGTCCGCCATGGTGCGCACGGTCTCCATGGGGTACTTGCCGACGCTCGTCTCGCCCGAGAGCATGACGGCGTCCGCGCCGTCGAGCACGGCGTTGGCGCAGTCCGAGGCCTCGGCGCGGGTGGGGCGCGGGTTGTCGATCATGGATTCGAGGACCTGCGTGGCGACGATGACGGGCTTGGCCCAGCGGCGGGCGAGCTCAACGGCGCGCTTCTGCACGATCGGCACGTCCTGCAGCGGCATCTCCACGCCGAGGTCCCCGCGGGCCACCATGATGGCGTCGAACGCGTCGATGATCTCCTCGAGGGCGTCCACGGCCTGGGGCTTCTCGATCTTCGCGATGACCGGCACGCGGCGGCCTTCCTCGTCCATGATCTCGTGGACGCGGGTCACGTCGCCGGCGTCACGCACGAAGGAGAGGGCGACCATGTCGACGCCGGTGCGGATGGCCCAGCGGAGGTCCTCCTCGTCCTTCTCGCTGAGGGCGGGGACGTTCACGGCGACGCCGGGCAGGTTGATGCCCTTGTTGTTGGACACCATGCCGCCGACGACGACCTCCGTGGTGACCTTCACGTCGTCGACCTCCGTGGCGCGGAGGGAGACCTTGCCGTCGTCGATGAGCAGCATGTCCCCGACCCTGACGTCCTGGGGCAGTCCCTTGAACGTGGTGGACGAGATCTCCTGCGTCCCCTCGATGTCCTCGATGGTGATGGTGAAGACGTCACCCGGGGACAGCGCGTGGGGCCCGTCCGCGAAGCGGCCGAGGCGGATCTTGGGGCCCTGGAGGTCGGCGAAGATACCGACGGGCTTGCCGAGCTCCTCCGAGGCACGGCGGACGTTCTCGTAGGTGCTGCTGTGCACGGCGTAATCACCGTGGCTCATGTTCATCCGGGCGACGTCGACGCCCGCCTCGAGCACAGCGAGGGTGTTCTCGTAACTGGCGATTGCGGGGCCGAATGTTGCAACGATTTTTGCGCGTCTCATGAACCTAGCCTAGTCGTGTTGTGGGGGTCGGGGTGGTGCAAGCGGGTGGGGCGGAGCGATGCCGGTGCCGGTCAGAGGACGGCGATGGAGCGGTCCGTGGGTGCGACGGGCGCGGGCAGCTTCGTGGATCCCATGAGCCACTGGTCCACCGCGGCAGCGCACGCGCGGCCCTCGGCGATGGCCCACACGATGAGCGACTGGCCGCGGCCGGCGTCGCCGGCCGAGAACACGCCGGGCGTGTTCGTCATGTAGTAGCCGTCGCGCGCCACGTTCCCGCGGTCGTCGAACTCGGCCTGCACCTGCTCGGTGATGCCCGCAGGTTCCGCGCCCGTGAAGCCCAGTGAGAGGAAGACGAGGTCGGCGGGGATCTCGCGCTCGGTGCCGGCCTTCGGCACGCGGCGGCCGTTCACGAACTCGGTCTCGGCGACCTTGATGCCGCGCAGCACGCCGTCGTCGCCGACGAACTCGACGGTCGACGCGAGGTAACGCCGCTCGCCGCCCTCCTCGTGGGCGCTGGCGATGTCGAAGAGCGTGGGGAACGTGGGCCACGGCTGATCCGGACGGCGCTCGGAGGGCGGCTGCTGGCCGATGGCGAGCGTCGTGACGCTCGCGGCCTTCTGCCGGTGCGCGGTGCCGAGGCAGTCGGCGCCGGTGTCGCCGCCGCCGAGGATGACGACGTGCTTGCCCTCGGCGTGGATTTGGTGCTCGACCGCCTCGCCGGCGACCACGCGGTTCGCCTGCACGAGGTAGTCCATCGCGAAGTGCACGCCCTCGAGGTGGCGTCCGGGAATGGGCAGGTCGCGCGGGACCGTGGCCCCGGTGGCGACGACGACGGCGTCGTACCGTCGCTTCAGCTGCCCCCAGCTGATGTCCTTCCCGACGTCCACGCCGGTCCGGAAGCGTGTGCCCTCGGCCCTCATCTGGTCGAGACGGCGCTCGAGGTGGATCTTCTCCATCTTGAAGTCGGGGATGCCGTAGCGCAGCAGGCCGCCGATGCGGTCATCGCGCTCGTAGACGGCGACGGTGTGGCCGGCGCGGGTGAGCTGCTGGGCGACGGCCAGGCCCGCGGGCCCGGAACCGACGACCGCGATGGTGCGGTCCGTGAGGCGCTCCGGCGGGTGCGGCTCCACCCACCCCTCCCCGAACGCCAGGTCGGCGATGGACACCTCGACCTGCTTGATCGTCACGGGTTCCTGGTTGATGCCGAGCACGCAGGACGACTCGCACGGCGCGGGGCAGAGCCGGCCCGTGAACTCCGGGAAGTTGTTCGTCGCGTGCAGCCGCTCGATCGCCTCGCGGCCCTTGTCGCGGTACATGAGGTCGTTCCACTCGGGGATGAGGTTGCCGAGCGGACAGCCCTGGTGGCAGAACGGGATACCGCAGTCCATGCAGCGGCCGGCCTGCGACTTCAGGACGCCCTTCTCCTGCGCCTCGTACACCTCCTGCCAGTCCATGATGCGGACCGGCACGGGCCGGCGGGGCTGGGTCTGGCGCTCGCGCACCTTCAGAAATCCGCGTGGGTCAGCCACCGGTTACCTCCAGGATCTTGGTCCATGCCTCTTCGCCGTCGGGATCGAGTCCCTGTTCGACGGCGGTGGCGCGGGCGTCCAGTACCGCGGCGTAGTCGCGCGGCAGGACCTTCGTGAATCGTTGAACGGTGTCCTCGAAGGACTCGAGCAGGGTCCCGGCGAGCGTGGACCCGGTCTCCTCCACATGCTGGATCAGCAGCTGCCGGACGATGTCGATGTCCTCGGCGTCGAGGCCGAGGAGCCGGAGCTCCCCGTTCTCGAGGCTCTGGCGGTTGACGCGGGCCCGGTCGAGGTCGAGCACGAAGGCCGTCCCGCCGGACATGCCTGCACCGAAGTTGCGGCCGGTCCGGCCGAGGATCAGCGCCTGGCCGCCCGTCATGTACTCGCACCCGTGGTCGCCGATGCCCTCGGCCACCGCGGTGGCGCCCGAGTTGCGGACCAGGAACCGCTCCCCCACCTGGCCGCGCAGGAACATCTCGCCGCTCGTCGCGCCGTAGCCGATGACGTTGCCGGCGATGACGTTGTCCTCGGCACGGAACACGTTCGAGCGGTCCGGGCGGACGATGATCCGCCCGCCGGACAGGCCCTTGCCCACGTAGTCGTTCGAGTCGCCGAGCAGGCGCAGCGTGATGCCGGCCGGCAGGAAGGCGCCGAGCGACTGTCCCGCCTGACCGGTGAGGGTCACGTCGATGGTGTTGGTGCCCAGCGTGTCCAGCCCGAAGGTGCGCGTGACCTCGTGGCCGAGCATCGTGCCGACCGAGCGGTCGGTGTTCACGACGTCGACCGAGATGCGGACCGGGGCCCTGTGGTGCAGCGCGTCGGCGCTCATCTCGATGAGCTTGTTGTCGAAGTGCTGGTCGAGTTCGTGATTCTGCCGCAGCGTGTTCCGCATGGGCTCGCCCGAGTCGAACTCGTTGCCGCGCAGGATCGGGTCGAGGTCCAGGCCGTCGGCCTTCCAGTGCTCGATCGCCTCGCGGGCGTCGAGCAGCTCGCTGTGGCCGATGGCCTCCTCGAGCGTGCGGAATCCGAGCTCCGCCAGGATCTCGCGGACCTCCTCGGCGATGAACTCGAAGAAGTTGACCACGAACTCCGGCTTGCCCGTGAAGCGGCTCCGCAGCTCGGGGTTCTGGGTGGCGACGCCGACGGGGCAGGTGTCGAGATGGCAGACGCGCATCATGATGCAGCCGGACACCACCAGCGGCGCCGTGGCGAAGCCGAACTCCTCGCCGCCGAGCAGGGCGGCGATGACGACGTCGCGCCCGGTCTTGAGCTGCCCGTCCACCTGCACCACCACGCGGTCGCGCAGGCCGTTCATCATGAGCGTCTGCTGGGTCTCGGCGAGGCCGAGCTCCCAGGGGATGCCCGCGTGCTTGAGCGAGTTCAGGGGGCTGGCGCCGGTCCCGCCGTCGTGGCCGGACACCAGGACCACGTCGGCCTTGGCCTTCGTGACGCCTGCCGCGACCGTGCCGATGCCCACCTCGGAGACGAGCTTCACGTGGACGCGCGCGCTCGGGTTGGACCGCTTGAGGTCGTAGATGAGCTGGGCGAGGTCCTCGATGGAGTAGATGTCGTGGTGCGGCGGCGGCGAGATGAGGGCGACGCCGGGTGTGGAGTGCCGGGTCCGGGCGATCCACGGGTAGACCTTCTGGCTCATGAGCTGGCCGCCCTCGCCGGGCTTCGCCCCCTGGGCCATCTTGATCTGGATGTCGTCCGCGTTGGTCAGGTAGAGGCTGGTCACGCCGAACCGGCCCGAGGCCACCTGCTTGATGGCGGAGCGGCGCTCGGGATCGAGCAGGCGCTCGACGTCCTCGCCGCCCTCCCCCGTGTTGGACTTGCCGCCGAGGCGGTTCATCGCGATCGCCAGCGTCTCGTGGGCCTCCTGCGAGATGGAGCCGTAGCTCATCGCGCCCGTGGAGAACCGCTTCACGATGGAGGAGACGGGCTCCACCTCGTCGATGCCGATGGGCTCGCGGGCACCGTCGCGGAGCTTCAGGAGCCCGCGGAGGGTCATGAGGTCCCTCGACTGGTCGTCCACGCCCTGCGTGTAGGCCTTGAAGATGTCGTAGCGGCGCGTCCGGGTGGCGTGCTGCAGCCGGAACACCGTTTCCGGGTTGAACAGGTGCGGCGGGCCTTCGCGGCGCCACTGGTACTCGCCGCCGTTGTCGAGGCCGCGGTGCGGGTCCTCGATGCCGTCCTGCGGGTACGCACTCTCGTGGCGTGCGGCCGTCTCGGCCGCGACGACGTCGAGCCCGACACCGCCGAGCTGCGTCTGGGTGCCGTGGAAGTACTCGTCGACGAGTTCCTGGGACAGTCCGAGCGCCTCGAACGTCTGGGCGCCGCAGTAGGAGCTGACCGTCGAGATGCCCATCTTGGACATGATCTTCAGGACGCCCTTGCCGAGGCCCTTGATGAGGTGCGCGACGGCGGCCTCGGCGGTGACGCCGGTGATGTCGCCGTTGCGGACGAGTTCCTCGCAGCTCTCCATGGCCAGGTAGGGGTTCACCGCGGACGCGCCGTAGCCGATCAGCACGGCGACGTGGTGGACCTCGCGCACGTCGCCGGCCTCGACCACGAGGGAGGTCTTGGTGCGGTTGGCGCTGCGCAGCAGGTGGTGGTGCACGGCGCTGGTCAGCAGGAGCGACGGGATGGGGGCCCACTGCGCGTTGGAGTCGCGGTCGGAGAGCACCACGTACTCGACGCCGCGGTTCAGCGCGCTGGAGACCTGCTCGCAGATCTCCGCGAGGCGGGCGCGGAGGGCCGCCTCGCCGCCATCGTGCCGGTACAGGCCGCGCACGCGGACCGTGAGGCGGTCGCCGTCCTCGGTCTCGAGGTTGGCGATCTTCGCCAGCTCGTCGTTGGTGATGACGGGGAACTTCAGGGCGATCTGCTTGGACCGCACCTGCCCGGTGGACAGCAGGTTGCCGTCCGGGCCGATCGTCACGCCCATCGAGGTGACGAGCTCCTCGCGGATGGAGTCCAGCGGCGGGTTGGTGACCTGCGCGAAGGACTGCACGAAGTAGTCGAACAGGAGCCGCGGACGCTTGGAGAGGACGGCGATGGGGGTGTCGGACCCCATGGCTCCGAGCGGCTCGGCACCGTTCCTGGCCATCGGGCCGAGCAGGATGCGCAGTTCCTCCTGGGTGTACCCGAAGGTGCGCTGGCGGCGGTTGATGGAGGCCTTGGTGTGGATGACGTGCTCGCGCTCCGGGAGGTCCTCGAGCTGGATGAGGTTCTCCTTGACCCACTCCCCCCACGGGTTCGCGGCGGCGACCTCGGCCTTGATCTCCTGGTCCTCGATGAGGCGGCCTTCCTCGGTGTCGACGAGGAACATCTTGCCCGGCGAGACACGGCCCTTGCGGACCACGCGGGAGGGTTCGACGTCGAGCACGCCCACCTCGGAGGCGAGGATCACGAGCCCGTCCTCGGTGACCCAGTAGCGGGCGGGGCGGAGCCCGTTGCGGTCGAGCACGGCACCGACGAGGCGGCCGTCGGTGAAGGACACGGCCGCCGGACCGTCCCACGGCTCCATCAGCATGGAGTGGTACTGGTAGAAGGCGCGGCGGGCCGGGTCCATGGTGGCGTGGTTCTCCCACGCCTCGGGGATCATCATCATGATCGAGTGCGTGATGGGGCGGCCCGAGAGGGTCAGCAGTTCGGCGACCTCGTCGAACGACGCCGAGTCAGAGGCGCCCGGGGTGCAGATCGGGTACAGCTCCTCCGGCGAGTCCCCGAGCAGCGGGTTGGACAGCTGCGACTGCCGGGCGCGCATCCAGTTGCGGTTGCCCTTGACCGTGTTGATCTCGCCGTTGTGCGCGATGGTCCGGAAGGGCTGGGCCAGGGGCCACGACGGGAACGTGTTCGTGGAGAAGCGCGAGTGCACGATCCCGAGACGCGTCTTGAAGCGCTCGTCGGAGAGATCGGGGTAGAAGGGCTCGAGCTGGGCGGTGGTCAGCATGCCCTTGTAGACGATCGTCTTCGAGGACAGCGACGGGAAGTACACGCCGTACTTGTTCTGGGCGCGCTTCCGCACGCGGAACGCCCTCGCGTCGAGGTCCGACACCGCGCCGGAGGCGGGTGCCAGGAAGAGCTGCACGAAGTGCGGCATGCAGGCCCGGGCCATGGCCCCCACGAGGTCGGCCACGATCGGGACGACGCGCCAGCCGAGCACCTGGAGGCCCTCGGCCTCGGCGATGGATTCGAGCCCGAGGCGGGCGGTCTCCTCCTCCTTCGGCTCGGCCGGGAGGAACGCGGTCCCCACGACGTAGGAGCCGGCGGCCGGCAGCGGGAAGTCGACGACGGCTCGGAAGAACTCGTCAGGGATCTGGGTGAGCAGGCCGGCGCCGTCGCCGGTGCCTTCGTCGGCGCCCACGGCGCCGCGGTGCTCGAGGTTCCGCAGGGCGGTCAGCGCGGCGTCGACGATGTCGTGCCCGGGCTCCCCGCGCAGGGTCGCGATGACGGCGAGGCCGCACGCGTCCTTCTCGTTCTGCGGGTCGTAGAGGCCCGTGGCCTCCGGGATGGAGGCGAAGCGCGTGAAGGGCGACTCGACGGGCACGCCCTGCGCGGACGTCGTCCCGGTGTGCGTCCCGGTGTGCGTCCCGGTGGTGGTCTTCGGAGTTCCAGCAGTCATCAGATAAGGATCCTTCCCCCTTGATGGAGCGTCGGGAGGGGACAGCCTTGGCCCCGCGGACCCGCTACGAGCGGGCACCGTGTCTTGGTTCATCTGCCACCTGCGCCGGGGTAGCCCGGCGTTCTTGGCGGGCGGTCGCAGTACTCGTGCTGCGCCTGGTGGGGCGGTTCCGATGCGGGCTCAGAAGGTGATCCGGCCGTCGCACCGATGGTCCACAACTGTGTGGTGTTGCGTCCTTGGAGGCGGTGGCCCGGGGACTGCGTGCGGGGACCGAATCCCGCGGCTCCGCTCGCGCGGGGCCCTGAGCAACGTGGAACGCTACTCGGGAGCCGTTGTTTCGGAAAGGTTACCACGGTCATTCCGCGCCCCCTGCGCCGTGTCCGCCACGCGGCCACCTGTGGCCGAAGCGTTATCGGACACGGCGTGCGGGCGGCTGCCGGCCCCCGGAGCGGGGCTGGACGAGGCGTCGTCATCGTCCTTCCGGACGCCGTCCTCGCGGCGCGTCCCGGCGTCCTGCGGTACGAGCGTCGCCCCGGGTCGGGCGGGCCGGTCGTCCGCTGCGCCAGTGGGAGCACCGGCAGCACCGGCGACGCCGGCGTCCTCACCGTCCGCGGCGTCGTTCGGGTCGTCCGTGTCGTTCATGTCCGCGGCGTCCGTCCCGTCCGCCGCCGCACCCTCGACCGGGCCCTTCGGCTCGCGCCCTGGCAGGTACACGGACGGCGCGTCGACGGGGCCCCGCCTGACCGACAGGTAGACGAGGACGGCCAGCGACACCAGGAAGACGGCGATGCTGGTCCAGACGTTGAGCCGCTGCGTGACACCGAAGAGGGTGACCATCTCGGCGTCGTCGATGCGGAGCGTCTCGATCCACACGCGCCCGAGGGTGTAGTAGGCCGCGTAGAGCCAGAACATGCGCCCGCCGCGGAGCCGGAACTTCCGGGCGAGCAGCAGCAGCAGCGCCACGCCCGCGAGGTTCCACAGGAGCTCGTATAGGAAGGTCGGGTGGAACAGCGTCCCGGGTGCCTGGTCGGCGGGGAAGTTCACGTTGTCGGCGTCGATCTCCAGGCCCCACGGCAGGGTGGTGGGCGCGCCGAAGAGTTCCTGGTTGAACCAGTTGCCGAGGCGGCCGACGGCCTGCGCCAGCAGGACGCCCGGGGCTGCGGCGTCGGCGAAGGCGGAGAGCTTGACGCCCGCGCGCCGCGCGCCGATCCACGCGCCGACGGCGCCGAGCGCGATGGCCCCCCAGATCCCGAGCCCGCCCTGCCAGATCTGCGGGATGCGGGCGAGGTCGCCCTCCGGCCCGAAGTAGGCGTCCGGCGAGGAGATCACGTGGTAGAGCCGCCCGCCGATGATGCCGAACGGGATCGCCCAGATCGCGATGTCCCAGACGGCGTCCGCGGAGCCGCCGAAGGCCACGAAGCGCTTCTGCGTCAGGATGAGTGCCAGGATGATGCCGGCCAGGATGCACAGCGCGTAGGCGTGGATGGTCAGCGGACCGAGGCTGAAGGACGCCCACTCCGGCGGAGGGCTCGGGATCGAGGCGGCGACGCGGGCGATCGTCCCGCCGCTCACGCCGTGCCGCCCGGGGCGGTCTTCGGCGTGCCGGTGCTCAGTTCGCGGGTGAGTTCGGCGACGGCCTCCACGCCGCCGTCGCGCAGGGCTGCCACGAGCGCCGTCCCCACGATGACGCCGTCGGCGTAGGCGCCGATCTCCCGCACCTGGGCGGACGAGGAGACACCGAGGCCGACGCACACGCGGTCGGCGCCGGCTGCGTGCGCGGCGTCCACCACGGCCCGCGCGGCGGCACCGACGGAGGTGCGGGCGCCCGTGACGCCCATGACCGAGACGGCGTAGACGAAGCCCCTGCTCGCGTCCACCGTGTTCTGCATGCGCTGCGGGGACGTCGAGGGGGCCACCAGGAACACGCGGTCCAGGCCGAACTCGTCCGACGCCTCGAGCCATTCGGCCGCCTCGTCAGGTATGAGGTCCGGCGTGATGAGTCCGGCGCCGCCGGCCGCGGCGAGGCGCTCGGCGAACGCGCGCACGCCCATGCGCATCACGGGGTTCCAGTAGGTCATGACGAGGACGGCGGCGTCGGTCTCACGCGTGATCCCCTCGACGACGTCGAAGATCCGGGGCACGGTGAAGCCGTTGTCCAGCGCCTGGACGGTCGCCTCCTGGATGACCTGGCCGTCCATCACGGGGTCGGAGTAGGGGATGCCGATCTCGATGAGGTCCACGCCGTTGCGTGCCAGGGCGATTCCCGCATCGATGCTGGTCTGCACGTCCGGGAAACCGGCGGGCAGGTAGCCGATGAGCGCGGCGCGCCCCTCGCTGCGGGCCTTCTCGATGGCGGCGGCGGCCTTGGAGTGCCCGACGCCGGTTGCCCCTCCGGCGGGACTGTTCGTGGACTGCGTGGTCACAGCTGCTCACCCTCCTCCGCGATCTCCTGCTCGGCACTGTCGTCCGGCAGCAGGTCGAAGTAGCCCGCGGCGGTCGCCACGTCCTTGTCGCCGCGGCCCGAGAGGTTCACGACGACGATCCGGTCCGATGCCTTCTCGCCCGGCCCGAGGTCGGCGGCGAGGCGCCGGCCCACCTTCATGGCGCCGGCCAGGGCGTGTGCGGTCTCGATGGCGGGGATGATGCCCTCGGTCCGGCTGAGCAGCTTGAACGCCTCCATGGCCTCCGCGTCGGTGATCGGCTCGTAGTGGGCGCGTCCGATGTCGGAGAGGTAGGCGTGCTCGGGGCCGACGCCCGGGTAGTCGAGGCCGGCGGAGATGGAGTGCGACTCCATCGTCTGGCCGTCCTCGTCCTGCATCAGGTAGGAGCGGGCGCCGTGCAGCACGCCGGGCCGCCCCAGCGTGATGGTGGCGGCGTGGCGGCCGGTGTCGACGCCGTCACCGCCGGCCTCGAAGCCGTAGAGCGCCACGTCGTGGTCGTCGAGGAAGCCGTGGAACATGCCGATCGCGTTGGAGCCGCCACCCACGCAGGCGCAGACGGCGTCGGGCAGCCTGCCGGCCTGCTCGAGGATCTGTTCGCGTGCCTCGTCGCCGATGACCTCGTGGAAGTACCGCACCATCGCCGGGAACGGGTGCGCTCCGGCGGCCGTGCCCAGGAGGTAGTGGGTGGTCTCGACGTTGGCGACCCAGTCGCGGAGGGCGTCGTTGATGGCGTCCTTCAGGGTCTGCGACCCGTTGGTGACGGGGATGACCGTCGCGCCGAGCAGCTGCATGCGGGCGACGTTCAGGGCCTGGCGACGCGTGTCCTCGGCGCCCATGTAGACGACGCATTCGAGGCCGAGGAGGGCGGCCGCCGTGGCGCTGGCGACGCCGTGCTGACCGGCACCGGTCTCGGCGATGACGCGCGTCTTGCCCATGCGCTTGGCGATCAGCGCCTGGCCGAGGACGTTGTTGATCTTGTGGGAGCCGGTGTGGTTGAGGTCCTCGCGCTTGAGGAACACGCGGACACCGCCGCAGTGCTCGGCGAAGCGCTGCGCCTCGGTGAGCAGGGACGGCCGTCCGGCGTAGTTCCGGTTCAGGTCCGCCACCTGCGCGGTGAACTCGGGGTCGGCCTTCGCCTTCTCGAACGTCTCCTGCAGCTCGTCGAGCGCGGCGATCAGCGATTCGGGCATCCAGCGCCCGCCGTACGCGCCGAAGTAGGGTCCGGGGGCGTGGCGGAGGCTCTGGTCGTGGCTGAGGAACGCCTCGGCCGCACCGCCGTCGATGGCGTCCGCTGCTCCGGCGTCCCCGGCGGGGAGTCCCGTGTCCTGGTGCATGTCGGTCATGGCTTCAGGGTTCCTGTCCTGTTGGTCCTGGTCCGGGCGGCGGTGCCGTCCGGATCCTTCGCGGACCGGTGGCGGCCGGTCCTTCTGCTGTCCGTCGCGCTGCCCTCCGTGTGTGCGGGCCGGCGCGGGATGCCTGTCAGCCGTGCGTCGGTACGCCCGGCTCCGGGCTCGTCCTGCCCGCCTGTCCGAAGGCGCCGATCGTGGTGGCGGGATCGCTGTGGCGGACGAGCGCCTCCCCCACGAGCACGGCGTGCGCGCCGCCCGCAGCGTAGTCGGCGACGTCGTCGGCGTCCCGCACACCCGATTCGGCGATCACGACGGTGCCGGACGGGATGAGGTGTGCCAGCCGCCCGAAGACGTCCCGGTCGATCTCGAGGGTCTTGAGGTTGCGGACGTTGACGCCGATGATCGGCGCCCCGGCGGCGACGGCACGGCGTACCTCCTCCTCCGTGTGCGTCTCCACGATCGCGTGCATGCCCAACCGGTGCGTCAGCGCGAGGAACGAGGCGATCTCCTCGTCGGTGAGCGCCGCGACGATCAGGAGGACGACGTCCGCGCCGTGGGCGCGCGCCTCCCAGATCTGGTACTCGTCGACGGTGAAGTCCTTGCGGAGGACGGGCAGGCCCACCGCGGCGCGGACCGCGTCGAGGTCGGCGAGCGACCCGCCGAAGCGCCGTTCCTCGGTCAGCACGGAGATGACCGCTGCGCCGCCGCGTTCGTAGGACGCCGCGAGTGCCGCGGGATCGGCGATGTCGGCCAGCGCGCCCTTGGAGGGACTGCTGCGCTTGACCTCCGCGATCACGGCCATGCTGCCGGCGCGTCCGGCGCCGAGGGCCTCGAAGGCGTCGAGCGGGGCGGGGGCGGCCAGGGCGGCTGCCCGCACGTCCTCGAGGGGCCGCCGGCGGCGGCGCTCCGCGAGGTCCTCGCGGACGCCCTCGATGATGTCGTCGAGGACGGTCATCTAGTGGCCGTTGTTCTTGAGCTTCGATCCACCCACGCCGTAGCCGATCCTGCGCAGGATGAAGCCGACGATCAGGCCGACGACCATGATCCCGATACCCGCCCAGAACAGCAGGGTCCCGAAGTCGTGGTTGCCCTCGGTGCTGGCCAGGATGAAGGCGAAGCTGGCCACGGCACCCCCGGCCAGCATGATGAGCACGCAGGTCCACGCAGCGGGGCTGTTGCCGTGACCGATCGTCTCGTCGCCCATCTGGGCGTGGTTCGCGGGGGTGTTGCGGCTGGAGGCGCGGGTCTCGGATGCCATGGGGAAATCTCCTTCGAACGGGTCTCGTCCCATTCTGCCATCGATGAGTCGGCGGGGCGGAACGGAGACGCGGGCCGGCGGGGGCCTCGCGGGCCGGTGGGTCGTGGTGCGTTGGGGTCGGTCGGGGGTGGCTGGGTGGTGGCCGGTGGATCCGGAGCGGCCGGGCGGGCGCTGCGGGTCAGCTCGTCGGGTCGTTCCCGCGCGAGAGTTCGTCCCAGCTGTCGATCTCGTCGGCGTGTGCGTTCGCCCGGCGCGGGGGCCGCTTCCCGCTGCCGGCGTCGGCACTGTCCGCCGTCCCGGGGCCGGGGGCGATGTCGCGGGGCGCGGCGGGTCCGGCGGCGGCGGCCGCAGTCGCGTCGGCGGCGGTCGCGTCGTCGGAACGGTCGTGGTCCCGGCCCGTTTCCACGTCCGCTCCGGCGTCCGGGACGACGCCGGGAGCGACGTCGCCCGTCGAGGGCGCGGGCGCGCCGGGCCGGAGACTGCCTGCAGGGGCCCGGACGCCCCGGGCGGCACCGGTGTCGTACCGCCGGTTCACCCCCCACGTCCTGCCGGCGAGGACCACCCAGGCCGCGGCGAGGACGAGCAGGATGCCGGCCACGACGGCGACCCACGGCATGGGGCTGGCCGTCGCTTCCGCTCCCGAGCCGCCACTGACCCCGATGGCCGTCCCGATGGCGGGTTCCGCAGCGCCGGAGGGATCGAGGGCGACGGCGGCGCTGGAGAGCGCGATGCCGACCCCCGACAGGACGAGGATGACCGCGATGATCCACCGCGCGACGCGTCCTGCGATCGACACGGCGAGGGCCGCGGCCAGGGCGACCAGCGCGAAGGCCGTCACGGGCGTCGCCGCGTCGCTCCCGGGAATGGTGAGGTCGGGGGTCTGGACGGCTTCCTGGGGCAGGCGCACGGTCAGCCAGGTCTGCGTGGTCGAACCGAAGGCCAGCAGCGCCAGGACCACGATGCCCATCACGACGATGCCGCGTCGCGTGAGGCGGTGGGGGGCTCGACTCCCGGCGCTCACGGCAGGTCCGCCGTCGCGGGGCGCAGTGCGGCCGCCGTCAGTGCGGCTCGGAGCGGTGCAGCAGCCTTGTTGACCGTCTCCAGGGCCTCCGTCTCGAGGACGGAGTCCGCGACGATCCCGCCGCCGGACTGCACGTAGGCCTTGCCGTCGCGCAGCAGGGCCGAGCGGATGGCGATGGCCATGTCCATGTCCCCGGCGAAGTCCAGGTAGCCGACCACGCCGCCGTAGATGCCCCGCCGGTGCGGCTCCACCTCGTCGATGAGGCGCAGGGCCCGGGGTTTGGGGGCGCCCGACAGGGTCCCGGCGGGGAAGGTCGCGGCGAGGACGTCATAGGCGGTCTTCGCCGGCGAGAGCCGGCCCACCACGGTGGAGACAAGGTGCATGATGTGGCTGAACTTCTCCACCTCCATGAACTGGGTGACGTCCACACTGCCCGGGAGGCAGACCTTGGACAGGTCGTTGCGGGCCAGGTCGACGAGCATGAGATGCTCAGCCTTCTCCTTCGTGTCCGCGCGGAGCTCGACGGCGAGGTCCCGGTCCTCCTCGGTGGTCCTCCCGCGCGGCCGCGATCCCGCGATGGGGTGCGTGATGACCTCGTCGCCGGTCACCGTGACGAGGGCCTCGGGCGAGCTGCCCACGATCGAGTAGCCCCGACCGTCCGCGTCCTCGAGGCTGAAGAGGTACATGTAGGGGCTCGGGTTGGTGGTGCGCAGGATCCGGTACACGTCCAGGGCGGAGGCGTCGCACTCGATCTCGAAGCGGCGGCTGATGACCACCTGGAAGACGTCGCCGTCCACGATCGCCCGCTTGCCGCGTTCGATCGCCTTCAGGTAGTCGGGCTCGAACCAGGACTCGCGGACCCGGTCCGTCGAGCGCTCGGCGGTCGGCGCGTCCCCGTCCATCACCGACACGGCGAGTTCGGCGGGCGCCACGAGCTTGGCGAGCATCGCGCGGACGCGGGCCACGGCGTCGTGCCATGCCTCGTCGACCCGCTCGTCGGTGCCGTCGAAGTTGATGGCGTTGGCGACCAGCGTGAGGGAGCCCTCCGCGTTGTCGTGGATGGCGAGGTCCGAGACGAGGCACATCGCGAGTTCGGGCAGCAGCAGGTCGTCCTCGGGCGGGCTCGTGAGCCTCTCCCAGTGCCGCACGGCCTCCCAGCCCACGAAACCGACCATGCCGGAGGTGAACGGGGGCAGGTCCCCGAACCGTTCGGTGCGCAGTGCCTCGACCGTGAGGCGCAGGGCCTCCACGGGGTCGCCGCCCACGGGCACGCCTGCCGGTGGTTCGCCGAGCCAGTGCGCCTCGCCGTCCCGCGTGGTGAGCGTGGCGCGGGACTGCGAACCGATGAACGAGTAGCGCGACCAGACACCGCCGACCGCCGCGGACTCCATGAGGAACGTCCCGGGCTGCCCGGCCGCGAGCTTGCGGTAGATGCCGATGGGCGTGTGGGAGTCCGCGAGGACCTTCAGGTGCACGGGCACCACGCGGCGGGCCTCGGCCAGCGCGCGGAACTCCTCGAGGGTGGGGCTGATGGTGCCCAACTGCTGCATGGTGTCAGGATCCTTCGGGGTGGGGACGATCGGCGGTCACGGCGGGCAGTGCGCGCCCGTCGAAGCAGGTCCTGGTGCCGGTGTGGCAGGCGGCGCCTTCCTGGTCGACCGTGACCAGCAGGGCATCGCCGTCGCAGTCGAGGGCCACGCCCCTGACCCACTGCCGGTGGCCGGAGGTGTCGCCCTTGCGCCAGTATTCCGCGCGGGACCGCGAGTAGAAGGTCACACGGCCGCTGGAGAGGGTGCGCCGGAGGGCCTCCTCGTCCATCCAGCCGAGCATGAGCACCTCGAGGGTGTCGTACTGCTGCACGATGGCGGCGACGAGGCCGGCGGCGTCCTTCTTCAGCGCGTCGGCGATGGCCGGATCGAGGGCGGGGCGCCCCTCGTCGGGTCGCTGGGCGACGGGCGTGTCGGACTCGGGCTGGGCGGGAGTGGAGGGAGGCATCACCCCTGATTCTAGTGCGGTTCCACGGGCCCCCGCCCGCACCTGCCCCCCTGCGCGCGCGGCATGCTAGTTTCAGCAGTGATGCACTACGTAACCCCGTCCCGTGAGGTCCTGGCCGAGACACTCCTGGCAGCCGGACCCGACGCCCCCACCCTGTGTGAGGGGTGGCAGACGCGTGATCTCGCCGCGCACCTGTACCTGCGGGAACACAAGCCCTCGGTCGGCCTCGGGATGGTGCTGCGGAGGTTCGCGTCCGTCACGGAACGCGCGATCAGCGAGACCGCGGAGCGCGCGGCGTCCCCGGCCGGCTACGACGCCCTGGTGCACCGCTTCCTGGCAGGGCCTCCGATGCTCTCCCCGATGCGCATCAACACGATCGACAAGAGCACCAACCTCATCGAGTACTTCGTGCACACCGAGGACGTGCGCCGGGCCACCACGCGCTGGGCGCCCAGGGCGCTCGACGAGGACTACGCGAACTCCCTGTGGGAGGAACTCGTCAAGCGGGCAGCCATCCTCTACCGCGGGGTGGACCTCGGCGTCGTGCTCGTGCGGCCGGACGGCCCGCGGCACGTCGCCAAGCGCGCCCCGGTCTCGGTGGCCATCGTCGGCGATCCGGGCGAGCTGCTGCTGCATGCCCACGGGCGGCGCCGGCAGGCCCTGGTCACGTTCGAGGGCCAGCCGGACGCCGTGGCCCTGCTCGAGAGCGCCGACGTCGGACTCTAGTCCGCTGCAGCCCGCCGAGGGGCGGGCCGCGCCGCCGCCCGCCCGTGCGGGACCTAGCGGACGGGGAACCCCGCCTCGCGGATCGCCGCCTTGACCTGCGCGATGGCGTCCACGGGCCCGAAGTGGAACACGGAGGCCGCGAGGACGGCGTCGGCTCCGGCTTGCACCGCCGGCGGGAAGTGCTCGGGCCTGCCCGCGCCGCCCGAGGCGATCAGCGGTACGCCCACGGCGGCCCGCACGGCCCGGATGAGTTCGAGGTCGAAGCCCTCCTTGGTGCCGTCGGCGTCGATCGAGTTGAGCAGGATCTCCCCCACCCCGCGGTCCGCGGCCTCCTTCGCCCAGGCGACGGCGTCGATCCCGGTGCCCTTGCGGCCGCCGTAGGTCGTCACCTCGAAGCCCGACGGTGTGCCGGCGTCCCGTGTGCGCCGCGCGTCGAGGGAGAGCACGAGGACCTGCGCCCCGAAGTGCCCGGTGATCTCGTCGATGACGGAGGGGCGCGCGACGGCGGCCGTGTTGATGGATGCCTTGTCCGCGCCGTGGCGCAGGAGGCGGTCGACGTCGGAGATCTCGCGGACTCCCCCGCCGACGGTCAGGGGGATGAAGACCTCCTCGGCCGTCCGGGCGACGACGTCGAAGGTCGTCTCGCGGTTGCCGGAGGAGGCGGTGACGTCCAGGAACGTCAGCTCGTCGGCCCCGGCGCGGTCGTAGCGGTGCGCGAGTTCCACCGGATCGCCGGCGTCGCGGAGGTCAGCGAAGTTGACGCCCTTGACGACGCGTCCGGCGTCGACGTCCAGGCACGGGATCACGCGGATGGCGACGGTCATGGCGGCCTCCCTAGATCCGGCAGGCGTGGATGGTGCTGACGAGGATGGCGCGCGCGCCGAGCTCGTACAGCTCGTCCATGATCCGGTTGGTGTGGTTGCGCCGGACCATCGCACGGACGGCGACCCACTCGGAGTCGCGCAGCGGGGAGACGGTCGGTGATTCGAGGCCCGGGGTGAGCGCCGCGGCCCGGTCCACGAGATCGGTGCGGATGTCGTAGTCCATCATCACGTACTGGCGGGCCACGAGGACGCCCTGGAGGCGCCGCAGCAGCACGTCGAGGCCCGCGGGCTTCTCCGCCCCGGACCGGCCGATGAGCACGGCCTCGCTCTGCAGGATGGGTTCGCCGAAGATCTCCATGCCCGCCGCACGCAGCGTGCTGCCGGTCTCGACGACGTCGGCGATGGCGTCGGCCACGCCGAGGCGCACGGAGGACTCGACGGCACCGTCGAGCCGGACGACGGCCGCGGAGACGCCGCGCTCGGCGAGGTAGTCGTTGAGGAGACCCTCGTAGCTCGTGGCGAGCCTGCGGCCCTCGAGCTCCTCCACCGAGGAGAAGTCCCCGACGGGCCCGGCGAAGCGGAAGGTGGATGCGCCGAAGCCGAGCTGGAGGAGCTCCTCCGCCGGGACCTGCGCGTCGAGGAAGAGGTCGCGTCCGGTGATGCCGACGTCGAGCGTGCCGGAGCCGACATACACGGCGATGTCGCGGGGGCGGAGGAAGAAGAACTCGATCTCGTTCTCGGGATCGACGAGCACGAGCTCGCGGGGGTCGCGGCGCTGGCGGTAGCCGGCCTCGACGAGCATGGCGGAGGCGGCCTCGGACAGGGCGCCCTTGTTGGGGACTGCTACACGGAGCATGGAGGAAATCCTTCGGTGGAGGATCGGTGGAGGAGGGCAAGCAGGGGCCGCGGGCGGGTGCCGGCGCGGCTACAGATGCTTGTAGACGTCCTCCAAGGTGAGCCCCTTCGCGAGCATGAGGACCTGCAGGTGGTAGAGCAGCTGGGAGATCTCCTCGGCGGTGTCCTCCGTGGATTCGTACTCGGCGGCCATCCAGACCTCGGCGGCCTCCTCGACGACCTTCTTGCCGATGCCGTGCACGCCGGAGTCGAGCTCGGCGACGGTCCGGGAGCCGGCGGGACGGTCGGCGGCCTTCGCGCTGAGTTCCTCGAACAGGGATTCAAAGGTTTTCACCTCCCTAGGTTATCGGCTCGCCGGCCTGCTCCGTCCCGCGGCGGCCCTCCTGTGACGGACGCCTCCGGCTCGTGCCCGCCGCCGCCCGGCTCCGGTCGGTGCGCGGCGTCCCGGCCTTGCCGCCGGCGCCCTGGGCTACGCGGTCCAGGGGCGCAGGACGGCGGCCGTCGCGAGGGCCGCGGACACGGCCTCGTAGCCCTTGTCCTCGGAGGACCCGGGCAGGCCCGCGCGGTCCAGGCCCTGCTGCTCGGTGTCGCAGGTGAGGACGCCGAAGCCGACCGGCACGCCCGTGCGCACGCTGACGTCCGTGAGTCCCGACGTCGCCGCCTGGCACACGTAGTCGAAGTGCGGCGTGCCGCCACGGATGACGACGCCGAGGGCTGCGACGGCGTCGAACTGCGCTGCGAGGCGCGCGGCGGCGACCGCCAGTTCGAAGCTGCCGGGGACGCGGATCTCGGTGGCCTGGACGCCGGCGTCGGCCGCGGCACGCCGTGCACCGTCCAGCAGGCCGTCCATGATCTCGGTGTGCCAGCTCGCGGCGATGATCGCGAGCCGGAGGGGTGCGCCCTCCGGTGTGGTGAGTGCGCTGATGTCGATGCTGGGGGCTCCGTGGCCGCTCATGGTTCTCCTTCGGTGGGACTGCGGGTGGGACTGCGGGTGGGACTGTATCCCGTGCGGGGACGCCGGTCAGGCGGGGTGGCGCATCCCGGGATCGGTCATGTGGGCGACGAGGTCCTCGATGGAGACGAGCGGGATCCCGTGCTCGTCGGCGAAGAGGCGCAGCGCGGGCAGGCGCATCATTTCGCCGTCGTCGTGCACGAGTTCGGCGATGACGGCGGCGGGCCGCTTGCCGGCGAGGACGCTGAGCTCGACGCCCGCCTCGGTGTGCCCGGGCCGTTCGCGCACGCCGCCCGGCGCGGCGCGCAGCGGGAAGACGTGGCCGGGGCGGGTGAGGTCACGCGGGCCGCTGGCCGGATCGGCGAGGACACGGGCGGTCCGTGCGCGGTCCGCGGCGCTGATGCCGGTGCTGACGCCTGCCGCGGCGTCGCAGGAGACCGTGTAGGCCGTGCCCTTGGAGTCCTCGTTGACCGCCGTCATGGGTGGCAGCAGGAGGCGGTCCGCGTCGTCGGAGCGCAGCGGCACGCACAGCACGCCCGAGGTCCAGCGGACCGTCCAGCCGACGAGTTCCGGCGTCGCGTCCTCGGCGGCGAAGACGATGTCCCCCTCGTTCTCGCGGTCCTCGTCGTCGACGACGACGACGGCGCGGCCCGCGGCGAGGGCGGCGACGGCCGCCTCGATCGGGTCGAGGCGGATCGGTTCCTCGGCGGCACCGGGTGCCCGGCTGAGGTGATCGGTCACTGCGCCGCTCCCGCATCGGGCCCGCGCCGGGCGTCGAGGGCGGCGAAGCCGAGGAGCCGCTCGGCGTACTTGGCGAGCACGTCCATCTCGAGGTTGACCGGATCGCCGAGGGCCTTCGCCCCGAGACCGGTCTCCTGCAGGGTGGTCGGGATGAGCCCGACCTCGAACCACTGCTCCGCGTCCTCGGGCGGGCTGACCGCCGTGACGGTCAGGGAGACGCCGTCGATGGCCACGGAGCCCTTCTCCGCAGCGTAGCGGCCGAGCGTCGAGGGCAGCCCGATACGGAGCCGATGCCACGCACCGAGGTCCTCACGCTCGAGCAGCACGCCGATCCCGTCCACGTGCCCCTGGACGACGTGCCCGTCCAGGCGACCGCCGGCGGGTACGCACCGCTCGAGGTTGACGGCTGCACCGGGCCGGAGGCGTCCGGTGGTGGTGCGGCGGAGGGTCTCTCCCATGACGTCGACGCCCACGCGCGTGCCGTCGAGCGTGACGGCGGTGAGGCAGACGCCGTTGACGGCGAGCGAGGCGCCGGGTGCGAGGTCCCTGCCGGTCTCGGGCGCCTCGACGACGAGGAGGCCGCTTTCGCCGTCGGGCGCGAGTTCGAGGGAGACGACGCTGCCCTGCTCGGAGACGATTCCTGTGAACACGGGTTCTTCCTTCGGTTGGGGTGGAGTGTGTCGGGCGGGACTCAGGCCGGGTGGAGGGCCGGGGGCCGCAGGTGCAGTCGCACGTCGGGGCCGACCCGGAGGACGGCGGGCCCTCCGGCGTCGTCGGGCTGCCACCGGCCGGCGTCGGCGAGGGTCGCGACGCCGAGCCCGGGGAATGCCGGTGCCCCGTCGCCGACCAGGAGCGGGGCCACGTAGCTGAACAGCTCGTCGACGACGCCCGCCCGGAGGAACGCCGAGGCGATGCGGGGGCCGCCCTCCACGAGGAGGTGACGCACTCCCCGGCTGTACAGCGCGTCGAGGGCTTCGGGCACGTCCCTGGTCGGCAGGTGGAGGAACCCCTCGCCCCGGATGGCTGCGGTGCCGGGTACCGGGGTCTCGCCCATGACCACCCGGAGGCCGGCACGTGCCCGCGGCGCAGTGCCGTCGCGTGCCGTGAGGCGCGGGTCGTCGGCGAGCACGGTGCCGGTGCCCACGAGGACGGCGTCGGCCAGGGCGCGGATCCTGTGCCCGTCGGCCCGCGCCTCGGCGCCGGTGATCCACTGGCTCGTGCCGTCCGCGGCGGCTACGCGCCCGTCGAGCGACTGCGCGGACTTCAGCGTCACGAACGGGCGCCCCGTGGAGACCGCCGCGCTCCAGCGCTCGTTCAGGTGCCGCGCGCGGGTGGCCTCGACGCCGCCGATGCACTCGACGCCGGCGTCGCGCAGCCGCTGTCCGCCGCCGGCCGCGGCACCGTTGAGGTCGTCGGCCGCGTGGACGACGCGCGCGACGCCTGCCTCGATGAGCGCCACGCTGCACGGGCCGGTCCGGCCGGTGTGGTTGCACGGTTCGAGGGTCACCACCATGGTGGCGCCCCGGGGGTCGTTGCCGCGGGCGCGGGCGTCGGCGAGGGCAGCGGGTTCGGCGTGCGGCGTGCCGGCGCCCCGGTGGTGGCCCTCCCCGAGGACCGCGCCGTCGGGAGCGATGAGGACGGCGCCGACCAGGGGGTTGGCGCCCCGCACCCCGCGCGCGGCGAGGTCGAGGGCGCGCAGCATGGCTTCGGACTCGGCCGGTGTCGCGCCGGAGGTGGCGGGCGCCGTCATCGGAGGGTCGGATCCGGGAGGAGGATCTCGACGCCGGGCTTCGCCGTCCGCTGGGCGCGGGCCCAGACGAAGAAGCCGATGAGCGTGAAGGCGCCGTAGAAGATGTACATGAAGGCGCTCGCGTAGTAGCCGGCGCTGAAGAGCAGCGGCACGCCGACGATGTCCACGGCGACCCAGACGAGCCAGAACTCCACCCAGCCCTTGGCCATGCCGTAGGTGGCGAGGAGGGATCCGACGAACGTCCAGGCGTCGGCCCAGACCGGCTCGTAGGAGCCGAGGAGGCGGAAGAGCGGTGTCAGCGCCAGCGTGCCGAGGAGGAGGAAGGCGACCATGCCGAGCCGGGCGCGGGTGCCGGCCCACTGCGGTACGACGGCCTGGCCCCCGCGGTGCCGGCTCGCCTGCCACTGGCGCCAGCCGTAGACGGAGACGGCGATGAACATGACCTGCCGCCCGGCCTGCCCCAGCAGGTTGGCGGCGCTCGCGGCGCCGAAGACGGAGCCGAGGAACACCGTGAGGAGCAGGAGGTTGCCGATGATGCCGACGGGCCAGGCCCAGACGCGTCGGCGCATGCCGCCGAGGGCGCTCAGCAGGCCGAAGATGTTGCCCACCACTTCGCGCACCAGCAGGGAGCCGTCGCCTACGGGGATGCGGGCCTCGAAGAGCCACTGCAGAAAATCCATGCCGATCCTTCGCCGATAGGACGGCTCCGGGGAATGGCAGAAGGAGGGGCCGTCTGCCATGGCGGTACCACGACAGGGCCGCAGCCCGTCGAAGGGCAGCGGCGAGCCCCTGCTGTGCGTGCTTCTCCCATCCAGACTGTGACTGTCGGTCCCGGAATTCCACCGGCTCAACCGTCCGCCGTCGGCGCGGGTGCGCAGATGGTGGGCGGGTCGCGGACTATAACCGCCGGTTCGGACTTACACCGACCCCGGAGCACGTACAGTCGCGATTATTTCACAGTGCGCCCGTCCGGGTGGACGTCCCGTCACAATTCGTCCGAGAGCGATCAGGGCGCCGCCCGACAACGAGGACGGGGCACCCCGTGTGGGATGCCCCGTCCTCCTGGTCGACGGCGGGAGCGCCGGCTCCTGTGCTCCGGCCTCTGTGGACCGGGTCCGGTGTACCGGCTTCTGCGGGCGGCTCCTGTGTACCGGCTCCTGTGGACCGGCCTCTGCAGGCGGCCCTGGCGGTTGCGGTGCTCTCCGGACCACCAGGGCTGCGCGCCGCGGCCGGAGCCGCCGGTCAGCCCTCGGCTGCGGGCTTCGGGTCGGTCCTCGGCTTCGCGTCGACGCCGGCTTCCTTGCGCTGCTGCGCCGTGATCGGTGCGGGCGCGGACGTCAGCGGGTCGAAGCCACCGCCGGACTTCGGGAAGGCGATGACGTCGCGGATCGAATCGGTCCCGGCGAGCAGGGAGACAACGCGGTCCCAGCCGAGCGCGATGCCGCCGTGGGGAGGCGCGCCGTACTTGAAGCCCTCGAGCAGGAACCCGAACTTCTCCTGTGCCTCCTCGGCGCCGAGCCCCATGACGGCGAACACGCGCTCCTGCACGTCCCGCTGGTGGATACGGATGGAGCCGCCGCCGAGCTCGTTGCCGTTGCAGACGATGTCGTACGCGTAGGCCAGGGCGTTCTCGGGATCCGTGTCGAACGTGTCGAGGAACTCGGGCTTCGGGGACGTGAACGCGTGGTGGACGGCCGTCCAGGCCCCTCCTCCGACGGCGACGTCGCCGGCCGCGACAGCCGCCGACGCGGGCTCGAACATGGGGGCGTCGACCACCCACACGAAGGCCCAGTCGCCCTCCTTGATGAGACCCGTGCGTCGTCCGATCTCCACGCGCGCGGCGCCGAGGATGGCGCGCGACGACGGGCGGTCGCCGGCGGCGAAGAAGACGCAGTCGCCCGGGTTGGCCCCGGTGGCGGCTGCGAGGCCTTCCCGCTCGGAGTCGGTGAGGTTTTTGGCCACGGGCCCGCGCAGGCTGCCGTCGTCGTCGATCAGGACGTACGCGAGGCCCTTGGCGCCGCGCTGCTTCGCCCATTCCTGCCAGGCGTCCAGCTGGCGGCGCGGCTGTGAGGCCCCGCCGGGCATGACGACGGCGCCGACATAGGGGGCCTTGAAGACGCCGAACCCGGTGTCCTTGAAGAATTCGGTCAGCTCGGTCAGCTCGAGGCCGAAGCGGAGGTCCGGCTTGTCCGAGCCGTACTTCGCCATGGCGTCCGCGTAGGTCATGCGGCGGATGGGCAGGGGGATCTCGACGTCGATGAGCTTCCACAGGGCGGAGACCAGCTGCTCGCCGAGGGCGATGATGTCGTCCTCCTCGACGAAGCTCGCCTCGATGTCGAGTTGCGTGAACTCGGGCTGGCGGTCGGCGCGGAAGTCCTCGTCGCGGTAGCAGCGGGCGAGCTGGTAGTACTTCTCGAACCCGCCGACCTGCAGGAGCTGCTTGAAGAGCTGGGGCGACTGCGGCAGGGCGTACCAGGAGCCCGGGGCCAGGCGTGCCGGGACGAGGAAGTCCCGTGCGCCCTCGGGCGTCGAGCGGGTCAGGGTGGGCGTCTCGATCTCGACGAAGCCGTCCGCGTGGAGCAGTTCGCGCGCCACGCGGCTCGCCTCGGAGCGCAGCCGCAGGTTCGCCTGGGGGCCGGGCCGGCGGAGGTCGAGGTAGCGGTGGCGCAGACGCGCCTCCTCGCCCACCTCGACGTGCTCGTCTATCTGGAACGGCAGGGGGTCGGAGGTGTTGAGGATGGTGACGGTGTCCGCGATGACCTCGATGGCACCCGTGGCGAGCGCGGGGTTCTCGTTGCCCTCCGGACGCTGCTGTACCGTGCCGACGATCTGCAGGACGTACTCGTTCCGCAGGCTCGAGAAGACGTCCTCCTCGCGCACCACCACCTGGGCGACGCCGGACGCGTCGCGGAGGTCCAGGAACGCCACGCCACCGTGGTCGCGGCGTCGGGCCACCCAGCCTGCGAGGGTGACCGTTTGTCCTACGTGCTCGGGCCGGAGGGAGCCGAGTTCATGCGTGCGGAGCACAGCAATCCTTCCCACAGATGTTTCAGATGAGTCGCAGGCTTCGAAAGCGCCTGCCTAGAGTTGGTTCAAGCCCGACCAACCTTACCGGTCCCGGTCGGATCGCCCCGACGGGCCGTTCCCGTCGACGGCCCCGCTCCCATCCGAGGAGGACCATGTCCGAGCAGCCCGGACTGCGCCGCGCCATGGGTGGTGTCGACGCCACGACCGTGGGCATCGGCGCCATGATCGGGGCGGGCGCCTTCGTGGTCTTCGCGCCGGCCGCCGCCACCGCCGGCGCGCTCCTGCCCCTCGCCGTCGTGATCGCGGGGTTCGTCGCCTACTGCAACGCGGCGGCGACGGCGTCCCTCGCCGTCCGGTTACCCCTCGAGCGGTGGCACGTACGTGTACGGACGGGAGCAGCTGGGCCACTGGCCCGGTTTCCTCGCCGGCTGGGGTTTCGTCACGGGCAAGCTCGCCTCGTGCGCCGCGATGGCGCTCACGTTCGGCCTCTACGCGGCGCCGGGCGCCGAGAAGCCCGCCGCGGTGGCCGCCGTCGTCGGCCTGACCGTCGTGAATCTCCTCGGGGTGACGCGGACGGCCCTCGCGACGCGCGTGATCGTCTCGCTCGTGGTGCCCGTCCTCGCCTTCGTGGTGGTCGTCGCGTTCGCCGCCCCCGCGGCTCCGGCACCGGCCGGCGGCGGCGCCGACGGCGTCGCGGGCGTCCTGCAGGCCGCGGCGCTGCTGTTCTTCGCCTTCGCGGGGTATGCGCGGATCGCCACCATGGGCGAGGAGGTCAGGGAGCCGCGGCGGAACATCCCGGCGGCGATCTTCGCGGCCCTCGGTATCACCCTGGTGCTGTACGTGCTGCTGGCCCTGTCGCTCCTGCACGCCTTCGGGCCCGCCGGGCTCGCCGGGACCACCGCGCCGCTGCGGCAGGTCGTCGAGATCGCGAGTCCGCCGGCGGTCGGCGGCGGACTGGGCACCATCGTGACGGCTGCTGCGGCGCTCGCGAGCCTCGGCGCCCTGCTAGCGCTGATCGCGGGCGTCGGTCGCACGAGCCTCGCCATGGCGCGCGGCGGCGACCTGCCGTCCGCGCTCTCGCGCGTCTCCACCCGCTTCGCCGTCCCCTGGGTGGCCGACATCGCGACGGCCGTCGTCGTGGTGGTCCTCCTCGTGGCGACGGACGTGCTGACCGTCGTCGGGTTCTCGAGCTTCGGCGTGCTGCTCTACTACGCGATCGCGAACATCGCGGCCTTCTCCCTCACGGAGCGGCAGTGGTACGCGCCGCGCTGGCTGAACGCCGTCGGCGCCGGCGCGTGCCTCGTCCTCGCCTTCACCCTGCCGGCGACGTCGGTGCTGACCATGCTCGCGGTCCTCGCCGGAGGACTCGTCGCACGTGCGGTAGCCCTCGCCCGCCGTCGCCGCCGGGCCTGAGCCGCACTGCAGGGCACGCCGCCCGGACGCCCGGGACAGCGGGCGCGGGACAGCAGGACCGCCGGACCCGGACGGCGCGACGCACCCGCGGGACAGCAGGACCGCAGGGCACCCCGCCCGCCCGCACGCGCGGGACGGCAGGACCGGCGCGCTTCGACCGGTGCGACGCACCCGGCCCGGCGCAACGCACCCCGCCCGGCGCGACGCATCCGACCCGGCGGCGGTGCCACCGGCCCTACCGGCGCACTCAGGCCGGCGCGACCACGGGCCGGAGGTCGTCCGCGGGCGGCGCCCAGGTGGCCGGATCCGCCGGTGCCTGCTCGCCGGACCGGATGTCCTTGACCTCGTGCGCGCCGTCCGGCGACGTGAACCACACGAACGGGATGCCGCGGCGATCGGCGAACTTGATCTGCTTGCCGAACTTCTCCGCGCTCGCCGCGACCTCCGCGGAGATGCCGCGACGGCGCAGCGCAGCGGCGACGTCCTGCGCCTGCGACCACGCGTCGTCGTTGGCCAGGGTCACGAGCACCGCCGTGGGCACGGACCGGGACACGGTGGCGAAGCCCTGGCTGAGGATGCGCGAGACGATCCGGGTGACGCCGATGGACAGCCCGACGCCGGGGAAGGTGCGGTTGCCCTTGCGGGCCAGGGAGTCGTAGCGTCCGCCGGAGCAGATGGAGCCGAGCGACTCGTGCCCGTTCAGGACCGTCTCGTAGACGGTTCCCGTGTAGTAGTCGAGGCCCCGCGCGATACTGAGGTCCGCGACCACGCGGCCCGGCGCGCGGCGTGAGGCCTCCCCGACGACCTGCCGCAGTTCCTCCAGCCCCTCCTCCAGGAGGTCGTTGGTGACCCCCAGGGCACGCACCCGGTCCACGAAGGACGTGTCGGCGGTGCGGATGCCGGCGAGGTCGAGGGCGAGGCGCACCTGGTCGTCGTCCGCGCCGACCTCGTCGCGGAGCAGCGCGCCCACCTTCTCGGGGCCGACCTTCTCGAGCTTGTCGATGCTGCGCAGCACGGCGGCGCTGTCCTCGAGCCCGATGGCCCGGTAGAAGCCTTCTGCGAGCTTGCGGTTGTTGACGCGCAGGGTGAACTCAGGGATCGGCAGGGCACAGAGAGCCTCCACGACGGCGAGGGCGAGTTCCACGTCGTACCGGAACGGGAGCACGCCGTCGCCCACGACGTCGATGTCCGCCTGCGTGAACTCTCGGGCGCGACCCTCCTGGGGCCGTTCGCCGCGCCAGCATTTCTGGATCTGGAACCGGCGGAAGGGGAAGGCGAGGTGGCCCGCGTTCTCCACGACATAGCGCGCGAAGGGGACGGTCAGGTCGTAGTGGAGGGCCAGCCCGCTCTCGGAGGCGGACGCCTCGTCGGCCTGCAGGCGGGAGACCGCATACACCTCCTTGTCGATCTCTCCCTTGCGGAGGAGATGCTCCACCGTCTCGACGGCGCGCGTCTCGATACTGGAGAAGCCGTGCAGCTCGAACGTCCGCTGCAGCACCTCGAGGACGTGGAGCTCGATCAGGCGCTCCTCCGGAAGCCATTCGGGAAAGCCGGACAGTGATGCCTTGCGGGCCATGGGGTGGGTCTCCTCCTGCGCTGGGGGCCGGCTGCCGCCGGATGCGGCGCAGCGGACCGGTTCTGCGGCCTCAATCCTAGGTCCCGGCGACGGCCTGCGAAAAAAGCGGCAGCGTGGACGGCAGCGCAGGTACCGTACGCTTCCCGCCATGACGCGGATCGGGGGCCAGTGGGTAAAGTAACCTCGGGGCAGGTCCGTGCTGCTCCGGTGATCGGTGCGCGGTGAGGAGATCCGTTCGGCGGGCTCCCCCACCGCCATCCGACCCGCCGGGCCGATAGACTCCTAGACCCTGCATGAAATGGCCCCGGCGTTGCTCACGGCCATCCGACGAGCGAAAGACTTCTAGCGGTGACAGACAGTCAGCAATCCGACGAAACGACCAACGGCCAGGACACCCGGCAGGACGCTGCGGTGAGCGAGGACGCCCCCACGTCGGCAACCCCTGCCCAGGACCCGGGTGCGGAGTCGCACGAGGCACAGGACGCGACCGCAGCCGATGCCGCAGGTACACCGGAAGCGGAGGCGTCAGCTCCCGCAGAGCCCGCAGCCGCGGACGGAGCCGCTGCGGAAGCAGCGGACGCGCCGGTGGAGTCCTCCTCTGACGCCGTGGCGGATGGTCCGGAGGAAGCCTCCGATGCTCCCGCTGACGCTTCTGCGGACGCACCGGAAGAGCACGCCGATGCTCCCGCTGCAGGCGCCGACGCTCCCACTGACGCGGCCGTCGACGCGCCCGCCGAGCACGGCGATGCTACAACTGCTCCCGCCGAGCACGGCGCCGCTGCAGCTGCTCCCGCCGACGCACCCGCAGACCCTGCCGTGCCGCTCGCCGCCGAACCCGCACCGCTGAGCACACCGTCGCCGCAGATGGCCCCTCCGCGCCCGCCGCTGCCCACCGCGATGGCGCCCCGGCCCCTGAAGAAGACCGTCCAGCCGGTGGCGGCCCCGCCCGTCCACAGCACGTCCCTCGAGGAGGCCGGCCGGTTCGCCCGCGTCGAGGAGGACGGCCACGTCTTCCTCCTCGTCGACGGTGCCGAGCACCCGGTGGGCCAGTACCCCGACGCGACCCGCGAGGAGGCGCTCTCCTACTTCGTGCGCAAGTACGACGACGTCGTGAGCCAGGTCGCGCTCCTGGAGCAGCGCGTCCAGGCCAAGGCGCCGTCGTCGGACATGGCGAAGACCGCGAAGCACCTGCGCGCGCAGGTGGGCGAACGGAAGATGGTCGGCGACGTGCTCGCGCTGGAGGAGCGGATCGACGCCCTCCTCGGGGCCATCGGCGGCCTCGAGAAGGCCGAGCGGGCCGCGCAGGACGCGCTGAAGGCGAAGGAGCTCGCGGCTCGCGAGGCGATCGTCGCCGAAGCCGAGGAACTCGCGGGACGCGACCCCTCCACCGTGCAGTGGAAGGCCAGCAGCACCCGCATGAACGAGCTCTTCGAGCTGTGGAAGGCTGCGCAGAAGGCCGGGCCGAGGCTCGGCCGCGGCACCGAGGACGCCCTCTGGAAGCGCTTCCGGTCGGCACGCACCGTCTTCGATCGCCACCGCCGCGCCTACTTCTCCCAGCTGGACAGCGACAACGCGGAGGCGAAGCAGGCCAAGGAAGCGCTCATCCGGCGCGCCGAGCAGCTCTCGGGATCCACGGACTGGGGGCAGACCGCCGCCGAGTACCGCCACCTCATGGACGAGTGGAAGTCGTCGAAGCGGGCGAGCCGCAAGGACGACGACGCCCTCTGGGCACGCTTCCGCGCCGCCCAGGACCGCTTCTTCGAGGCCCGCAAGGCCGCGAACGAAGCCGTGGACGAGGAGTATGCAGGCAACCTGACGGTCAAGGAGGCCCTCCTGAAGGAGGCCCAGCAGATCCTGCCCATCCGGGATCTCGCCGCCGCGAAGAAGGCGCTGCAGTCGGTACGGGACCGGTGGGACGAAGCGGGCAAGGTCCCGCGGGCGGACATGGGGCGCATCGACGCCGGGCTGAGGAAGGTCGAGGACGCCGTGAAGGCGGCCGACGACGAGCACTGGACGAAGACGAACCCCGAGACGAAGGCCCGCACCAATAGTGCGCTGAGCCAGCTCGAGGCGACCATCGCGCAGCTCAAGGACGACCTCGCCGACGCCGAGCGTGCCGGGAACGCCAAGAAGATCGCCTCCGCCAGGGAGGCACTGGCGGCCCGCGAGCAGTGGCTCGAGATGCTGCAGAAGTCGGCCCGGGACTTCTCCTAGCAGAAGGCCCCGCGCCTGCGGGCCCGGCTCGTCGTCAGCCCTCCGGCACCGTTGTCCACATCGGTGCCGGAGGGCTTTTGCGTGCCCTGCCCGGTGGCGATGCTGGAACGATGGCTCCCCTGGACAGTGCCGCTGCAGCAGCACCTCCCGAGCGCGTCCTCGGTGCGGCCGGGCAGCCAGTCACCTCCACCGGAGGCGCGCTCTTCCACGCCGGGGAGATCTTCACCTCCGGCGAGCTGCAGGCCATGCGGCTCGACGGGCTCGTGCACCTCGTCATCGGGGCCTCGTATCTCCGCAGCGATTTCAGGGAGGACGCCGCCACGAGGGCGCTCGCGGCCGCCCGGTGCGTACCGCCCACGATCCGTCGGCGGGTGGCGCTCGGCCGCTCCTGCGCGGCATGGATCTACGGCTGCGCTCCCCCGCCGGTGCTGATCAGCCTCGTCACGGACCACCGGCGCCGCACCACGGCCCTGCCGGCCTTCACGCCCGCCGTCATGCACCAGGTCGCGCTCGGTCCGTTCGACGTGAACCTGGTCGGCGGGGTGTCCGTCACGACGCCGCTCCGTACCGCCCTCGACATCGCCGTGCACGGGGCGGACCGGGACGCGGTACCCATCCTCCGGGCGATCGGGACGTCGGCCGCGCTGGACTGTCCGCTGCGGCTCGTCGAGGCGGCCCTCGTCAACACCCGGCGGGTGCCGGGCAAGTCGAAGGCGCTCGCCCGACTGCGCGTGGCCGGCCGCCCGCAGGACCTCCGCTGAGGATCCGTCAGGGGCGCCGCTGGGACCCGGTGGTCCTGTACACGTCGAAGACGCCGTCGATGCGGCGGACGGCGCTGAGGATGTGGCTCAGGTACTTCGGGTCACCCATCTCGAACGCGAAGCGCGACATGGCGACCCGGTCGGAGGACGTGTTGACGTTCGCGGCGAGGATGTTCACGTGGTTCTCCGCGAGCACACTGGTCACGTCCGAGAGCAGGCTCTTGCGGTCGAGGGCCTCGACCTGGATCTCCACGAGGAACACGCTCGACTGCGTCGGCGCCCACTCCACCGGGACGATCCGGTCCGGCTGGTCGCGCAGCTCCTGCACGTTGCGGCAGTCGTTGCGGTGCACGGAGACACCGGAGCCGCGCGTGACGAAGCCGATGATCGGATCCGGCGGCACCGGCGTGCAGCAGCGGGCGAGCTTGACCCACACGTCGCCCACGCCTCGGACGGTGACACCGGAATCGGAGAACTTGGGCCGGCGGGGCTGCGTGGCGACGGCCGTCTCCGCGATCTTGTCCTCGGCGTCCTCGTGGCCACCCATGAGCGCCACGAGGTGCTCGATCACGTTCTGCGCCGACGTGTGGCCGTCCCCGACCGCCGCGTACAGGGCCGAGATGTCCTGGTGACGGAGCTCCTGGGCGACCGTCAGCAGGGCGCTGTGCGTCATCATCCGCTGCAGCGGGAGGTTCTGCTTCCGCATCGCGCGGGTCAGCAGCTCCTTGCCCTTGTCGATTGCCTCCTCGCGGCGCTCCTTCGTGAACCACTGCCGGATCTTGTTCCGGGCGCGCGGGCTCTTGACGAAGCCCTGCCAGTCCTGGCTCGGACCGGCCCCCTCGGCCTTCGAGGTGAAGATCTCCACCCAGTCGCCGTGGTTCAGCTCGCTGTTGAGCGGGACGAGTTTGCCGTTGACCCTCGCACCGATGGTCCTGTGCCCCACCTCGGTGTGGACGGCGTAGGCGAAGTCGACCGGCGTCGAACCGGCGGGCAGCGCCATGACCTCGCCCTTGGGGGTGAAGACGAACACCTCGCGCGCATTGATCTCGAAGCGCAGGGAGTCGAGGAACTCGTCGGGGTCGGACGTCTCCTGCTGCCAGTCCACGAGGCTCCGCAGCCAGCCCATGTCGTCGTTGTCCGCCGCTTCGGGCTGCTTGCCGCCGTTCTTGTACTTCCAGTGCGCGGCGACGCCGTACTCGGCGCGGCGGTGCATGTCGTGAGTCCTGATCTGCACCTCGACGGGCTTGCCGCCGGGCCCGATCACCGTGGTGTGCAGCGACTGGTACATGTTGAACTTCGGCATCGCGATGTAGTCCTTGAACCGCCCGGGCAGGGGGTTCCACCGTGAATGCAGCGAGCCGAGGGTCGCGTAGCAGTCCCTCACGCTGTCCACCAGGACGCGCACGCCCATCAGGTCGTGGATGTCGTCGAAGTCCTTACCGCGGACGATCATCTTCTGGTAGATCGAGTAGTAGTGCTTGGGACGGCCGGTGATCGTCGCCTTGATCCTCACGGCCCGGAGATCTTCCTCGATCTGGTTCCGGACGAGGCTGAGATGCTTCTCCCGCTCGGGGGTCCTGTCCCCCACCATCCGGACGATCTCCTCATACACCTTCGGGTGCAGCGCGGCGAAGGACAGGTCCTCGAGCTCCCACTTGATGGTGTTCATGCCGAGTCGGTGGGCGAGGGGCGCGAAGATCTCGAGGGTCTCCCGCGCCTTCTTCGCTGACGACGCGGGCGAGACGAAGCGCCAGGTGCGGGCGTTGTGCAGCCGGTCCGCGAGCTTGATGACGAGGACGCGGATGTCCTTCGCCATCGCCACGACCATCTTGCGGACGGTCTCCGCCTGGGCCGCGTCCCCGAAGGAGACCTTGTCGAGCTTGGTGACGCCGTCCACGAGCATGGCCACCTCGGGCCCGAAGTCGCGCTTGAGCTCCTCGAGCGTGTACGAGGTGTCCTCCACCGTGTCGTGCAGCAGGGCGGCGGCGAGGGTCGTGCCGGTCATGCCCAACTCGGCGAGGATGGTGGCGACGGCGACGGGGTGCGTGATGTACGGATCGCCGCTCTTGCGCGTCTGCCCCTCGTGGCTGCGTTCGGCCACGAGGTAGGCGCGCTGGATCAGGTCGAGGTCCTCCCGCGGGTTGTTGGCCCGGACGGTACGCAGCAGGGGCTCGAGGACGGGCGAGTAGCCCGAGGAGCCGCGACCGGTGAGGCGGGCGATCCGAGCCCGCGTGCGTCCACGACGCCCGGGAGCCACCTGGTCGGCGCTCGTGGCCGACGGTGCGGAGGTCGGCGATGCGGGCTGCACCAGCCCGCGTGCGGGAGCGGGTCGCGGGGCATCGGTGGCAATCGGTCCGGGGACTCCGGGCACCGGAGTGCCCTGGTCCTCTCCGGGATTCACCGCTTCAGCCATGTCCAGTTCCTCTATCTCCGTCCGGAATCCGGCAAGGATCCACCAAGCCGCCGGTTCTGCGGCAGTTTCAAGTCTAGCCGGGCCGGAACCGCCTCAGCCGCAGGAAGCCCGTGCGGGCCCTGCGGCTGAGGATCGTGTTCCTGCCGGTGTGCGCGTCGGATCGACGCCGCCGAGGATCAGACGGCTGCCGCTTCCGTCGAGCGGCGGCCGAGGACCTTCTTCTCCTGCTTCTTCAGGGCCGGCTCGTTCAGCCGCAGCGCCGCGTACAGGGGCGCCGCGATGAAGATGGTGCCCAGGGTGCCGAGGATGATGCCGATGAACAGGGCCAGCGAGAGGTCCTGGAGCGTCCCCGCACCGAGGAGGAACGAGCCGATGAACAGGATCGAGGCGACCGGCAGGATCGCGACCACGGAGGTGTTGATCGAGCGGACGAGCGTCTGGTTCACGGCGAGGTTGACCTGCTCGGCGAACGTGCGCTTCGTGGAGACCGTGACGTCGGCGGTGTTCTCCCGGATCTTGTCGAAGACCACGACCGTGTCGTACAGGGCGTAGCTGAGGATCGTCAGGAACCCGATGATCGCCGACGGCGTGACCTCGAAGTCGCTCAGCGAGTACAGGCCGGCGGTGACCACCATGACCACCACGAGCGCGGCCATCGCCGCCAGGGCCATCTTCCAGGTGCGGAAGTAGATCGCCATGAGGATCGCGGCCAGGAGGACGAACACGCCGAAGCCGATCAGGGCCTGGCGGCTGACGTCCTCGCCCCAGGTCGGGCCGACGAAACTCGAGGTGACCTGGTCCTCGCCGACCCCGTACCCGCTGACGAGGTTGTCGCGGACCTTGAGCGTCTCGTCGTCCGAGAGCCGCTCCGTCTGGATGCGCATCGTGTCAGCGGCGATGTTGGTGACCCGCGGCACGGCGTCGGACACGACGTCGGTGACGGCCCGCTCACCGATGGCGGCATCGGTGTTCTGGGTCGCGGAGACGGTGAACTCGGAGCCGCCGCGGAAGTCGATGCCGAGGTTGAAGCCGCCCTTGACCACCGGGATGATGATCGAGATCAGGATGGCGGCGCCGGCGATGAGGAACCAGAGGTTCCGCTTGGCGACGAAGGGGTAGGAGCGCTTGCCCGAGTACAGCTCGTTGCCGAACGTGGCGAAGCTTGTGCGGCTCATTCGTTGGTCTCTTTCTGGGAGGAACCGGTGCGTCCGGCGACGGTGGAACCGGTGCGCGCGGCGGCGGATGGCTCCGGGCTGTCGCCGGCGGGCTCCGTGCGTCCGGCGGACCCGGTGCGCCCGGCGAGGGCCTTCTGCTGCTCCGCCCGGCGGCGCTCGGCGATCGTGAGGCGACGCTCGGCCTCCGCCGAGGCGCCCTTGTTCTTGGTGCGGGCGACGGCGACGGGCACCTGGCCCGGTTCGCGCAGGCGGCCGGCTCCGCGGTAGAGCGGGATGCCGCCCAGGCGGCTCGGGTCCAGCCCGGACCACGGGTGGCCCTCGCCGAAGAACTTCGTCTTGGCCAGGAGCCGGAGGACCGGGTGGGTGAACATGAAGACGACCACGAGGTCGGCGATGGCGGTGAGGCCGAGCGTGAACGCGAAGCCGCGCACGTTGCCGACGGCGACAAAGTACAGCACGAGGGCGGCGAGCAGGTTCACGGCCTTGGAGGCGAGCACCGTCCGCTTGGCCCGGCGCCACCCGTTCTCGACGGCGGAGACGAGGCCGCGTCCGTCGCGGAGTTCGTCGCGGATGCGCTCGAAGTAGACGATGAACGAGTCCGCCGTCTGGCCGATGGCCACGATCAGGCCGGCGACACCCGCGAGGGACAGCCGGTAGTTCTCGGTCCAGCCGAGGACGCAGATGGCGAGGTAGGTGAGGATGCCCGCGACCACCAGCGAGGCGATCGTGACCAGGCCCAGCAGCCGGTACTGGAACATCGAGTAGGCGGCCACGAGCAGCAGGCCGATCAGGCCCGCGACGAGGCCGAGCCGCAGCTGGTCGGCACCGAGGGTCGCCGAGATCTGCTGTTCGCTCTGGATCTCGAAGCTGATGGGCAGGGCACCGTACTTCAGCTGCTCCGCCAGGGCCGCGGCGGACTCCTCGGTGAAGTTGCCGGTGATCTGGGGATTGCCGTCGGGGATGACGGCGTTGGTGGTGGGGGCGGAGACGATCCGCCCGTCGAGGACGATGGCGAACTGGTTGCGGGGGTCGCCCTGGCCGATCGCGTAGAGGCGTTCGGTGACCTCGCGGAAGATCTCGGTGCCCTCGTCATTGAAGTCGATGGTCACGGCCCAGGTGTTGAGGGCCTGGCCCTGGGAGCTGCGCTGCAGGCCGTAGCTGGCGGTCGAGATGTCGGTTCCCGGCACCTCGACGGGCCCGAGGATGTACTTGCCCTGCGTGTCGGGCTCGCAGGCGACCATGGGCTTGTCCGCCGGCGCGGGCTCCGCGGCCGGTTCGAGGGACGCCGGGTCGAGGCAGTCGAGGGACTCGAACTCCTTGTAGAGCTCGGGCGTGATCCAGTTGGGGTCGCTGGCGTTCTGGGGCTCCGCGGCCGGCTTGGGCAGCTGGTCGTCCGGCGTCGGGGTCTCCGCGGCCGCGGCCTGGCCCGGCCCGCCGGTGAGGACGGGACGGAATTCCATCTGCGCGGACGCCTGGATGAGGTCGCGCGTCTGCGGGTCCGGCGTGCCGGGCAGCGAGACGATGACGTTCTGGCCGGACTGCGTGTTGATCTCGGCTTCGGCGACGCCGGAGCCGTCGACCCGCTGGCGGATGATCTCCACGGCCTGGTCCAGCTGTTCGGGGGTGATGTCGCTTCCGCCCTGGACGCGGGGGGCGAGGATCATCTGCGTCCCGCCCTCGAGGTCGAGGGCCAGTCGGGGGCTCCAGCTCGCGGTGCTCCAGTAGGATCCCGCTCCCAGCAGGATCGCGAGCAGTGCTGTCAATGCGCCCAGCCAGACAAGTGTCCGCTTGGCTGCCGTCCCGGGACCGGTACGAGGCATGATGGATGTCCTTATTCAGTGGCGCGTCTCGGGCGCCGGGTTGATGCTGAAGGTCGCGGCTGAGTACCGGCGCCCTACGGGATGCTAGTTGTCGGGGTTCGCTTTGGGGTCGCGCGCATCGCGCGCGTCGCGGTTTTCCTGGGCGGCCTCGCGGTTCAGGCGCTCCAGGGTCTCGTCCGGCGTCTCGACGCCCGAGGGGGCGCCGGCGGCTCCGGCCGCTGTGGATCCGGCGGCCGGGGTGCGGTCCGCGAAGTCGCCGCTGATCGAGGACGCGTCGTCGGGCACGGTGGTGCCGTCGACGTCGTCGACGGTCTCACCCGCTGCCGGGGTCTGCTCCACGACCTTCGAGAGGGCCTGGGTGTGCACGGTCGCCAGGTTGCCGGGCGAGAGTTCGAGGACGGCCTTGTTGTTCTCCTGGTCGATCGAGACGATCGTGCCGTAGAGACCGAACTGGGTCATGACCTCGGTACCGGGCTCCATCTGGGTGCGCATGTCCTTCACCTGCTGCTGCGTCTTCCGCTGACGGCGGAACATGGTGAAGATCAGGAACGCCAACGCCAGCGGCAGCAGGAGGGAGAAGATGTCGAAACCTGGGGCATCTCCTGAGGCGGACTGCGCGACTACGTGTGCAAGCACTGGAATGTTCCGTTCCTGGGATTGGGTGTGGCGGCAGCGTTGTGCCGCGGCACACAGTGGAAGACACCAGTGTAAAGGGGATTTCTGGGCGTCCGGCGCGTCAGGAGTCCGGCTGCGCCCAACTGTCAAGGGCGGATTCGGTGTCCAGCAGCGATTCGGGTGCCACCGAGAAGAGATCCTCGGGCATCGCGGCGGCGACGTTCTGCGGCATCTCCAGGCCGAGGTGCTGCCAGGCGGCCGCCGTCGCGATCCTGCCGCGCGGGGTCCTGCCGAGCATCCCCTCGCGCACCAGATAGGGCTCGGCAACGGTCTCCACCGTCTCGGGCTCCTCGCCGACGGCGATGGCGAGCGTCGACAGGCCCACCGGGCCACCGTTGAACTTGGTGATGAGCGCGGTCAGGACGGAGCGGTCCAGGCGGTCGAGGCCGCGGGCGTCCACCTCGTACATGTCGAGTGCGGCACTCGCCGAGCGGGCGTCGATGAGGTCGATGCCGTGCACGAGCGCCCAGTCGCGGACGCGGCGGAGCAGGCGGTTGGCGATGCGCGGCGTGCCCCGCGACCGGCCGGCGATCTCGGCGAAGGCCGCGGAGTTCACCTTCATGTCCATGAGCATGGCCGAGCGGCGCAGCACGAGTTCGAGTTCCTCGGTGGAGTAGAACTCGAGGTGCCCGGTGAAGCCGAAGCGGTCGCGGAGCGGGCCGGGCAGGAGCCCTGCCCGGGTGGTGGCTCCGACGAGGGTGAAGGGCGGCAGTTCGAGGGGGATCGCCGTGGCGCCGGGACCCTTGCCCACGATGATGTCGACCCGGAAGTCCTCCATCGCCATGTAGAGCATCTCCTCGGCGGGCCGGGACATCCGGTGGATCTCGTCGAGGAAGAGCACCTCGCCCTCGGTCAGGGAGGAGAGGATCGCCGCGAGGTCGCCCGCGTGCTGGATCGCGGGCCCCGAGGTGATGCGGAGCGGCGCGTTCATCTCCGCCGCGATGATCATCGCGAGCGTCGTCTTGCCGAGCCCGGGAGGGCCCGAGAGCAGGACGTGGTCGGCGCTGCGACCGCGCAGGCGCGACGCCTCCAGGACGAGGGAGAGCTGCCGCCGCACCCTCTTCTGCCCCACGAAGTCGTCGAGGTTCTTCGGCCGGAGCGCGGCCTCGACGGCGCGGTCCTCCGGATCGGCGGCGGGAGCGACGAGCGGCGCCTCCTCGGGCTGCTTGTCGCTCATGAGCCGACCCTCGTCCGGGCCGAGCTCCGTGCACCGTCCTGGCCGAGCCGCCGCAGGGTGAGTTTCAGGATCTGCCCGACGTCACCCATCGCCGCCACCTCGGGCGCCTCGGCGACGGCCGCGTCGATCGCCGTCCCGGCGTCCTTCTCGGACCAGCCGAGGCCCATCATGGCGGTGAGGACCTGCCCCTGCCACGTCTGCGCGGGCACGCCGGGCTTCGCCTCGAGCGGCACGAGCTTCCCGGCGAGCTCGAGCACGATGCGCCGGGCGCCCTTGGGGCCGATGCCCGGCACCTTGCTGAAGGCCTTGTCGTCGCCCGACGACGCCGCGATGCGGATGGCGTCCGGGGTGTGCACGGCGAGGACGGCGAGGGCGAGGCGGGGGCCGACGCCGCTGACGGCCAGCAGCGTCTCGAACACCTCGCGCTGGTCGGCGTCCTCGAAGCCGAAGAGCGTCATGGAGTCCTCGCGCACGATCATGGCGGTGGCGATGGAGGCCTGCTCGCCCACGCGCAGCCCTGCGAGGGTCTGGGGCGTCGCCTGGACCTGCATGCCGAAGCCGTTGACGTCGAGGACGGCGGAGTGCAGGCCCACGTGGGTCACTGTCCCGCGCAGGGAACTGATCATGAGGCGCTCCAGTGGCAGATGCTGTCGGGGTCGGCCGGGTGGTCACCCGGCGTCGAACATACGTTCTAATGTCTAACGGTACCGGCGTCCGGCCGTTCGATCGAGCCGCCACACCGGATCCGGCTTCGGGACCGCCGGAGGGCATGCCCCGGGATTCAGCGTTAACGCCGTCGTGCGCGTGCTTCCGCCTCGGCCCAGATGCGCTGCGCGGGGGTGATCGAGCCTCCGGCCGCCGCGGCGCCCTGGGCGCCCACTCCCCTGCGCCAGGCGTGCGTGATCGCGAGGGCCAGGGCATCGGCGGCATCGGCCGGCCGGGGGGCGGTCTCGAGCCGGAGGATCTTGGTGACCATCTTGGTGACGGCGGCCTTGTCCGCCTGCCCGTTGCCGGTGACAGCGGCCTTGACCTCGGTGGGCGTGTGGAGGGCCACCGGGATGCCGCGCCGCGCGGCGGAGACGATCACGACGCCGGAGGCCTGCGCCGTACCCATGACGGTGCTGACGTTGAGCTGGCTGAACACGCGCTCGACGGCGAGGACCTGCGGCTGGTGCAGGTCCAGCCACGAGTCCACGGCCTCGGAGATGACCAGGAGCCGTTCGTCGAGGCTCCTGCCGGCCTCCGTGCCGACGACGCCGACCGCGACGAGCGTGGAGCGGCGGTTCGGCTCGATGTCGACGACGGCGAGCCCGCACCGGGTGAGCCCGGGGTCGACGCCCATGACGCGGTAGGTCATGGCGCTACCCGCCCCGTGGAGGCGGCGCTGTGGAGGAGTGCGATGTCAGTCGTCGTTCTCGAGCTCCGCCAGGACGTCGTCCGGGAGGTGTGCGTTGGAGTAGACGTTCTGGACGTCGTCGAGCTCCTCCAGGGCGTCCACGAGCTTGAGGAACTTCCGGGCACCCTCGGTGTCGAGGTCCACCTGCATGGACGGCACGAACTCGACGTCGTCGGTCTCGTACTCGATGCTGCTCTCGTCGAGCGCGGCCACCACGGCCCGGAGGTCCTGGGGCTCGGAGACGATCTCGAACGTGTCGGCCGATTCCTTGACCTCGTCCGCGCCGGCGTCGAGGACGGACATGAGCAGTTCATCCTCGGTGAGGCCGTTCTTCGGGAGCGTCACGACACCCTTGCGGGCGAACAGGTACGACACCGAGCCCGGATCGGCGATCGTGCCGCCGTTCCGGGAGATGCCGAGGCGCACCTCGGAGGCGGCGCGGTTCTTGTTGTCCGTGAGGCACTCGATCAGCAGGGCCGAACCCTGCGGGCCGCGCGCCTCGTACATGATGGTCTGGTAGTCGACGGCCTCGCCGAGCAGACCGGCCCCGCGCTTCACGGCGCGGTTGATGTTGTCGATGGGCACGGAGGTCTTCTTGGCCTTGGAGACGGCCAGTTCCAGCCCGGGGTTACCCGCGACGTCGGCGCCGCCGGCCCGCGCCGCGACCTCGATGTTCTTGATCAGCTTCGCGAAGGACTTCGCGCGCTTGGCGTCGATCGCAGCCTTCTTGTGCTTCGTTGTTGCCCACTTGGAGTGCCCCGACATGCTTACGCTTCTCCTCTGATCATCCGGATAAAGAGTTCGTGGACCCGCCGCTCACCCGTGACTTCCGGGTGGAAACTCGTGGCAAGCAGGTTCCCTGAACGCACTGCGACAATTCTAGCGACCGGCTCCAAGTCGGCCCCGGGCCCGCCGGGGGCACTGCCCTGATCACTGCCCGGCACCCCGTCGGACGGCCCTGCCTGGGGCGTCTCGGCGGCGGGCACCTGGGCCAGCACCTCGACGTCGGCACCCACCTTCTCCACCCACGGTGCGCGGATGAAGACGGCCCGCACCGGGTCGTCGCCCGGGACGGGACCGGTGGTCGCGAGTCCGGCGAAGGCGAGGTCCGTCTCGAAGGACTCGCGCTGACGGCCGAAGGCGTTGCGGCGCACCACCATGTCGAGCCCGCCGAACGTCTGCTGGGGGTCGCCGTTCCGGTCGGTCGCCGGGTCCGCGATGACGTCGGACAGCAGGATCATGCCCGCACACGAGCCGTACACCGGCAGTCCGCCCGCGATCAGCTCGCGCAGGGGTCCGGCCAGGCCGAAGGTGCGGGTGAGCTTGTCCATGGTGGTGGATTCGCCGCCGGGCAGGATCAGGCCGTCGATCGCGGCGAGCTCCGCTGCCCGCCGGACGGGCACCGCGCGGCCGCCGAGGGACTCGATGGTCGCGATGTGCTCGCGCACGTCGCCCTGGACGGCGAGCACCCCGACGACGACGTCCCGACCGGTCCGCACCGTGGCAGCGGCGGTCCCGCCGGGCTCCGGGGTGGCGGTCGGAGCGGCGTCGGACGGGGCGCCGGGCACGGAGGACGGCGCCGACGAGGACGAGGAGGTCATACCCCGATTCTAGGCCGTGGGAGCGCTGATGCCGGTGTCGGGCGGGCAGCGTGAGCAGCGCCTCGCCGCCGCGTCCCGGGATGACATGCGCGCCTGCGATAATTTGTAGGCATGAATCCCCTTCCAGTCCTCGTGGGCAAGGCCGTGCGCATCGCCTCCCGCCTGCGCGGCGGCGGCTCCGCCTTCCCCGGCCTCGTGGTCGAACGCCTCGACCCGGGCTTCATGGGCCGCGCGCTGTCCACCCTCCCCCACGGCGTCGTCGTCGTCAGCGGGACGAACGGCAAGACCACCACCACCAAGATGGTGGTGGAACTGCTCGAGGGCCAGGGCCTGAAGGTGTTCACGAACCGCACGGGCAGCAACTTCACGCGCGGGGTCGCGGCGTCCCTGCTGGGCGACGTCGACTGGCGGGGGCGCCTCGACGCCGACGTCGCCGTCCTCGAGCTCGACGAGGCGCACGCCGTGCACTTCGTGAAACTCGTACCACCGCGGTACTCGCTCCTCCTGAACGTCCTCCGTGACCAGCTGGACCGCTTCGGCGAGATCGACGCGACCACGCGCCTGCTGGAGCGCATCGCACTCGCGACGACGGGGACCGTGGTGCTGAACCGCGAGGACCCGCGCGTCGCGGGCCTCGCCGCGTCCATCCCCTCCGCCCGGGTCGCCTACTTCGGCCTCGACGCGTCGCTGCGCAGCACCTTCCCGAACGACGACGAACTGCGCGGCGCCAAGGGCACCGCCCCCGCCTCGGCGCTGCCGGCCGACGTCGTCCTCCGCTCCGTGGACGGCAACGCCGCATCCTTCGAGGTGGACGGCGCCATCACGCACACGGACCTGCGCCTGCGCGGCGTCTACAACATCTTCAACGCCGCGGCCGCACTCGCTGCGGCCCGCGCAGTCCTCGACGGCACCGCCGACACCGCGCGGCTCTTCTCCTCCCTGGCCGCCGTGGAGCCCGCCTTCGGTCGCGGTGAGAGCCTCGTCGTCGACGGCCAGGCCCTCGAACTGGTGCTCGTCAAGAATCCCAGCGGCTTCCGGCTCGGACTGAAGTCCTTCGACGCCGCCGGGTGCGCCACCATGGTCGCGATCAACGACAACTACGCCGACGGGCGCGACATGTCCTGGCTGTGGGACGTCGACTTCGACTCGCTCGGCCTCGGCGGCGTGGACATGGTGAGCGGCGTCCGCGCCTACGACATGGCGCTCCGGCTCACGTACGACGACGTCCGGGTCGGCGCGGTCGAACCGGACATCACGGCGGCACTCCAGCAGTTCATCCGCGGCTCGGAAGGCCGGCCCAAGCGCATCTTCTGCACGTACACGGCCATGCTCGCGGTCCGCCGCGAACTCTCCAAGATCACGAAGGTCGAGGTTGTCTCCTGATGAGCGACGCCCCATCCGCCACCGCCCTCACCGAGGCACCCGCCGATCCCTCGAAGGGCAGCCTGCGCATCCTGCAGCTGTACCCGCGCGAGATGAACATCTACGGCGACTACGGCAACGTGCTCGTCCTCAAGCGCCGCCTCGCGTGGCGCGGCTACGGCGCGGAGATCCTGGAGCACAACACGGGGGACGAGTTCCCGGACGACGTCGACCTCATCGTGGGAGGTGGCGGCCAGGACAGCGGTCAGGTCGTCATCCAGGACGACCTCCAGGCGATCGCCCCGAGGCTGCGCGGACTGGCGGAGGACGGAACCCCGATGCTGCTGATCTGTGGCCTGTACCAGCTGTTCGGCAACGCCTTCCACACCCACGACGGAACGGTCATCCCCGGGATCGGCGTCCTGGACCTGGAGACGCGCGGCGGGACGGAACGCCTGATCGGCAATGTCGTCGCGACCAGCGAGGAATTCGGCGAGATCCACGGCTACGAGAACCACAGTGGCCAGACGTTCCTCGGGAACGGGCTGAAGCCCCTGGCAACGGTGGTGAAGGGCGCGGGGAACAACGCGCAGGAGAAGCACGAGGGCGCCCGGTACCGGAACATCGTGGCGAGCTACCTGCACGGGTCGCTGCTGCCGAAGAACCCGGCGATCGCGGACTTCCTGCTGCGCACCGCCGCCGAGCGGAAGTTCGGTGCGTTCGACGACGGCGGTGTGGACGATTCCCTCGCCGACCTCGCCCGCCGGCACGCCGGGGCCCGGCCGCGGTAGGGACAGCACTCCTGCCCGCACGTCAAGGGGCGCCGTTGTCCCGGCCCGCCGCGGGGTCCTGCCGGTAGCGTTTCGAAGGGACGGGCCCCGCCCGGGGCCCGCCACCCCATCGGACCCCTCACGGGTCCGCGGAAGGAGCGTCATGGCCAAGGGAGTAGCAACCGTCTGGGTGCCCGTCGAGGACATGGGCAGGGCCCTCGCCTTCTATCGGGACACCCTGGGGCTGAGTGTCACCATGGAGCAGGAGGACTGGTCCATGGTGGACGCCGGCGGGTTGACGATCGGCCTCAACGCCCGCGAGAGCGCCCACGGCGGTCGTGGCGGCGGCGCCGTCATCAGTTTCGAGCCCGAGGGCTCCATCGAGGACGAACTGGAGCGCATCTCGTCCCGTGGCGGTGCGTCCATCGAGGGCGACATCAGCGAGTACCCCTGGGGGCGGATCCTGCCTTTCAAGGACAGCGAGGGCAATGACCTCCAACTCTACTCCCCCCCGGCCGAAGGCTGAGCGCCGGCGCCGGGCACCGCCCGGCGCACGCGGCTCCACCGCGCCGGCCGGTCACACTCAATGGCCGGCGCCGGCGCCGGTGAACCGTTGCGGACGAGTAACGGTCATCCCGTATCGCCCTCCGTCCCCTGTCTCCCGGCCCGGAGGCATGGCAGGGTCGGTTCATGGGTGCATCCGGTGCAGGGACTGCAGGGACACGGCCGCGATACGCGGTGCTGGGCGGTGCGGTGCTCGCGGTGATGCTGACCGGCTGTGAGCCGTTCGCCGGGCAGGCCTGCCCGGCCATCGGCTGGGTCAATGCGGTCGAGATCAGGCTCGACGGTTCCGCCGACGACGTCGAGCGGGTCGCGTGGGTGGAACTCTGTGACGACCTCGGCTGCTCCACGCCGGCCGCCCCGCCGGCACCTCCCGACGACAGCCCACCCCCACCGCCGTCCCTCCCCGCGTCATCCGCCCGCCCGGCGCCTGCCCTCCTGACGCCGCCTGCCCTCCCCACGGCGGCCCCGGCGCCACCGCACCAGCCCGAGGAGCCGTACTACTGGGCGGAGCCGGACGGGGAGGGACGCTGGAGGGTGCAGGTCGGCATGTCCACCCCCGACACCGTCACCATCAGGGCCTTCGCGGCGGACTCCGCCGTCCTCGCCGAGGCGACGGTGGACCTGGCCTGGGAGCGGGTCGGAGGGTCGGCAGCGTGTGGCGGACCGATGGCCACCGGAACGCTCGGCCTGGCGATCCGCGGCTAGGCAACCGGACATCCCCACCCCGGCGCGCTGCAGGGGAGGTCCGGCTACTGCCGCAGCGCCCGCAGATACCGCCTGCGCACGATGCGCTGGGCCACGAGGAGCAGCGGGAAGAGCGCCCGCCACGGCTGCGATGACGCGGCGCGGGTGAGTGATCGGACAGTGATGAGCACGGTGTCACCGTCGCGATGCACGATGAACGCCTCCTCCCCGCGCACGGGGTGCCCGGGCCGCGTCCGGTAGGAGAAGCCGATCCTCTCAGGCTGCTCCACGACGGCGACCACCTCGACCGGTTCCGCGACGGTCAGGCCGAGGACCGTCGCGGTCACGGTGAGTCGTTCTCCCGGGACGACCGGCCACGGACTGCTCACGGAGAAGCCGCTGCGGGTCTTCACCGCCCAGCGCAGCACCTCGGATCCGGCCCGCTGCCAGGTCGTGTCGCCGCGGCCGAGGACAGCTGTCATCTCGGACCGGCGGAACGCGCCATCAGTGGGCGGCCACAGCGGCTGATGCGGGGCGGTCGTCGCTTCCCGTCGGCTCACGGGGCGGCCCCTGCGGCGGCTGGGTCGACGCCGACCCTCAGGCACCGGATGCTGCCCATTCGCGGGCGAGCAGGGCGTACTGCACGGTATCGGCCCACGTGTCTCCGCGCGGTGTGCCCTCGACGAACAGGCCCTCGCGCCGCAGTCCCAGCTTCTCGATCGCCCTCACAGAACTCCGGTTGTCCGCGTCCGCGCGGGCGACGACCCGGTGCCAGGCGAGCTCGGAGAACGCGATGTCGAGCAGCGCCCGCCCGGCCTCGAGCGAGTACCCGAGGCCGGAGGTCTCCGGATGCAGGAACATTCCGAGTTCGCCCTGCAGGCCCTCCCCCGCGCGGATCAGGACGGCGTCACCGACCACGCGCTCGGACGCGGACTCCACGACGGCGTAGAAGCGGCGGTCGCCCGGGCGTTCGAGCGACCAGCCGGTGGCCCGTTCTGCCAGCCATCCCGCGTACCTGCCGGGCTCCATGGGCCCGTGCCCGAGGTACCGCGATGCGTGGGCGTCCGACCGGTAGGCCAGAACCGCCTCCTCGTCCCCGGGAAGGAGGCGGCGCAGCAGGAGACGGGGGGTCCGCCTCCCGCCGTGCAGCAGGTCTTCCTCGTCGGCCCCGAGCGACGCGTGGGGTACCTCGTCGCGGTCGTCCTCCGCGCCGATGGCGGGGTCCCGCGGGGACCCGCCGTCGTGCGTGAGCCGGTAGCGGCCACCGGCCAGGGCGTCCTGCACCGCCCGAAGGGTCTCGGCCTCCTCGTGTCCCGTCGAATCGATGGCGTGGCCGTCCAGCACGCCGAGGTCCGCGAACTGGTCCCACAGGGCGAGGATCGGGCCCTCGTCGACGAGCGCGCCGGGATCGGCACGCTGCCGGGCCCGGGCGAGCGCCGTCGGACGGTCGGGGCGCAGCACGACGTACTGCAGTTCCACGCCGGGGTGGTGCCGCAGCGCGCGGCGGTAGTGCCCGAGCATCCACGGCCCCATGATGCCGTCCACCACCACGGTGTACCCGCCGCGTGCGTAAGTGAAGGCGGCCCGGGCGACGGCGTCGACGACGACCTGGTTCTGTGCGTCGGACTCGGCCAGGTAGGGCGGGATGCCGCCGGAGACGATCACGTGCCAGAAATCGTCGGTGTGCAGGTGGACGGCTCGGGGATAGGTGCCCGCCAGCGCCCGCGCGGTCGTCGACTTGCCCGAGCCCGGTGGCCCGGTCAGGACGATCACGCTGCCGCTCATGCCTCCGAATGTAGCGGACGACGGAGGCCCCCGCCGGAACGAGGGCCTCCGCCACGCATGACCGCGCCGGGTCAGGGGATGTCGCTCCGCGCGGCATCCTTCGCCAGCTCGCGGGCGTCGTAGTCCGTCAGGAACCCCTGGCGTTCCAGTGAGCGGGTGCTGTCCTTGACCGCCCTCACGTAGGCGCCGTGATTCCGGTACAGGCCGTCGATCACGTCCTGCGACAGCGGCCGCTCGTATCCCGCGATGAAGCAGAAGGATGCGCCGGTCGCGGTGCCGTACCAGGTGCTGGTCGGCGCGTCGAGGAAGGGCGAGCGCAGGCCTCCCTGCACGTTGCCGAATTCGTCCAGCACCGGTGCGCCGTCACGGACGAGGATCGGCTCGGCGTGCGGGGGTGCGATACCGTCGCGCACCCAGAGGTCCAGGTTCCGGAGCGCCGCGTTGAAGAAGATGGAGCTCGGGAACCTGCTGCGCGGGCCCTCGTTGCAGGACGCCGGCGGTACGGCGCGGCCTGCGGCGATGATGTCCGCGGACGACGCGGAGTACGTCAGCTCGTCCGGCGTCGCGTGCCCGGCCCCCGCCATCTCGTAGTGGCGGTACTGGTCACCGGGGGCATCGCTGTCCGCGCGGCGCGAGCCGATGCCGAGCAGGTAGTCGGACTGCGACATCAGCCGCATGATCGGCACGCCGACGTCCTTGAACTGGCGCCGCGCGTCCGTGGCAGGCGGCGCCGGCTCGCACTGGTTCATCGGGTACGCGCCGGCGAAGGCGCCGCCGGCGACGGCGACGATGTACGCGTCGTAGACCGGCGCGCCGTCCGACTCGACGACACGCGGGTGCACGCCGTTGATGTAGTCGACGAGGTAGCCGCCCGTCTGGGAGTAGCCGAACCCGTAGGCGTGCTCCACCTTCGTGGTCCGGGATCCGTAACGCAGCGGGTTGGCGTCGTCGTCGCTCTTCAGCCACGCCCCGACCTGGGAGTAGATGTCCCAGATGAGGCCGTTCTCGGTGCTCCTCGAGGAATCGGACGCCACCGTGGCACAGTTGGCCGGGTCGCTCAGCGGGAGCGGATTCGCGAACGACAGCGACGCGTACCGCTCGGGGTCGAAGTTCTTGAGCGCCTCGACGGCGATCGGCTTGGCGGTGATCCCCACCCAGGCATCGCCGTTGGCGACGATCTGCTCCTGGGCCACGGCCCACCCGATGTTGAGGTCGAACAGGTTGCTCGGGTTGAGCATCTCGACCACCACGTTGCCGCTGAACTCCCTGCCCTTCGCGGGCTTCCGGACGAGCACGCGGGTGGTGTACGGCGCGTCGGGGGTGCGGATCTGGGCAGGGCCCTGGGTGGGCCAGGTGTAGACGTTGGAGGTACCGCTGACCAGGTACTCCTCCTCCACGTAGCCGAGGTCCCCGAGGTCCTGCGGGACTTCCTGGTGATCCGCGGCACCGAAGGGGTAGGACTCGGCCGAGGAGTCCAGCGGTCCCTCGACGGCTGGGATCGGCGTCGTCCCGTCCGGCGCCGCCGCGGCGACGGGTGCCTCCGGGGGTGGAGCCTTCGCTGCAGCCGGGCCGGCGGACACGCCGAGGCCGGCGACGACGAGGGACAACGACAGCAGGACGGATGTTCGGGAACGCATGCTCATGAGCTCTCCTTGTCGTGACCGGGCCGCGCTGCCCGGCATGCTCCGCGGCACACCGGCGTCGGTGCCGTGTGCCCCTGCCTGACACCGGTTCCCGAGACGGGACCCCCACGATCATCAGGCAGCGAGGCATTTTCGACCCTAGGTAGCGTTCAGCGGACGGGTCAAGGGTGGTGCGGGAAAGTGCAACAACGTGCAAAAGTTGGTTCTCATGAGCAACCCTTTCCTCGCACCGAGCACCCTCGACTACCAGCTGCCGCCGTTCGCCGCCATCCGGGACGAGCACTACCTGCCCGCCTTCGACGCAGGGTTCGCCGAACACCTCGCCGAGATCGGGAGCATCACGGGGTCCGACGATGCGCCGACGTTCGAGAACACGCTCGTCGCCCTCGAGCGCGCAGGGAGCACCCTCGACCGCGTGTCCCGCGTCTTCTTCAGCAACTCGGTCAGCCACGCCACCCCCGCCATCCAGGAGCTCGAGCAGCAGGTCGCTCCGCGCCTCGCCGAGCACGAGGACAACATCAAGCTCAACCGGGCCCTGTTCGAGCGGATCCGCCAAGTGCCGCTCGACGGCCTCGACGACGAGTCGGCGCGCCTCGTCGAGGAACTGCTCCGCAGTTTCGTGAGCGCGGGTGCGGAGCTCGACGACGACGCCCAGGCCACGCTCCGCCGGCTCAACTCGGAACTCTCGGCGCTCAGCACCGAGTTCTCGCAGAAGCTCATGAAGGACACCAACGATTCGGCATTGCTGCTCGACACCGCGGAGGAGCTCGACGGGCTGTCCGCCGACGCGATCTCCGCCGCGGCCTCCGCGGCCGCCGACGCCGGTCATGAGGGCAAGTACCTCCTGACGCTCATCCTCCCCACCGCGCAGCCGGCCCTGGAGTCGCTCACCGACCGGGACGTCCGCCGTCGCCTGCACGAGGCATCGGTGAACCGCGGCGCCCGTGGGAACGACGCCGACACGTTGGCGATCGCCACCCGCATGGCGACCCTGCGCGCCGAACGCGCCGCCCTCCTCGGTTTCGATACGCACGCCGCCGCCGCGACCGACAGCCAGACCGCGCCGTCCCTCGAGGCGATCATGGACCGCATGCGGGAACTCGCCGCGCCCGCCGTCCGCAACGCACGCGCCGAGGCGGCCGAGCTGGAGGCCGAAGCGGGCCACCCGATCGAGCCCTGGGACTGGGCGTACTACGCGTCGAAGGTCAGGAAGGCCAAGTTCGACGTCGACCTGGACGCCCTGCGCCCCTACTTCGAACTCGAGGCCGTCCTCCGGGACGGTGTCTTCTACGCGGCGAACCGCCTCTACGGCCTGACGTTCACCGAGCGTCCCGACCTCGTGGGCTACCACCCCGACGTCCGCGTGTGGGAGGTCTTCAACGAGGACGGCTCGGGGCTCGGCCTGTTCCTCGGCGACTTCTACACCCGCGACACCAAGAGCGGCGGCGCCTGGATGAACTCCTTCGTGGACCAGTCCTCGCTCCAGGGCACGCGCGCCGTCGTCATCAACAACCTCAACATCTCGAAGCCGGGAGCGGGCGAGCCGACGCTGCTCTCCTACGACCAGGTCGTCACGACGTTCCACGAATTCGGCCACGCGCTCCACGGCCTGTTCTCCGACGTGACCTATCCGATGTTCGCCGGGACGTCCGTTCCGCGCGACTTCGTCGAGTACCCCTCGCAGGTCAACGAGATGTGGATCCTGTGGCCCGAGGTCGTCGCGCACTACGCGCACCACCACGAGACCGGGGAGGCGCTCCCCCAGGACGTCATCGACCGCATCCACGCGGCAGGCGCCTGGGGCGAGGGCTTCGAGACGACCGCCTACCTCGGTGCCACGCTGCTCGACCTCGCGTGGCATTCCATCCCAGCGGGCACGGTCATCGAGGACCCGCTGGCGTTCGAGGCGGCGGCGCTCGCGGAAGCGGGCATCGACTTCGCACCCGTGCCGCCCCGCTACCGCACCTCGTACTTCAAGCACATCTTCGCGGGCGGCTACGCCGCCTCCTACTACGCCTACATCTGGAGCGAGATGCTCGACGCCGACACCGTCGAGTGGTTCAAGTCCTCCGGCGGCCTGACACGCGAGAACGGCGATCATTTCCGGCGCGAACTGCTCTCGCGGGGCAACAGCATCGACCCGCTGGAGGCCTTCCGCCGGTTCCGTGGGCGCGATGCGGACCTCCATCCGCTGCTCGTGCGCCGCGGCCTCGCGTGAGCCCGATCCGGGGCGGCACCGGATGGTGACGATCGCCCAGTGCCAGCGGCTCCAGGCCGCCTGGTACGCGGCGCTGGCGGCCGCCACGGGCGGGAGGACCTTCTCCACGCACGGCTGCACCTGGGTGTGGCTGCCCGCCCGGCGGGAACTGATGATGATGTTCCCCCAGACCGTCAGCGCCCATGCCGTGCGCCCGGCACTGGCCGAGGGTATGCGGCTCGGCGCCACATCCGTCCGGGTGTGGCTGAACAGCGCGGTGAACGCCGTCGAACTCGATGCCCTCGGGTTCGAACCGAGCTGGCAGCCGTGGTGGATGACCGCGCCGGTCGCCGACGTCGTCCGCTCCGGGGACGACGCCGCGGCCCTCACCATCGAGGTGCCCGACTACACGGGGCCGCTCGAGCAGGAACTGCGGGTGGTCCGGTCGGAGCCGCGGCAGGCCTGGCACGCCGTGACCCGCGACGTGACGGGTGGCAACATCTCGGGCGCCGGGTACTCGTTCCACCCCTCCGGTGTCGCCGGGCTGCGGCAGCTCGGCGGGATCCACCACCTCGAGGTGCTGCCCGCCTACCAGCGCCGTGGGCTCGCCACCGCGTTGCTGAGCGCGACCGCACGGGCTGCGGGCGAAGCAGGCGCCGTGCACCTCGTGGTGAATGCCACGCCGCAGGGGTACGAATTCCTCTCTCGTCGCGGTTTCGCCCTGCTCGGCCGCGGCAGGACGTACTCCCTCGGGCTCTGAGGCTGCACGGGTCGCTACTGTGGTCGCATGACGACTCCCCCGCGCCCGCTCCCTCCCCTGGCCGAGGACGAGAGGACCACGCTGGAGGGGTTCCTGGATTACCTCCGGGGAACGGTGGTCCTCAAGGCCCGGGGGCTCGGCGACGCCGACGGTGCCCGGCATCTGGTGCCCTCGCCGACATCCGTCTCCGGGATCGTCCGCCATCTCGCCCAGGTGGAGCGGAGCTGGTTCCACGACGACGTCGACGGTGACGTCGACGGCCCGTGGGCGAGGTCCCGGCGGGACCGCGGATGGGAGTTCGGGGTGAGGGCCGAGGACAGCCTCGAGGACATCGTGCGCGACTACGAGGCGGCGTGCGCCGAGTCGCGGGAGGTGCTGTCCCGGCACGGGCTCGACGACCCGTGCCTCGGTACGTCGAAGGAACACAACGTGCGGTGGGTGATGGTGCACATGATCGAGGAGACGGCACGCCACTGCGGCCACCTGGACATCCTCCGGGAGATGCTCGACGGCACGACGGGGCAGTAGGCCCAGGTGCGCTTGACCCTGCCCCAGGGGCCGGCCGCAGGATCGGGACGTGGCGCAATCGCCACCGGCATCGAGGAGGTGACAGTGGCGCTGATGAGCAGTGGGAGCTTCGCCCGCCGCACGCGGCTGAGCAGCAAGGCCCTCCGGCTGTACGCCGGGAACGGCCTGCTGGCGCCCGCGCACGTTGACCCCGGCAATGGCTATCGGTACTACGACGACGGCCAGATCGCCGACGCACGCCTGATCATCCTGCTGCGCGGCCTCGACATGCCGCTCGGGGAGATCGCGCATGTGCTCGCGGCGGCGGCCGACGAACGGCCGGGACTCGTCGCCGCGTACCGGGACGGGGTCGAGGCGACACAGCTCGCGCAGCGGCACCTGGCCTCCTACGTGATGTCGCATCTCACCCGAGGAGAGGACCGACCGATGAATGTGACGACCAGGTCATGCGACGCCATGACGTACGTGACGGAGAAGAGGCGCGTGGACCCGGCGGGCATACCGGACTTCATCCGGTCGTCCTGCGCACGCCTGGCGCCCGTGGCGGAGCGGCTCGGCGGCTGGGCCGGACCGCTGACGACCATCTACCGGAGTCCGGTCAACGACGACACCGACGGCGTCGTCGAGAACGCGATCCCGGTGCGCAGCGGCGTCCGGCCGGCCGACGTGACAGCGCCCACGAGCATCCTGGTCGAGCCCGCCGGCGAACTGGCCTACGCGCGGATCACCCAGGCGCAGGTGCAGTACCCGCAGATCCTGCAGGCCTACGACGAGGTGTACGCGTGGCTGGCTCGCGAGGGGCTGACGCCCTCGCTGCCGCCGCGCGAGATCTACTTCGCCCCGTTCGACGATGCGCACCCCGAGGCCGAGGTGTGCGACATCGCCGTCCCGTTCCACCGATAGGACGCGACCGGCGGAACGACGGAAGGACCGCAACCCGAGGGCTGCGGTCCTTCCGTCGGCGGATCCGGTGCTGCTACCAGCCGCGCTCGGCGAGGCGGTGGGGCTGCGGGATCTCGTCGACATTGATGCCGACCATGGCCTCGCCCAGGCCGCGGGACACCTTGGCGATCATGTCCGGATCGTCGTGGAACGTCGTCGCCTGGACGATCGCGTTCGCGCGCTCGGCGGGGTTGCCGGACTTGAAGATGCCGGAGCCGACGAAGACGCCGTCCGCACCGAGCTGCATCATCATGGCGGCGTCCGCCGGCGTCGCGATGCCGCCCGCGGTGAAGAGGACCACGGGCAGGCGGCCGGCGGAGGCCACCTCCTTCACGAGTTCGTACGGCGCCTGGAGCTCCTTGGCGGCGACGTACAGCTCGTCCTCGGCCATGGAGGACAGCCGGTTGATCTCCGAGCGGATCTTGCGCATGTGCATCGTCGCGTTCGAGACGTCACCGGTGCCCGCCTCGCCCTTCGAGCGGATCATCGCCGCGCCCTCGTTGATGCGCCGCAGCGCCTCGCCGAGATTGGTGGCACCGCAGACGAAGGGGACGGTGAACTTCCACTTGTCGATGTGGTTGGTGAAGTCGGCGGGCGTGAGGACCTCGGACTCGTCGATGTAGTCCACGCCGAGGGACTGAAGGACCTGCGCCTCGACGAAGTGGCCGATCCGCGCCTTGGCCATGACCGGGATGGACACGGTCTCGATGATGCTGTCGATCATGTCGGGGTCGCTCATGCGTGACACCCCGCCCTGGGCCCGGATGTCGGCGGGGACCCGCTCGAGCGCCATTACGGCTACAGCACCGGCGTCCTCGGCGATGCGTGCCTGCTCGGCGGTGACGACATCCATGATGACGCCGCCCTTGAGCATCTCGGCCATGCCCCGCTTGACCCGGTTGCCGCCGGTCTGCGCTGTGGTTGCCGAACGGTCTTCAACGGTGGACACGATTTGCCCCTAAAGGTAGATAAAAGCTGACCCTCCATGATACGTCGCAGCGCGGCCCCGTCCTGATCGCCTCCCGCGCAGCGTCACCGGCCGTCACGCGCCGTCACCACGTCGTCGTTACGCACCGTTGCCAGGTCGTCGCCTCGTCGCCAGGTCGTCGCCTTGCCGTCGTCACTCACTGCCGTCGTCACTCACTGCCGTCGCCTCGTCGTCGTCCGGCCGAGCGGCCTCCTGCCCCTGCGCGTCTTGCTGGCCCTGCCACAACGGCTCCGAGGCGGCGCCGGCCGCGATCAGGGGTGCGACGTCGACCACCGTCAGCGTCTCGCCGATCCCCCGTTCCTCCCATTCGAAACCCACGAGCATCGTGGCGGGAGGTGGAGTCGGCCAGAGCCAGTAGTAGCGGGCCCAGGAGTCCATGTCGACGACGGGCCGCGAGAGTCCCTCGATGACGGGGCCCTCGACGAGGTCCTCCATGGACCCGACACGAGCCCACGGCGACTCGTCCTGCGTCGTGACCTTCCGTCCGTCGCTGAAGGCGACACCCCACCGGAGGCCACCGGGCTTCAAGCGTTCGTCCAGATGGCCCCTGCCGTGGGCGCGCTCGAGATAGGAGAAGATGCGGTGCCGAGCCTGCCGACCGGTCTCGCGCACGCGCACCAGGAGTTCCACCGCCAGGCCCTCCTGATAGCATCGGGCGGCACCGAGGGAGACGACGGTGGTCGTGGATCGGCCGATCTCCACCCCGAGGAGCACGGAGCCGTACTTCTCGTGCCAGGGCGGCCCTGTCCATGCCGGCGTCTCGAACGGCGGAAGGCGATCGTCGTCGTCGAAAGGGCGAGCCTGCTGCTCCTCGAAGAACGGCGTCGGCATCGGTTTCCCCTCCTGGCTGTCGGTAGGTCTCCAAGGCTAGGCGACACCCCCGCGCCGCACCATGGCGCGAACAGCCGCTCGCATCGACCGGGCCACGGTCCGCGGCGTCCCCGGGGCGACGGGGATCAGTACGTCCACCGATGCGCCGTCGGAGGCCTTGCAGTGGCCGATTCCCGGCGCTCGAGTTCGTCCAGCACCCGGTCCAGGCCGTCCGACCAGGGCGAGGAGTAGACCCGCCCGCCGGGTCCTGGTCTGTACGGAGGCACAGCCCCGCGTTGCAGCAGCATCAGGTCCTGCTCGGAGACGATGTGCAGGTCGACCGGCAGCCACCCGGCGTGATGAGTCATGGTGTGTCCTTCCGATGTCGTCGTCCGCTGCTGGTTAGACGGGCCGGAATGAGCCGATTCATCGGGCCGCCCGTCGGGTGCGCCCGCACCGTCCGGAGCGGCCCCGCAGGCTCGGACATGACCGCCCGCCGTCGGCTCCGACGAGCTGTAATCCGCAGGTGCAGGCGCACACCGCAGCATGTAAGCAGCTGAAGCTCAGCCTTTGAGCAGGATTGCCTCAGTGCTCCGCTCCTGCGAAACCCCGCTGATAGCTTCAAAGCGACATCCTGCCGCCGCGGCAGACCCTTGCCGGACACCAGCGGACAGCGATGCCACCGAAGCAGCTGGGGAGCTTGCTCATGTACTCACGCGACCGCGAAAAACTCATTGTCGACAACCTGCCTCTGGTCGGATATCTCGTCTCCGCCCTGTGTGCCCGCGCCACGCACCTCTCGAGGGATGACCTCGCGTCGGTGGGTGCGATCGCGCTCATCACATCGGCGGATTCGTTCGACCCCACACTCGGCGTGCCCTTCGGCGCCTACGCACGGCGCCGCATCACCGGCGCGTTCGCGGACGAGATGCGGTCCAACGACTGGGCGCCCCGATCCGTCCGGCGCCGTATCGGCGAGACACTGGCGGCGCAGGACGCGCTGGCGGCGTCGCTCGGACGCACCCCGACCGTCGACGAGCTCTCGATGACACTCGGTGTCAGCCGCCAGGAGGTCCATGCGGCGCTCGACGACGCCGGCCGTTCCGTGCAGACACTCGACGAAACCGTGCTGGACATCGTTCCTGCCGCTGCCGATCAGCTGCCCGAGGCCTCGCTGCTCGCCGACGAGCAGGTGCGCCACCTGCGGACGGCGGTCACCCATCTCCCGGCGCGCATGCGCCACATCATCGAGCAGGTCTTCTTCGAGGGCCGGTCCGTGACCGAGGTCGCGGTGGAGCTCGGCACCACGCACTCGGCCGTGTCGCAGCAGAAGTCGGAGGCCTTGCGGCTGCTGCAGGACGGACTCGCGACCCACTACGCAGACGCCGCGGAGACCCCCTCCGCGCCGGTGTCCAGGATCTCGCCGAAGCGTCGCGCTGAGTACCTCTCCGCCCTCGGTACCGCGCTCAGTCCCCTGCGCGAGACCACGGTGTCGCTCACCACGGCCCGCGCGGCCTTCGCCTCCGCGTCCTGAGCCACGGCCCGCAGTACCGGCTGCACTGATCCGCCGGCGATCGCTGTCGGGTAGAGCAACCGGCAGAACGGCAGACCGTCGGTGAGGCGGTCGGTCACGACCAACCAGGCCGGTCGTCAGAACGGCGATTCGCCGTCGGTCTCGACGGTGCGCCTGCCGCCGATCACCCTCAACCAGGCCGGCCATCAGAACGGCGGTTCATCGTTCTCGGTGGTGTAGGTGCGTCCGCCGGCGGAGATCGCCGTGAGCACGCCCGGCCGGGGTTGGTCGTAGTGCCAGAGGCCCTCGCTCTTGAAGGCGTGGTGCTTGCGGCACAGGTGCGCGAGGTTGTCGTGGCTGGTGGGGCCGTCGTGTGCCCAGGGTCTCGTATGATCCAGTTCGCAGCGTGCGGCGGGGATGTTGCAGCCGGGGTGCCGGCAGGTCCGGTCCCGGACGCGCAGCCATTTCTTCAGGTCGGCCGGAACTGCGTAGGTGGTGCGTCCCACGCTGAGCACCACCCCGGTCTCCGGATGGGTCAGGAGCCGGGTGAAGGACGGTGCGTGGGCGGCGAGGCGGCGGGCGAGTTCGGCCGGGATGGGCCCGTAGCCCTCGAGCAGCGCGGGGGCGTCGTCGACACCGAGCAGGGACAGGACCGGCACTGTGACATTGATGTGCGCCCGCAGCCCGTCCGGAAGCGGAGTCGGTCCGGCGGTGCGTTCGGGCCGATCGGGGTCCGGACCAGGATCGGTCCCGGCATCAGGGCCGGCGGCATACCCGGCGACAGACGCAGCGCGCATTCCGACACCGGCTCCGTCGGACACCTTGGCCGGGAACCCTACGCCGGGCAGGAGGAGGTCGACGAGCACGTCCGTGCGCAGCTGCGTGAGGGTGCGCCGCTCCGCCGGACGCTGCAGATGGCGGGCGGCCGCGGTCAGCTGGGCATCGATGGCGCTTGCGGAGGTCGCAGGCAGGTACACGCTGAGCCACGCCATCGCGTCGTCCGCCGGCTCCATGTCCACCCGGCGCCGCGCTTCTGCGTGGCGGGCGCGATCATCCAGGACCTCCGGGTGGTACCGGTCCCGCAGCCGCCGGGCCTGGTAGGCCAGCTTCGTCGTCGTCGTGTCGATCGCCACGGGCAGCAGGGCTGCCTCCACGGCTGATGCGGTGGCCGCAGGCACGCCTGCGTACTCGCGGACCAGGGCTGCGGCGTGGGCCCACGAGATCCGGCCCGAGCGGAGGGCGGCGAGGGTGTCCGGGTGGTACGCGCACAGCACCCGCGCCTGCTGCACCAGCAGGAAGGCGCTGCGCTCAGAGATGCGCAGGAGGCACGCCACCTCGGCTGCCGCGAGCGTGTCGCCCAGGTTCCCGCCGCGCTGCGGTCGGCCCGGCAGGTCCCGTTCGTGCGCGCTGTGCTCCATCAGCGACCGGACCCGCTCCACCGCCGTCACGACCGAGGCCTGCAATCGCGCCTTCTCCGCCTCCAGGCGGGCGAGCTCGACCAGGGCTTCCTCCAGGTGCTGCGCCGCCGTCGCCATACCCTATTTTCTCGCGCACCACTGACAGAATAGGGGGCCGTGCGCGGACGGGTGCGCGAGGCAAACGACCGCAGGTGCAGACGCTCCCGCGCCGCGGACGTCAGCGCCGGCCGCGCCCCGGATAGCTACTCGCCGGAGGCGTCCCGCGACGCTCCGGACGTGTCCGACGGCGCGCGTGGTGCATCCAGGGACTGCCGCCGCACGGCCCTGATCCGCTGGAACACCGTGACGAGACTGGCCAGCGCGAGGATGACGAGGACCGCCAGCAGGAAGCCCTGCGGCAGGCCCAGTCCCGTCAGCCCGGTCACCACGAGGACGGAGACGAGGCGCTCGGCCCGCTCGGCGACGCCCACATTGGCTGTGAAGCCGAGCGATTCGGCCTTGGCCCGTGCGTAGGAGACGATCATGCCGAGCACGAGGCAGGCGAGGGCGGCAACAGCGATCGCGGTGTTCTGCCCGCCGGTGAAGAACCACACGGCGACGCCGGCGAACAGCGCACCGTCGGCGATGCGGTCGAGTGTCGAATCGAGGAAGCTACCCCAGGGGCCGCCATGGCCCTTGATGCGTGCCATGATGCCGTCGATCACGTCGGAGAACACGAAGAGCGTGATGAAGACCGTGCCCCAGAACAGCTGTCCCAGCGGGTAGAACACCAGCGCACCGCCGGCCACACCGAGGGTGCCGATGATGGTCACGGCGTCCGGCGTGACACCCCAGCCGAGCAGCATGCGGGCCAGCGGCGTGAAGAGGCGGGTGAAGAAGCCCCGGGCGTATCTGTTCAGCATCAGGCGACCGGTCCCGGGGTGTCGCCGGCCGAGGGCCAGGCATGCGCAACCTGCTCGCGGACCTCGCCGAGCGTCTGGGTGATGGCCTTGGTCTGCGCGATGATCGGCAGGAAGTTGCCGTCTCCACCCCACCGCGGCACCACGTGCTGGTGGAGGTGGGCTGCGATGCCCGCACCGCCGGTGACCCCCTGGTTCATGCCGAGGTTGAAGCCGGACGGATTCGAGACGCTGCGCAGCACGCGCATCGCTGTCTGGGTGAGGGCTGCGATCTCGGCGGTCTCGGCCTCGTCGATGTCCGTGTAGTCGGGCACGTGCCGGTACGGGCAGACGAGGAGGTGGCCGGCGTTGTACGGGAACAGGTTGAGCAGCACGAAGGCGTGCGTGCCGCGATGGACGATCAGCGACTCCTCGTCGCCGAGCTGGGGCGCCCGGCAGAACGGGCAGGTCTGCTCGGAGGTCACCTGCTCCTGCCCGCCCTTGATGTAGGCGAGGCGGTGCGGGGTCCACAGGCGCTGGAAGGCGTCGGGCACGCCCGCGAGCTCGAACCCGTCGGTCACCTCCGCGTCCCCCGGATACGCCGTGGCAGGGCCTCCGTCCAGACCGCCCCCGTCCGCCATCAGAGAGTGGCCTCCCTGCTGCGGACCGCCTCCACGATCCGGCGGACGGCCTCGTCCACCGGTACCTGGTTGTCCTGGCTGCCGTCGCGGAACCGGAAGGAGACGGCCCCGGCCTCCTGGTCCTCGCCGCCGGCGATGAGGACGAAGGGGATCTTCTCCTTGCTCGCCGTACGGATCTTCTTCGGGAAGCGGTCGGAGCCGGCGTCCACCTGGGCACGGATGCCCTCGGCCTTCAGCTTGTCGACGACGTCGAACAGGTAGTCGTTGAACGCCTCGGCGACGGGGACCGCGAGCACCTGCACCGGCGCCAGCCAGGCCGGGAAGGCTCCGGCGTAGTGCTCCGTGAGCACACCCATGAAGCGCTCGATCGATCCGAACAGCGCGCGGTGGATCATGACCGGGCGCTGGCGGGAGCCGTCGGCGGCCTGGTATTCGAGCTCGAAGCGCTCGGGCAGGTTGAAGTCGAGCTGGATCGTCGACATCTGCCAGGTACGGCCGATCGCGTCCCGCGCCTGCACGGAGATCTTCGGGCCGTAGAACGCCGCTCCCCCGGGATCGGGGACGAGCTCGAGGCCCGAGGACTCGGCGACCTCCGCGAGGGTGCGCGTGGCCTCGTCCCAGATCTCGTCCGAGCCGACGGACTTCTCCGGGTTGCGCGTGGAGAGTTCGAGGTAGAAGTCCTCGAGGCCGTAATCCTTGAGCAGGCCGAGCACGAAGTTCAGGGTGCCGGTGAGCTCGTCCTTCATCTGCTCGCGGGTGCAGTAGATGTGGGCGTCGTCCTGGGTCATCCCGCGCACGCGCGTCAGGCCGTGGATCACACCGGACTTCTCGTACCGGTACACGGATCCGAATTCGAAGAGGCGCAGCGGCAGTTCGCGGTAGGAGCGGCCGCGGGACCGGAAGATGAGGTTGTGCATGGGGCAGTTCATGGGCTTGAGGTAGTAGTCCTGCCCGGGCTTGCGCACCGTGCCGTCCTCGTTCAGTTCCTCGTCCACGTGCATCGCGGGGAACATGCCGTCGCGGTACCAGTCGAGGTGGCCCGAGACCTCGTAGAGGTGGCCCTTGGTGATGTGCGGCGTGTAGACGAACTCGTATCCGGCATCGGTGTGGCGCTGCCGCGAATAGTCCTCCATCGCCTTGCGGATGATGCCGCCCTTGGGGTGGAAGACCGGCAGGCCGGAGCCGAGCTCGTCCGGGAAGGAGAAGAGGTCCAGCTCGGTGCCGAGACGGCGGTGGTCGCGGCGCTCGGCCTCGGCCAGGCGCTCCTGGTAGGCCTTGAGGGCGTCCTTCGTGGGCCACGCCGTACCGTAGATGCGCTGCAGCTGCTTGTTCTTCTCGCTGCCGCGCCAGTAGGCGGCCGCGGACCGCGTCAGCGCATAGGCGTTCGAGATGAGCTTGGTGTTCGGCAGGTGCGGGCCGCGGCAGAGGTCCTTCCAGACGACGTCGCCGGACTTGCGGTCCACGTTGTCGTAGATGGTCAGTTCGCCGGCGCCGACCTCCACGGAGGCGCCGTCGTCGTCCGTCGCCCCGCCCTTGAGGCCGATCAGCTCGAGCTTGTACGGCTCGTCCTTCATGGCCTCGCGCGCCTCGTCCTCGGAGACCACGCGGCGCACGAACCGCTGGTTGGCGTTGACGATCTTCAGCATCATCTTCTCGAGCTGCTTGAGCTCGTCGGGGGTGAAGGGCTCCTCGACGTCGAAGTCGAAGTAGAAGCCGTCCGTGATGTACGGGCCGATGCCGAGCTTCGCCCCGGGTCGCAGCTGCTGCACCGCCTGCGCCATGACGTGCGCGGCGGAGTGGCGGAGCACCTCGAGGCCTGCGGGGTCCTCGAGCGTGACCCCGTCGACGGACGCGCCGTCGGGCAGTTCCTGGTCGAGGTCCTTCAGCTCGCCGTCCACACGCATGACGACGACGTCACGCCGTTCAGCGAACAGCTCCGTGCCGGTGGTGCCCGTCGTCGCCTGCTTCTCTTCGCCGTCGACGATGAGCTTCATGAGCTGGGGCGCTGACACAGGCAGACTCCTCGGTGCTGGGAAATAGGTGCCCGAACGGGCTCGACGGGACCCGGTGAGGGCTTGGACCGCCGTCCTGATCGTATCGGGTGGGTGGAGGACCGACCAACAAGCTCGCCGGGGAAGGTGACGGGGAGAGGGGCAGGGCCGGGTTCAGGGCTCCCGCCGCACCCGCAGCTCGAACTCGATGAACGCCGAGATCATCGCCCGGTAGGTCTGCTCGACGACGGTGGGATCCACACCCTGCTTCGACGCGTACTCGCGCACATTGGTGATGACCCGCTCCACCCGTGCCGGGGCGCGCACCGAGGCGTCGTCGCGCTTGAGCGAACCCGCCCGACGGACGAGCCGTTCCCGGCGGGAGATCAGGGCGACGATCTGCTCGTCCACCTCGTCGATGGCCACCCGGACCGCCGCCAACTGCTTCGCGTTCTGCTCTTCGTCTGCTTCAGCCATGGCGTGAGCCTACCGGTGCGAGGAATGGCGCGGCGGCCATCGGTGTTGATGGAGGTGCGGGCGCAAGGAGCGGCCCGCGTATCGACAGGGCACGGCGGACCCGTGCCCGGACCTGAGGAGCACCGTGGACTACACGCCAGAAGCCGGATCCATCACCATGTTCTCCACCTCGTGGTGCGGATACTGCCGTCGCCTGAAGTCGCAGCTCGACGCGCAGGGCATCGGCTACACCGAGGTCAACATCGAGGAGGTCGAGGGGACCGCGGAGCTCGTGGCGTCGCTCAACGGCGGCAACCAGACGGTTCCCACCGTGATCTTCCCGGACGGCACCACCGCGACGAACCCCTCCGTGGCGGACGTCAGGACCAGGCTCGCCGCCTAGTCCCCGCCTCCCCCGAACGCCTTTCCCGCGCCCCAGCCGTCCCCCATATGCTGGAAGCGGTGCGCCCGTCAGCCGGGCGGCCGCTCCCAGCGGAAGGACAGCGAGAACATGGTGCACAGAGTTCAAGGCGTCGTGGTGCGGGCGAAGGATGCCCCCGCCGCCATCGAGACCATCCTGGTGCCGGATCCGGGGCCCGGCGAGGCGCTCGTCGACATCCTCACCTGCGGCGTCTGCCACACCGACCTGCACTACAAGCAGGGCGGCATCAATGACGAGTTCCCGTTCCTGCTGGGGCACGAGGCCACCGGCGTGGTCAGCGCGGTGGGCGACGACGTCACCACCGTGGCTCCCGGCGACCGGGTGATCCTCAACTGGCGCGCCGTCTGCGGCGAGTGCCGCGCCTGCCGCCGGGGTGAACCCCAGTACTGCTTCAACACGCACAATGCCACGCAGAAGATGACCCTCGAGGACGGCACCGTCCTGTCCCCCGCGCTCGGCATCGGTGCCTTCGCGGAGAAGACCCTCGTGGCCGCAGGCCAGTGCACCAAGGTGGACCCGGCCGCGGACGCCGCCGCCGTGGGCCTCCTCGGTTGCGGCGTCATGGCCGGTATCGGCGCGGCGATCAACACGGGCAACGTCTCCCGCGGCGACTCCGTCGCGGTGATCGGGTGCGGTGGCGTGGGGATCGCGGCCGTCGCCGGAGCGAAGCTCGCAGGAGCCACCACGATCATCGCCGTCGACATCGACGACCGGAAACTCGAGCTCGCCAGGGGCCTCGGCGCCACGCACGTCCTCAACTCGAAGGACGAGGACCCGGTGGAGGCCATCCGCGCGCTGACCGACGGCAACGGGGCCGACGTGGTGATCGACGCCGTGGGCCGCCCCGAGACGTACAGGCAGGCGTTCTACGCGCGTGACCTCGCCGGGACCGTGGTGCTGGTCGGCGTGCCCACGCCGGACATGACCATCGAACTGCCGCTGCTCGACGTCTTCGGGCGCGGCGGGTCGCTGAAGTCCTCCTGGTACGGCGACTGCCTGCCCAGCCGCGACTTCCCCATGCTCGTCAGCCACTACCTGCAGGGCAATCTCGACCTGGACGCCTTCGTGACCGAGCGGATCCGCCTCGATCAGGTCGAGGAGGCCTTCGACAAGATGCACGGCGGCGCGGTCCTCCGCTCGGTGGTGGAACTCTGATGGCCGCGAGCGTGGAGCACCTCGTCACCTCGGGCACGTTCTCGCTCGACGGCGGCACGTGGGACGTGGAGAACAACGTGTGGATCGTGGGCGACGACGAGGAATGCGTCATCATCGACGCACCGCACGACGCCGCCGCCATCGTGGAGCAGGTCAACGGGCGCACTGTCCGCGCCATCCTCCTCACCCACGCGCACGACGACCACATCCGGGCCGTCGCCGACCTCTTCGACGCCGTCCACGCGCCGATCTACCTGCACGACGGCGACCGCGAACTCTGGGACATGGTGTTCCCCGCCCTGAGCCCGGACCAGTCGATCGGCGACGGGGACACGATCGAAGTCGCCGGGGTGACCCTCACGGCGCTGCACACGCCCGGCCATTCGCCCGGGTCGGTCTGCTACTACCTGGAGGAAGCCGGCACCGTCTTCACCGGTGACACGCTGTTCCAGGGCGGACCGGGCGCCACGGGGCGTTCCTACAGCGACTTCCCGACCATCATCGACTCCGTCCGGACACGGCTCCTGACCCTGCCGCCGGAGACCATCGCCCGCCCCGGACACGGGGACAGCACGACCATCGGCGACGAGGCTCCGCACCTCGAGGAATGGATCCGCCGCGGGCACTGACACCCCGCGGCGCAGGTAGCAGCAAATCGCAGCAGATCGAGGGCGCACGACGCCGGTGTGGGGAGCCGGCCGTGTGCCCTCGCCTGTCGTCGGCCGACCATCCGTGATGCACGGCGGTCCACCACGGCGGCGCAGGGTGCCGTCGGCACTCCGGGAGGCTCCGGCCGTCAGGCAGGCCGGGCTGCTCCGCGCTCGTCCAGGCGCACGACGGCGGCCTAGGGTGCCGACGGCACTCCGGGAGGCTCCGGCCGTCAGGCAGGCCGGAGTGCTCACTGCCCCTTCAGACCCATGACGACCCACGACGGCGGCGCTGGGTGCCGTCGGCACTCCGGGAGGCTACGGCCGTCAGGCGGGGCGGGTTGCTCCGCGCTCGTCCAGGCGCACGACGGCGGCGTAGGCGGCCAGCAGTGCGGCCTCGACATCGTCGACCGTCACGCCGGGCTCGAGGTCGCGGGCGGCGCCCGCCGTGGCAGGCCGCCACGCGAGGCCGAGGGCCGCATAGACATCGGTGAGGACCTCCCGCAGGGGCTCCGAGTCCTCGACGACGACGACGGACGAGAACAGCCATGCCCCGGCGACCACGCGCTGCGCGGTCCCGACGAGCTTGACCGCGGGCACGCCGTCGCGCCGCCCGTGCACGCTGAACTCGCCCGGGCAGTACTCCCCCGGCACCTCGCCCACGTGGGCGTCGAGGCCCAGGCCGGTGAGGACGTGCGCGAAGAAGTTCCCGAACGCGGCGAAGCGTGCCCGCGTGCCCGCCACGGCGTCCTCGGCGGGCTCGATGTGGTCGACGACCAGGCAGCCCCGGTGGTAGGCCGCCGCGCGACCGCCCGCCCTGCGGACGAGGGGTGCGAACCCGCGCGCGGCGGCGGACCGGCTCGCCGCGGGGAAGCCGGGCAGGCGCGCGTCCCGCTGTCCGAACGCGACGGTGGGGCTGGGACGGTAGAGGCGCAGTGTCGGGGGGCGGGTCCCGGCCGCGACCTCGCGCAGCAGCCCGATGCTCCGGTCGAGCTCGCGGGCGGCGTCGTCCGAGGCAGGGTCGACGACGAGTGCCAGCCCGGCGGCGCCGGTCCACGGAGTGCTCATCCCTCCATGGTAGGCAGCAGGAGCCGGTGCGCGGTCGCCTACCGCATCACTCGCACGACCGTTCAGGGGAGGATGTCCATCCAGAGGGCGGTCTCGTGCCCGTGGTGCGAGGCGGCACGCCGCCGGAGGGCGATGTTCGTGCCGCCCGGGATGTCGAGGAGGCGCGTGCCCGCCCCCAGCAGCACGGGCTCGATGAACACGAGGACCTCGTGGAGGCGCCCGAGAGCCAGGCACTGCCGCGCGATGTCAGCACCGAGGATCGCGACGTAGCGGTGCTTCGCGGCCTCCTCGGCGCGGTCGAGGCCGACGGCGACGTCGGCCACGAACTCGACGCCCTCGGGTCCGCCGTCGGCGGGCGGGTGGTGCGTCACGACGAACTGCGGCCCAGACCAGGTGCCGCCGAAGGCGCCTTCGGCGTCGGTGCCGCTGTTCGGATCGTCACCGGTGAACGTCCGGTGGCCGATCAGGAGGGCGCCGACCTGCTCGGCGAGCGCGTCCGCCTCCGGATTGTGCTGCAGGTAGGGGGCGAGCCAGGACATGTCACCGCCGGGCCCGGCGATGTAGCCGTCGAGGGACATGGAGGCGGAGTAGAGGACCCTGGCCATGGTGTGCGCCTTTCGCCGACGTCCGGCGCAGCGGTGCGCGGATCGGCACCAGTGTAGGCGCGCGGTGGTCCGGGAGGTCCGGGGTGGCCGGAGCGGGCGGCCGACGCGACGGGTCGGAGCGGGCCCTCAGGGCGCCGGCGGCGCCGTCCAGTCGAGCCAGAGCCCCGCTTCGAGCGCGATCGTCGGCGGGACGGTGTGCGGCCCGTCGAACTCGCGGTAGGTGACGTCGTACCCGCGGCGCTTCAGGGCGGGGACCACGCGCCTGCTCGTGGCGTCGATGGGCAGGACGGCGTCCTGTGTCCCGTGCGCGATGAAGAGCGTCGGCAGCCCGTTCTGCGGACCCGGCGGGACGAAGCCCGGCGAGAACGCGACCACCCTGCGGAACAGGTCGCCATTGGCAAGGCCGAGCCCCAGGGCATAGGACGCGCCGTCGGAGAATCCGGTGACGCCGATGCGCTGTGGGTCCACCGGGACGAAGGAGAACACCTCCTCCAGGGCCCGGTCGATGACCACGGTGTCCGGTCCGAACCCCCCGCGGACGGCGTCCCACGTCGCGGCACGGGAGGCCGGCGCGAGGATGACGATCCCCAGTGCCTCGGCCGCGGCGCGCAGCACGGACAGCCCGCCCTGCGCGTCGCCGCCCGCTCCGTGGAGTGCCACGAGGAGGGGGACCGGCTCGTCCGTGGCCAGGGATTCGGGGACGAAGACGATCGGGTCCCGGGACCCCGCCACGCCGAGGGCGTGCACGCCGGGAGGCGCCGGCGATCCGCTGTCCGGTTCCCCTGGGCGCGCCGCCAGCACCGCCGGGTCCTCCGCCGCGTTCCTGGATCGAGTGGTGTCCATCAGCTCTCCTCCGCAGGCCGTCCTTGCCCCGGGGGTCTGCCCATCCGCTGGTCGGCGGACCCGCAGCCCCTCGTGGCCACACCTCGGAGTCTAGGTTTCACCGACCCCTGCACTCCCGGTTGCCATGAGCCGCGGACTCCGGTAGCGGGCGCGGAACGGGACGCCGGCCTGCACGGAGGAGGACTCCCGGATGCAGACGCACCGGGACCGGCCGAGGCCGATCCCGGTGGGCTCCCGCGCGGGTCCTGCTACCGGCCGCCCTCGATCCTGCGGCTACGCTGCTCGATACCGGGGGTCCCGTAGGGGTAGTCGCTGAAGGTGGGCGTGCTCACCTCGTCGAGACGGGCGAGTTCCTCGGGTGTGAGCTGGAGGTCCGCCGAGGCGAGGTTGTCGGCCAGCTGCTCCTGCGTGCGGGCACCGAGGATCACCGATGTCACGGCCGGCTGCGCCGCGACCCAGGCCAGCGCGACGTGCGAGGCGCTGACGCCGCGCTCCCCGGCGATGCCGGTCACGGTGTCGATGATGCGCCAGGTCCGGTCCTGCGCGTTGCGCTTCTCCCAGGCCTCCATGCCGCGCTGCGGGTTCTCGCCGAGCCGGGTGGCACCCGTGGGTTCGGTGTCCCGGGTGTACTTGCCGGTCAGCCAGCCACCGCCCAGCGGGGACCACGGGAGCATGCCCATCCCGGCGTCGAGCACGGCCGGGACGATCTCCGCCTCGATCTCCCGCACCAGCAGCGAGTACTGCGGCTGCAGGGTGACCGGCAGCGAGTAGCCGCGCTGCCGGGCGATCATCACGGCCTTCGTGAGCTGCCAGCCCGTGTAGTTGGAGAATCCGTAGTAGCCGATCTTGCCCTGCACCACGGCCTCGTTCAGGAAGCCGAGCGTCTCCTCGAGCGGCGTCAGCGGATCCCACGAGTGCACCTGGTACAGGTCGAGGTGATCGACGCCGAGGCGCGTCAGGGAGGCGTCGAGGGCCAGGCGCAGGTGGCGGCGGGACAGCCCGACGTCGTTGGGTCCCGTGCCCATCGGGAACCGTCCCTTGGACGCCAGGACCATGCGGTCCCGTTCGGCGGGGTTCTTCGCGAGCCACCGGCCGATGATCTGCTCGGAGGTACCGGCGGTGTAGACGTCCGCCGTATCGATCAGGTTGCCGCCGGCCGCCGCGTAGTCGGAGAGGATGGCGTGCGACGCCGCCTCGTCGGACTCCGCGCCGAAGGTCATCGTGCCGAGGGCCAGGTGGGACACCGAGGTGCCGCTGTTGCCGAGTTTCCGGTACTCCATGAATGCTCCTTCGCATCTGCGCCCGGAGGCGCAGTCGGGTGGGATGGTGCTCGTGCCGGCGGCACGCGAGCGGCGCCGACACGGGCGGGCCGCCGTCCGCAGGACGGCGGCCCGCCCTCTGCGGTGATCAGTCGCTGATCGTGACGCCCTTCCAGAAAGCGTAGTGACCGCGGATGTTCTCCGCTGCTTCTTTCGGGTCGGGGTAGGTCCAGGCGGCGTCCTGGTTCCGCTCACCGTCGACCTCGAGGCTGAAGTAGTCCGCAGTCCCCTTCCAGTGGCAGACGGTGTGCTGCTCGGAGGGGACGAAGTACTCCTGCGCGATCGACTCCGGCGGGAAGTAGTGGTTGCCCTCCACCATGACGGTGTCCGCCGACTCGGCGATGACCCTGTTCCTCCACACTGCTTTCGGCATGCTTCCTCCTCCTCGGTCCCACGGGCGTGTGGGCGTGGCGACCGCTCGCCGGTGCGGCGACGGTTCCACGCGGTGCAACCGTCGGAGCGGCCGTCCCATTCCGGTGTGGGACGTCGGGTCAGAGTTTCCGCACCGTGAGGATCTGCTCCACCCGGCCGAAGGGCCCGTCGACGTCATGCGCCACGCTGGAGGTCAGGCCCACGCCGTGCTCGCCGAAGGTCACGCGGGTGTCGAGGCCCAGCCACTCTCCCCGCGGTAGGCGGTGGAGGTGGATCTGCAGGTCGACGTTGGGGTACATCCAGCTGTCGCCGCCGGGCGCCACCCTGGTCGCGATGCCGTTGGCCGCGTCCATCATGCCGACGAGCCGCACGACGTCGGGGGTCTGCTGCCCCGCGACCATCGCGTGGGGATTCCTCAGCCACACCTGGCCGCGCCCCGGCCGGTGTCCCGGGACCACGCGCACCTCGAGGGACCTGATGAAGCCGCCGGGCCACGCCGTCATGCCCTCGTGCGGTCCGGCCTCCTCCGGTCCGGGGATACGCGGGTCCTCGACCGCGGCGACCTCGGCGGTGTCCTGGGTGCCGAGCCGCCACGCCTTCGCGACGATCGCGGTCCGCCCGGCGGCCTCCATCCGGGCCTCGAGGAGTTCGATGGTGCGGCCCGGCCGGACGACGGCGGTGGTCACCTCGAACGCGCCGGCCGGGATCATCCCGTAGATGTCGAAGCTGAGGCGGCTGAGCTGCATCCCGTCACGGGGCGCACAGTCCAGGAGGCACTGCGTGAGGAGTCCCGAGATGGGAGCCATGTGCTGCTCCTCCGGGTTCCAGGCACCCTGTGCATGGAGCGTCGATTCGAATCTTCCGCCGCCGAGGTCGCGGTAGAAAGAATCAGGCACGGAGAACTCCTTCGTCGGTGGTACCAGGGGGGTGCGCCGGAGGGCCTGCCGCCGGGACGGGCGCCCGGCCGGAAGGATCCGGGGCGGCGCACCCGCCCCATGCTAACGGAGGGCCGGCGCGTCCGGCGCCCCCGGTGTCCGCGATCCGGTAGCGGGAAGCAGGGCGACGGAATAGACTTCCGGCGGCCGCGGTTCAGTTGATTGACCGGACCAACAGCTCCCGTCACCCAGCCGGGTCCCGTCCTCCGATCCGGCATCCAGAAAGAGCTCCCCTGCGTGGAGCGGCAGCAGATCGAACCGAGCGGATCACCATGGCCCAGAGTCCCCCGTCCCGCGTCTCCGACGCGCTTCCCAGCCCGGACGCCGTCGTGCTTCCCGGCACGGCAGCATCACCCGACGCCGTCTCCCCCGAACGGTCGTCCCTCGGGGGTGTCCAGGACGCCCTGCCGGCGCGCGACAAGCTCGTCATCACGCTCCTGCTCATCTCTGCCTTCGTGGTGATCCTGAACGAGACCATCATGGGCGTGGCGATCCCCCGCCTCGTCGCTGATCTCGGCATCACCGTGAGTGCGGGGCAGTGGCTGAGCACCGCGTTCATGCTCACCATGGCCGTGGTGATCCCCGTGACCGGGTTCCTGCTCCAGCGCTTCAATACGCGGCCGGTGTTCATGGCCGCCATGGGCCTGTTCAGCCTGGGGACGCTGATCGCCGCCCTCGCCCCCGGCTTCGAGGTCCTGGTGGTCGGGCGGGTCGTCCAGGCCAGCGGCACCGCGATCATGATGCCCCTGCTCATGACGACCGTCATGACCCTCGTGCCGCCCGCCTCACGCGGCAAGATCATGGGCAACATCTCGATCGTCATCTCCGTGGCGCCCGCGCTCGGCCCCACCATCTCGGGCGCCATCCTCAGCGTGCTGGACTGGCGCTGGATGTTCTGGCTCGTCCTGCCGATCTCCCTCGCGGCCCTCGGTTTCGGTTCGGCGAAGATGCAGAACGTGACGACGCCGCGCAGGTCCGCGATCGATGTCGTCTCCGTCGTCCTGTCCGCCCTCGCCTTCGGCGGCATCATCTACGGCCTCAGCCAGTTGGGTGAGGCCTCCACCGGCAGCGCCGTCCCCGCGTGGCTCCCGCTCGCCGTCGGCATCGTGGCGCTCGCCCTCTTCGTCGTACGCCAGCTGATGCTGCAGCGCAGGGACGCCGCCCTGCTCGACCTCAGGGTGTTCTCCTCCCGGAACTTCACCATCTCGATCGTGGCGATCGCGGTCAGCATGATGGCGCTCTTCGGGACCATCATCCTGATCCCCATCTACGTGCAGACGGTGCTCGGCATGGATCCGCTGGTCTCCGGCCTGCTGCTCCTGCCCGGCGGCCTCGCCATGGGACTGCTCGGTCCCGTGGTCGGACGCATCTACGACCGGCGTGGGCCCCGGGTGCTCCTGGTACCCGGCGCCTTCCTGGTCAGCGCGGTCTTCTGGTTCATGACCCGGGTGACCGAGACCACTCCGGTCTCGCTGGTCCTCGTGGCGCACGTGCTCCTCAGCGTGGGCCTCGCCCTGATGTTCACCCCGCTGCTGACGTCGGCGCTGGGGTCCGTGAAGCCGCGGCTGTACTCCCATGGCAGCGCCGTGTTCGGGACCGCCCAGCAACTGGCCGGCGCCGCGGGGACCGCGCTGTTCATCTCGGTGATGACCATCCGCAGCACGTCCCTGCTCGGGGACGGCGTCGCCGAGCAGGCCGCGCTCGCCGGCGGCATCCGCGCCGCGTTCCTGTACGGCGCGGTCATCTTCCTGCTCGCCGTCGTCGCCTCGTTCTTCGTGCGCGCACCGGAGGAGGCCGGGGACTCCCCCGCTCCCCTGCACTAGGAGCGGTCAGGACGCCGGCTGGCGCAGCTCGATGAAGCCGTCGGCCGTCACCCGGGTCTCGTACACGGGCTGGGGCACGGCAGCCGGTCCACGATAGTTCTTGCCGTCGTCGAGCCGGAACATGCTCTGGTGCCACGGGCACGTGATGCAGCCGTCCTCAATGGTGCCCTCCTCGAGGGGACCGCCGAGGTGGTTGCAGACGCTGTCCATCGCGGTCAGCTTCCCCTCGTGCCGCAGCAGGAGGATCGGCACGCCGTTCGTCCTCACGGTGTGCCGCCCGCCCTCGACGACGTCGGCGTCGCTCGCCACGCGCGTCCAGTCCGTCGGCGCCTCGTGCCAGGCCGTGCGGTTGACGTTCACACCGTTCGCGTAGCTCAGGTGGCCGCCGAGGAACGCGCTGAACAGCATGGCCCCCAGGCCGCCGAGGCCGAGCAGCACACCGAGGGCCCGCCGGTCCTTCGCCCGCGCCACGGCCGACGCGGTGTAGAGGGTCAGTGCCAGGGAGTTGCCCGCAGCATGGACGATCCCGACGCGGCGTTCCTCCTTCTGCGTGTCCGACCAGTCGTGTAGGCCCGCGACGGCGGTCGGGACGGCCGAGAGGATCCCGACGATCACGAGGATGTCCGCCGCCTTGCGCGAGTCCTTCCCGCCGGTGAGGTCCAGGAAGGAGCCCATGCTCCAGGCACCCGAGGGGACGACGATCAGCATGGGGTGGAGGTGGTGGCCGATGGCGGTGCCGCTGAGCACGTTCCGGATCGTCCGGGGCTTCACCGCCCTGGCGACCACCGCGGCAAGGGGGTCGGCGATCCGGTCCAGCACCTTGGCCTGCTCGAGTCCGTCCAGCATCGCGTGCACGATGTTCATCCGTTGCTCCTTCAGATCCGGGACGGCGTCTCGCCGGTCCAGCGGGTGGCCGCGGTGCCGCCCGAGACCCACCGTTACAGCACGTATCCGGCCTGACAACCCGACCCGGCGCGGCGAAGTTCCACTTGGCGGGCGTGGGGATCGGTGCGAGAATCCCCGGGGTGGTCCCGTCCATCGTCCGCGGCCACGCTCCGCCGGCATCGGCTCACCCGACCCACCGTCCCTGCCCAGGAGGAGCGCCCATGCCCGCCGTCCCGCTGCACCTCTCCGGTCACCCGGACGTCGCACTGACCGCGGACTGCGGGAACTGCTTCGCCCTCTGCTGCTCGGCGCTGGGCTTCGAGCGGTCGTCGGACTTCGGCCACGACAAGCCCGCCGGGACGGCATGCCACAACCTCGCGGCGGACTTCTCCTGCACCATCCACGCCCGGCTGCGAAGCGAGGGTTACAGGGGCTGCACCGCCTTCGACTGTTTCGGCGCCGGCCAGCACGTGGCCCAGGACCTGTTCGGCGGACGGAGCTGGACGGCGCACCCGGAGGTGCGGGCATCGATGTTCGCGGCCTTCCCGATCGTGCGGCAGCTCCACGAGGTGCTCTGGTACCTCGACGAGGCCCAGCGGCTCGGCCTGTCCTCGCCCGCCGTCCCTGACGCAGCAGCCGCCGCCGTCGCCTCCCTGGTCGAGGAGACGGTCGCGCTGACCCGGCTGGAACCGGCGCAGCTCGATGGTGTCGACCTGGAGGAGCTCCGCGGGCGGGTCGGCACGGCGCTGAAGGACGTGAGCGTCGCCGTCCGGACGGCCGCCGGCGGCAGGGGCGTGCCGCGGCGGCTCGTCCCGGGCGCGGACCTCCTCGGCGCCGACCTCGCGGGCCGGGCGCTGCAGGGGGCGAACCTCCGGGGCGCCTACCTCATCGCCGCCGACCTCACGGGCGCGGACCTGCGCTGGGTGGACCTGCTCGGCGCCGACCTGCGGGACGCCCGGCTGCACGGTGCGGACCTCTCGCACGCCCTGTTCCTCACCCCCATGCAGGTCGCAGCCGCCTCGGGCGACCGGCGGACGCGTCTCCCCGAGCGGATCGAGCCGCCGGCGCACTGGCGCGCCTGACCGGACGGACGGTGGCCCTGCGCCCGCCGGCGGAGCGTGTGCCCGGCGGGTTGTGTCCCGCGGAAACGCTAAGTCGGCTTATTGTTGGGTCATGAGTTTCAACGACAACGCCCGATTCGACCCGTCCCGGGTCAGCGACCGCCGTGGACGCGGCCGGGGTGCCGCGGTGGGCGGCGGAGTGGGCGGCGGGCTCCTCCTGATCCTCGCACTGATCTTCGGGCCCGGCGTCGTGGACCAGCTGGGGCTCGAGGAGGGGACCGCGACCCCGCAGGAGCAGGGCACCGGTGCGGAGCCGGCCATCAACGAGTGCCTCACCGGGGTCCAGGCCAATGAGCAGCTCGACTGCCGCATCCTCGGTACCGCGGAGAGCCTCGACAGCTTCTGGACCCCCTACCTCGACGGGGTCGGCACCGCCTACACGCAGCCGGGCGTCGTCCTCTTCACCGGGCAGACCGATACCGGCTGCGGTACGGCGACGAGCGCCGTCGGCCCGTTCTACTGCCCCACCGACGAGCAGACCTACTACGACACGGAGTTCTTCGACGAGCTCGTCACGCGGTTCGGCTCGTCCAGCGGACCGCTGGCGCAGGAGTACGTGGTGGCCCACGAGTTCGGCCACCACATCCAGAACCTGATCGGCACCCTGGGCGCCGCCCAGCAGGACCCGCAGGGCGCGGAGTCCGGCGGCGTGCGCGTCGAGCTGCAGGCGGACTGTTTCGCGGGGATGTGGGCGGCGCACGCCACCTCCGTCGCGGACCCGGAGTCCGGCGAGCCGTTCCTCCGGCCGTTCTCGGACACGGACCTCCAGGACGCGCTGTCCGCGGCCTCCTCCGTGGGCGACGACCGCATCCAGGAGGCGGCGACGGGACAGGTCAACCCCGAGGGCTGGACCCACGGCTCGAGCAGCCAGCGCCAGGCCTGGTTCTCCCAGGGCTTCGAGACCGGTGACCTCGCCTCCTGCGACACGTTCGCCGCACGCGACCTCGACACCCCCTGAAGGACCTCCCCATGACCGACCGGCTCGCCGTCGTCGTCCCCGTCTTCAACGAGCCCGGTGTCGCGCGTACCCTCGAGGCGCTCCACCGGCAGCGGGACCGGGACGGCCTGCACGTCTACGTGGTGGACAACGGGTCCACCGACGACACCGCGCAGCGCGTCCGGCGCTTCGCCGCGGCCCGTCCGGCCCTCGGCATCACGCTCCTCAGCGAGCTGGAGAAGGGCACCGGCGCGGCGAGTGACACCGGCTTCCGCCGGGCGATCGACGACGGATTCGCTCTCGTCGCACGGACCGACGGCGACAGCGAGCCCGAGGAGGACTGGGCCGGGCGCATCCGCGAGCTGTTCGCCCGCCGCCCGGAGGTCGCACTGATCGGCGGTACCAGTGTTCCGCTGCGCGACAGGCACTACCGCTGGGGCGACGGCCTCCTCATGCCGGGCGCCCTGAGACTCCTGCGGATCATGATCGCCGTGAGCCGCCTCGACGCGGCGTACCTCCGGTTCGTCGCGGGCCACAACATGGCCGTCCGGGCGTCGGCCTACCTCGAGACCGGTGGCTTCGCGCGGACCGCGATCGACACGCGCGACGAGGACATCGACTTCTCCGCGCGGGTCGTCCACCACCTGGGCTTCGCGGCCGTCCTGATCGACCCACGGCTCCGGGTGGCCACCTCCATGCGCCGCGTGCGGCGCTACGGGCTCAGCCTGATGGGCATCCACCACCTGGTGCCGGCCCTGCGGGGACGGCTCATCCGGACCATCGACGTCCGCTGACTAGCCCGCCCCGCTCGCACGCACCAGGTCCACGGCCTCCTCCACGGCGGACACCCTGCCCTGCTGCGCGCCCGAGACGAGGCGGACGGTCCGGCGGAACGAGGCGTCGTCACCCTCCCCTGCCCGGAACGCCGGCAGGTGCGCGAGGACGGCGGCGCGGCGGAGCCACGGGTCGTCCGCGGCCGCCCAGCGGTGCAGGACCGCCTGGGCGCGGACGGCCTCGGGTCCCGGCAGGCGGAGGAGCAGCGGCCCGACGACGTCGACGGCGAGCGGGTCCACGAGTTCGGGCAGGTGCGCCGACCGGAGGAAGCCCTCGATCCGCGTGAGGTCCGAGGAGCGCAGGAGCCGGACGGAGGACTGCAGGAGCACCGCGGCGGCCAGCCGCCGCTCGAAGACCGGGCGGGACCACAGCTCCGAGGCGAGGGCCGTGACGTCGTCGTGGTCGTGGTCGAGGCCAGGGTATCGGCGGGCGGCGTTGCGGATGGTGCCGCGGATCGCGCCGACGGACGCCCCGTAGTACTCGAGGTGCCCGCCGTACCGCCGCTCGAAGTCCTCCGCCCGCTCCCATGAGCTCTCGTACTGCAGGGATTCGTCGATGAACCCGGCAGGCCCGTCTGCGTCCTCGGTCATCAGGCGGGCATCCTGCGCAGGGTGAAGTAGGAGCCGACGGCGAGCACCGCGCCCAGGACAACGGCCCACAGGGCCAGGCCCAGCGAGCCGGTGTCCACGATCCACCGCCACACCTCGGGCCAGGCCTGCTGCCAGGTGGCCAGCGCGACGAGGCCCACGAGCACCAGGCCGATGCCGATCATGACGATGGTGAGCACCGCCGTCCCGTACCGCTTGTAGATCGTGGCGAACCAGAAGCCGATGATGAAGAACAGCATGGTGGACACGAAGTACGTGAGGCCCGCGGCGAACGGCCCGGCCTCCCACACCCACCCGAGGTAGGCGAAGTAGCCGTTCACCCCGTACCCGTCCGTCGCCTGCTCGAGAAGCCCGAGCAGCACGAACGCCAGCGACATCCCGAGTCCGCTCACCGCCGCGGCGGCGAGTGAGCCGATGTAGAACTCCCTGCGCGTGAGGCTCATCGCCTGCGAGAAGGGGAAGGTCAGCGTCATCGCCTGGATACCGACGGCGAGGAAATACCACAGCGGTGCCTGCGAGGCCCCGCTCGCCTGGACGTCCATGCCGGGCCCACCGCCCGCACCGCGGACGATCAGGGCGATGAGCATCGTCAGGACCCAGGCGCCGCCGAGGATGAGGGCCGGCACCCAGATGAAGGTCTGCCTGTTCACGAACTGCAGGCGCACCACGTTGAGGGTCCGGTTGCGGACGGGCGCCGGGCGTACCAGGCTCCCGGAATCGAGGGCGGTCATCGGAGACTTCCTTCCTGCGCGGCCGCGGCGAACGTGTCGGGGCCGGGCGTTCTCTGCTGGGTGAGGCGCACGATGAGCTGCTGCAGTGAGACGGGCGCCAGGTCGAGTCCTGCCGCGGCGAGGTCGGAGCGCTCGCCGTCGTCGAGCCGTCCCAGGAACGTGACGGAGGTGACGCGGCCGAGGCTTTCGCGGTGGATGACCTCCCGGCCCTTCAGCGCGCGCTCGACCGTGGCCGCGTCGCCGACGATGTTGGTGGCCTGCGCGCGGGCATCCTCCGTGGACCGGTCCATGATGATGCGCCCGGCGTCGATCACGAGGACGCGCTCGATCAGGTTCGAGACCTCGTCGATGAGGTGGCTGGAGAGGAGGACCGTCCGCGGGTACTCGGCGTAGTCGGTCAGCAGCCGGTCGTAGAAGATCTGGCGCGCGACGGCGTCGAGGCCGAGGTACGGCTCGTCGAAGAAGGTGATCTCCGCGCGGGATGCCAGGCCGATGATCACGCCGACGGCCGAGAGCTGCCCGCGCGAGAGCTTCCTGATCCTGCGCTTCAGGGGTACCTGGAACTCCTCCACCAGGTCGTCGGCGAGGTCCTGGTCCCACCGCGGGAAGAACAGCCGTGCGGAGGTGAAGGCGTGGCGCGGTGTGGCGTCGTCAGGGTACTTCTGGCTCTCGCGCACGAAGCACATGCGGCTCAGGACCCGTGCGTTCTCGTAGGGGTCCTCACCGAACACGCGGACCTGTCCGCTCGTGGGGAGGTTCTGCGCCGTGAGGATCGACATCGCTGTCGTCTTGCCGGCGCCGTTGCGGCCGAGGAAGCCGTAGATGGTGTCCCTCCGGATGTCGAACCCGACGTCGTCGAGGGCGAGCACGTCCTTGTAGCGTTTCGTGAGGTTTCGGACCTCGATGACAGAGTCCATGGTGTCCTTCGATTCGACTGACCTTACGGAGTCGCCGGTTCTGCACCGGCACGGATGAGGTTGGCGACGTCGTCGGGCCCGAGCCCGATCTTGCGCGCCTCGACGAGGAGCGGTTGCACATAGCGGAGGGCGAACCCGTTCCGACGCTCCGTCAGCAGCAGCTCGCGGGCGCCGGTCGCGACGAACATGCCGATCCCCCGGCGCTTGTAGAGCACTCCCTTGTCGACGAGCATGTTCACCCCCTTCGCCGCGGTGGCCGGATTGATGCGGTAGAAGGCGGCGAGTTCATTGGTCGACGGCGCCTGCGCCTCCTCGGCGATCGATCCGTCGACGATCGAGTCCTCGACCTGTTCGGCGATCTGCACGAACAGTGGCTTGCCTTCCTCGATCACCGCTGCCTCCGGGTTGCCTGGTTAGTTACCCTACTAGTGAACCGTGATAGCACAGAAGCGTCAAGAGTCCGTTCAGTAGAGGAAGATGTCGATCCACGCGCGGTTGTGCGCGTGGATCAGGACGAGGAACAGGACGAAGTCGAACAGGAGATGGACGCAGATGATGTAGGACAGCGAGCGCGTGCGGGTGAAGATGAACGCCTGCAGGAGCGCGAAGGGGAAGATGAACAGCGGCGCCCAGGCCTGGAACCCCAGCTCCCACAGGAAGGACGTGAAGAGCACGGCCTGCAGCACGTTGGCCTGCGCCATGGGCAGGTGCCGCCGCAGCAGGGCGAAGACGGTGCAGATGAAGAAGAGCTCGTCCCAGATGCCGAGCCCGTTGGTGCCGACGAACAGGCGGACGATCTCCGCCGGTTCCGACGCCGCCGGCCAGTTCGCATAGACACCGGTGCGCATCATGTAGACGGGCAGCAGCGCATACCCGATCCCGACGACGGCGGGCAGGTACCACTTCTCCGCGCGCGTCCAGGGTGCGCCGGTCCGCACGGGGAAGGTGACGGCATGATCGCGGTAGACGAAGCGCGACACCGCGTAGGGCACCCCGACGGCGAGGATCATGGCCGTGCCCATGACCGCCATGTGCCCAGGGCTGATGTCGGTGGTGATGGGCACGGAGCTCATGACCGAGAGACCGAAGGCCACCAGCAGCAGGTCCCGGAACAGCGCCCTGTCGAGGACCGCCGCCGTCGCGAGCGCGACCACGAGGAGCGGGTACCCGATCAGCGGCTGGTGCAGCACGAACAGGGCGACGCCCGCGAGGGACACCAGGGCAGCCGGGACCAGGGCCGGCGACGGCGTGCTCCAGCGGCCCTGCTTCCAGGCCGCCTGCCGCATCGCCTCGATCGGCCCGGGGGCCGAGGGCTGTGCTCGTCGCTCCACCCGATCACACTCCTGACCGCGCCGTCACCGCCGTCCCCGCCGTCGCCGCCGTCGGCGGAGGCTCCCCATTGTTTCGCCTGCCGGCCGGGCGGTCCACTGCCTCCGCCCGGACAGTACGAGGCGGGCGCGATGCATGCCCGATCCGCACGCCCGGTGCAAGACTGGGGCCATGCGTGAGCTCGTCATCCTCGGCACGGCGTCGCAGGTGCCCACCCGCACCCGCAACCACAACGGCTACTTCCTCCGCTGGGAACGTGAGGGCATCCTGTTCGACCCCGGCGAGGGCACCCAGCGGCAGATGCTGCTGGCCGGCGTGTCGGCGTCGAAGATCACGCGGATCTGCCTGACGCACGTCCATGGCGACCACTGCTTCGGCCTGCCCGGTGTGCTGTCCCGCATGGTGCTCGACGGCGTCGCGCACCCCGTCCACCTGCACTTCCCGGTGTCCGGTGCGGACGTGGTGCGCGCCCTGGTCGGCCTCGCGACGCCCGGACTCGACCTGCACCTGCACCCCCATGGCGCGGCCGGCGGGATCGCCCCGGACATCGAGGTGGAACCGCTCCGCCACCGCATCGAGGCGTACGGCTACCGCGTCACGGAACCGGACGGGCGCACCTTCCTGCCCGAGCGGCTCGCCGCCGCGGGCATCTCGGGACCCGACGTCGGCCGCCTGCACCGCGAGGGATCCCTCGGGGCCGTCCGGCTCGAGGACGTCAGCGAGCACCGGGCCGGACGCCGGTTCGCGTTCGTCATGGACACCGCGGTCTGCGACGGCGCATCGGCGCTCGCGGATCGCGCCGACCTCCTCGTCTCGGAGGCGACGTTCAGTGACGAGGACGCCGGTCTCGCCGAGCGGTACCGGCACCTCACGGCGGGTCAGGCGGGTACGATGGCCGCCCGCGGCGACGTGGGGACGCTCGTGCTCACGCACTTCTCGTCGCGGTACGACGACGTCGCGGTGCTCGCCGCACAGGCGCGGGCGGAGGCCGGTTCCACCCGGGTGATCGCGGCGTCCGACCTGGACCGTATCCCCTTCCCGCAGCGCGGCGCACCTCATGCGCCTCCCCGTTCGCCAGCGCGGTGATCTGGGGCCCGTGCGTATCATGGGACTGTCGTTCAGCAGCGGGCGGTGCGCGTCTCTCGGTCGCCGCATCCCGGGTGCAAGGTCGCCCCGTGGAGCAGATCGCCTCGGTAGGAGCCCTTGAACGACCACTCCCCCTCCTTCGCACTCCGGAACTCCCCCGCCGCCCCGGCCCACTCCGGGTCGGAGGACCCGGTCCCGGGTTCGCCGGCGCACACCGCGATCTTCCTCCAGAACCTCGTGCTGGACAGCAGGGACGTCACCCAGTTCCTCGACGATCTGGCCCAGGTGGCCGCCGGCTACCTCTCCACGCCGGAGCGCGTGGTGCTCTGCGGAGTGACCCTCATCCGTCCGCGCCACGCCGAGACCCTCGCGAGCAGCAGCCCCGCCGCGCTGGCACTCGACCGGATCCAGCACTCCTTCGGTGACGGGCCCTGCCTGGCGGCCACCCGGACCCAGCAGATCGTCCAGGTCCGCGACACGCGGGCCGACGGGCGCTGGCCGGAGTACCACGCCGCCGTCGCGCGGCAGGGGATGCTGTCCATCCTGGGTGTACCCATCCCGCTCGAGGGTGAGGCGAACTGCGGACTGAACCTGTACTCCGACATCGTCGACGGCTTCACGCCCGAGGCCGTCCGGGCCGCCGAGGTGTTCGCCCGCGAGGCGTCGAAGTCGCTGCGCCTGGCCGTGCGGATCGCCCACCTCTCGGAGAAGGCGGATCACCTCACCTCCGCGCTGGAATCACGGACCACCACCGATCTCGCCGCCGGGATCGTCATGGGGCAGAACAAGTGCAGCCAGACAGCGGCGATCGTCATCCTCAAATCGGCGGCGGGCCGCCGGCAGGTCAGGCTCCGCGACGTGGCCGCCGAGGTGGTCGCCTCGGTCACGGACGACGTGCCCGTCACGCACTTCGACTAGGGGTGGCGCGGTCGAGGGCGTCGTTCTCCTTCTTCATGAAGTAGTCCACCCCTGTGTAGCCCCCGTCGACGACGAGGCTCGCCCCGGTGATGAAGGATGCGGAGTCGCTGAGCAGGAAGGCGACGACGTCGGCGATGTCGTCGGGACGCCCGTTACGTCCCAGTGGGGTCAGGCCGGCCGCTTCGTAGGGCTCGTCCATCGTGCCGGAGTCGATCCAGCCCGGGCTGACGGCGTTGACCCGGACACCGTGGGGCCCCAACACGTTCCCCAGACTGCGGGTGACCGACAAGAGGGCCGCCTTGCTGGCGGAGTAGGCGATGCCGCGGAAGGACCCCGTCGAAGCGTCGGTGCTGGCGATATTGACGATGCTCCCGCCGGGCGACATGTGGAGGCCGATCTCCCGGGCGAGCATGAGGGGCGCCGTGACGTTCACGGCGAAGGATCTGTCCCAGGCCTCGAGCGTGAGTGACGCCATCGGTTCCTTCTCCAGAACCCCCGCATTGTTCACCAGCGCATCGAGGACATACTCCTCACGGATGGAGCGGGCGAAGTCCAGCACTGCGGCCCTGTCGGCCAGGTCGAGACGACGTACCTCCACTCCGTGGGTATGGTGCAGAACCATCGCCTCGTCGGCACTGGCGTTGTAGGTCGCCACGACCATCCAGCCCTGCTCTGCAAGGTGTTCGGCAATGGCCCGGCCGATCCCTCGTGCGCCACCCGTGACAAGGACGGTACGTTCACTGGTCATGGTGTTGCCTCCATGGGGATCGTCGGGCTCGGGCAGGGCTGTCAGGGAGTCACGGCCCCCAGGAAGGTCCTCACGGAGTTCGTGACGGCCTCCGCGTCTCTGGGGAAACCGATGAAATTGCCCGAGGTGCGGCGAACCAACCACCGCAGGCCGATGAACCAGATTCCTGGCGCCGGCGAAGCGGTCCCCTGGTGCAGGGGAGCCCCGGCGCTATCGGTGAGGTCGTCCGGGAGCCAGTGGAAGGCGCCCGTGTACCCGGTGCACCAGATGACGCTGCCGATCCCGGTGCTTCCCAGGCGCAGACGAGGAGGAGGATCGAGCGCGATCGGCTCCCCCGCTCCGTCCGGGGTGGCCGCGGGAGCGTCGATCCCGTGGCGTCGGATGTGTGCATCGACGAGGGCCCGGATGCTCTCCGCGGAGCGGTCCCCGTAGGCGACGTTGGCCGCCGTACTGTCGTCGAAGGTCAGTGTTTCGTCGTCGACCCCTGTGAGGCGACCGGTCAGTGTTGCTCCGGCCCTGGCCAGCATCTGGAGGCTGATGTCGTGCCCTCCTGGCGCCAGCAGGGCCGGCACGGCCCTGATCGCCCGGCGGTCCGGCAGGTCCTCGGGGCGGTGCTCGAAGAATCCGGCTTCGTCCAGCCACCGGACGGTGTCCTTCCCGCGATACACCGCCGAGGCGCGGCCGATCGGGCAGGTCGCCAGCCAGACCCGTCTGCCCGCCGCCATCAGCTCCTGGGTGATCTGTGTTCCCGACTGTGCACTGCCGACGACGAGCACAGCGCCGTCGGGGAGCTCGTCCGCATGCCTGTAGGTCGCGGCATGGCGCTGGACGATCCGAGCCGGTAGCCGACCTCCCAGAGCGAGTACACGGGGCACGTTCTCACCCCCGCTTGCCACCACGATGGTACGGGTCTCGTACGGGCCGTCACTGGTCTGGATGAGCCAGGAACGGTCACGCCTCGACAGCCCGATCACGGCGACTCCACAGAGCACGGGTGACGTCGAGGCCAACGTCTCGAGGCGCTGCACCACCTCCACCCGTGTCAGGTACGTGCCCGGATCCTGCTCGCCCAACATGGAGTTCATGAAGCCGGGGTTGTTCAGGTGCAGCGAATCCCAGCGCTGCGTCCGCCAGGTCTCGCCCGGCCTGGCCCGCTCCAGGACGACGTGCTGGATGCCGGCTCCCGACAACGAGGCGCTTGCGGCGAGCCCGGCGGGGCCGGCTCCGATCACCACGCACTCGATCACCATGACGCGCCTACCTCGAGAGGACTCCTGGTGGTACCAGTGTGAGCCGGCGGGCGCCGTTCCGACAGGACAACGGCGCGCCGTCGCATGCCGCCTCCACATCCCGGGATGCCCTGGCCCCGCACCCGCAGGATCCGCACGGCCCTGTCCGGGCCCCGGTCCTTCCCGCGCCCGCAGGTCGCCAGTACACTGATCGGCATGACCGGGCAGGATCCGCCCCCGCCTCCGACTGCTGCGGCCTCCCGTGGCGGCCCGGACACCTCCGGGGAAGCCGCTGACCCCGCCGCCCGGGCCGAGGAGGGTGCCGTCGGGACGATCGACGGGCGGGCACGCGATCCGAAGCAGCGCTCGCGGACCTTCGCCGGGATCCTCGTCAACACGGCCCTCGCGAACATCACCACCAGCTACCTGTGGTTCGCCCTCACCTTCTGGGTGTACCTGGAGACGCGCAACGTCATCGCCACCGGGGTCATCGGCGGCGCCTACATGCTGCTGATGGCCCTCTCCAGCATCAGCTTCGGCACGTTCGTGGACCGCTTCCGCAAACTGACGGTCATGCGCTTCGCCGCGACCTTCACACTGGTGATGTTCCTGCTGTCCGGCGCCCTGTTCCTCCTGACGCCCACCGCGTGGCTGCTGGATCTGACCCAGCCCTGGTTCTGGGTGTTCTCCCTCATCATCCTGGTGGGTGCCGTCGTCGAGAACATGCGCAACATCGCCCTGTCCACGGCGGTGACCATCCTGATCGAGCCCGATCGGCGCGCCAACGCCAACGGCCTGGTGGGCATGGTGCAGGGGCTGATGTTCATCGTCACCTCCGTCCTCTCCGGCCTCTCGGTCGGCCTCGTCGGTATGGGCTGGACGGTCGTCGTCGCCGTCGTCCTCACCGCGCTGTCGTTCGCGCACCTGCTCACGCTGCGCATGCCGGAGGAGGCGCAGCCGGTGCCCACCGACGCCCACGGCGCCTTCGACCTCCGGGGCTCCCTCGCGGCTGTGCTCGCCATCCAGGGCCTGTTCGCGCTGATCATCTTCTCCACCTTCAACAACTTCATCGGCGGCGTCTACATGGCGCTCATGGACCCCTACGGCCTGGAGCTGTTCTCCGTGGAGATGTGGGGGACGCTGTTCGCCGTCGGGGCCACGGGGTTCATCGTCGGTGGGGCCCTGATCGGCAAGTTCGGACTCGGCGCCAACCCGCTGCGCACGCTGCTGCTCGCCGTGATCGCGATGGGCGCCATCGGGGCGGTATTCACCCTCCGGGAGTGGGCCTGGCTCTACATCGCGGGGATCTGGCTCTACCTGACCCTGATCCCCTTCGTGGAGGCCGCGGAGCAGACGGTCATCCAGCAGACGGTGCCCCTGGAGCGCCAGGGCCGCGTGTTCGGCTTCGCCCTGGCCTTCGAGTCCGCGGCGGCACCGATCACCGCGTTCCTCATCGCGCCGATCGCCCAGTTCTGGATCATCCCGTACGCGCGGTCCTCGGAGGGCGCCGCTCGGCTTGCCCCGCTGCTGGGCGAGGGTACGTCCCGCGGGATCGCCCTCGTGTTCCTGATCGCGGGCATCATCATGATCCTGGCCGCTGTCGCTGCGTTCTTCACGCCGGTCTACCGTCAGGTGTCGGCCACCTATGCCCGGACCGCCGCGGCCTCCGCCGGTCCTGCCGGCCCGGATCGATAGCAGATGGGCCCTCCGGCGCCCGGCCCCGGTCCGACGACCGGACGGCCGACCCTCCGGGCGAGGACGGCCACGCACCGCGACGCGGACACCGTCGGCCGACTCCTCCACGACTTCAACACGGAGTTCGGGGCCGCGACGCCGACGGCGGACGCCCTCGGGCAGCGGTTCCGCCGGCTCCTGGCCATGCCGGAGGTGCTCGTGGTCCTGGCCGAGGACGACGACGCACCGGCGGGCTTCGCGTTCCTCACCCTGCGTCCCACGCCTTACGACGACGGGCCCCTCGCGCAGCTCGAGGAGCTGTACGTCCGTCCGGGGCTGCGGGACCAGGGCATCGGTACGGCCCTGCTGACGGTGGCGGTCGACGGCGTGCGCACGCGCGGCGCCCGTGAGATGCACATCGATGTGGACGAGGTCGACGTCGACACCCGACGGTTCTACGAGCGCCACGGTTTCACCAACATCGAACCCGGCGGCGAGTACCGGATGCTGTGCTACCTCAGGGAGTTCTGAGCACGGCCCTCCCCGGAAGGCGCCGGACGAGGCCTGCAGGATCCGGTGGGCTCCCACCGGCCGGCTCATCCCCTGGGGATGAGGACGGGGAAGGAGCAGGACGTCATGATGGGCGCGAAGGCTCAGGCACCGGGAGGTTCCATGATCCGAAACATCCGCAACACCTTCGCCAAGGGGCCCGTGATGCCCTCGCCGTCGGCCGAGCCGGCCGTGCCGGTGCGGAGCCCGTCCCGACCGACAGCCGTCGTGGCGGTGGGCATGAGTATCGCCGTCTGGTGGCCGTCCTTCACCCTGGGCGCCTGGGGGGTCCTGTTCTTCGAACAGATCCTGAGCGTGTGGGCTGCCGCGACGGCGGCCCTCCTCGTCGTCCTGATCCGACGCCAGGACGACCGGCATCGTCTTGCCAAGGCGGTGGCCCTGTCCGTCCCCACGGTGTGGCTGGTGCTGGCGATCGCGTTCAGGGGAGACCGGGGTTTCCTAGGACCGGTGGTCGACACCCTCGGGGGTACGGTCGCCATTCTCGGTATTCCGGCGACCATCTGGGTGCTGGCGCGCATCATCTGGCCCGAGTTCGGGGAGGACCTGCCCCTGATGTGGCGCATCATCGTCGTCGCGGCTGTGCTGGCCATCGCGGCCACCTGCTTCCTTCTGGGCCGGAACCACGCCGCATTCCTGACCTGCGAGGACTTCACCATCAGCGGCAACTCGGAACCACCCGGCTGCACCCCCGCCCCCTGAGCCGGGAGTCCGTCCGCCTACGGCCCGACCGGCGACCCCTTCGCCGCCGTGGGTGACGGGGCATGGATGAGCATCTCGGGCGCCCGGGACACCAGGAGCCAGGCCGGCAGGATCGCTATGCAGAGGACGGGCAGCACGCCGGCATCGCCGACCACCACGACGGCGATGAACAGGGCGATCCAGCCGTCGCGTGCCACCGGCAGGACGACGCCGAGGATGCCGCAGCCCAGCGCCAGCCCGAGCGGGATCGTGGGGAAGATCGCGCAGGCCACCAGGCCCGCAGCCGTCCCGATGAAGACCGCCGGGAAGATGCGCCCGCCCCGGAAACCGGCCGCGGCGGCCACCACGAGCGCCGCGAGCTTGACCGCGATGATGAAGACCAGATCCGCGGCCGAGTAGTCCCCCTGGTTCCGGATCAGCTCGCCCATCTGGCTCGCACCCTTGAAGAGGGTCACGGGACCGCCGAGGACCCCGAGGACACCGAGGACCGCGCCGCCGAGTGCGATGTAGACCGCGGGATTCCTCAGCCCGTGGAAGAACCGGTGCGCGTGCGGGAACACGTAGACCGCGGCGAGCCCGATCAGTGTGGCGGCGATGGTCACTCCGAGGCCGGCCACGAGATCCGCCGCACCCGGGGTGCCGAGCTGGGAGAACCCGGCCTCGGGCAATTGGGGGCCGTCGAGCCACCGCATCGTGATCGTCCCCGCACCCGCCGCCACCAGCGGGATGAAGAGCCGGTCCCACAGCGCGCCACCACCCTTGAACCCGGCGACGACACCCGTGAAGACGAGGGCGGCCGCAACGGGTGTCCCGAAGAGTGCGCCGATCGTTCCGGCCGCTGTGATGATGACGACGAGTTCGGTGCCGATCCCCGGCCAGAGCCGGGCGACGAGTGCCACGAGGATGGCCGTGTTGAACGCGATGATGGGGATCTCCGGCCCCAGGCTGACGCCCCCTGCCAGTCCGAGCACCGTGACCGCGAGCAGGCTCGGCACGGCGGACAGCCGGAGCGGCGGGGCGATGAGCTCGGTCGTCGCCGAGTCCGTCCCACCGTGGCCGGGGGCGAACTGCACCACCAGGCCGATCACCACGCCCGCGAGCGTGAGGACACCGAAGATCCACCAGCCGGACGCGGGATCGATCTTCCAGGCGGCCGGCAGGGTCTCCCACAGCAGGTGTTCGACGGCGTGCGCGAGCTCTTCGACGGCGTACAACCCGACGGCGGAGACGGCACCCACGAGGATCGCGGGGATGCAGAGGGTGAGGTGGGTCCGCAGTGGAGGAGCCTCGTGGGAGGTGTCAGTGGCCATGGTCGTCACCCTGCCGATCCGTTCCCGGTGCGATCCTGTTCATCTCAGCCGGACTCCTGTCCCTGGACCCGGGGCACGGCGCCGAGCGGTGGGTCCGCGGTGCGCCGTACGGCGGGCCCGGAGGCGAGCTCGACGAGCAGGACCAGCAGCGCGACGGCGGCGAGTGTCCAGAGGGCCACTGCGGCTGTCGGATCCGGCCAGAAGACGAGCAGGAGCACAGCACCGCCCACGACGGCTCCTTCGATGCTGCGTCGGTGCCGTGCCAGTGTGTGCTGCCATGGTCGGGCACTCCCGGTGCCGATCCGTCCGGTCACGGCCCCTCCGGCACGTGCCAGACCGCGGCGGAGCTGCGTGGCGGTCCGCGACGGGCCGGCGAGGAACGCGACGAGCGCGATCACCAGCCCGACGACGAGGACCAGCCGCAGGCTGGTCCTCAGCGGTGAGATGAGGGTGTCGCTGAGGCTCTCGGCCGCTGCCGGTGACACCACGTCCGGCGGGACCGCCGTGAGGTAGATCCCGCGGCCTACCGTCAGTCCGAGTGCGAGAACGGCCATCGCCACGGCGAAGGCCAGGCCCACCGAGCCGGTGGTGCGCCGTCGTCGCCCCCGGGGTGCGACGACGACGGCGCCGACCGCGCTCAGGATCGAGAACCCGACGAGGAGGGGCGCGGCGCGGTCGAGGGCGTTGAGGGCCTGCGCGGCCCTGACGAGTTCGGGTGACTGGAAGAGAGTGATCTGCGCGTCGGTGTCCGGGATCCTCGACGCGATACCGACGCCCTGCTGGAGCAGCCGGTCCTTCACCTCGGCGACGATCTCCCGCGAGGAGATGGCCACGGTACCGCTCTCGTCGATCGTGATGGCGCCATCGGTCCGGCCTCCGGCCAGATTCACCAGGGCCTGGTGGGCGGCCCGGTTCGCCCGGATCCACAGGTCCTCGAACCGGGGGCTCTCCACGAACCCCGTCACCGCCGTACCGACCAGGGATTCGAACTGCTGGGCGACCGCCGGCGCGAGACCGGTGATGACGGGAGCCGCGCGGGGTGTCCCACGGGTGAGTTCGGTCAGGGCGTCACGGGTGGTCGCCTCGATGTCCGCCGCAACGGTGATCTGTTCGGTGACCTTGGCGGCGATCTCGCGCTGGACCGCCGGTTCGACGGCGAGCGGCGCGACGGTCGCCACGTAGCGGTCGGTGTCGAGCAGTTCCGCGCGCAGGTACATGGCGGGAACGGCGACGAGGGCCGACACCGCGGTGAGGATGACGAGGACGAGAGCCGCAGCCCTCCGCCACACCCGCGCCGAGGAGCCTTCCCGCCGAGCACCCGCGGACTCCTGGGCCGCATCCCGTTCCCGCTCGAGCTCGGCCACCTGGTACCGCAGCCGGGTGAGCTCCTCGCCCTCCGTGCTCATGGCAGCTCCGTCCCGATGACCGCTCCACCCGACGGCCCGCCGAAGAACGGGGTGCCTGCCGGTAGTCCTGGTCCGATCCTCATGTGACACTCCCTCCGGTCCCGGAACTGCGGCCCTTGAATACTCCCCCCCAGCGGGACGCTCCGGCCTCACCCGCGCAGGATGAACTGATGACCTGCTGCGTCCGATGCCCGGTTCTCATCCGGAAGGGGTGAGGCCCTCGCCGGGTGCCGGGGCAAGAATGACTGCAGCAGCCGTGGGACGGGCAGCGCAGCGGTCGTCAGCCTACGAAGGAGCCTCCAGTGTCAACATCACATCGAATCCTGGCCGGACCCGTGGCGATGGGGGTGATGATCGTGGTGCTGGCGGGTTGCGGCTCCAGCGGGACGACCGAGGCGTCGACCAGCACCAGCAGCCCGAGCAGCTCCAGCAGTCCGAGCAGTACGCCGGAAGAGGCCGGCGCCGCGCGTCTGTGCGAAGCCGCAACGGCCTTCAGCGGCGCGGTGACGGGCTTCAGGGACACCGTCACCCCCGAGGCCACCATCGAGGAGCTCCGCTCGGCGCGGGACGAGGTCGTGAAGACCTACAGGGAGATGGACCGGGCCGCCATGGATGTCGCGGAGGAGCGGATGACCGCCGTCGCTGCGGCCGAACGGAAGCTCGAGAAGGCCGTCGACGACGTCCGCGAGCAGGCCACGGTGCCCGAAGCCGTCGAATCACTGCGCAATGAAGCCTCGGATCTCCAGACCGCGGTCACCGATCTCGCGAAGGAGGTCGAGTGCTGAACTCCAGATGATCCGGGAGACGACTACCAATCGAGGGCTGACCTCATCATCACCGCGGCCCCGTTCGAGCAGAACACCGCCGCATCACTGCGAGCATGGGAATCATCATGAGCTTTTTTGAGAACTTCTGGGACATCGTCTGGTGGCTCATCTGCCTGTACGCCTTCTTCGGCTATCTGTTCGCGCTGTTCACCGTGATCGGCGATGTCTTCCGTGATCGGGAACTCAACGGCTGGGGGAAGGCCGTCTGGCTCCTCGCCCTGGTGCTCGTACCCTTCCTGACCGTCCTGGTCTACCTGATCGCGCGCGGCCAGGGGATCACGGAACGGAGCCAGGCGAGCAACCGCCAACGGCAGGAGGCGAACGAGGCGTACATCCGCCGCATCGCGATCTCGAGCCCCAGCGACGAGATCACGAAGGCGAAGGGCCTCCTCGACTCCGGAACCATCACCGCGAGCGAGTTCGACGCCATCAAGTCGAAGGTCGCTGTCTGATCTCCCCGACAGGGTGCCTCCCGCTCCTCGGGGCGGGAGGCACGCTCATGTCCGGGCGACCGACGACGGCGGCCCCGGGGTCCGGTCGTGCCGCGGGCGCTCAGGCCTCGCCGCGCGGCTGCCGCGCCGCGAAGAAGAACACCTCGGCGATGAGCGCCAGGACTCCGAGACCCGCGATCAGCTGGACCGTCACCACGGCGCGGGCCAGGTCGCTCGCCGGTGTGATGTCGCCGAATCCCACCGTGGACAGGGTGGTGCTCGTGAAATACAGGCCGTCCACCTTGCTGAGCGGTTCGCTGAAGGACGCCGGATCCGTTGCCGACATGGCCGTGTAGAGCATCGAGAAGAGGCAGAGGAACAGGACGACGCTGTGCACCACGGCTTCGACCGCGCGGATCTGGGGAGCGTCCGCGCGGGCGACGAGGCGGACCTGGAACGTCATGGCCGTGAGGAACACCGCGCCGACGACGACGAGCCAGAACCAGGCGGCCGCGGGATCGTCCCTCGTGAACCCGTCGATCGGCATCACCGCGTAGACCAGCAGGGTCAGGCCCACCGCGGAGGCCGTGCGCGCCACCGCGGCAACGAGGAGTCGCCGTTGCGTGCCACGGTCGATGTGGAGGAACAGCGCCGGGCGCCTCAGGTCCTGCCGCCGGATCATGAGCCATGGTAGCGCCTCGATTCCCCGCTGCACGCGGGCGCTGTAGGTCCGGCCCGCTAGGCCGGCACCCAGGAAGGTCGCTGCCCGATCCCCTGTCTCATCCTTAAGGGGTGAGACCCTCGCCTTCCACCGCGTAGAGAATGAAGGCAGCGTTGCGTGCCGCCCGATGGGGTGCCACCCGTCGTCAGATTCGGGGTGTTTCGGTGCTCGCCTCCAGCCGGGATCCCGAGCGGGTAGCCCTGCCCGTGCCTGCCTGCCTGCAGTAGAAGGAGAATCCGATGACGACGGAACCGCTCCATACCGATCCGCGGCCCGCTCTCCCCCGCAGCACCACCCTCCTGCTCGCGCTGGGCGGGGCGACCGTGACCGCTTTCGGGATCGCCGCCATCAGGGGGGTCTTCACCCCGGTGTTCCTGGCGTTCGTCCTCACGCTCTGCGTGCACCCGCTCAGGAGCCGGCTGCACAGCCACGGGGTCCAGCGGGGACTGGCCACCGGTACCTCGATCGCTGCCGTGTTCGCCCTCCTCGTCGCCTTCGCAGCCGTCCTCGTCCTGGCCCTTGCGCAGTTCTCCTCGCTCCTCCCCCAGTTCGCCCCTCAACTGGACCGGGCGGGAGTGGCTGTCTCCGAGCTGCTGGCCTCGGTGGGTTTCGGCACCGACCAGACGGATGCGGTCCAGGAAGGGTTCACCCCGGGGCGCATCCTCGAGTTCATCAACGGTCTGCTGGGCAGTATCACGAGCATGGTGAGCTCTCTCGTGGTCGTCCTGACGATGCTGATACTCATGGCGGTGGACGGATCCAGGGTGCCGGCGCTGCTCACCTACCTGAACCCCCACCGGCCCGAGCTCGTCGCCGCACTCGTGGGTTTCGGGCGCGGGGTGCGACGCTACATGGTCGCCACGACGGTGCTCGGCGTCGCCCAGGGAGCTTTCAACTGGCTGGTGCTCGTCCTGCTCCAGGTCCCAGGCGCCCTCCTGTGGGGCCTGCTCTCCTTCATCTGCAGCTTCATCCCGAACGTCGGCTACTTCATCGCGATCATCCCCCCGCTGTTCTTCGGATTCCTCAGCGGAGGCTGGCCCACGGCGATCGGCGTCATCATCGTGTACGGGGTGATCAACAGCGCCATCCAGTCCGTCATCCAGCCCCGGTACATCGGTAACGCGGTGTCCCTCAGCGAGACCCTGACCTTCGTCTCCGTCCTCTTCTGGGCGCTGGTCCTCGGGCCGGTCGGTGCCGTGCTGGCGGTCCCGCTGACGCTCCTGGTCCGTGCGGTCCTCCTCGATGCGGACCCGTCGACCACGTGGCGGAGGGCCCTGACCGGGGACAGGGCGAACCTGGAGGAGATCCTCAGGGACGAGGACGACGAGATCCGGACCCGGCGTGCCCGGTGGGGACCGAGACGCCCCTCACCCCGCGAGGGACAGGCATGACGTCCCGCGTCCGCGCCGTCGGTACCGGGTGAGTGCAGCATGCTGAGCCTGCTGGTCAGCCTGATACCCATCGCGCTGGCCGGCGCCATGAGCACGGTACCGGTCAGCGTGACCATCATCATCCTGCTCTCCCCCAACGCCCACCGCGGCGCCCTGTCCTTCCTCATCGGGAGTATCGCCGGCGCCGTCCTGCTGGTGGGTGGTGCGACCGTGGGGCTGCGCTTCCTGCCCGTGCGCGCGGGGGCCGACCAGAACACGCAACTGGCCGTGCTCGGCCTCTTCGTCGCGGCCCTCGTGATCGCCTACGCCGTCTACGTCCTGTCACGCACCCGGACGACCGACAGCGCAGTACTGGGCGGGTTGCGCACCCGGGTCGCCTCGGCCCGCCCGTGGGAGTTCCTGGTCCTCGGACTGGCCGTGAACCTGCGGCCGAAGGCGGTCCTGCTCTCGCTGACCGCGGGCGCCCTCATCGGGCTGCAGGATCTCCAGCTCCTCGCGGGGACGCTGTTCGTCCTGGGCTACGTCCTCGCCGCCCAGTCGGAGATCCTGGTGCCGATCGTCCTGCGGATGCGCCGGCCGGAGCGTGCCGACGCGATGCTGACCGGCCTGGACCGGTGGATGCGACGGCACAGCCGCACGATCACCGGCGTCACCCTGCTGCTGGTCGGGCTGTTCGTCGCCGGCTTGAGCGTCGCACGGCTCTGAGCACGGGTTCACGGCGGGTCGCGGGGGGGGGGGGGGGTACCCGCCCGGGCCGGGAAACCCTACGTGGTCAGGACCGTCTTGAGCCAGCCCTCCTCGCGCCGGTCGAAGGTCAGGTAGGCGTCGACGACATCGGTGATCGGCTCGTGCTGGGTGATGAACCGGGTCGGGTCGAAGACGCCGGATGCGACGAGGTCCAGCAGCGGCGGGGTCACGGACCGGTGGTCGCAGTTGCCCATCCGGATGGTCAGGTTCTTATTCATCGCCTGCCCGATCGGGTAGGACATCATCGCGGGGCTGTAGACCCCGATGATGCCGATGCGGCCGTACTTCCGGACGGTCTGCACACTCCACTGGGACACCTGGGACGGCGCGTCACCCGGTACCCAGTTCTCCCCCTGGATGTTCGTCCTCGGGGCCACCTCGGCGACCTCCCGCGCGAACTGCTCGGCCTGCTGCTCGCTGTCCGCCGCCGCGGGCCCCGAGGACGGGCGCTGCGCGTCCACTCCGACGGCGTCGATCACCGCGTCCACGCCGACGCCCAGCGTGGCATCCATCAGCGCCTGCACCGGATCCTCGCGGTTGAAGTCGACGACGTCCGCGTTCTGGTCCAGCGCCTGGACGAGGCGGGTCTCCACGCCGTCGATCGCGAAGACCCGTGAGGAACCCTGGCGGAAAGCGGAGGCGATCGCGAACTGCCCGACGACGCCGGCGCCGTACACCGCGACCGTGTCGCCGCGGCGGACCCCTGCCAGTTCGGCGCCGAACCAGGCCGTCGGGAAGATGTCCGACAGCAGGATGGCCTGCTCGTCACTGACGTTCTCCGGCAGCGCCGTCAAGGTGTTCGAGGCCCACGGGATGCGCGCGTACTCGGCCTGGAGCCCGTTGACGGGCCCGGTGGTCTCCGGGCCGCCGAAGAAGCAGGTGCCGGCCTGCGGCCCGTTCGGATTCGCCGTGTCACACTGCGCGGTGTGGCCGGCCCGGCACTGCCAGCACACGCCGCAGGACATGGTCGAGGACACCACCACGCGGTCGCCCGGTGCGAACCGGCGGACAGCCGCGCCCACGGCCGTGACCTCCCCCACCGCTTCATGGCCGAGGATGGTCCCCTCCTTCATGCCCGCCATGGTGCCGCGGATGAAGTGCAGATCGGTGCCGCAGATCGCGCTACGCGTGATCCGCACGATGGCATCGTTCGGATCGAGGATCGTCGGATCATCGACGGTGTCCAACCGGATGTCGCCTTCGCCGTGCCATACGAGAGCCTTCACGATGCATACTCCTTCAGCAGCCCGAGGCTGCGGGTAGGGTGCCGTGGTCATCGACCTCCTCGAACGCTAGGAGTCCCGGCAACGACCGGCAACCATGAGCGGGGCGGGGCGTGCCCGTTGTGGCGCCCGCCGGATCCGGGTATGCGATCCCGCCGCCGGGACGGTTCGTCGACCACCGGGTGCCCCGGATGGATGCCCTCTCGCCCGGCCCCTCGCCGTACCGGGACGCCCCTGCCTACAGGAGCTTCCTGCCGGCGGCAGGACCATCGGCCCGGAAAAGATCAGTTGTCGGGGTGGGACCACCGGGTCTACCTTGGCGTCCAGGGCCGGTGCCGCTGCTGCCGGTTCCCGTGTGCTGCGGCGGTCCGGGAGCGTGGAGCCTGACGCACCACGTTCGAGCATTCTGCGACGGAGGGGATTGATCATGGTCGACCGTATCGCTGAGATCTGGGGGACCCGGACCCCCTACGCGCGTGACGAGCGGTGGCCGGTGCGGGTGGACCAGGTTCTTGCCGAGGGCGTCCAGGAATCCGCGGTGGACCGGTGGGTGCAGTCGGCGTGCGTGCTGTGCAGCAACGGGTGCGGTATCGACATCGCCGTCAAGGACGGATCCATGGTCGGGGTCCGTGGCCGGTCCGTGGATGTCGTGAACCACGGCCGGCTGGGACCGAAGGGCCTGTTCGCGAGCTGGCAGGGCGTGGACAACAAGGACCGCCTCACGAGACCCCTGGTCCGGGAGGACGGTGTGCTGGTGGAGTCGGACTGGGACACCGCCATGGAGCGGATCGTCTCCCGGAGCAAGGAGCTCCTCGACGAGCGAGGTCCGTTGTCCCACGGCTTCTACACGAGCGGGCAGCTGTTCCTCGAGGAGTACTACGCCCAGGCCATCGTCGGGAAGGCCGGCATCGGCACCCCGCACATGGACGGCAACACCCGGCTGTGCACGGCGACCGCGGCCACCGCCATGAAGGAGTCCTTCGGATCGGACGGCCAGCCGGGCAGCTACGTCGACATCGACGAGTGCGATGCGATGTTCCTGTTCGGCCACAACATGGCCGAGACCCAGACCGTGCTGTGGATGCGGGTCCTGGACCGCCTCGCCGGGCCGGACAGGCCCAGGCTCGTGTGCGTGGACCCGCGATCCACCGAGGTCGCCCGCCATGCCGAGGTGCACCTGCCGGTGAAACCGGGCACGAACCTGGCACTGATGCACGGACTGGTCCGCGAACTGTTCCGCAACGGCTGGATCGACGAGGACTACATCGAACAGCACACCGTGAACGTCGACGGACTGCGCGCCGCGGTCGAGCCGTGGACGCCCGAGGCCGTCGCGGAGACATGCGGCGTGGACGCCGACGACGTGCGCCGCGCGGCAGAGATCTTCGGGACATCGGACCGGGTCCTGTCGACCGTCCTGCAGGGCTTCTACCAGTCCTCCCAGGCCACGGCGTCCGCCTGCGCGGTGAACAACCTGCACCTGCTCCGGGGCCTCATCGGCAGGCCCGGATGCGGGATCCTGCAGATGAACGGGCAACCCACGGCGCAGAACAACCGCGAATGCGGGGCCGACGGCGACCTGTCGGGCTTCCGGAACTGGGAGAACCCCGCGCATATCCAGGAGCTCGCGGACCTCTGGAACGTCGATCCGGTGGTCATCCCGCACTGGGCCCCACCCACCCACGCCCTGCAGATCTTCCGGTACGTCGAACAGGGCTCCATCGAGTTCCTGTGGATCTCCGCGACGAACCCTGCGGTGTCCATGCCCCAACTGCCGCGCATCCGGGAGATCCTCGACACCGACGGCCTGTTCCTGGTGGTGCAGGACCTCTATCTGACCGAGACCGCCCAGTACGCCGACGTCGTCCTGCCCGCCGCCGCATGGGGAGAGAAGACCGGGACCTTCACCAATGTGAACCGCACCGTCCACCTGTCCGAGAAGGCGGTGGACCCACCCGGCCAGGCCCGCAGCGATCTCGACACCTTCCTGGACTACTCCGCACGCATGGGTTTCACCCGGCGCGACGGGACACCGCTGCTGGACTGGAGCGGACCCGAGGACGCGTTCGCCGCGTGGAAGGACTGCACGCGCGGCCGGCCCTGCGACTACACGGGCCTCACCTATGAGAAGCTCCGCGGCGGCAGCGGTGTTCCGTGGCCCTGCAACGAGGACCACCCCGACGGGGTGGTGCGCCTGTACCGGGACGGGGTGTTTCCCACCGACCCCGAGTACTGCGAGACCTACGGGCATGACCTGCTGACCGGCGCCACGGTGGGCCCGGAGACCTACAGGGCCAACAACCCGGCGGGGCGGGCGATCTTCAAGACCGCCGCCTATCACCCGGCGCACGAGACCCCGGATGATGACTACCCCTTCCGCCTGACGACGGGAAGGACGGTCTACCACTTCCATACCCGCACCAAGACCGGCAGGTCCCCGCAGCTCGACGGAGCGGCGCCCGATGTGTGGGTGGAGATGTCCGTCAAGGACGCCGAGGCCCACGACCTCGGTGAAGGCGACATCGTGCGGGTCGAATCCCGGCGCGGCTACATCACCGCTCCCGTGCGGGTCAGCGGGATCCGTGACGGCAGCATCTTCGCCCCGTTCCACTACGGCTACTGGGACGACGACCGGAGCGAGGACCGGGCCGCGAACGAGCTCACCCTCACCGACTGGGATCCCGTCTCGAAACAGCCCGTCCTGAAGAACGCGGCCGTCCGGGTCCGGAAGGTCGCCGACGGCGTCGCCCCGTCCCCGGCGCCCACCACCACGGCCTCGCGCCCCGTCGGGCGGTCAGGACGACGCGGACCCGTGCTGCCCACGGTCGGTGGGCGTGCAGCCCAGGCCGAGGAGACCATCGCTCCGGTCGATCCGCCGATGGTCGCGTCGCAGGAGGAACACTCGTGAAACTTCCCGTCTACCTCGGGCTGCTGCACAGATCCGAAGGCACTCTCGCCGCGTCCTTCCGCCAGGTGTCCGACGGGCACGGCCACGAACCGGACGTGTACTTCCTCTGTCAGGCCCTTGCCGCACAGTGTGATGAGCACCAACGGGCCCTCGCCCCGATCATCGAGCGGTACGGCGAGGTCGACGACGACGGTGGACCGGAGCGGCTCCACGCGGACGGGCTGGCCGAGACGCGGTCCGGGCCTATCGGCCTCCTGCGGGACCTGCAGGACCTCTACCTCCTCGCGAGCCTTGTCGACATCACGTGGACCATGGTCAAGCAGGCCGCCCAGGGACTGAGGGACACCGACCTGCTGGACGTCGTGACCGACTGCGACGGGCAGACCGCGACCCAGCTCCGATGGCTGCAGACCCGCATGAAACAGGCAGCACCACAGGCCCTGATCGTCGCGGACTGAAGGGTCGGGGGCCTGTGCTGCCGGCGGCGCCCTCACCCCGGCCTGCCGTTCCAGCACCGAGCGCCCGCCCCGCGGTCCGCAGCTCGCGGGTCGGGTCCTCCGGGCCCACCGGATCGAAGGGAGACCTGATGACGAAGAAATCGCTCCACGCCCGTCTCGCCGACTCGGGCGGCCGCCTCGGCGGGAGTCTGTACGCGGCGATACTGTCGCTCGTCGTCCTGGCGGCCAGTGGGGCCATCGGTCTCGCCCTCCACGCCCCGTGGTTGTTCCCGAGCCTCGGTCCGACGGTGATGCTGTTCTTCGAATCGCCACGGGAGCAGTCCTCCCGACCGTCCAATGCCCTGATCGGCCACGGCGTCGGGCTCCTGGCCGGGGTGGCATGCCTCTACGGGTTCGGTCTGCAGGACGACCCGTCGGTTCCCGTCGGCGGCCTGACGGCCGCCCACCTCCTGGCGGGAGCACTGTCGGTCGCCGTGACCACCCTGGTGCTGACCTGGGCCAGGCGGCCCCACCCGCCGGCCGGTGCGACAACCCTCATCGTGAGTCTCGGCATCCTGACCGGCGTCGAACAGCTGCTGGCCATGGCGGGGGCCATCGTCTTCATCACCGTCCTCGGCTGGGGACTGAACATGCTTCTGGGGACGAAGCCCTCCCCCCTCGAGGGGCAGGGCCGACCTCCGGGTAGACCGTGATCGCCGTCCTGCACCTATCGCATTCCCGGCTGCCGAGAGCCCCAAGGTTCGTCGAGCGCGGCCCCTCGCGCGGTCACCGGCGTGTCACCGTCCAGTCTCCCGCGCCGGCCTGACCGCGTCCGTCGAGCCGCTCTCGTCGCCGAAGAAATCGATCAGCGGCTGAACCAGGCGCTCCGGAGCACTGTTGGCCGTGTTGTGGCGAGCCCTCGGAACAACGAGACGTCGGCCATGCGGAAGCTCCTCGGCCAGTGCCTCGCACGTCTGGGCGAAATAGGCCGAACTGTGCGAGCCGGTGGCCAGAAGCACCTTCGCCGTGATGGTCGAGTAGAAGGACGCCGGCTCCTCGTTGTCGAGGATGCGGCCGATCTCCGGTCTGAAGGTGTGGATGAGATCCTTCATCCTCTGCCCGTACGTGCTCTTCAGGAAGGCCGCCGTCAGGGATCTCTGCAGCCAGGGCGGCATGTTCCTGGGCGTCTCGTCGGGATTGGCGGCCGTCGCCACGATGGACATCGCGGTGACGAGGTCCCCGCCGTCGAGGGCGTCCTGGAAGGCTCCGAGGTAGCCCTTCGGGATGTCCGTCCCCTCGATGGCGATCGCCGCGTCATACGTCGCGAGGTGGCTGATCGGGAGAGAGCGGGCCGCCTGGAACGCGACGAACCCTCCGCCGCTGTGGGCGAACACGCGGGAGGAACCCGTTGCCTCCAGCACTGCGGCGAGGTCCTCGATGTCCGTCCCGACGGTGTCGCTCTCGTGCATCGGCTCCGCCCGGGGCCGCCCGCGCCGATTGTAGAGGTGGACCGTGAAACGCCGTGAGAGCCTGGTCGCGAGTCTCATGTACTCGGTGGCGGACGTGCCTCCACCATGCAGCAGCACAACACCTGCCCCTGCGCCGAGAGTGACGACAGGCACCTGGGCGCCGGCCACGATCAGCTGCCACATCGTCGGTTCCGGACTCTGCCGTGCCATGGTCGCCTCCCGGGCCGCAGTTCTACTGCTAACAATGTTCGCAGTATATCGTGGGAGCATGCCGGGTGACAGCAGGGACGACGAAGCTTCCGGGAATCTCTGGTCACGCCCCCTTCGGGGCGCTCGTGGACCTGCGCCCCTCTACTCCAGGGAGAGTATTGCGGCGACGGGCATCAGGATCGCCGACGACGAGGGGCTCGAAGGGCTGACGATGCGGGCGATTGCACGTTCGCTGGGAACCAGCGCTCCGTCCCTCTACAGATACGTGACGTCACGCGAGGAAATCCTCGACCTGATGGTGGATGCGGCCATCGGCACCCCGCCGGTCGTCGAACCCGGGCCCGCGTGGACGGAGGCGATGATCGCCCTTGCCACCGCTCAGCTGCTGCACCACCGGACGCATGCGTGGCTCATCAGCGCATCCCTGGACGTCCGGAACTTCGGCCCGAATACGCTCGCGTGGTTCGAGAGCTATCTTCTGGCGATGGAGGAGGTGGAAGCGCCCGCTCGGGCCAAGCTGGAACTCATCGGGCTCGTGACGGGGCTTGTCTCGCTGTTCGCACAGCAGGGTCGGCAGACCGCACGCGCCACGCCTGCCTTCGACCTGCTCTCCGCCGAGCGCCACCCGCACCTGACAGCTGCCCTGGTCGAGCCCGGTGGCTCCCCTGCCCCGGAGACCCTGTTCGATCGGGCCGTCCTCGCCGTGTGCAGAGGGTTGGTGAGCACATCCCGCGAGCCCTAGCCGAACCGGGCCCGGCACCATCCGTCGACCGTCCGTCTCACCCGTTCCGCCTGCAGGGCGAGGCATCCCTCGGCGCGTGGCCGGTCAGGCCCCGTCTTCGGAGGACCCGGCGTCGGCCTCCGTCGTCAGTGACTGCGCAACCCGCGCCAGGAGGTCTCGGAGCTGCCCCTGCTCCACAGGGGTCAGATCACGGGTCGTCTGCTGCTCGAGCCTGTGCCAGACGGAGGTCACAGGTCCCTCCAGGGCACGGCCCGACTCCGTGAGGGACACCAGCACCACCCGACGATCAGCCCCTGACCGTCGCCGCTCGATGAAACCGGCACTTTCCAGGCGTGCCAGCATCTTCGCCGTGGTCGGCGGCTCGATCAGCAACTGCCGGGTGAGGTCCGACTGCGATTGCGGGGACACCTTCCAGAGCAGCATCAGGACGAACTGCTGACCCGCCGCGAGGCCGAGATCCGCGAGTAGCGAGCCCGCGAGGTTGCGGTGGGCCTTCGACACACTGGGGATCAGGGAGCTGATGGATCCGTCGTCGAGGCCGGCACCATCCCCTGAGGTGTGGGCGCTGGAAGTCATGATGCTCCTCGGGAATATTAGTTAGCCGGCTAATGCTTGTATGGGATACCGACTATGAAGGAGTCAATCATGACTGCAGGACCCACGAAGACCATCGCCGTTTTCGCCGCCACCGGGAGCCAGGGCGGGGCGGTCGCCGATGCGCTGCTCGACGCCGGGGCCCACGTGCGTGCCCTGATCCGCACGCCGGAGTCCGACAGGGCCAAGGCACTCGCGGAACGCGGAGCCGAACTGGTGCGGGTCGATGTCGACGAGCCCGACACCCTCGTGTCCGCGCTCGAGGGTGTCGACGCCTTCTGGTTCATGACCACCCCTCCCGGCGGCATGCAGAACGCGGACACCGCGGGTGAGACGAAGCAGGGCATCGCCCTGGCCGACGCCGCAGCGGCCGCCCGGGTGCCCCATGTCGTGTTCAACTCGGTCGGTGGCGCCGAGCGCGCGTCAGGTGTCCCCCATTTCGACTCGAAGTACCTCGTCGAACTCCATCTGAAGAGCCTCGGACTGAACACCACCATCGTGCGTCCGGTCTTCTTCGCCGAGAACTTCACCTGGATGGCGCCGACCGTCGAGGACGGCACGCTCGTTCTGCGCCTTCCGATTCCTGCCGGTGTTCCGTTGCAGATGATCGCGGTGCGCGATGTCGGCATCATCGCGGCGCGGGCCCTCCTCGACCAGGCGTCGGTCCCGGCCACCATCGAGATCGCCGGCGACGAACTCACCGGCGGCGAGATCGCGTCGGTCCACGGCGACAAGGCCGGTCTCCCGGCCCGCTACGAGGCGCTGCCCGTCAGCGTCCTCGACGGACAGGACGACATGCAGGCGATGTTCCGGTGGTTCGCCGAGACCCCCGCATACCAGGCCGACCTCGAGCAGGTCCGGCGCATCCATCCCGGCATCGCGACCCTGCGCACCTGGCTCGACGCCGGCCAGGCTCCCGCCGCCCGCTGAACCATCCCACCCCCTCGACCTATCCGAGCAGCAAGGAGAACACCATGAAGGCAGTGCAGTTCACATCATTCGGCGGACCCGAGGTCCTCCACGTCGTCGACGTCGAGGCCCCGCACCCGGGCCCGGGTGAGATCCTCGTCCGGGTCGCCGGCGCCGGCGTCAACCAACTCGACGCGAAGATCCGCTCCGGCGCGATGCCGACGGGGAAGCCGGCTCCCTTCCCCCTGGGAACCGGCCTCGACGCCGCGGGCACCGTGATCGGGATCGGGCCGGGCGTCGACGACGTCGCCGTGGGCGACATCGTCTTCGGCACCGGCCGCAGCACCATGGCCGAGCAGGCGATCCTGACCCAGTGGGCGAGGGTGCCCGCAGGGGTCGACCCCGTCGAGGCCGGCGGGTGGGGAGTCGCCACCGAGACCGCCGGGCGCCTGCTCTCCGAACTGGGCCTGGTCGAAGGGACGCTCCTTCTCAGTGGCGCCTCCGGCGGTGTCGGGTCGGCGCTCATCCAGTTCGCCGTCGCGCGTGGCCTGACCGTCGTCGGCACCGCCAGTGCGAAGAACCACGACTATCTCGCCCGCCTCGGGGCCATCCCCCTCTCCTACGGAGACGGGCTCGTGGACCGGGTGTCGGAGGTTGCGCCACAGGGCATCGACGGTGCGCTCGACCTCTCGGGGGCAGGAGTGATCCCCGACCTGATCGCCCTCGTCGGAGACCCCGCCCAGGTGATCTCGATCGCCGACTTCACCGCCCCCTCCCACGGTGCCAGGGTGTCCACAGGGGTCACGCGCACCACCGAGCCCCGGGACGGGTTCGCAGAGGCAGTAGCCCTGCCGCACTTCGCCCTCGCCGTCGAACGCCGATTCGCCCTCGCCGACATCGCCGATGCCCACCGGCACGCCGAGAACGGTCACACGGTCGGCAAACTGGTCGTCACACCCTGACCGGTCCGAGGAATCCAGCGATCATCATGGACGGAATGAAGCTGCAACAGCGCGCTGCCGAACGGGTGCGTGAGCTCCCGGATGCCGAACTCACGCACCCGTTCGGGGCCGAGTGGGACGTCTACAAGGTGCGGGGCAAGGTCTTCATGCTGCTCACCGAGGTTCCAGGCGAACCCGTCGTCATCCTCAAGGCGGCCCCGGACGACGCACGCCTGCTGCGCGAGGCCTACGAGGACATCACACCCGGCTATCACATGAACAAGAAGCACTGGATCACCCTCAACCCGCACGGTCGACTGGACGCCGAGCTCGTCGACGACCTCGTGACCGAGTCGTATCTCCTCGTCGTCGACAAGCTGCCCGGAAGGGACCGTCCCGTCGACCCGGCGACCTTCGGTCGGTCCTCGCGGCCCTGAAGACACGGACCCGGCACACCGCCACGCGCGCAGCGCTGGTCGGTGTGCCGGCCGCGCCCGCTAGGCGAAGGTGGCTGCGTCGATGACGAAGCGGTAGCGGACGTCCGAGGCGAGGACACGCTCGTAGGCGTCATTGATCTTCTCGGCCGGAATGACCTCGATCTCCGCGCCGATGCCGTTCTCGGCGCAGAAGTCGAGCATCTCCTGCGTTTCGGCGATGCCACCGATCATGGAACCGGCGAACGACCGGCGCCCGCCGATGAGCGCCATGGCGTTCACCGGGAGCGGTTCGGCGGGTGCGCCGACATTGACCAGGGCGCCGCCGACCGTCAGCAGCCCCAGGAAGGCGCTGATGTCGATCCGGGCGCTGACCGTGTTGATGATGAGGTCGAACGAACCGGCCAGATCGGTGAACGTCGCTTCGTCACTGGTGGCGTAGTAGTGGTCCGCTCCCAGGCGCAGGCCGTCCTCCTGCTTCTTGAGGGACTGCGAGAGGACGGTGACCTCGGCGCCCATCGCGTGGGCGATCTTGACGGCCATGTGGCCGAGCCCGCCGAGTCCGACGACGGCGACCTTCCTGCCGGGGCCGGCGCCCCAGCGGTGCAGCGGCGAGTAGGTGGTGATCCCGGCGCAGAGCAGGGGTGCGGCGACGTCGAGCCCGATGCCCTCGGGGATCCTCAGCACGAAGTCCTCGGTGACGACGACGTGCGTGGAGTAGCCGCCCTGGGTGATGGTCCCGTCGCGGTCGGTGACGCCGTAGGTGCCGACCATCCCGTTGACGCAGTACTGCTCGTCGCCCACCGCGCAGTTCTTGCACTCCCCGCAGGAGTTCACCATGCACCCGACGCCGACGCGGTCGCCGACGGTGTGCTTCGTCACCTCGGGACCGACGTCCGCCACGATGCCCGCGATCTCGTGTCCGGGTACCAGCGGGTAGGGCTGCGGCCCCCAGTCGCCGCGCACGGTGTGGATGTCGGAGTGGCAGATGCCGGCGTACTTGATCTCGATCAGGACGTCGTGAGGCCCGAGGTCGCGTCGTTCGATGGTGGTGGGAACAAGGTCCCCATCGGCGGAGGGGGATGCGTAGGCGTGGACCGTGGTGGTCATGTGGTGTCTCCTTCTGGTTGCGTTCAGTGGGTGGTTGGGGCCGGCCGGCCGTAGTCGCTGTCGGTGACGTGCTCGCCCCATGTCACGACCTCACCCGCGCCGTCCGCTTCCTGGATGGCGACGTGCGCCATGAAGCGGTCGGCGGTGGCGCCGTGCCAGTGCTCCTCGTGGGGTTCGATGTAGACGACGTCGCCTGGGCGGATCTCCTGCACCTCACCGCCGCGGCGGGCGACGTAGCCGATGCCGTCGGTGACGTAGAGCGTCTGACCCTTGGGGTGCGTGTGCCAGGCGGTGCGGGCGCCCGGGCTGAACCGCACGTGGGCGCAGCCGACGGCGGACTGCTCGTCGGGGTTGCGCACACCGTCGATGTAGACGGTGCCCGTGAACCAGTCGTCGGGTCCTACCGCGCTCTGACCGCCACTTCGGGTGTACTTCATCGTCGGTACCTTCCTTCTTTCGGGCACGCCCGACCGACGGACCGTCGGATCCGTGGCGGCGCATGTTCTCTACCGCTTCTTGGTCTTCTGGAGCTCGTCGGCCAGGGATCGTGCTTCGTCCGACAGCTCGACGGCCCGCGTGTCGTCGCCGGCCTGGACCGCCTGCCAATAGTCGATCTTCAATGCGACGTAGCGCCTCCGCAGGGCGATGGACCTCGCTTCCACGGCCAGCAGTTCCTGCTGGGACGTCAACAGGTCGATCTGCTCCCGGGCAGCGCCCGCCCCGAGTGCTCCGTTCGCAACGTAGCGGCGCATGTCACTCACGGACATGCCCGTCGCGCTCAGGCAGGACACCCAGGTCAGCAGATCCAGATCTTCCGGCGTATAGACGCGGTGCTTGCTGCTGGCGCCGCGACCGATCGGTGTGATCACGCCGATCGACTCGTAGTAGCGCAGCGTGCTGGCCGGCAGCCCGGTCAGGGCGGCCGCTTCCTTGATCGTGTACGTTTTCCGGATGCTCGGTGCGCTCACATCATCAACGATAGGAACTTCAAGTACTTGAAGACAAGCGGCCCCTGCCCGCGGCCGGCGGAACCCGCGTCGCCCTATCGGCGTTCAGATGCCGGGCGAAGAACCGGGCCGCGTCGTCCGCCGCGTACGGCGGGACCCCGGTGTGCCCGCCCATGTTGGCCTGCAGTGTCTTCTCCTCGGAACCGAGAGCGTCGAACAGATCCAGTGCGAGCTGCCGATCGTTCCCCTCGTCGTCCCACTGCAGCAGGACGTGCACCGGAATCGTGATCCGGCGGGCCTCGTCGACCATGGCGCGGGGCACGAAACTCCCGGCGAAGAATCCGGCGGCCTCGATGCGCGGCTCCACCAGCGCCAGCCGGACTCCGATGGCGATCACCCCGCCCGAGTATCCGACCGGGCCGCTGATGTCGGGAAGTGCAAGGAGCTCGTCCAGGGCCGTCTGCCATTCCGGGACCGCTTCCTCGACGAGCGGGAGGACCAACCGATCGACGATGTCGTCGACCGGGTCACCTGCCCCGATCGCCCGGCGGAGCTCGGCACGAGCGCGTTCGGCGTCGGGCGATGGAGTCCGGTCACCGCTCCACGGGAGTTCGATGGTGGCGGCGGCGAAGCCGTCCGCGGTGGATTGCCGGGCGCGCGCCACCAGCCGGGGGTACATGGAGCGCAGTCCGCCTGGATGGCCGATAAGGATCAAGGGGGCCGGTGGGGATGCGGGAGTCGTCCACAGGATGCCGGGGATCCCGCCGAGGGTGAATCCACGTTCGAGGACGCCGTCGTTGAGTCGCTTCTCAGAGGTGAAGTGCATGGTCGTGCCTTTCGGGAGGGCTGGGTGAACGGCGCTCCCGGACGACCTATCGTCCGACCATGACCCCGGAGGGGAGCACCCACGTTCCATCGTTCACGGGTACCACCTCCTCGTTCTCTCGCACGGCCTCCGGAGAGAGTAGCAGTGATCCCGGTGGCCGACGTGGGAGATCCCGCACTTTCTGTCCCGCCTGCCCGCCCCTGTGGTCCGGGAGTCGGGCCACGGCCACTTCCGCATTCCTGTACCCCGCGCGGGGTCCTCTGTACGATCGAGCTGAGCTCCGACGATGGAGCCTCGTTGAAGGGAGCAATGCAATGGAGCATAGGCTTTTCGACCTGGGAGATTTCGTCCTCCAGAAGGGCTCGGTCCTTCCATCCGCCCGACTGGGCTACACCACCCTGGGTGCATTGAACGAGGCGAAGGACAACGTCGTCATCTGCCCGACCTGGTTCACCGCCACTCCGACGGATACCGCAACGTGGATGACCGGCGAGGACCGTGCGCTGAAACCGAGCAGATACTTCATCATCGTGCCGAACCACTTCGGCGCGGCTGTCTCCTCCTCGCCGAGCAACACGCCTCCCCCTTATGGCAGGAGCACATTTCCGCGCGTCACCGCCTATGACAACATCAACGCGCAATATCGGCTGGTGACCGAGGAATTCGGTATCGAGAAGATCCGCCTCGTCTCGAGCTGGTCCATGGGTGCCGCCCAGACCTATGCCTGGGCGGCACTGCACCCGGAGATGGTGCAGGCCATAGCGCCGATCTCGGGCTCCGCCCGCACGGCCCACTACAACAGGGTGTTCCTCCACGCCCTCATTCGCGCCATCACGACCGATACCGACTGGAACGACGGCTTCTACGGCGACAAACCGCCTGTGCGAGGCCTCAGGACGTTCGCATCCATCTATGCCGGATGGGGTTTTTCCGAGGCGTTCTACCGGGAGGAGTTGTACCGCGGTTTCGGCGCCACCAGCGCCGAGGAGTTCATCGAGATCTTCTGGGAACCCTTCTTCCTCAAGTGCGACGCCAACGACCTCCTCGCCCAGATCCGGACCTGGATGCACAACGACCTCGGCGATCATCCGAACTTCGGCGGTGACTTCGACCGGGCACTGGGAGCGATCCGGGCGAGAACGATCATCATGAACGCCGAGACGGACCGGTATTTCCCGCCCGTCGACAGTGAGTACGAAGCAAGCCACATCCCCGGAGCCAGTACCAGGCCCATTCCGACCGTCTGGGGACATCTGGCCCCCTTCAATCCCACGGACCAGCAGTTCATCGATCGCGGCATCGCGGAGCTACTGGGTGACTGATCACGCGCGGCGGAGCGCGGAGCGGTGGTAGTTGCCGGCCATCTGTGAAGGACATAGCCATGGACGACAGTTTTCGGATCGAACCGCTCAGCACGCGGACGTGGGATGCGTTCGCCGCATTGGCGGAGCGACACAACGGGGTGTGGGGCGGCTGCTGGTGCAACTGGTTCCACCTCTACCCCGACCCACCGGAGCGCAGGACGCTTGGCTCACGCGAATTCAAGCGGCAGCTCGTCGACGACGATCGGGCACACGCCGCACTCGTCTTCGACGGGGAGCGGGCCGTGGCCTGGGCCCAGTACGGGTCGGTCGGTGAGCTCCAGAACATCCATCACCGCAAGGAATGGGAGAAGACCATGGTCCGTGTTCCGGACTGGCGTATCACCTGCCTGTTCGTCGACCGCGACTACCGACGCCAGGGAGTCGCCGCGACGGCCGTACGAGGTGCCCTGTCGTTGATCGCCCGAGCCGGAGGCGGGACCGTGGAGTCCTACCCCCACGACCTGCCGGCCGGCAAGAAGACCTCGTCGTCATTCCTCTACAACGCCACACGCACCATGTACGAGGACCTCGGTTTCGACTATGACCGGCCGAAGGGCAAAGGCAACTGCGTGATGAGCACGGTCGTCCCGGCGACCGACGGTCAGCGTGCGCCATCAGGAACGGCCGGGCCGGCCGGCGGGTGACACCGGAGACCGGTGGACCGGCCGCTGTTACGCTCGAGCGGTGGATGCGCGGCAGCTGGTCGGGACGATCCAACCGATGGTGGACGACGGCGCGGTTCCGGGCGCCGTCGTGGGCGTCGTGCATTCCGGCCGTACCTCGATGGCCGCTGTGGGAAACACCGAGGTGGGTGGGACTACGGCGATGCCCGTCGACGCGGTGATGCGCATCAGCTCCAACACGAAGCCGATGGTCGCCGCGGTTGCCCTGCTCCTCGTGCAGGACGGCGTGCTGGACCTCGAGGACGCCGTCGAGACGTTCGTCCCGGAACTGGCCGGCCGCCGTGTTCTGCGCCAGCTGGACAGCCGACTCGACGACACGGTGCCGGCGCACCGGCCGATGACCATCGAAGACCTGCTGACCATGCGGATGGGCTACGGGTTCGTCTTCGACAGCGCTTGTCCCGCAGTGGACGAGGCTGAGGCGGCCGGGCTGGGGTTCGGCCCCCCTGACCCAGCGGCAGTGCCCCCGCCCGACGAATGGGTGGCCCGTCTCGCCCCTCTGCCTCTGCTGGAACAGCCGGGCACGGCCTGGAGGTACGAGTTCTCCTTCGGGGTGCTCGGAGTCGTGCTCGCACGCGCGACGGGAACATCGCTCGACGTCCTGCTGCGCGAACGACTCTTCGCCCCCCTTGCCATGACGCACACCGGGTTCACCGCTCCGCGGCACCGCCTTGTGCCGTCCTTCGCGCGCAGCGAGACCGGCCTGGTCCTTTTCGACAGTGCCGTCGGGAGCCGATGGTCGGCACCACCGGCCTTTCCGGATGCGCGCGGCGGTCTGGTGTCCACAGCCCATGACATGCTGCGGTTCGCCCGCATGCTGCTCGATGACGGCAACGGATTGCTGTCCCCCGCGTCGATTGCCGCCATGACGACCGATCAGCTCACCGCCGCGCAGCGATCAGGCCCCTCAGCGCAAGCCTTCCTCGAGGGAGGCGGATGGGGGTACGGAGTCGGGGTGACCGACGGACCAGCCGGACGCCGCTACGGATGGGGCGGCGGGTTGGGCACCCTCTGGTACAACTGGCCCGACCACGACGCCGCAATCGTCCTGATGACCCAGGTGCTGCCGCCCGCCGCCGAACTGTTCGACGCCTTCACGACTGCCGCCGAAACGGCGCTGGGCCCGCCCTGAACCGACGGCCCAGCCGCACGCCAGGCCGTCGGGGGAGGTCGCGGCTGGATCGAGCCACACTCGATCGATCCGACCGTCTGCTGCACGCCGGGTCGTCTCCTCGGGCGGCCGGCAAAGAACTCAGCCAGGCGCCGAACGATGTCCCGCACCGGGATCGGGCCTATGACTGGAGGTAGGGCCGGGTGATGAGCTCCAGATAGTGGCCGGAGGGGTCGAGGAGGTAGACGCCGCGTCCCCCGTGCTCGGTGTTCGTCTCCCCCGGGCGGCTTCGCTGCGGATCAGCCCAGTGCTCAGTGCCTGAAGCGACGATCTTGGCGTACGCGCGGTCGAAGTGGTCGTCGTCGAGCAGATAGGCGTAGTGCTGCGGAGGGAACGCCATCGGCGGGCTGGCGAACTGCAGCAATACCCCATCGGGAAGCTGGATGTTGACGAAGGGCCCCCATGCCGGTGCTTCCGTCGCTTCGAGCAGATCGGTGTAGTACGCGCCCATCGCGGCGCTGTCGTGTGAGGCGATGATCGTGTGGTTGAAATGCGCTGTCATTGGATCTCCCTGGATGTGTCGATTGTCGTTCGCGGCTTCGAGCAGCGACGCAGGGAGGAGCGCGGATCAGGCGGCGACCAGTTCGCCTGTCCGGGAGCGGCTCGGTAGAGCCTGACTGGTCATCATGGCGTGGAGCCTATCGGTCGCGGCTCGTGTGGTCCAGATCCACCGGTCACGAGGTCGGTGGATCCCCGCCGGCGCTCGTAGCGAACCGCCTCACGGTGCCGCGTGGGGCCGGACCTCCCGTGCGCGGGCGAGGTCGAACTGCGTGAGGTGCAGGGCTTCCAGCTGCGTCCGCAGCACCGGCGCGAGACGATCGTGGCCGAGCTGCGTCAGGTGCACCTGATCCGCCATGTCGGCCGAGGCCTGATAGCGGGTCAACCAGTCGCCCGCCCCGATGAAGGCGAGATGACGGCCGACGGCTGAAGCGCCCAGGACGGCGTCCACCTCGGTGCGTCTCCCCCCGCCAGCAGCGGCTCCGCTGGCCAGGGTCCCGATCATGACGATCGTCGATGAGGGGTACGCCCCGTGAAGGGTGTCGACGACGACGTCGGCGCCGCCGGTGATCTGAGCGTCCGTCGCACCGTCGGCAGCGTCGTTCCCTCCACCCTGGACGACGATCAGGGCGGGATCCGCACAGGGCAGGACCCAGAGCGCCTGTGTGAGTGATGTGGGGTAGTTGCTCGCTCCCGTCTCGTTCGCGGCAACGAATCCGGTGCCACCGGCCCCGAGGAAGTGGACGTCGTACCCTGCGCTGCGTAAGCCGCCCTGCGTCCAGGTGCGGTCGGCGGGAACCCCTACCGCGCCGACGGACTGGGAATCGCCGATCAGCAGGGCCGTGCGGGCGGGATCTGCCAGCTGTAGACCAGGGCCATGGCTCACCGGATCGATGCAGGGCGCAGGTGGTTCGGTGGGCGTGTCCGCCGGCGGGCCCACCGGTGCCGGTGGAGACGCCGGGGTTGTCGGGGTCGACGGAGCCGGCGGGGTTGTCGGGGTCGGCGGAGACGCCGGGGTTGTCGGTGACGGCGGGGTCGACGTGGTCGACGTGGCCGTCGGCATCGGAGCAGGCGTCGGGGCCGGAGTGGGCTGCTCGGTGTGGAGCTGCGCGGTGGCCGCCGTCGGCGCGGTCGGTGGTGACGCCGCGGGTGAGCGATCGCCGTCGACGGTTGTCGCCATCAGCAGGACGCTGACCGCGAAGCCCGCGCCCACGGTGACGGCAACCCGAAGATATTTCTGTCCAGCCCGGTTCATGATGTCCCCCTGCAGCATCCGGACGGGCCCGGACGATGAAACGATGCGGCGATTCTCAGCGAAAGCGCAGTCGGCCGCGGACCTCGAACGGATGCCGAGGGTTCTCGAGCAGGGATGGCAGCATCCCGTGGCAAGACCACCCTGGAGTCCCGCGGACGAACTTCTCCGAAGAATAGCCTGAGGATGGGAATTCGAGGGTACCGAACGGCGCGAGTCCTGCCGCGGGACGAACAGGGCTGCTGCTCCCCCACGTCGGAGCGCAGATTGTCAAAGCCCTGCGGGTGGTTTTGCCGGAGGACTACAGTGGGGACGCACCCACGAAGGACCCACGTAGCACGGCACACCAACCACCGCGGACCCTGCACTCGCGGCCCGACGAGCCACAGGAGAATCGCATGGCTGCCAGCCGCAATCCGCTCGACGAACTGCGTGAGACGCTCGGGCATCTGGCCGAGCAGCTCAAGCTCCCCGGTTCCGAGCGGATCGATGACAGGGTCAGTGAGCTGTTCAGTGCGCGGCCGGGCCCGGCCCGGCCGCTCTCCGAAGTGCAGGCGGAGCTCGACGCGCTGGTCGGCCTGGACACCGTGAAGGAACAGGTGCGGGCGCTCGTCGCGTTGCTGCAGATCCAGGCCCGCCGCAAGGCGCACGGCCTGCCGGAAGTCGCCACATCGCAGCATCTGGTGTTCCTCGGGAATCCCGGTACCGGTAAGACGACGGTGGCGCGTCTCCTGGCCGAGATGTACCGCGCGGTCGGGCTGCTGCAGAAGGGCCATCTGGTGGAGGTCGACCGATCAGGCCTCGTCGGTCAGTACGTGGGAGAGACGGCCATCAAGACGGACCGGGTGATCCGCCGGGCGCTGGATGGCGTCCTCTTCATCGATGAGGCCTATGCGTTGACCCCCGAGGCGGGCCGCATAGACTTCGGTCCCGAAGCGATCGAGGTCCTGCTCAAGCGGATGGAGGACCATCGCCACCGTCTAGTGGTGATCGTGGCCGGCTATCCGCGGCTGATGGAGTCCTTCCTGCTGTCCAATCCGGGCCTGCGCTCCCGGTTCGCCCGGGAGATCACCTTTCCCGACTACTCGGTCGACGCACTCGAGACGATCTTCCGCCAGATGCTCGTCCAGCACGAGTACGCCCTGGAGCCGGGTGCCGATCAGATGCTGCGCCGCATCCTTGCCAATGTCCACGCAGGCGAGGATTCCGGCAACGCGCGTTTCGCCCGCACCCTGTTCGAGCAGGCGCTCAACCGGCAGGCCCTGAGGCTCTCGCTCGACACCGAGCGGAGCCTCGACGCGCTCGATCGCGACGACGTCATGATGCTCACCACGGACGATCTCGTGGAGGCTGCGCAGGCTCTGGGCGAGGAACCGGAGCCGGAGCCCCAGCCGGAACCCGAACGTACCTCGTGGTGGCGCTGGCTGATATCACCGAGCGGATGACCGGGCCGGGCGGTTCTGCCCGCCGTCCCTCCCTGGCCCGGGAACCACGAAGCATGGACCTAGGTCGCTAGTGGCCCACCCGGGATAGGGCTAGGTTACGGGCATAGATCCCACCCGATCCGTGCCACGGCCCTTCACGCGTCACTGGCCAGTTCCACGGTACAGATGACCCAAGGAGCTTTTCGTGACGGGACGCACCACACCATCGGCCCGCCGCGCTCGTGCGCTCGGCGTCGGCGTGACCACCAGCCTCAGCGCGGCGATCCTCCTGACGGGATGCTCGGCAGCATCGCCCGCCGCCACGCTCACTTCCTCCTCCACTGCGGCCTCCACACCTGCCTCCTCCAGTTCCTCCCCGCCTGCCGAACGCCACTGCGCACCGGAAGGAGAACTGCCCGCGACAGTGCAGGCCGGTCTTCAGGAGAGCGTCGAGCAGACGATGGCCGAGTACGGGGTGCCCGGCGCTGCCGTCGGGGTCTGGATCCCCGGCCAGGGCACATGGACCTCGGTGTCCGGGAGTGCCGACCTCGAGAACGGCGTAGCAGTCGATCCCGCGATGCAGTGGCCCCTGCGCAGCATCACCAAGTCCTACACCGTGACGCTCGTCCTGCAACTCGCCGATCAGGGCGTGATCTCACTCGATGACACCATCGATGAGTACGTCGAGGGTGTCACCGACGGAGACCGGATCACCCTCCGCGATCTCGCCGGTATGGCCAGCGGCAACGCCGACTACACCAACCAGGACTTCGTGGACGCGTTCGACGAGGATCCGGAGCGCATCTTCACCCTCGACGACCTCAACGGATTCATGCTGGGCAAGCCCGCCCAGTTCGAGCCGGGTACCCGGAAGGTCTATACCAACGCGAACACCAATCTGCTCGGCGCCGTCGTCGAGCAGGCCACCGGCCGGCCGTTCGACGCCGTGCTGCAGGACCTCGTCCTCGAACCGCTCGACCAGGACGACACCGAGTACATCGTCGATGCTGCGACATGGGAGACCGCCCATCCGGTGGGCTATGCGCCCGACGAGGATGGACCCGCACCGCAAGCCGCCAACATGTCCGTCTTCGGCCCGGCAGGATCGATGGTGTCCACGCTCGACGACGGGCGCGTCTGGGCGGAGACTCTCGCCACCGGCACCCTGCTCGGGACAGCGACGCAAGCGGAACGCCTCGTCGGAGCACCCCTCGACGCCGGGCCGCCCTATGATCTGTACGCGCTCGGCATTGGCGAGACCGGGGGCTGGTGGGGGCACAACGGTGAGGGCTTCGGCTTCACGGCCGCCCTCTTCCACCAGCCGGAGACCGGTGCATCCATCGTGGTCTTCATGAACCTGTCCAACGAGGCATCCGGTGCCCATCCCGCCGATCAGCTCTTCCGCCGCCTCGCGGCCGTCATCGAAAGTGGGGCAAAGCCATGATCCGACGCCTTCGGAGAACGACAGCATTGACGGCTGCGCTGATGCTCGTTGCAGCAGGGGCGACGTCCTGCAGTGTCGCACCCGCCGCCGACGAAAGACCCGTGGCGCCGGTGCCGGAGGCTGCCCTGGAGGTCATGGGTCAGCCGGAGTACGCGGACGGCCGCTGGCACATCTCGGCCGCCGATATCGATACGGGCGAGGTGCTGGTCGACCTCGACGGCGGCAAGATGGCCGAGCCGGGCTCGTTCGTGAAGACCTACAGCGCCGGCGCGGCGTGGCTGACCTGGGGACCGGACCACACGATCACCACTCCGGTGAAACGGGTCGGCGACGTCGTCGACGGGGTACTCCAGGGAGACCTCGTCCTCGTCGGCAAGGGAGACCTCACGATGGGTGGGCGGACCAAGCCGGACGGCACCGTCGACTTCACTGATCTCGATCACAACGATGCCAATCCGATTCCTGGTGCCACGCTCACGACAGAGGACCCTCTGACCGGATTGAACGATCTCGCCGCGCAGGTCAGGGCCGCCGGGATCAGCGCGGTCAGCGGGGACGTCGTCGTCGACGACCGGCTCTTCGCGGGTGAGCTGGCCGGAGAACCGATCACACCGATCATCATCAACCAGAACATCCTCGACCTCCAGATCGCGCCTGGAGCGGTCGGCGAACCGGCGACGGTGGAGCTGACCCCTGCCGTGGAGCCGTGGCGCGTCAGAAGTGACATCACGACCGTCGCTGCCGGCGAGAAGGCCGAGGTAACGAATCCGGTGTCGGCAGGAGACGGCGAGATCGTGATCAGCGGCACGGTCGCCGTCGACAGCGACCCGCAGGTGAAGGTGCTCGCGGTGGACGACCCCGCGACCTTCGCCCGCACGGCGTTCATCGAGGCACTCGGACGGGCAGGCGTGGCGGTGGCCGATGATCCGATCGTCGTGAACTCGACGTCGGGTCTCGCGCCGCAGGCCGATCTCGACGCGCTTCCGTCCGTCGCGGAGCTCGAGTCGCTACCGTTGGCGCAGGAAGCGACCTACGTGATGAAGATCAGCTACAACCGTGGCGCCCAGACGTTCATCTGCCTCCTGGCCGTGGAGACCGGCAAGGACGACTGCAGCACCGGAATGAGCGAGGCCGGACGGATCTGGAAGGACGCTGGTCTCGACATCACCGGAGCCTCCCTGATCGACGGGTCGGGCCTGGACGGCAACTACATCACGGCCGAGAACGCCGTCCAGATCCAGACGATCATGGCGGAGCGCCCGGACGCCGAGCGCTGGAGGGACACCCTCCCCATCCTGGGCGTGGACGGCTCCCTCTCCACCGTGCAGGTCGACAGCCCCGCTGCGGGGAAGGTGTTCGCCAAGACCGGCACGCTGGTCGGCGGCGATTCCTTCAACGGGCGCGCCCGGCTCGGCACCAAGACGCTCGGAGGGGTCATGGAGACCGATAGCGGCCGCAAGGTCGCATTCGCGATCATCATGAATCAGGGGTTCGCGGACGGCATCGAAGGGGTGTTCAAGGCGAACGACGACGTCGGGGCGGTAGCGGCGGTCATCCAGCAGGGCTACTGATCGGGCCTGCTCCGGGTCGGCCGCGCGCGAGGGTAGAGGGAGGCTCCAAGACTCGCCCTCTGGCCCTTCTCTCAAAGGTGGCGTTCATCTACCATGGGGGGTGCACCCAGAGAAGGTGTAGGGACGGCTCCGCTGGGGAAGACCAGTCCGAACGTGAAGATCGCAACTGGAAGCAGCGGAAATCCATCCGTGCGGGCATGGCTGCCCGAATCGGTCCTCGTTTCCGCGCATCTGCTCCGCCACATACGGGCGGCTCAGCCGGACAACCGCCCGCGGCGTGCTGACCGCGACACGCACCCATCCCCATATTCGGCCCGGCATGCGTGGAAGAAAAACATCATGAAAAAATCTCTTAGCTGGCGCCTGTTCATCTTCGTCGCAGGAACCCTGTTCGCCCTCCTGGCAGGCCTGGGTGCCTCGGCTCCCGCCGTTGCATCCCCCGTCCAGGTAGCAGCCAACGGGAACTACCACGGCGACGACGCACGTCTGAGCCTCGATACGAATTGGAACGGCGACCTCACGGTGAGGGGCGACAATTACGATTCCCAGAGGGTCTACGTGAAGATCGTCGAAGTCCGCTACCACGGCGACGGAAGAACCATCGACGACCGCAACGTCTGGACGGACCGCGGCGACTTCAAGTTCACATCGGACGAAGGCAAGTGTGGAAACTACTACCAGGCATATAGCTACAGCCACAAGGATGGCCGGGAAAGCAGCGAGGTGGTCAAGCTCAATTGCGACGACCACGGTCACCACCGCCGCTGATAGCGCACACTCCACCGAGTTCATGCGCGAACATCTGGCCTGAGTGGCTCGACAGGCAGTTCCGACCCGGTAGGGAATGGTCTTTCACAGGGCCTGTCCCCTGCCGGGTCACCTTATGGGATCGACGGGCGGATCACGGTATCCGGAAGCCCGCGTGCCGCCGCCTGCCGGCGTTGGGGCGCCACCGAGCAGCCAATGATCTTCGAGAGTTCCCGGCTTCTCGTGGCGTGCCGGGCCTTGGCCGTGTCATCGGGTGGCGATGGAATTGGTGCCTTCGGTTTCGATGGTGGGATCACCGGTGGTGTAGGTGACGGTATTGGAGTCTCCTTCGACGTCGACATCCCGGGTGTCCTCCACGTCCACAGTGTTTCCGGTCCCGTCGACGTCGATCTCGGGTGCGGTGGTGAGCGTGACCGTGTTGTTCGTGCCTTCGATGTTCAGGCTTTCGGTGCCTTCACCGGTCACGGTGTTGTCATTGCCGTCGATGTCGAGGTCCTCGCAATCGCCGGTGATGTCGATCGTGGTGCCATCGGTGTCGACGTCGACGTCGCCGCCATCGGTGCAGGTGATGCTGACGGTCGTATCGGGGGTCGTGACCTTGCGCTCATCGCCGCGCCCGAGAGTAACCGCTGCCGCGGAGGCGTTCGAACTCTCGGGTGTTGCTGATCCGCTTGCGGACGACCCCGTGGACCCGGACGAGGTGCTCGAGGCGGTGGGGCTGCTGTCCGCTGTTGAACTGGCCGATGCGGTGCCGGCGGTCGAGGGTGCCCCGGTTCCTTCGGGTGTCACGGGGGCCGGCTCCTCGGCGCTGGCAGTGCCGGTGGGCGCGTTGGCCGCGGGCGGGGTGGTGCCGCTGGTGCACCCGGTGATGAGCGCGAAACCCGCCGCGGTACCAAGAAGGGCCGTGGTGATCCGTCGGGTGCGCTGCATGGGAAGCTCCTCGATGGTGCGGTGCAAGTGATGGCGTGCTCCTGTGAAGCCGGAGTCACGCCCCCGTGAACCCGGATCGGTGATTCCGTCCCCTCGATGTCGGTAGGACGCAACCGTGATCAGAGCGCCGGGCGAGCGACACGCTAAGCCTACTTCCAATCGATGTCCTGCACCACGCACCAAGCCACCAGGTGGGCCCTCGATCCACCACCGCGATCACGGCAGTCCTCCAGCGGCCCCGTCTTCTTCAAGAATTCCAAGCCCTCGGCGTACGAGCCTGCGACCGATGCCCTGACGCCGGCACTCAGGGCTGACGGAGAGAGGACCGGGCCGAACCAATCGTCCGCAAAGCTCTCCACGGACACGGGAGAGAAAGCAACGTGGCCGATGATGCGTCCCGCTTCCTCTGCAGTTTTCGGGCTCCTGGAAGTGTCCTTCGACTGCACGCTCGGGCTCTTCCAGAAGTGCACATCCACGTCTCGGGAGCCACCGTCCTGGTGCACGACAACGAAGAGCCTCGGCAGACGACGTCCACCGAGGCTCTTCGTGATTTCCGACTATGTCCGAGTCTTCAGGATCAGAAGTCCCAGTCCTCGTCCTCGGTGTTCACGGCCTTGCCGATCACGTACGAGGAGCCCGAGCCGGAGAAGAAGTCGTGGTTCTCGTCGGCGTTCGGGGACAGCGCCGAGAGGATCGCCGGGTTCACATCGGTCACGGAGGACGGGAACATCGCCTCGTAGCCCAGGTTCATCAGCGCCTTGTTGGCGTTGTAGTGCAGGAACTTCTTGACGTCCTCGGCCAGGCCGACGGAGTCGTAGAGGTCGTGCGTGTACTGGACCTCGTTCTCGTACAGCTCGAAGAGCAGCTCGAACGTGTAGTCCTTCAGCTCCTGGCGGCGCTCCGGCGTCGCGCTCTCCAGCCCACGCTGGAACTTGTACCCGATGTAGTAGCCGTGCACGGCCTCGTCACGGATGATCAGGCGCACCAGGTCCGCCGTGTTCGTCAGCTTGGCCCGGGAGGACCAGTACATCGGGAGGTAGAAACCGGAGTAGAACAGGAAGCTCTCGAGCAGCGTCGAGGCGACCTTGCGCTTCAGGGGATCGTCGCCGCGGTAGTAGTCCGTGACGATGTGCGCCTTCTTCTGCAGGTTCACGTTCTCCGTGGACCAGCGGAACGCCTCGTCGATCTCCTTGGTGGAGGCCAGGGTGGAGAAGATCGACGAGTAGCTCTTGGCGTGCACCGACTCCATGAACGCGATGTTCGTGAGGACGGCCTCCTCGTGCGGGGTCAGCGCATCCGGGATGAGGCTGACCGCTCCGACCGTCGCCTGGACGGTGTCGAGCAGGGTGAGGCCGGTGAAGACGCGCATGGTGAGCTGCTGCTCCTCCGGCGTCAGCGTGGCCCAGGACTGCACGTCGTTGGACAGCGGCACCTTCTCGGGCAGCCAGAAGTTGTTCACCAGGCGGTTCCAGACATCCACGTCCTTGTCGTCCTGGATGCGGTTCCAGTTGATGGCCTGGACCTGGTCTACGAGCTTCAGCTTCTCGCTCATGGTGTGTTCCTTGTCTGGGTGAAAGTAATGCCGGTGATCCCGGTGGAGCCTGGAGTGCCAGGCCGGGCATATCGCCCGGCCTGGCCAATTTAGTTGCCTAGAGCATGCAACTGACGCAGCCCTCGACCTCCGTCCCTTCCAGCGCGAGCTGGCGGAGACGGATGTAGTAGACGGTCTTGATGCCCTTGCGCCAGGCGTAGATCTGCGACTTGTTGATCTCCCGCGTGGTGGCGGTGTCCTTGAAGAACAGTGTCAGGGACAGGCCCTGGTCCACGTGCTGCGTCGCGGCGGCGTAGGTGTCGATGATCTTCTCGTAGCCGATCTCGTACGCATCCTGGTAGTACTCCAGGTTGTCGTTGGTGAGGTACGGCGCCGGGTAGTACACGCGGCCGAGCTTGCCTTCCTTGCGGATCTCGATCTTCGACGCCACCGGGTGGATGGAGGAGGTCGAGTTGTTGATGTACGAGATGGAACCGGTCGGCGGCACGGCCTGCAGGTTCTGGTTGTAGATGCCGTGCTCCATGACCGAGGCCTTCAGGGCGCGCCAGTCCTCCTGCGTGGGGATGTGCACGTCGGCGAACAGCTCACGCACCCGCGGCGTCGCCGGCTCCCACACCTGATCGGTGTACTTGTCGAAGAACTCGCCACTGGCGTACTTCGACTTCTCGAAGCCTGCGAAAGTACGGCCGGTCTCGATGGCCATCAGGTTCGACGCCCGGATGCAGTGGTACACCACGGAGTAGAAGTAGATGTTGGTGAAGTCCAGGCCCTCTTCGGAGCCGTAGTGGACCCGCTCCCGGGCGAGGTAACCGTGCAGGTTCATCTGGCCGAGGCCGATGGCATGCGAGGCGTTGTTGCCCTTGGCGATCGAGGGCACCGAGCTGATGTGGCTCATGTCCGAGACGGCCGAGAGGGTGCGGATCGCGGTCTCGATGGTCCGGCCGAAGTCGGGCGAGTCCATGGTCTTCGCGATGTTCAGCGAGCCGAGGTTGCAGGAGATGTCCTTGCCCACGGAGTCGTAGGACAGGTCCTCGTTGTACGTGGTGGGCTCGGAGACCTGGAGGATCTCGGAGCACAGGTTGGACATGATGATCTTGCCCTCGATCGGGTTGGCCCGGTTCACGGTGTCCTCGAACATGATGTACGGGTAGCCGGACTCGAACTGGATCTCCGCGAGGGTCTGGAAGAACTCGCGGGCCTTGATCTTGGTCTTCTTGATGCGGGCGTCGTCCACCATCTCGTAGTACTTCTCGGTGACCGAGATGTCGGAGAACGGCATGCCGTAGACACGCTCGACGTCGTACGGCGAGAACAGGTACATGTCCTCATCGCGCTTGGCGAGCTCGAAGGTGATGTCGGGGACGACGACGCCGAGGGACAGCGTCTTGATGCGGATCTTCTCGTCCGCGTTCTCGCGCTTGGTGTCGAGGAAGCGGTTGATGTCCGGGTGGTGGGCGTGCAGGTACACGGCACCGGCACCCTGGCGGGCGCCGAGCTGGTTGGCGTAGGAGAAGCTGTCCTCGAGGAGCTTCATCACGGGGATGACGCCGGAGGACTGGTTCTCGATCTGCTTGATCGGCGCGCCGACCTCGCGGATGTTGGTGAGGGCGAAGGCGACGCCGCCGCCGCGCTTGGAGAGCTGCAGGGCCGAGTTGATGGACCGGCCGATCGACTCCATGTTGTCCTCGATGCGGAGGAGGAAGCAGGAGACGAGCTCGCCGCGCTGGCGCTTGCCGGCGTTGAGGAACGTGGGGGTGGCGGGCTGGAAGCGGCCGTCGATGATCTCGTCGACCATCTGCTCGGCGAGCTGCTCGTTGCCGCGGGCCAGGTGCAGGGCGACCATGCACACACGGTCCTCGTAGCGCTCGAGGTAGCGCTTGCCGTCGAACGTCTTCAGCGTGTACGAGGTGTAGTACTTGAAGGCGCCGAGGAAGGTCTCGAAGCGGAACTTCTTGGCGTAGGCGCGCTTGAAGAGGTCGCGGATGAAGTTCATCGTGTACTGGTGGAGCGTCTCGCGCTCGTAGTACTCGTTCTTCACGAGGTAGTCGAGCTTCTCCTCGAGGTCGTGGAAGAAGACCGTGTTGTTGTTCACGTGCTGCAGGAAGTACTGGTGCGCAGCCTCGCGGTCGGCGTCGAACTGGATCTCCCCGTTCGGTCCGTACAGGTTGAGCATCGCGTTCAGCTCGTGATAGCCCAGGTCCTTGAAGCGGTCCGCCGCGGCAGCGGGTGCGCCCGTCTCCGTCTCTGCAACACTCATGTCCAAAACTCTTCCAATCCTTTGGTTACTCGGTCCACGTCCTCGGACGTGCCCATGACTTCGAATCTGTACAGCACCGGCACGTGGCACTTCGCCGCGATGATGTCGGCGGCAAGGCAGTAGGTCTCACCGAAATTGGTGTTCCCCGCTCCGATGACCCCCCGGAGGAGGGCGCGGTTCTGCTCGTTGTTCAGGAACTTGACGACCTGCCGGGGCACCGCGCCCTTGCCGGTGATCCCGCCGTAGGTGGGGAGGACCAGGACGTACGGGCGGGTTGCCTGCAGGGTCGGCTCCTTGGTGAGCAGCGGCATGCGGGCGGCCCGGACCCCCAGCTTCGTGACGAAGCGGTGGGTGTTGTCGGAGACCGACGAGAAGTAGATCAGCGGGGCGTCGGTCACCGGCCCCTCCGCATCCCCGTCAGGGGGTGCGGAGGCGGCCTGGTCGTCCACGGCGAGAGCGCTCATGGCGATGCCACGCTGGGGAACCCCGGAGGGTTCCGCTCAGGCTACGGAGCTGACGGCCGAGTCCGCGAGGGCACTGATCTTGTCAGGACGGAAGCCGGACCAGTGATCGTTGTCGGTGATGACGACGGGGGCCTGCAGGTAGCCCATCGACCGGACGCGCTCGAGCGCCGTCGGGTCCTGCGAGATGTCGACGCTCTGGTAGGCGATGCCCTTCTTGTCCAGAGCGCGGTAGGTGGCATTGCACTGAACGCAAGCCGGCTTCGTGTAAACCGTGACGGTCATATCCTTATCCCCTTTTCCTCATTCGGCTGCTGATTCTGTACCAGCAGCGTGCTGTCGGCACATGAGCGGCGCGGCCCCGGAAATGGGGAAGAAATCTGGGGTTTCTCGCACCTTGCGGCTCATGCTGTGCAGCGGTTGTTTCTGTTCCTCGATACTACATCTAGTGCGGGCCGTTGGGACATACCCCTACATGATGTATTACAAGTATGTCATTCCGGGAGCGAGTAGTCCACATGATGTCCACAGATCAGCGCCCGGTGAAAGCCCGGAAATGAGCCGATCCCGCCCCGTTCGAGGGGGTCGATCCACATCCTGTGGAGTACTTCCACACAGGCACAAAATTTTTCGTGTCGCACTTTTCCGGCGTGTCGTGGAGCCCCCTCGACGACGGTGGGGACTTCGGCGAACGACGTGCGGCATGGCGTCGGAAAGGTCCTCGAGGGAGCGCGAGGCGCGGCGTGGCCGCCCGCCTGCGCCCGCCGTCGTTCCTGGTTCTCCGGCGCGGATCCGGGTGTTGTCCTCCGACCCGCCCGGGCTGGGCAGCACCCTGCTCAAGAACCATGAACGACGACGGGTGACCGGCCCCGGCAAGCGGCGCCATCCAGCGGCACAAGGAGCGGGTCAGGGCCGCCGGTCGAAGACGAGCTGCTGCACGTCGAGGTACCCGGCCTGGAAGCCCGCGCGGGAGTAGCAGAGGTAGAACTGCCACATCCGCTCGAAGGTCTCGTCGAAGCCCAGCGCGGCGACTTCCTCGTGGCGCGCGAGGAAGCGCTCCTCCCAGAGGCGCAGTGTCTGCGCGTAGTGGTCTCCCATGGACAGGCGCTCACGGACCCGGAGGCTCGTGTACCGGTCGGTGACGTCCTCGATGGCACGCACGGACGGAATGAACCCGCCCGGGAAGATGTACTTGTGGATCCAGGTGTAGGTCCGCCGCGTCGCCATCATGCGCTCGTGCGGAAGCGTGATGGCCTGGACGGCGACACGGCCGCCCGGGGCGAGCAGGCGGTCGATGGTCTGGAAGTAGACGGCCCAGAACTCGTACCCCACGGCCTCGATCATCTCGACCGACACGACGGCGTCGTACTGCCCCTCCACCAGCCGGTAGTCCTTCAGCTCCACCTGCACGCGGTCCGCATAGCCGGCCTCGCGGATACGCTGCTCGGCCAGTTCCTTCTGCTCGCTCGACAGCGTGACGGACACGACTGTCGCACCGCGGGCTGCGGCGCGCAGGGCGAGCTCGCCCCAGCCGGTGCCGATCTCGAGGAGGCGCGTCCCCTGCCGCACGTTGACCTGGTCCAGGAGCCGGTCGATCTTCCGTTGCTGCGCGGCGGCGAGCGCGCCCCATTCGACCTGCAGCAGGTCCTTGCCCGTCGCGTCGAACAGGGCGCTCGAATAGGACATGGTCGAGTCGAGGAAGAGCGCGAACAGATCGTTCGAAAGATCGTAATGCCGCGAAATATTCGAGCGTGTGTTGGCCGTGCTGTTCCGTTCGCGACGGGGTGGCTTCGGCAGGTAGAGACCGCGCAGTTTCTGCAGCGGGACGGGGACGAGATGCGCTGCCCGAGCTGCGAAGACCTCGATGACGTCCGTGAGGTCCGATGCCGTCCAGTCCTTCGCCATGTAGGACTCGCCGAGCCCGATCAGGCCGTTGTCGCCGAGCCTCGCGTAGAAGTCCGCGGGCCGGTGGATGCGCATCTCGGGCCGCGGGCCGCCACCCGGCTTGCCGAGGATGGTGCCGTCGTCGTAGATGACCCGCAGCTCGAGCGTGTTCACCGCGGTGGCGAAGATCTTCTCCGCGACGGTGGCTGCGATCCTGTTCCTCGGTCCGCTGGGGACACCGGCGATGCCCGGCCAGACGGCCGGGTCCACTTCCGCCTGCGAAGGAACCACTGTGGTGCTCATCGATCTGCCTCCTGGGGTCACGGGGCGGCCGCGGATTGACGGGCAGCCGCCGAAGCCAGAGTCTAATCCCCCGCCACCGGATCAGGCCCCCTCCATGGAGCGGGACCAGGGGCACGGCGAGCACCTTGCGGACGACGGTCACTCGGTGGCAGGGAGCCGGTCATCGTGGCGGGAGCCCGGTCCTCGCACTGCAGCCGCGCCTTCGCGGCCGGCACGCCCGCCGCCCCGGTAGGCTCGACGGGATCCGTTCCGGCGGTTCCTGCACTGCCGCATCACCGGGCTCCGGAGCCGGGTGGATCGGACGGGGAGACCTGCCGGTCCGACGAGTGGTGCAAGCTTTTCCTGTCAGTGACCCTGCCCGGACGACGGCGATGGAGAGTGCCCGATGGTCAACCCGGTCCACCTGCGGACGCTGCTCGAGGTCATCCGCCACGGCTCGTTCAGCGGGGCGGCCGTCAGCCTCGGCTACACGGCGTCGGCGGTGTCCCAGCAGATGTCCGCGCTCGAACGCGACACGGGTGCCACCCTCTTCACCCGCGCCGCCCGCAGCGCCGTCCCCACGGACGCGGCACTGGCCATGGCGCGGCACGCGGCGAAGGTCCTGACCGATATCGACGCCCTGCTCGCCTCGACCGCCCGTGCCGGATCGGGCCCGGCCCACGAGCTCCGGCTCGGGATCTTCCCGAGCCTCGCGACCTTCGCCCTGCCGCGGCTGCTCCGCATGCCCGAGTGGCAGCGGCTCGGGGTGTCGCTGCGCCTGTTCGTCGGAGAACCGGCCCACGCCATCCAGGGCCTGCGTACCGGGGGCGACCTCGACCTCGCACTCGTCTACCAGGTGGGTCAGGCCGGTCTCGCCTGGCCGTCCACGCTCAGCCGCCAGTGGATCGGCGACGACGACTTCCGGGTCATCCTGCCCGCGAGCTGGGGCATCCGCAGCGGCTCCCGCGTCACAGCCGACCAGCTGGCCGACATGCCGTGGATCATGCACCACCCGGGCACCGCCGACGCCACGGTGATCGAGCGGCTCTTCGCGAGCTGCAACCTCCATCCCCGGATCGCCGCGTACTGCGACGACTTCAACGCGAGTCTCGAGCTCACGGCCGCCGGCCTCGGCGCCGCCCTCGTGCCGGAGCTCGCCATGGTCAACCGGCCGGAGGGGATCGTGGCGCTCGACGTCCCGGAGATCCGGCTCGCCCGCAGCATCTTCGCCCTGCGCACCGGCGACGCCGACGACGCCCGGGTGCGGCTCTTCATGGACCAGCTCGCCGACATCCTCCGGAGCCAGAGCATCGGGCCGAAGCACACGACTCCGGGATACGCACCCCCCTCCGAGCGCTGATTGACCGTTGCACTCCCCCCAGGGCTGTCCGTAGTTTCGGGACAGGGCGGGCACCGGCCCGCCGGCCAGCCGGAGTCTGTCGAGGAGCAAACCCAATGCGCATCAGGAACAGCGTGGTCGTCATCACCGGGGCAGCGAGCGGCATCGGTCGTGCCACCGCGCTGCGGTTCGCCCGCCGCGGGACCTGCCTCGTGCTGGCAAGCCGCCGGGCCGAGGCCCTCGAGACCCTCGCCGCCGAATGCACGGCCCTCGGCTCCCGCGCCATCGCGGTCCCCACCGACATGTCCGACCACGACGCCGTCCAGGAACTCGCGAGCAGGGCCGTCGAGGAGTTCGGCCGTATCGACGTCTGGGTGAACGACGCCGCCGTGGCCTTCTTCTCGCCGTTCCTCGAGGTCCCGCTCCGCGACTTCCAGCGCGTGATCGACGTCAATGTCATGGGCTACGTGTACGGGGCACGCGCCGCGCTGGAGCGCATGCAGGAGCAGGGTTCGGGTGTCCTGGTGAACGTGGCCTCGATCGTCGGGGAGGTCCCCCAGCCCTACAGCTCCGCCTACTCCGTGTCGAAGGCCGCCGTGCGGGCCCTCGGTGTGAGCCTGCGCTCGGAGCTGACCCTCGACCGGAAGAAGCGCATTCACGTGTGCACCGTCCTCCCGCCCACCATCGACACGCCGTTCTTCCACCACGCCGCCAACTACACGGGCCGGCGTGTGGTGGCCATGCCCCCGGTGTACAGCGCGGACCGCGTCGCGAAGACGATCCTCGGCGTCGTCGAGAAGCCCGTGCGGGAGATCGCCGTCGGGCGGATCGGCCGCTCCATGGTGCGGCAGCACCGGCTCATGCCCGGCCAGGTGGAGAAGGGCATGGCGCACCAGGTGGAGCACGGCCAGCTGTCGCGGACCGAACCGGCGGAGGATTCGACGGGGAACCTCTACGGCCCCTCGCTGGACCCGGCGAACGCAGCCGTGACCGGAGGCTGGAGCGGCCGCCGCCGGACCGCGCAGCGGGTGGTCCTCGGCACGGCGCTGGTGGGCGTCGGTGCCGTCGTCTTCGGCGACAAGCTGAAGGCCGCCGCCCCCGCGGTGGTCGCGGCCGCGGCGTCCGCGGGTCGGGCCATCAGGAGTTCCTGACCCGTCCCGGGGACGCGCGGACGGCGGACGGCGGAGGGCGAATGCCGGTGCGTGCCGTCCGGCTCGCTCCCCTACCCGGGGATCGACGCGGATGCCCTGACGGCCCGGGCGGCGTCGACCAGGTTCCGGAGCGACTCCTCGACCTCCCGGTACCCGCGCGTCTTGAGCCCGCAGTCCGGGTTGACCCAGACCTGCGCGGCCGGGATGTGCCGGACGGCACGTTGCAGCAGGACGCGGATCTCCTCGGCCTCGGGCACGCGCGGCGAGTGGATGTCGTACACCCCTGGCCCTACCCCGCGGCCGAAGCCGTGGTCCTCGAGATCGTGCACCACCTCCATGCGGGATCGCGCGGCCTCGATCGAGGTGACATCGGCGTCGAGACCATCGATCGCGGAGATCACGGCGCCGAACTCGGAGTAGCAGAGGTGCGTGTGGATCTGGGTCGCCGGACCCGCGGAGGACGTCGCGACGCGGAAGGCCCGCACGGCCCAGTCGAGGTAGGCCGCCTGTTCGGCCCGGCGCAGCGGCAGCAGTTCGCGCAGTGCGGGCTCGTCCACCTGGATGATGCGCGTCCCCGACCGCTCGAGGTCCTCCACCTCGTCGCGCAGCGCGAGCGCCACCTGGACGGCGGTCTCGGCCAGGGGCTGGTCGTTGCGGACGAAGGACCAGGCGAGGATGGTGACCGGGCCGGTGAGCATGCCCTTGACGGGCTTGTCGGTGAGCGACTGGGCGAAGGACGTCCAGGGCACCGTCATGGGTGCGGCCCGCGCCACATCGCCCCAGAGGAGGGACGGGCGCGTGCACCGCGACCCGTAGGACTGCACCCAGCCGTGCTGCGTGACGTCGAACCCCTCGAGGTGCTCGGCGAAGTACTGCACCATGTCGTTGCGCTCGGGCTCGCCGTGCACCAGCACGTCGAACCCGAGCTCCTCCTGCAGGCCGATCACCCGCCGGATCTCGTCCTGCAGGGCCGCCTCGTACCCGCCCTCGGACAGCGTCCCCTTCGCCTTCCGGGCCCGGGCGGACCGGACGTCCGCGGTCTGCGGGAAGGACCCGATCGTCGTCGTCGGCAGGAGCGGCAGGCCGAGCACCGCCTGCTGCGCCGCACGCCGCTCCGGATAGGGGCGGCGCTCGGCGTCCGACGGCGTGAGCGCCGCCGCGCGGGCCCGGACCTCGGGTCGTGCCACGCCACGCGCACCGGTCCGCTCCCCCAGTACCCTCGACGCCGCGGCGATGTCGCGCTCGACCGCACCGGGATGCGCGGCATGCTGTGCGAGGACCGTGACCTCCCGGACCTTCTGGTCCGCGAAGGACAGCCAGGATCTCAGGCGTGTGTCGAGGGCCGGCTCCGCGCCCGTGTCGTGCGGCACGTGCTGGAGCGAGGTCGACGTCGCCACGGACAGGGCCACGCCGTCCGTCCTCAGCGCGTCGAGCGTCGCGGCCGCCGCGCGCAGATCGGCCTTCCACACATTGCGTCCGTCGACGACCCCCGCCACGAGGGTCTTGCCCCACAACAACGCCAGATCCGCCGGCGAGGGCACGGCACCCCTGACGAGATCGAGGTGCACCGCGTCGACGCCGGTCGCCGCGAGCGCGGCCAGGTGGGTGCCCGGGGATCCGTACGGGGTGGTCACGAGGATCGCAGGATGCTCCGTCCCCTCCGCGAGCCGGCCGTAGGCGCGCCCGACGGCCTCCCGGATGCGCTCCTCGGGCAGGGCCCAGTCGGCGGCCAGGGCGGGCTCGTCGAACTGGACCCATCGCACGCCCCGTCCGGCGAGGAGCCGCAGCAGATCCGCGTAGAGGGGCAGGACGTCGTCGAGCCGGTCGAGCGGGCTGAAGGACGGGCCGGCCCCGTGGGCCGCCTTGCTGAGCAGCAGGAACGTCACGGGCCCGATCACCGTGGGCCGTACGCGGTAGCCTGCCTCGGCGGCCTCGTCGACGTCGCGCAGCAGTGTCCCCGCGGACAGGGTGAACGGCGAGTGCTCGCCGATCTCCGGGACGAGGTAGTGGTAGTTGGTGTCGAACCACTTCGTCATCTCGAGTGGCGGTCGACCCGCGTCGCCCCGGGCGAGCGTGAAGTACGCGTCGAGGTCGAGCACGCCGTCGCCGTCCGGGAGATCGGCGAAGCGGTCGGGCACCGCACCGAGGACGACGGCGGTGTCCAGCACCTGGTCGTAGAGGGAGAAGGACGCCGGGATGGCGCTGCCGTGCGGATCCAGCCCCAGGTCCGTCAGCCGGGCATAGGTGGCTTCGCGGATGCGGCGGGCCTCACGCTCGAGGGACTCCCCGTCCATCTGCCCGGACCAGTAGGCCTCGAGTGCCTTCTTCAGTTCGCGGCGCGGGCCGATGCGCGGGTAGCCGATGATCGTGCTGCGGGGGAAGGGGACGGACATGGAATCTCCTGACGGCTGTCGTGGCTGGGAGGCTGCCGGTGCTGTGGTGCTACAGGGATGCCGCGAGGCCCGCCTGCGGAGGCCGCTCGAGGTCGAGGGCGTCGAGGACGTCGAGTGCGGCGGCGTGCTCGTTGAAGGTGTACAGGTGGATGCCCGGTGCGCCGTCCTCGAGGGCCACCCGCGCCAGCTCCACGGTCGCCGCGACGCCGATGCGGCGGCGCTCCTCGTCGCTGCGGGCACCCTCGAGCCGGTCCCACAGGCCCTGGTCGACGTCGATGCCCGCGAGGCCGCTCAGCTTCTTCAGGCGCCGTGTGCTCGTCATCGGCATCACGCCGGGGATGATCGGCATGGTGACGCCGGCACGGCGTGCACGGCGGACGAGGCCCGCGTAGTCGGAGGGCCGGAAGAACACCTGGGTGATCGCGAAGTCGGCACCGGCGGCCTCCTTCGCCAGGAGCACCTCGACGTCCTGCTCCATCGACGGCGAGGCCGGGTGGCGCGTCGCATACGCTGCCACGCCCACGGAGACGCGCCCGGCCGCCAGCTGCGCCGTGCGCTGTCCCTCGACCTCGCGGATCAGCCGTACGAGCGCGTCGGCGTGCGCGACGTCGCCCTCCGGTGCGTGCCCGTCCGGGGCGTCGCCGTCGTCGGGCGCATCACCACGCAGCGCGAGGATGCCGCGCACTCCCCCGCCGATGAGACGCTCGACGATCGCCGTCAGGTCCGCCCGGCTGCTGCCGATGCAGGTGAGGTGCGCCAGCGGCTTCAGCGTCGTCTCGGTCAGGAGTCGTCGCAGGAGGGCGATGGCGGTCTCGCGGTTGCTGCCCGCCGCGCCGTAGGTGACGGACACGAAGTCGGGGCGCGTGACCTCCAACCGTCGGATGGTCGTCCACAGTGACTCCTCCGCCTCGGCGTTCCGCGGCGGATACAGTTCGTAGGACAGTGCAGGGTAGGACGGTGACGACATCGGGTCCTCTTCGTACGTGCCGCCGTCGCCCGGAAGGCGTGGGGCCGGCAGGAAATGGGGATGACCGCGAAGGGTCGCGGCGGAGCTGCGTACGAATGTCAGGCCCGCATGGGGGGCACCCACACTTCCTCGCGGAAGTCGCTGACCGGGTGTAGCTAGGACCACACGCTACGACAGGCCGGGACACGCATCAAGGATCGGCGGAAGAATGACGCCCGACGACCCGCGGGTCACTCCCCCTCGGGTTCCTCGGGCACCTCGGGCACGTCGGCGGAGTCGGTGTCGCTCCGGATGATGCCGAGGTCCGCGAGCTGCGCGGACATCTTCGCGCCGTCGGGTGCGTAGATCCAGGGGATGCCCGGCGTCGGCTGCACCCCGGTCTTCGACCGTCCGCCCGCGAGGACCGCCTCACCCGTGGAGAGCTGGCGGATCGCGATGGCGCGGACGTTCTGCGGGTGGCGCTGCGCGAACTCCGAGTAGATCGCCTCGTCGTGCTGGCCGTCGTCGCCCACCAGCAGCCACTGCATGGCGGGGAACTCCTCGGCCAGGCGCTCGAGGGACGTCCGCTTGTGTTCCTGGCCGCTCCGGAACCAGCGGTCGCGCGTAGGCCCCCAGTCGGTGAGCAGCTTGGGCCCCGCCGGGTAGAGGTTGCGGGACAGGAAACGGGACAGCGTGGGCGCCACGTTCCAGGCGCCCGTCGAGAGGTACAGGACGGGCGCGGTGGGAAGGGTCCGCACGATCCGCTCGTAGAGCACGGCCATGCCGGGCGTCGGGGTCCGCGCGTGCTCGTCCAGCACGAACGTGTTCCATGCCGCCAGGAACGGTCGGGGCAGCGCCGTCACCATGACGGTGTCGTCGATATCGGACACCACGCCGAATCGCGTGTCGTCCGCGACGACCCGCACGGGGGCTTCGACGACCTTCGACTCCCCGGACTGCACCGTGATGGTGTGCCAGCCCGGGTCGAGGGTCACCGGGATGCGGGCGTCCACCACACCGCCGCGGTCCGCCTCGACGTCGTGGACCGTCTCCCCGATGGTGACGTGCACGACGGCGTGCGCCACCGGGGCGCTCGTGAAGTTGCGCCACCCGCGCATACCCTCCGCCAGGGGCTTGAGCGGACCGGCCTCGGAGCTCCGGCCCGTGTCCCGCGGGTCGCTGAGGACCACCCGGGCGAGCACCCGCACCCACGACGTGGTCCCGTACCCCGTGTACGGGATGACGGTCTCGACCCTGCCGCGCCGGATCGCGAGGCGTGTCTGGAAGCGGAGCCAGGCGTCGTCGAGGCGCACGGCGAGATGGCGGTCCCCGGTGCCTCCGGTCGGGGAGGGGCTACCGCTCGGGGACGTGGAGGGCGTGCGCGGCTTCGCGGAACGGGGACACATGCGTCCCAGTCTGGCACGGGAGGCCGCGCCGGACGAGGTGTCGCCCGCCCGCGCGAACCACCCGGGAGGAGCTCCGGCGTGTACACAGGTAACGGGCGGCTAACAACTTGCACATCGGCATCACGGTCTCTTGTAGGTAGGAACCAGCGGCTGCGACGCTGGAACTTCCAATCAGCGATCGATCATCGGGGGAAGCCATGGCATACGAGGGAGAACTGGTCGGCGTCCGCTTCAAGGAGGACGTGATCCTGCGGGAGTGGGACGGAGCGGCCCTCGAGGACCCGGACACCGCCACGGCCGACCTGGCCCACGCCGTCCTCTTCGGCAGGGCGCAGGCGGCCCTCGAGGCCGGTGGCGGCCGGCGGCGTGGGACTCACCGTCGATCACGCCAGGGCACTGCACTTCGCCAACGAGATGGCCGAGCTACGGCACTACGGCCCGCTGATCGCCGTCGTGGACGGCCTCCCTGTCCTCGCCCCGGGTGTCCGGCAGCTCATCGACAGGCTCCCGGACAGCGGCCTGTGGGATGGTCAGCCGGCCTGGCGGCTCTGAGCCCCCGCCCCCACCCATCCGGCCCTGACGCTGCACCGAATCTCCACCGGCCGTCACCTTCTGTGCGGCCGGCCGCCGTCGGCGGCCCACCGATGTCCTGACCGCACTCCGACGTGCCGGCGGGACCGCGTGGAGGCGCTGAACGGGATGGACACGACTGTGGGCGACGCCCGGACGATACAGGCAGCCGCTGGGGACGCGGACAGGTTCTCGCTGACCGTCCTGCCGTTCGTGCTCAGGCTGCAGTGGGCTCCACGGCTCGTGATCGACCGGGCGGACATCGCGCGGGTCGGTTCCGCCTTGGTTGCCTCCGGGAGATCGACTCTCCCGGTCCTGGCGGAGGTGTCCGCCCTGAAGGAGATCACCTGGGATGCGCGCGAGGCGATCCTCGGATACGCCCATCCCGCGAGGATCGCCGTCGTCGGTTCGGACGCCGTCGACCTCGTCCTGACGGCGTTCACCGTGAGGTCCTCCTCCGAGATCCGGTACTTCACCGACCGGGATGTGGCCGTGCGATGGCTCCTGCAGGAACAGGACGCCGCTCCCCCGGCGCCACGGCGTCTGCAATGATGTCGCCATGCAGCTGGACGACTTCACCGCACCCGACACACAGGCAGCCCGGACCGCGTTCGACCTGGCGTCCTCCTACCACTCACCGGCCGTCCTCAACCACGTGGTGCGGTCATGGCTGTGGGCCGAGGCGTTCGCACTGATCGAGGACCGGCGGGGCGTCGACCATGAGCTGCTGTACACCTCCGCCGTCCTTCACGACATCGGGTTGGTCCCGGCCTTCGACAACGTCGCACTCTCCTACGAGGAGGCCGGCGGGCACGTCGCCGTCGCCCTCACCGCCGGGGCCGGCTGGGCGCCCGAGCGGCGGCAGCGTGCGCTCGAGGTGATCGTCCGCCACAACTGGCCCTCCGTGGACCCGGCGATGGACGTGGAGGGGTACCTGCTGGAAGTCGCGACGGGGCTGGACATCAGTGGTGCACGGTCGGACGTCCTGCCGCGGGATTTCGTGCGGCAGGTCCTGGCCGCCTATCCGCGCCTCTCGCTCGCCGAGGAGTTCACGGCGAGCGTGACGGACCAGGGACGGCGCAAGCCGACGACGGCGGCGCAGCGGATCGTCCGGGGCGGGGTCGCCGGGAAACTCGCGCGCCATCCGCTGGAAGCGGTCGCCGGGCCCTGATCCGGGCTGCCTCAGTAGTCGATGCGGCCGAACCGGTTGTGGAACTCGCCCGTGGGTCCGTCGCCGCCGAGAAGCGCCAGGTGGACCGTCGCGTCGGTTCCCTCGGTGACCGACTGGTGCCCTCCGTGGCCGTTGAAGTCGGTGGCCGTGTAGCCGGGGTCGCTGACGTTGACGCGGAAGGCGGGCAGGTTCTTCGCGTACTGCACGGTGAGCGCGATCACGGCGGCCTTCGACGCCGCATAGGGGATGACGGGGACCGCGAATTCGTCCGTCCCCTCCGTGTGCAGGCTCCGGGGCCAGCCGACACCCGAAGCGACATTCACGATGACGGGCTGCCCGGAAGCGCGCAGCAGCGGCAGGGCTGCCTGCGTGACACGGATGATGCCCACCACGTTGGTCTCGAGCACATCCTGCATGGCCTCGGGCGTCAGGTCGTCCACGCCGAAGGAGGTGCCGAGGACACCGGCATTGTTGACGAGGACATCGAGGGCAGGGAGGGCGCCGAGCGCCGCGTCCACACTCGCCTGGTCCAGGACGTCGAGTTGGACGATGTGGGCACCGAGGGCCCGGGCCGCCTCCCCGGTCGCGGGATCGCGCATACCGGCGTATACCGTGTGGCCGGCATCGATGAGGCGTCGGGCGGTCTCCAGGCCGAGGCTCTTGTTGGCGCCGGTGATTAGTGTTGTTGTCATGGGTTCATCCTCTGCCCGGTCCGGGCGGACACCAAGGCACGGTTGAACAGTAGGACCGGGAGTACCACCCTCAGCAAGATCGGATCATCGTGAGCATCGAGAACGAATTCGCCAGTGTCCTCAGGTCCTGGCGCGAACGGCTTACACCGCAGGACGTCGGGCTTCCTGCGGGTGCCGGACGCCGGAGTGTGGGGCTGCGGCGTGAGGAACTCGCCGCCCTCGCCAACATCAGCGTCGACTACGTCGTCCGCCTCGAGCAGGGGCGGGCCACCCATCCCTCCCCGCAGTTGCTCGGTGCCCTCGCCGTCGCGCTGAGGTTGTCCGAGAAGGAACGCGATCATCTCTACCGGGCCGCCGGAGCCGTACCGCCGTCGGGCCGGGTACCCCGGCACATCTCGCCGGGCGTGCAGCGCATTGTCGATCGCCTGGGGGATGTGCCACTGGCCGTCTTCACCGCAGCCCACGACATCCTGCTGTGGAATCCGCTCTGGGCGGCCCTGAACGGAGACCCGTCCGCCCTGACCGGTCGCGAGCGCAATCTCGTCTGGCGCCACTTCACCTCCGGACACGAGGGGACGGAGTTCGACGACCAGCACGCGGACGACTTCGCGAGCGATCTCGCTGCCGACCTGCGGACGGCGGTGGGACGCTACCCGAACGACGCCGAGCTGGGAGGGCTCGTGGCCAGGCTGCGCACCGCATCACCGGAGTTCGAACGGCGATGGGCGGGGGCGCGGGTCGCCGAGCATCGCTCCAGCCGCAAGACCGTCACGGGTACCCCCGTGGGACCGATCAGCGTCGACTGCGACGTCCTCACCGTGCCGGGGAGCGATCTGCGCGTCGTCGTCTACACCGTCGTCCCGGGCAGCGAGGACGAGGCGAGGCTGGACCTGCTGCGGGTCACCGGCCTGCAGACCCTCTCGACGGCAGAGGCCGCTTCGGCCTGAACAGGCGCCCGCACCGGCCGGCGGCGGGTGAGAGGCACGGTCCCGGCCGCCGGCAGGGCTGCGTTCCGCGCGGAGGGGCGGTTGGTGCCTCCCGAAGGATAAGCTGACCGCTGTGGGCGCTGGGTCCACGGACTGGGGGAATCATGAGCAAGCCGCTGAAGTCGCTGTTGTCTGCTGCCGTCGTCGTGGTGGGCTGCCTGACCTTCGGCGCGGCCGCGGCATCCGCGAATGACCTCACGCTCCCACCCGCCCCTCCCTCGTCTCCGGCTCTTGTCACTCCGAATCCGGGATCTACGACGCCTCCGCCGGTGGAGACAACGGTGCCGACCGTCGTCCCGACGCCGCCCCCTGCACCGTCGCCGTCCCCCGCTCCGCCCTCGCCCGCTCCGACGACCCCGGCTCCGTCGGACGTCCCCACGCCCGACCCCGTTCCTGTCGCACCCGAGCAGCAGTTCCCGCCGGTCGGGCCGTCGATCCTTCCGCCCTTCATCCCCGAGGTGCTGCCCGAGGTCGTCGTCCCCGAGGTGGTGCCCGAGGTCGCCGTCGAGGAGCCCGCCGAGGAGCCCACCGAGGCGGTCCCGGTGACGAAGGGCCCCGCCAAAGCGTCGCCCACGGCCACGCCGTCCCCCACACCGAGCGCTTCGGCGTCACCCTCGGAGACGGCCGAGGCCGTCGCGATCGAGCGGAGCGACTCCCGTCAGGGGCCGAACGTCCCGCTGCTGGCACTCCTGTCGGTCGTGATCGTCGGCTGCCTCGCGGGGCTCGTGAAGCTCGTCGGACTGCCCGGGGACAGCTCGGCCCACGGGCCCTCGAACGGCCTGCCAACCAGGGCCGGAAGGGTGTCCGCCCACAGCGTCGCAACCCTGTACCGGGGCAGGCGGGAGCGCCCGTGACGGCGGACGTCCGCCGGGAGACGCTGCGGCGCCGCTGATCGACTGCCCGGCGGGGAGGTTCCGCTCCCTGCCAGGAGTTGGGAACGGGGCGGCGTTCGGCGCGGTGCGCGCGGGCGGAAGGGCATCGATGCAGGGTGTCCTGCGGACCACCTGGTCCGGGATCCTGCCGGCCGGAGAGGATCCTCAGGCGTCAGCACCGGCCGGTTGCCAGAGCTGGATGGCATGCCCTTCAGGGTCGGACAGGGACGCGAACAGTCCGTTCGGGTAGGTCTGCGGATCCCGCTCGACAGGGATCCCTGCGCTCTCGAGCTGCTCCACCATCGCCGCGAGGTCGCGGACACGGAAGGTCACGGCCCATCCGGCACCCTGGGCGAGATGGTCGGAATCGGCAGGCAGGGCGGCGAAGACTGTCGCTCCGGCAGCCTGCCGCCAGGACGACGACGCGTAGGACATCGGCGGCGGATCGACGCCGAGGTGCCGGCTGTACCAGGCCACCAGGCCCTCCGGATCCCGCGCACGGAAGAACAGCCCGCCGATCCCCTCCACCCGTTCCATGCGCCGACCCTACTCGTGTCTCCGCAGAGGATCGAGGCACTGCGGGGAGGTGCACGCGACGCGCGCAGGGATCGGCGATCCCGTCCGCAGAGGGCTTCCCGCTCGTTGACGCGGCTCAGGGGCAGGAATAGCATTCGCGTGTCGGCGTCCTCCGACGCCCCCAGGGCACCACGACCGGTCTCGTCGCCTAGCAGGCAATGAATCCCATTCATCAGGCAGGACACCGGACGCGTGATCCTGCAGTGCCGAGGAGTTCCCGTGAAAGACCTCAAGAAGCTTTCCTTTTTGCCCCTGCTGCTTGCACTGGCCTTCACCGGGGTAGCACCCGCCGGTGCCGACGCCGTCGAGGAACCCCCCGCGTCGCCACCGGAGGACACGGACGGGGAGTACGTCCCGGTCCCTTCGGCCTACTACGCCCCGGTCGACATCAACGCCTGCGGCACGACGGTCACGATGGCCGCGGGTGACGTCCGGGAGGTCGAATGGAAGGTGAGGGTGAGAGAGGACGGCAGCACCGTCATCAGATACCGCGGGGACGCCACCGTCGACCTCACCCGGCACTCCGATCAGGCCTTCATCGACGAGCTGGACATCTCGGGCCGGGCCGCCGAGCGCAGCTCCGCGGACCAGCGAAGCGTCTCCGTGTCGCTCGGGGCGTCCTCCATCATCTGGCCCCTCAGCTCCGTCGAAGCTGACGCGCTGGCCGACGCGGGGCTGCCGGAGTTCTTCTACTTCGAGAAGGGACGCCTGACGATCGATCTCGAGTTCTCGGAGGATCCCGACGTCCTTGAGCCCGTCTCCGTCGACATCGTCGACGCCACGCGGCACGTGAGCGATGTCTGCGAGCTGCTCGACGAGGCGACCGCGAAGGGCGGGTCCTGATCCGCGGGGTAGCCGCCCCCGGATCCCACGACCGCCGACGTGCCGGCGCCTGCAGGGCAGGGCGCCGAGCGTGATCTGATGCCACGGAGTACTGCCGCGCGCCCCGCTGCGGCGGCGGACGCACTGGTGCCGAAGGGCAGGTTACACCTCGCCGCCCGATCCGCGGCCACGAATGCTGCGGCCCGGGCTCCTCGTCCACGCCTGTAACCTGTTTCGACTCCCGACAACAGAAGGACGAGATACCCTCATGGCAACCGACTACGACGCACCTCGCGTCCGTGAAGAGGACCAGCCCGCCAACGAATCGCTCGACGCGATCCAGGCCCAACGCAGCGCCACGAGCCAGACGGCCGTCATCGACACCGAGGACGTCGACACCGCTGAAGGCTTCGATCTCCCGGGCGCGATCCTCGACGAGGAGCTCCAGGTGCTGGTCGTCCCCGTGCAGGAGGACGAGTTCACCTGCATGTCGTGCTTCCTCGTCCATCACCGGACGCAGCTTGCACGCGAGAAGAACGGTGACAAGTACTGCGTGGAGTGCGAGGGCTGACACTCACCTCCCCGGCGTCCCGGGCCGGGCTCCTCACTCGCCCGTCGCCGGTTCCTCCACGACCTCGCCGACGTACTGGATCGTGAGGACCGGCGAGTCCATCTCGTCGATTCCGGCCACGAGCGCGACATGCAGGTGCCGGCCCTCGTCGCCGGAGGCGATGTAGTCGAAGCTCTTCCAGGTGGGATGCTCCGCAGCGCCGTACCAGGCGATGTGCAGCAGCAGGTCCTCCCAGTCGGAGTCCTCGGGCAGGTCGTCGAGGCCGAGCCCGGCGACGACGGCGTGCTCGACCGCGACCGGGCAGAGGAAGTACCGGCGGGAGGCGAACGGACTGATGTCGATGAGCGCCCCCTCGTCCAGGGCGCGCCGCCGTGCCGGGCCCGGGTACTTCTCCGGGATCTCGTGGGCGAGCTGGTGTTCGAGCAGGTCCACCTGCTCCGTGCTGGGCATCCCCTCCGGGTAGAGGTAGGGGTTGACCCGGGACGCCGGGTCGTAGGGTACGAACCAGTCGGGCCGATCGGGCTCCTGGCCGTCGGCCGCCGAAAGGTAGGCTCCCTCGAGCGCGACGGTCTCCCCGAGCAGGCCGACCATCATGCGGTCCAGGTTCACCGCTCCGAGCCCCGCGCCGTAGTCGGTGTCGGCGTTCCGGATCCCCTTCTTCGCGAAGCAGTAGGCGGCGAGCTCGTGTGCGAAGGTGCGCGGCTCCTCCCAGCCGAGTTCGAAGTCCGAGGCCACCTCGGACGCCACGACGGCGAACCGCTGCAGGAAATCGGAGGTGTAGTACTGCCGGTACCTCGGCGGCAGCATGTCCACCACACGGGCGCCGGCGGAACGGATGAAGCTCTGCGTGTCGCCGCCGTCGGCCTCCAGGGTGCGCAGGGCGAAGATGTCCTCGAAGATCCCGGCCAGGACGAGGGGGATGGACTGGCGCAGCGCTCCGCGGAGGAGCTGGGCGAGCACCAGGTCCTTCAGCCGGTCCTCGGGCGAATCGTAGTTGGACGCCGGGAGGCGACCGTCCTCGTCGAGCTGCATGCGCCCGATGCAGGCGCCCTGCAGCTCCGGTCCGCCGAAGTAGCCGAAGAGCGTCAGATGGACGCCTTCGAGCTTGCGGCCCTCGTTGATCAGTTCGATCTGCCGGGGGGTCAGGCCATGCGGGTCGATCTCCGGTGCCACGGCACTCCTTGGTCGGGTGGCGCCAGACTAGCAGCGGCGCCCGCCCCGTGGGCCGGGAGAAAGGAGGGCCGTGCCATGACCTGCGCCCTGATCTCCGGGTAGGGACTGTGACCCAACCGATACGTGTCGTCAGCACCCTTGTCAGTTCGCTGCCACGAGACTTGGAGCATGGCGCTCATGGGGTTCGGATCGGCACGGCCGACGCAGTGGTTCAAGCACAATCAGGGAGCCGTGCCGTCACTCGTGGCGTTGCTCGGCGTGGCCCTCTTCTGGGTCGTCGGAGCGGTCGGCGGGATCGGGTTCCTGCGGGACGCGAGTTCACCCATGACGATGCTCACGGGGCTGTACGTCATGCTGGCCGCCGTCGCCGTGTCCATCATCATCTCCACCCTGGCCCTGACCGATCTGACCCGCCGGTACTCCAGGCCACGTACCCGCCGCTGAGCCCTGCCGCCGGGGCTCACACTCATCGTTCCCCGCCCGGTCCGTGCGGTCCTGCCCGGGCGTAGCATGCAGCTATGTCAGCACCGGAAGAGCACTACAGCGAAGCCCTGGCGGCCGCTGTCCGGCATACCCGCCAGTGGCTGGAGAGCCAGGACCAGCGGCGGGTAGGACCGCGGCTGAGCGCCGCGGACCTCGCAGCGGACTTCGGCGGTCCCCTCCCTCCCGACGGGATCCCGGCGACCGAGGTGGTGGACTACCTCGCGACGGCGGCGGAACCCGGACTGATGGCGATGCCCTCCGGACGGTTCTTCGGGTGGGTCATCGGCGGCACTCTGCCTGCGGCGTTGGCCGCGGACTGGCTGGTCAGCGCGTGGGACCAGAACACCGGGCTCCGGTTCGCGAGCCCTGCCACGGCAGCCCTGGAGGAAGCCGCCGGCCGCTGGGTACTCGACCTCCTGGGCCTTCCGCAGGAAGCGGACGTCGGATTCACCACCGGCGCCACCATGGCCAACTTCACGGGGCTGGCCGCGGCGCGCTGGCGCCTGATGACCGACGCCGGCTGGGACCTGGACGCGGACGGCCTCACCGGCGGCCCCCGGATCCACTGCTTCGTGGGCCGGGAACGGCACGACACGATCGATCTCGGCCTCCGTTACCTGGGTCTGGGCCGCCCCACGGTGGTACCCGCAGACCGGGAGGGCCGCATGGATGCCGCGGAACTCGACCGCGCCCTCGACCTCGCCCGGACCGGCACAGGAGGCCTGCCGTCCGGCGGATCGGGCCACCCCCCGCTCCTGGTCTGCCTGCAGGCCGGGAACCTGCACTCCGGTGCCTTCGATCCGTTCAGGGAGGCGATCGCCGTCGCCAGATCCCACGGCGCCTGGGTCCACGTGGACGGCGCCTTCGGGCTGTGGGCCGCTGCGGTACCGGAACTGGCGGCCTTGACCGGAGGAATGGAGGATGCGGATTCCTGGGGCACCGACGCGCACAAGACCCTCAACGTGCCGTACGACTGCGGGATCGCTGTGGTCAGGGACGCCACGGCGCTCCGTGCAGCCATGGGCCTGCACGCCAGCTACCTGATCCAGGACGCGGACGGCCCCGCGGATCCTTTCGAGACGGTCCCCGAGCTGTCCCGACGGGCCCGCGGCGTACCGGTGTGGGCGGCGCTCAGATCGCTCGGCCGGGACGGCGTCACCGAGCAGGTCCGGCAGTTGGTGCGGCACGCCCGCACGCTCGCGGAACACCTCGCCGAGCTGGACGGCGTCGAGGTGCTCAACGAGGTCTCCTACACGCAGGTCTCCCTCGCCTTCGGGGACGACGCCACCACGCGGGCGGTCACGGCCCGGATCATCGCCGACGGCCGGGTGTGGATGTCCGGTTCACGCTGGCACGGCCGGGACATCCTGAGGATCTCGGTCAGCAACTGGAGTACGGACGACGCCGATACGGCGGTCGCCGTCGAGGCCGTGCGGGACGCCCTCGCGGCGGTCCGGGCCCAGTAGGCCGCGGTACCGCCCCACGCACTGCCGGACGACGAAAAACCGCCGGACCAGGATTTTCATCCTGATCCGGCGGTTCGTGGTGGAGCTAAGGGGATTCGAACCCCTGACCCCCTGCATGCCATGCAGGTGCGCTACCAGCTGCGCCATAGCCCCGTACTTCACTGCTTCCGGAGGTTCTCACCCCGCTGAAGCAACTTGTTCAGTGTAGTAAATTCTGGCGGCTTCGCCAAATCGTGCTGCCCGTCCCGGCTCACCCTTCCAGCGGCTCCGCCGGCAGCGAGCCGAGGCCCACGTTGTGCTCCGTCAACTGCCAGGAGAAGAGAGCATCGGACCTGCCGACCACCTCGTGGACCTCGGACCAGTGGCAGTTGGACAGGCCCGCGAGCGAGCCCCACCGCTTGGGTGGCAGTCCCATCAGGGCCGCCAGGGCGGCCCTGATCGCTCCGCCGTGGCTGACCACCACGAGGGTCTCCGCCGGTTCGATGCGGGCGACGGCGTCAGTGACCGCCGCGAGCATGCGGTCGCCGACGTCGATCCTGTTCTCGGCGCCGCCCGCCCGCACGTCGGGGTCGCCCCCGCGCCACGCCGCGTTGTCCTCGGCGAACTTCTCGTCGATCTCCGCGAAGGACATCCCCTGCCATTGCCCGGCGTCCGTCTCCCGGAGGCGGTCGTCGTAGGACACGGGGATGCCGCTGAGTTCGGACAGGGCCGCGGCCGTGTCGGCGGCGCGGCGCAGGTCCGACGAGACGATCAGCGCGGGCTGCCGGGTGACCAGCACTTCGGCCGCCCGCGCCGCCTGTTCGCGCCCCGTCTCGTCCAGGTCGATGTCCTCCTGGCCCTGGAACAGGCCGGACCGGTTCCACTCCGTGCGGCCGTGCCGCCAGAAGATGACGCGGCGCGCTGCGGGATCGGCGTGGGGATACCGCGTCACTCGGCGTCGTCGGACGCCGCGACCTGCGGCGAGCTCTGCAGTGCGCCCTCGAGCTGGAGGTCGACGGACGGGCAGTCCTTCCAGAGCCGGTCCAGTGCGTAGAACACACGGTCCTCCTCGTGCTGCACGTGGACGACCACCTGGGCGTAGTCGAGCAGGACCCACCGGCCCTCGCTGCGCCCTTCGCGTCGCACGGGCTTGAGGCCCTGCTTCGAGAGTTCCTCTTCGATGCCGTCGACGATCGCGTTGACCTGACGCTCGCTCGGCGCCGAGGCGATGAGGAAGACATCGGTGATGGCGAGCCGGTCGCTGACGTCGATGGCGATGATGTCCTGTGCGATCTTGTCCGCTGCGGCATGCGCCGCCGTACGGGCGATGCTGATGGACTCTTCGGTAGCGCTCACTGATCTCCTTGTGTGGTGCCAGCGGTTTCACCCATTGAGGGAGCTGACTGTCAATACTATTCCGGTTGAGAGCGCCGCGGCGCCCACTCCGAGCAACGAATACTGCAGGTAGCGCACGCGGCGCACGCGCCCCAGGCCGGCGGTCATGGCATCGAGCGGATCGAGCCCGAAGGCGCTGCGCGCCCGGATCGGCTCCGTCCCCCGCGCATCGGGATGCGCCGGGGCCGAGGAATCGGCTGCCCCGAGCAGCGGGCCCGCCGCATCTCCGGACGCCTGCCGCGGCAGCACCACGGGAACGGAGGAGGTGGCGGGTGCGCGCAGGACGGTCCGGGAACCTCCCGGACCGTCGACGAATTCGGGCGGGGTGATGATGGACAGGTTGTGCGCCGTCGACGGATCGCCGGACACCGGGGTCGGCTGCTGGTTCTGCTCCGAGAGCTCCTGTACCCGGCGCGCGCGGGAGTTCAGGACCGCGGCCCGCTCGGCGAGGGCCTTCTGCTGCGCCAGGATCCGGAGGTCCACCGTGAACGGATCGTCCGTGCCGGCCGCCTGGAGTGCCGCGGCGTGGTCCCGCGCCTCCGCGGCGATCGCGTTCCGCGCCGCGAGAGCCTCCGCGACGCTCATGTCCTCGGGGCGTCGTCCGGGTGCCTCCGTCTCCGCTCCGTGCTGCGCGTCCTGTGGGGCATCGGCCACCGGGGCGGTCTGCCGACGGCGGTCCCGACGCCCGCCGGGTACGGGACCCTGTGCAGCGCCCACGGCTGATGCGCCCGCCCGGCCGGCGTCGCGCTCAGGGTCGGACGGGTGGCCCGCTGCCGACGGCGGGGAGTCCGCCTCGGCCTCGGGGACGACGTGCCCGTCGTCCGTGGGACGGCTGTCCGTGCCGGTCCCGGTGACCTCGGAGGCCGCCGGGAGGTCGGTGCTACCGGTGCCGTCGGCCTCGACAGTGGTTCCGGCGCCGGGCACCGCCCCGACGGCGGGCGCGACCGCGCGGCCCTCCACCTGTTGCAGGCGTAGCTGCCGGCGGGTGGGTGTCTCGATCCGGACCGGCGCGTCGTCCTGCGTCCCCGGTCCGTCAGCCAGGGCACGGAACGTGCGGAGCGCCTCCCGGTTGCGGGCACGCACCTGCGACTCACGCTCCCTGCGCGGCGCCGGGACGGCATCGAGGGGCGCTTCCGCGGCTCTCCTGCTGCGCCTGGGCCGGTCGGCAGTTTCCGTCTGCGCTCCGCGCACGGCGGATCCGGTGCTGTCGCTGCCTGTCATCCCGAGCCCCCCTGACTCGGCACGGTCCGCTTCGTGAGACCCGGTGACCCGTGCTTCGTCCTCTGCCTTGCTCATTGCGCCTTCACCCAGTCGGTTGTTGTACGGAGCTGGGGTTACCCCCGTGCTTTCCTTCCGCCGGAACGTCGTTCCCACTCTCCGCGCCGGAGGACTGCTCGTCCTCGTGCGTCGCCTCGCTCCGGTACAGCCGGTGCTTGGCGATGTACTGCACGACGCCGTCCGGTACCAGGTACCAGACCGGCTTGCCCTCGCCCACACGGCGTCGGCAGTCGGTGCTCGAGATCGCCATGGCGGGCACCTCCAGCAGGCTGACGTCGCGTCCCCGTCCGTTCAGCTCGTGCCCGGGCCGCGTGACCCCGATGAAGTGGGCGAGCGACCACAGCTCCTCCGCGTTCTTCCAGGTGAGGATCTGGGCCATGGCGTCCGCGCCGGTGATGAAGAAGAGCTGAGCCTCCGGCCGCTGCACCTTCAGGTCGCGCAGGGTGTCGATCGTGAACGTGGGCCCTGGACGTTCGATGTCCACCCGGCTCACCGTGAAGCTGGGGTTCGACGCCGTGGCGATGACGGTCATCAGGTAGCGGTGCTCGCCCGCCGTCACGTCCTTGTCGGCCTTCTGCCACGGCTGGCCGGTGGGGACGAACACCACCTCGTCCAGATCGAACACCGACGCGACCTCGCTCGCGGCGACGAGGTGCCCGTGGTGGATGGGATCGAACGTCCCGCCCATGACGCCGAGGCGCCACGGCGACCCGTCGCGATGCCGCCGACCGCCCATGACGTCCCGCGCGATGCTGTCAGCTGCCACCTGGACGCTAGTGCCGGTTCGCTTCGCCGTGGTCGTGGTTGTTGGCGTGCTGCTTGTGGGGGTCGATGTGCTCCTCGACGGCCTCGTGCCGGTTCCGCACGTTGGAGAACGACACGGTGACGATCATCAGGGTGAGCAGGACGCCCATGACGATGAGACCGTAGACGAGAGGAGGCATCGGCAGCGAGTGTTGCTGTTCCATGGCCTCGTTCGCCAGCAGTGCGCTGCCGAGGGAATAGAGCATCGTGGTTCCTCTGTCAGGGGTTGAGCCGGCCCGTGGGGTCCGGCGTGGACGTTTCTCCCATGGTACGCGCAACCGGGCCGCCCCCTCCCCGCCCGGGGCGGGGTGTCAGCGGCGGATCTGCCCCTCGCCCTGCACGATCCACTTCGTCGTCGTCAGTTCGGCCAGGCCCATCGGGCCGCGGGCGTGCATCTTCTGGGTGGAGATGCCCACCTCGGCGCCGAGGCCGAGCTCGCCGCCGTCGACGAACCGCGTGGACGCATTGACCAGCACGGCCGCCGAGTCCACTCCGGCGACGAATTCCTCCGACGACGCCAGGTTGTTCGTGATGATGGCCTCGCTGTGGCCGGTGCTCCACCGCCGGATGTGCTGCAGGGCCTCGTCGACGGTGTCGACGGTGCGCACGGCGAGGTCCAGCTGCATGTATTCGCGCCCCCAGTCGTCCTCGGTCGCGGTCGGCGCGTCGGCCCCTTCGGGCAGCAGCGCCCGTGACCGGTCGTCGACGTGCAGGACCACCCCGGCGCGCAGGAGCGCCGCGAGGACGCCGGCGGCGGCCCGTGAGCGGCTGTGCACGAGCAGGGTCTCGACGGTGTTGCAGACGCTGGGCCGCTGCGTCTTGGCGTTGAGGAGGATGTCGATCGCCATCTCCTCGTCGGCACTCTCGTCGAGGAGGATGTGCACGTTCCCCTCCCCCGTCTCGATCACCGGGACGCGCGCCGTCGTGACGACCGACTGGATGAGGTCCCGCCCGCCCCGCGGGATGAGGACGTCGATCCGCCCACGGGCCTCCATCAGGACCCGCGCGCCCTCCCTGCCGAACTCGTCGATGGTGAGGACCGCGTCGTCGGGCAGTCCGTGGTCCCCGAGGGTGTCGCGGATGATGCCGACCAGCGCCGCGTTCGTGGCGGCCGCCGCGCTGCCGCCGCGCAGGATGACGGCGTTGCCGCTCTTGAGGGCGAGCCCCGCGATGTCCACCGTGACGTTGGGGCGCGCCTCGTAGATCGCCGCGACGACGCCGAGGGGTACCCGGACCTGCCGCAGCCTCAGCCCGTTGGGGAGGGTCTCGGCGCGGACCGCGGTGCCGACGGGATCAGGGAGGGCGGCCAGCTGCGCCAGGGCCTCCGCGAGCCTGTCGATGCGCGGCGCATCGAGGCGGAGCCGGTCGAGCAGGTAGTCGGACGTCCCCGAGGCGCGGCCTCGCTCGACGTCGGTCCGGTTGGCGGCGAGGACGACGTCGCGCCGCGCGACGAGGGCCTCGGCGATCGCCAGGAGGACGCGGTCCTTGTGGGCGCGGGTGGCACGTCCGAGCTCACGGGACGCGAGGCGCGCCCTGTCCGTGATCGCGTGGACGGCAGCGGTCAGCTGGTCGGCGGACAGCGCGTCGGCGTGGTTCCGGGGGGTCGTCTCGGCCTGCAGATCGGTCATCCCAGCATTCTAGCGAGGAGGCGCTGCGCGCCCGCCTCCGGGGTCCTTCATGACGCGACGGCGGACCGCAGCACCACGAGATCGTTGACGTGCACGATCGAGCGCTCGTACTCGGCGCCCAGTTCGTCCGCGAGGTCGTGCGTGGACCGCCCGAGCATCCGCGGCAGCTCCGCGGAGCTGTAGTTCACGAGGCCCCGCGCCACCACGGTGCCGTCGCCACTGACGAGCTGCACCGGATCACCGGCCTCGAAGACGCCCGACACGTCGGTCACGCCGGCGGGCAGCAGGGAGCGGCGCCGCTCCCCCACCGCACGCACCGCGCCGTCGTCGAGCACCAGGGTGCCGAGGACGCGGGCGAGGTGGGCCAGCCAGAGTAGCCGGATGGGCTGGCGCTTGCCGGTGGGCGTGAACCAGGTGCCCACGTCCTCCCCGCGGAGCGCCGCGGCGGCATTCGCCGTCGACGTGACGAGGGCCGGGATGCCGGAGGAGGCGGCGATGGTCGCCGCCTCGACCTTGGTGACCATGCCGCCCGTCCCCACGCCCGCCTTGCCGGCACGGCCGATCGTGACGCCGTCGAGGTCCGCCGGTGATCCGACGAGCGGGATGCGCATCGCGCCCGCGGCGGGCGGCCCGTCGTACAGGGCGTCCACGTCGGACAGGAGCACGAGGGCCTCGGCCTTGACGAGGTGCGCGACGAGGGCGGCGAGGCGGTCGTTGTCGCCGAAGCGGATCTCGTGGCTCGCGACGGTGTCGTTCTCGTTCACGATGGGCACGACGCCGAAGTTCAGGAGCCGCTCCATCGCGCGGTGTGCGTTGGCGTAGTGGGAACGCCGGACGAGATCGTCTGCGGTGAGCAGGATCTGGCTCACCGTGACGCCGTGGGCGGCGAAGGCCCGCGCGTACTGCGCCATCAGCAGGCTCTGCCCCACGCTCGCTGCCGCCTGCTGGGTGGAGAGCTGGGAGGGACGGCGGGCGAGGCCGAGGGGCGCGAGCCCTGCGGCGATCGCGCCGGAGGACACGAGGATGACCTCCGTGCCCGCCGTACGCCGTGCGGCGAGGACGTCGGCGAGGCCCACCAGGGCCTCACCGGAGATGCCCCCCGACACCGAGGTGAGCGACGACGAGCCGACCTTGACCACGATCCGCCCGGCGACCGCCAGCCCCGCCCGGGACGCGGAGGGCTGCTGCGACTGCTCCAGCGTCACGCGTCAGTCCCCGGACTCGCCGTCCGCGCCGGGCTCGGCAGGACGGGAGCGGTTCTGCACGGACTCCGTCCAGATGCCGGCCTTGCGGTCGGCCTCGAGGTCGGCGCGGGCGGCGGCCTTCGCCACCTTGCGCTCCTGGTACTCCTCGCGCTTCTGCTCGCGCGTGGGCCGCACGTACTCGGCCAGGCGGAGATCGGAACCGCGCGGACCGGCGAGCAGCTCCGCGCCGCCCATCATGGTCGGCTCCCAGTCGAAGACGACGCCGTCGCCCTCGCCGATCACCACGGTGTCGCCGGGCTTGGCGCCCGTCTTGAAGAGCTGCTCCTCCACGCCGAGCTTGGCGAGGCGGTCCGCGAGGTAGCCGACGGCCTCGTCGTTGGTGAAGTCGGTCTGCTTGACCCAGCGCTCAGGCTTCTCGCCGAGTACCCGGAACAGCGGCAGGGCGTCCTTCTCCTCGTGCCGGATCCGGAACGAGGCGGCGTTGACGCCGCGCGGACGCAGCACGGGGGGCGCGACCTTCGGCGGCGTAGCCGCTACGGCCCTGCGCGCGTCCTCGACGATCTCCGCCATGGCGAAGCCGAGCTGGCGCAGCCCCTCGTGGCTCGAGGCCGACACCTCGAAGACGCGGTAGCCGCGCGCTTCGAGGTCCGGGCGCACGAAGTCCGCCATGTCCCGCCCGTCGGGGACGTCCACCTTGTTGAGCGCGATCAGCCGGGGGCGCTCGTTGAGGGGTATGACGTCCCCGTCGGGCCCGGCGAAGCTCATGTCGACGGAGTACCGCTCCAGTTCCCGTTCGATGATCTCGAGGTCGGCGAGCGGATCGCGGTCGGCCTCGAGCGCGGCGCAGTCCAGGACGTGCACCAGGGCCGCGCAGCGCTCCACGTGGCGCAGGAAGTGGTGCCCGAGGCCCTTGCCCTCGCTCGCGCCCTCGATGAGGCCGGGGACGTCGGCGATGGTGAAGCGGGTGGAGCCGGCCTCGACGACGCCGAGGTTCGGCACCAGCGTGGTGAACGGGTAGTCGGCGATCTTGGGCCGGGCCGCCGACATGGCGGCGATGAGGCTCGACTTGCCGGCGGACGGGAACCCGACGAGGGCGATGTCCGCGATGGACTTCAGTTCGAGGACGACGTCCCGCTCGTCGCCGGGGATGCCGAGGAGGGCGAAGCCGGGCGCCTTGCGCTTCTGGGAGGACAGCGCGGCGTTGCCGAGCCCGCCCTGCCCGCCGGCCGCGGCTACGAACTCGGTGCCCTCGCCCACGAGGTCGGCGAGCACCTCGCCGTCCTTCGTCTTGACGACGGTGCCGTCCGGGACGGACAGGATCAGCGTCTCGCCGTTCTTGCCGCCGCGCCAGTCGCCCATCCCGTTGCCGCCGTTGGTGGCATGCCGGTGGGGTGCGTGGTGGTAGTCGAGGAGGGTGGTGGTCTGGTGGTCGACCCGGAGGATGACGTCGCCGCCGTCGCCGCCGTTCCCGCCGTCGGGGCCGCCCAGGGGCTTGAACTTCTCGCGGTGGACGGAGACGCAGCCATGGCCACCGGTGCCTCCGGATACGTGCAGGACTACGCGGTCAACGAAGCTCGCCACGGTGGTCTCCTTCTACAAATCTCTCGCTGTGCCGAGTCTGATCGGCTTAAAAGAAGGTGGGGCGAGCCGTAGAGGCTCACCCCACCCGAATGCTGTGCGCACCGTGTACAGGCAGAATTACTCTGCTGCTGCTCCGACGATGTTGACGACCTTGCGTCCGCGACGGGTGCCGAACTCGACGGCGCCTGCCTCGAGTGCGAACAGGGTGTCGTCGCCGCCGCGGCCGACGTTGGCGCCCGGGTGGAAGTGGGTGCCGCGCTGGCGGACGATGATCTCGCCGGCCTTGACGACCTGACCGCCGAAGCGCTTCACGCCGAGGAACTGCGCGTTCGAGTCGCGGCCGTTGCGAGTGGAGCTTGCGCCCTTCTTATGTGCCATGAGTTATGCCTGCCTTCGCTGAAGTTTTGACGTGACCGACCGGTAGCCCGAAGGGACTACGCGATGCCTGTGATTTTGACGCGGGTCAGTTCCGAACGGTGACCCTGGCGCTTCTTGTAGCCGGTCTTGTTCTTGAACTTCTGGATGACAATCTTCGGTCCACGAAGATTCTCGACGATCTCGGCAGTGACGGTGACCTTCGCGAGGTCCTCCGCTGCGGAGGTGATCTTGGCGCCGTCTACCAGAAGGAGGGCGGGAAGGTTGAACGTGCTTCCTGCCTGACCGGTGACGCGGTCAAGGGTAACGAGGTCTCCTACAGAAACCTTTTCTTGGCGGCCGCCTGCGCGGACAATCGCGTACACCACTTGGGAACTCACTTCTCTCGACAATCTGACTTCTGATGAAAAAACCTGGGTGCGCTTCGGCAGCAATCCTGAAGGTTGCTCCATGTACCGGATCCGCGCTGCGCGTCCCTGACACCACGGCCTGCGGCTGCTGGTGTCGTCGGGACCTCTGCGTGCGCCGGACATGCCGGTTAACAGGCGAGTGCACCGAGGGTCAAGATTACGGCAGAGCTGCGCCTTCCCGCAAATCAGCGGGCATCCGGCCGTCCCCTGGACACGGAAGGCCGGGGTCCTCGCGGACCCCGGCCTTCCCGGCGGAGCGTGCAGGTGACCGGTGCGGCCGGTCCTGCGGTTCCTACAGTTCCGAGGCAGGTACCCCGACGCCGAAGATCAGCGGCTCGGCCGCGGAGGCCTCGGGCTTCCGCGCCGCCGACGGAGCCTTGGCGACATGGCGTGTCCCCGACTGCTCGACGGCCTGCTCCGCGCCCTGCGTCTCGATCGTCGTGTCCGCGGCGCCCTGGGCGCTGCGGGCCACACGGCGGCGCGGCCGCGCCCGCCGGACCGGCGCCTCGGGAGACGCCGCTACCGGTGCCACAGCTGCCACAGGGGCGCCTGCTTCGCGGGCTCCGTCGACGGCCGGCGGTTCGGTGGCGTCGGCCACCGCTGCGCCGTCACGCACGTCCTCTGCTGCGGCGGGCGCGTTCCCCGCTGCAGGCCTCCGGTTGAAGGCCTCGCTCAGGCTGTCGAGGGTCAGGCGGGTCGACGGCGAGGCGTCGCGCTCCTGGGTCTCCGGCCGCCGGCCCTCGGCGCGTGGCAGGGTCACCGTCTCGCCGTTGATCGTGAGGACGGCCTCGGTCACCTGGATGTCGGCCTCGGCGGCCGGCTCCTCCGTCCGGTCCTCGTGTGCCTGGTCCTCGTGTGCGTGGTGCGTCGCGGCCGCGATGCTCGCCAGGGCGGCGCGGGCGGCTTCCGCCTTCGCCGCACGCTCGGGGCTCTCGGCCACGGGAGCGGGAGGCTGCACGGGCGCCTCGTCCACCGGCTGGCCGCTCCGGCCCCGGTTACGCTTGCGCTCGCTCCGGGACATCCTGTCCTGGCGCACCGGCTGGCTCTCCGGTGCGGGCACGGAGCGGTGGTGCTCGACGGGCTCCATGTGGGTCACGACGCCGCGTCCCGCACAGTGCTCGCAGTCCTCACCGAAGACTTCGAGCAGACCGGTCCCCATGCGCTTGCGCGTCATCTGGACGAGTCCCAGCGAGGTCACCTCGGCGACCTGGTGCTTGGTCCGGTCACGGCCCAGGCATTCGACGAGACGCCGGAGCACGAGGTCGCGGTTCGCCTCGAGCACCATGTCGATGAAGTCGATCACGATGATGCCGCCGATGTCGCGGAGCCGGAGCTGGCGGACGACCTCCTCGGCCGCTTCGAGGTTGTTCTTGGTGACGGTCTCCTCGAGGTTCCCGCCGCTGCCGGTGAACTTGCCGGTGTTGACGTCGACGACGGTCATGGCCTCGGTGCGGTCGATGACGAGCGAACCACCGGACGGCAGGAAGACCTTGCGTTCCAGTGCCTTCGAGATCTGCTCGTCGATGCGTGACGCGGCGAAGATGTCCTCCTCGCCCGACCACTTCTCGAGCCTGCCGACGAGGTCAGGTGCCACGTACATGACGTAGGCCTCGATGGTGTCCCACGCCTCCTCGCCCGAGACCACGAGCTTGGAGAAGTCCTCGTTGAAGACGTCGCGGACCACCTTGATGGTGAGGTCCGGTTCGCCGTACAGGAGCTCGGGCGCCAGGGTCTTGGTGGAGCCGGCCTTCCGCTCGATCTCCTCCCACTGGGCGCGGAGCCGGTTGATGTCGTGGGTCAGCTCCTCCTCGCTGGCACCCTCGGCCGCGGTGCGGACGATCACACCGGCGTTCTCCGGCAGGCGGTCCTTGAGGATCCGCTTGAGGCGGTTGCGCTCGACGTCGGGCAGCTTGCGGGAGATGCCCGTCATCGAGCCGCCGGGGACGTAGACGAGGTAGCGGCCGGGGAGGGAGATCTGGCTCGTGAGCCGGGCTCCCTTGTGGCCCACGGGGTCCTTGGTGACCTGCACCAGCACAGGATCGCCGGACTTCAGCGCGAGCTCGATGCGGCGCGGCTGGCCGTCGAGGCCCGCGGCGTCCCAGTTGACCTCGCCGGCGTACAGGACGGCGTTGCGGCCGCGTCCGATGTCCACGAACGCCGCCTCCATGCTCGGCAGCACGTTCTGCACCTTGCCGAGGTACACGTTGCCGATCAGGGAGTCCTGCTGGGTGCGGGAGACGAAGTGCTCGGCGAGGATACCGTCCTCGAGCACGCCGATCTGGATCCTGTCGTCGCGCTGGCGGACGATCATCTGCCGGTCGACGGACTCGCGCCGGGCGAGGAACTCGGCCTCGGTGATGACCTGGCGACGGCGCCCCGTGTCACGGGACTCCCGGCGGCGCTGCTTCTTCGCCTCGAGGCGGGTGGAGCCGCGGACGCTGGTCACGCGGTCGGAGACGGGCTCGCTGGACTGCCGCGGAGCACGGACACGGGTGACCGTGTTGGGCGGATCGTCGTCGTCGCCGCCCGAGAGTTCGAGGTCCTGGTCGCCACGACGGCGACGGCGACGGCGGCGTGACGTGACGGCGGCACCGTCGTCGGGGCCGTTCGTCCCGGCCGGCTCGGCGGTGGTGTCCGCCTCCTCCTGGCCCGCCTCGGTCTGGCCGGCGTCGCTGCGGCGGCCGCGGGTGCGGCGGCTCCGCCGTGAGCGGCGGCCGGCGTCCTCGGTGTCCTCCTCCGGGTCCTCCTCGCGGGGCGCGGTGACCTTGACGGAGGGCACGGTGACAGTGCTCAGGTCGGGGGCATGGAACAGGAGCGACAGGGGTGATTCCGGGACGGCAAAGGGATCGCTGCGCTGTCCCTCTGCCGCCTCGTCCTCGGGAGCCGCTGCTGCGGCGTCGTCGGGGGTCGCTGCCGCAGTGGCACCCGTCGTGTCCGGGGTGGTGTCCGGGGTGGTGTCCGGGGTGGCGCCCGTGGCGTCGGTGGCCGATGCGGGATCGGCCGGCTGCTCCGGCTCGGCGGACGGGACGGGTTCCGAGGCGCGGCGGCTGCGCGTCCGGGTGGAGGTGCGGCGCGCACGCGCGGGCTTCTCCTCGGTCGCGGCCGGGACACCCTCGGTGTCGGCGGAGGCGCCGGTGTCGGCGGAGGTGCTCGCGGAGACGGTGTCGGTGGCGTCCTGCGCCGGCGCCGTGCCACCGGTGGTGGCCTCGGCAGCTGCCGTGTCCGGGACGGCACCGCCGGAGGGACGCTGCTCGACGGGCGCGGCCGGGCCGGCCTCGGCCGTGGCCGCCCGGCGACGGGTGCGCGGTGCCCGGACCGGGGCGGCGGGAGCTGCCTCGGCATCGGTGCCCGGGGTGGCCTCCCCCGCGTCCGGGCCGGTGCCCGTGGTGTCCGTGGTGGCCGTGGTGTCCGTGCTGGCCGTCGGCGCGGCATCGGCGGTCTCGGCGACGGCGGTCTTGCGGGCCCGCGTGGCCCGCTTGCGGACCGGCGCGACGGGCGCCTCAGTAGTGGGCGCGTCGGTGACGGGTGCTTCGGTCGCCGGGGCTCCCGCGGCGGGCGCGGTCTCCTGCACGGCGGGCGGTGCCCCTGCCGGGGCACTGGCGGCGCGGCGCCTGCGCGGCGCCTTCACCGGCGCGGCCTGCTCCGAGGGTTGCTGTGCGGCCTCGGGTGCGACGGTTGCGTTCTGGTCGTTCCCCAGCTGTTCTGACTGATCCATGGGTGCTCGCTCCAAGCCCCTGCGGCGCCGGCCACATTCCGACGCCCTCCAGGGCGGTATGTCGGCCCGCCGTGGGCCCTTCGCCCGGCGGCTGACCGGAAGTCGTTGTCATATCGTCCGAGGTCACACCGTCATGGGGGTGCGTCATCACTCGGAGACCAGTGGCGCTTTTCCAACTCAGCCGCCCTTGTCGACGGTGGGTCCCTCCAGCGGATTCCCCCTCCTTCCGCCGACGGGGCGGACTCGGTAGGACGGAAGCATCGCTGGTGGAACGGAAGCCTGTCACTGGACCGGTGTGGGAATGTGGTTCCCTCGCCGGCCTTCGTCATTATCTCACACCGGACTCCTGCAGAGGGGCCCGTGGAACGGCGAGCCCGCCCGGGAAGCTCCCGCCCCGGTACCCGTCGGTGGTCCCCACGGGTACCGGCGGCGCCACCGACCGGGCGGCGCCGGGTCAGAGGTTCGGGAGCTGCCCGGTGGCCGGCGCGTGGTCGCCCGCGAGCGGCCGCGCGACCGGCACCTTGGTGCCGAGGACCTGCGCGACGACGTCGTGCGTGATCTTCTGGGCGGTGAGTCCCACGCGTTCCAGCACCTGGCTGCGCGAGCCGTGGTCGAGGAACTCGACCGGGAGGCCCACCTCGTTGAGCGCGGTGTCGACGCCCGCCGAGCGCATCTCCTGGCGGATCCTCGAGCCGACCCCGCCGGCGCGGACGCCGTCCTCGATGACGATCACGAGGCGGTGCTCGGCGGCGAGGTCGATCACCGACCGGCAGACCGGCAGGAGCCAGCGCGGGTCGATGACGGTGGAGCTGATGCCCTGCGCGCCGAGCCGGTTCGAGACGTCGAGGGCGAGCTCGCTCATGGCTCCCACGCTGATGATGAGCACGTCGTTCTGGCGGGAGCCGGCCGGTCTGCGGGACAGGACGTCCACGCCGTCGTCCAGGCGTTCGATCGCCTCGACCTCCGCACCGACCGATCCCTTGGAGTAGCGCACCACGCTCGGCGCATCGCCGATGGCGACGGCCTCGCGGAGCTCCTCGCGCAGCCGGGAGGCATCGCGCGGCGCGGCGAGGTGCAGTCCGGGCACGGCCTGCAGCATCGCGAGGTCCCACATGCCGTGGTGGCTGGCGCCGTCGGGCCCCGTCACGCCGGACCGGTCGAGGACCACCGTCACGCCTGCCTCGTGCAGGGCGACATCCATGAGGAGCTGGTCGAAGGCACGGTTCAGGAACGTCGCATACAGGGCGACGACGGGGTGCAGCCCACCGAAGGCCATGCCCGCCGCGCTCGTGAGAGCGTGCTGCTCGGCGATGCCGACGTCGAACACGCGGTCCGGGTGGCGGGCGGCGAAGCGGTGGAGGCCCACAGGGATGAGCATGGCGCCGGTGATGCCGACGATGTCGGGGCGCTCGTCGGCGATGTCCGCGATCTCGTTCGCGAAGACGGAGGTCCAGGACTGCTGGCCCGCCGCGTCCACGGGCTCGCCCGTCTCGGGGTCGATCACGCCGACGGCGTGGAACTGGTCGGCCTCGTGGGCGCGGGCGGGCGCATAGCCGTGGCCCTTCTCGGTGATCGCGTGGACGATCACGGGCCCCTCGTAGTTCCTGGCCAGGTGCAGGGCCTGCTCGACGGCGGACTGGTCGTGGCCGTCCACGGGGCCCACGTACTTCATGCCGAGGTCCTCGAAGAGCCCCTGCGGCGCCCACCAGTCCTTGATGCCCTTCTTCATGGCGTGCAGGCTCTTGTAGCTGAACTCGCCCGCCGTGCCGCCGTTCTGCATGCGCAGCTTCACCCAGTCGAGGGTGCGCTCGTAGACGCGATGCGTGCGCACGGAGTCCAGGGTGGGGCGGAGGGACGCGAGGTAGTCGGCCACGCCGCCGATGGTCGGCGCGTAGGAGCGGCCGTTGTCGTTGACCACGATCACGACGCGCCGCCGCTTGTCCGCGGCGATGTTGTTGAGGGCCTCCCAGGCCATGCCGCCGGTGAGTGCGCCGTCGCCCACGAGCACGACGGTGTAGCGGTCCCCCTCCCCGTTCAGGACACGGGCACGGGAGATGCCGTCGGCCCACGAGAGCGAGGACGAGGCATGGGAGCTCTCGACGACGTCGTGCACCGACTCGGCGCGGGACGGGTAGCCGGACAGGCCGCCCTGCTGGCGGAGGGTGCTGAAGTCCTGGCGCCCGGTCACGAGCTTGTGCACGTAGGACTGGTGGCCGGTGTCGAAGATGATGCTGTCGCGGGGCGAGTCGAACACGCGGTGGATGCCGAGGGTCAGCTCCACCACCCCGAGATTGGGGCCCAGGTGTCCGCCCGTGCGCGAGACGTTGCTGACCAGGAATGTGCGGATCTCCCCGGCGAGAGCCGCCAGTTGAGCCTCGCTGAGCTTGCTCAGGTCCTGCGGGCCGTGGATAGTCTCCAGAAGTCCCATCGGCGCCTCCTCGGTTCGTTCGGCGTGGCGAAGGAATCGCCGCTGATTGACCTTAACTCTAACGTTCGGGTATCCGCCCGGGTGCCATCGGGGACCCGCGATCCGTGACCGCCGCCGGGTCAGGCCGACGGCGGGAGGAGGCGCGCGAACGATTCCATGTGGTGCGTGTGGGGGTAGAGGTCGAAGACGCGGAGGGTGTCGAGCGTCCAGCCGGCGGAGAGGAAATAGCCGAGGTCGCGTGCGAACGACGCCGGGTCGCAGGACACGTAGCCGACCACCCGCGGCGAGGCGTCGAGGATCTGCCGGACCACCTTCTTCCCCGCGCCGGCGCGGGGCGGATCGAGGAGCACGGCGTCGAGCGGCTCGTTCCAGCGGCCGAGCACGGCGTCCACGCGGCCCTGCACGATCGCCACGTGGTCCTGGCCGTGGAGGTTGCGTCGCGCGTCGCGGCTCGTCCCGGGGGACCCCTCGACCGACAGCACGGATCCGGTCGGGCCGACGGCGCGGGCGAGGGGCACGGTGAAGAGCCCGGCACCGGCGTAGAGATCGGCGATCCGCTCGCCCGCGGCGGGCTGGAGGCCGTCGAGCACAGCGGTGGCGAGGGCCTCCGGTGCGCCCCGGTGGATCTGCCAGAACCCTGCGCCGGTGACGCGGTAGTCGAGTCCCAGCACGCTCTCCTGGAGCCAGGTCCGCCCCGTGAGGCGCCGGACCTGGCCGGACTCCGGTTCGAGGACTCCCACCGAGGCGCCGTCGATCGAGGACGCCACGGCGGCGACGCGGCGCGGGGACGTGCCGGCGGCGGGGACGAGGAGGACCAGCGGGTCTCCCCCGCCGGACGGTGCGGCGACGTCCACCCGCTCGATTCCGGAGAGGTCCAGGGTCCACAGCCGCAGCGCGTTGATCGCGGGGACGGCCAGGGGCATCTCCCGCACCGGGACGACGGAGTGCGAACGGTGCAGGTGCATCGCCAGGCGTCCGGCGGCGTCGACGGCGAAGGCGGCCCGCGTGCGCCAGGCCAGCCCGTCGGCGGCCTCGCCGCGGGCGGGTTCGGCGGTCACGGTCCTCCCGGTCTTCGCCAGGCGGGCGAGCTGCTCCTCGAAGATCGCGGCCTTCAGGCGCCGCTGCTCGTCGAGGGCGATGTGCCCGAACTCGGCACCCCCCACGGCCGAGCGTCCGCGGGCGGCCGTGAAGAGGGCGTCGGCGAGCGGCCAGGGATGCGTCACCCGGTGGGGTGAGGACTCGAGCACCTCGACGACGTCGGCGCGCCAGAAGCTGGCGCCGTCGTCCGTGTCGGTGAAGCGCACGCGCACGCGCTCCCCCGGCAGCGCGTGCCGCACGAACACCACGCGGCCCTCGTGCCGCGCCACGAAGTGCCCGCCGTGGGCGGGCCGTTCGATGGTCAGGTCCACCGTCCCGGCCGGTTCCGTGGCGGCGGGATCGGGAGCTGCGGATGGTTCAGGGAGGGTCATGATGTCTTCCTACTTCAGGTCCTGGTAGATGCGGGTCGCGTCGGAGGACGCGAGCTGCCACGGCACGCTGGCAACCATCACCCCGGGGACGAAGTGCAGCCGTGCCTTGATGCGCAGGGCCGTCTGGTTGTGGACGAGCTGCTCCCACCACTTTCCCACCACGTACTCGGGGATGTAGACCACGACGAGGTCACGCGGGGAGTCCCTGCGCATCGTCGTGATGTAGTCGAGGATCGGGGTGATGGTGTCGCGGTAGGGCGAGGCGAGGACCGTGATGGGTACGGGGATCTCGTATCTCTCCCAGTCGGCGAGGGTGCGGCGCGTCTGCTCGGGGTCCACGTCCACGGTGATGGCGTCGAGCCGGGACGGCCGGGAGGCCCGGGCGAATGCCAGCGCCCGCAGCACCGGTTTCCGGACGTGGGAGACGAGGATCACGGCGTGGACCCGGGAGGGAAGCGCACGCAGGTGGACGGCGTCGTCGATCGCGAGCTCGGCGGCCACGACGTCGTAGTGCTTCTTGATGCTGCGCATGACGGCGAAGAGCACGGCCATCGCGAGGACGGCGATCCACGCCCCGTACTCGAACTTGGTGACGAGCACGACGACGAGCACCGCCGCGGTGAGGACGAAGCCGAGCATGTTGATGGCCCGCGACTTGCGGATGGCCCAGCGCTCCTGGGTGCCGACCGTGCTGCGCAGGGTGCGGTTCCAGTGCAGGACCAGGCCGAGCTGGCCCCCGGTGAAGGAGACGAACACACCCACGATGTACAGCTGCACCAGCGCTGTGACGTCCGCCTGGAAGAGGACGATGAGCACGACGGCGCCGAGTCCGAGCAGGAGGATGCCGTTGCTGAAGGTCAGCCGGTCCCCCCGGGTGCGCAGCTGCCGCGGCAGGTACCCGTCGGTCGCGAGGGTGGAGGCCAGGACGGGGAACGCGGCGAAGGCCGCGTGGGCGGCGAGCAGCAGGACCAGCGCCGTCACGGCGACGACGCCGTAGAAGGCCGGCGACCCGGCGTCGAAGACGGTCCGGGCCAGCTGGCTCACTACGGGGGCCTGGATGTAGTCCCCGGGGACGGGGCCGCCGTCGAGGCGGAGCTGCGCCGCCGGATCCTGCACCACGTGGACGCGCGCGGCGTTGGCGAGGTAGATGATGCCCGCGAGCATCGCTGAGGACACGATGCCGAGGATGAGCAGTGTCGTGGCGGCGTTCCGGCTCTGCGGCGCCTGGAAACGGGGCACGTTCGACACGGGCCCCTCGAGCCCGGTCAGCGCTGCGGCGCCCGCCGAGAACGCCCGGAGGACCAGGAGCGCGCCGGCCAGGCCCACGAGGCCGGTGTCGAGGGCCGCGTCCGGCACGATCTCGAAGCGGGCGCTCGGCGCCTGCGCGAGGGTGCCCGAGAGCGCCTGGACCACACCGGTGGCGCAGAGGGCGAGGATCCCGGCGAGGAAGGCGTAGGCCACGACGGCGCGGGCCCGGAAGCCGCGCGTGGTGCCGCGGAGGTTCAGCAGCACGAGCACCGCGACACCGGCGACGGCCAGCACCACGCGAGCACCGTGGAGGGATGGCGCGAGCGAGACGACGTACTGCGCGGCCGCCGAGACCGAGACGGCCACCGTCAGCACGTAGTCGACCATGAGCGCCGACGCGACCGTGGCCCCGGCCCGGGGGCCGATGTTCCGCTTGGCGATCTCGTAGTCGTCCCCGCCCGACGGGTAGGCCCGCATGGCCTGGCGGTAGGAGGCGACGACGACGAGCAGCACCGCGATCACGGCCACCCCCACCCACGGCGAGATGGCCACCGCCGCCACGCCTGCGAGGGCGAGGGTGAGGAGGATCTCGTCCGGCGCGTAGGCGACCGACGAGAGGGCACTGGCGGAGAAGACGGGCATCGCGAGGCGCTTCGGGAGCGTCCTGCTCCTCAGGCTGTCGCTGGCGAAGGGCCTGCCCACCAGCACCCTCTTGACAGCCTCGAGAAAAGTCAGCACAGCCCAAACACTAGCGCGTCCGTGCCCGCGGGCAGCCACTAGGCTTGGTGCTGGTACGGCACGGGACAGCAGGATCTACAGCAGGAATCAGGGGTGCCTCGGTGGCTCATTTCGTGATCATGGGGTGCGGCAGGGTGGGTGTCAGTCTGGCGCACACCCTCGACGACTCAGGGCACTCGGTAGCAATCATCGATCAGGACGACCGCGCGTTCCGCCGGCTGCGGTCCTCGTTCGGCGGTCGCAAGGTGACCGGCGTGGGGTTCGACCGCGAGACGCTCAAGTACGCGGAGATCGGCGACGCCTACGCCTTCGCCGCCGTCTCCAGCGGCGACAACTCCAACATCCTCGCCACGCGCGTGGCCCGGGAGACCTTCCACGTGCCGCACGTCGTCGCACGTATCTACGATCCGGGGCGCGCGGAGATCTACCAGCGCCTCGGCATCCCCACGGTCGCGGCGGTCCGCTGGAGCGCCGACCAGGTGCTGCGGCGGATCCTGCCCGAGCAGACCATCAACGGGGACTTCCGCGAGACCTCCGGCCGGCTGATCCTCGCCGAGCTCGCGCTCGCGGACGCCTGGCTCGGCCGGTCGCTGCGGAGCATCGAGGCGGCGAGCGGCGTGCGCATCGCCTATGTCACCCGCTTCGGCGAGGGCATCCTCCCGACCGCCGAGACGAGCTACCAGCAGGGCGACACCCTGCACGCCATGATGAGGACGACGGCGACGGACGAGATCACCCGTATCCTCGCCGCAGCCCCGAAGGAGGAGAGCCGATGAGGGTCGTCATCGCCGGAGCCGGGAGCGTGGGGTCCTCGATCGCACGCGAACTGCTGGGCAACAACCACGAGATCCTGCTGATCGACGAGAAGCCGGAGGTGATCGGCCGCAGCGGGCTCAAGGGGGCCAAGTGGCTGATCGGCGACGCCTGCGAGCTCACGACGCTGAAGGACGCCCACCTCGACGAGGCCGACGTCGTGGTGTCCGCCACGGGCGACGACAAGGTGAACCTCGTGGTGTCGCTGCTCGCCAAGAGCGAGTTCGGCGTGGGACGCACGGTGGGCCGGGTGAACAACCCCAAGAACGACTGGATGTTCGACGACTCCTGGGGCGTGGACGTTGCCGTCAACACCCCGCGCCTCATGACGGCGCTCGTCGAGGAGGCGGTGGAGATCGGCGACGTGGTGCGCCTGCTGACGCTGCAGACCGGGGTGTCCTCGATCGTCGAGTTCACCGTTCCCGCGGACTCGCCCCTCGTCGGCGGCACGATCGGTTCGATCAGCCTGCCCGAGGACTGCGCCGTCGTCGCCGTGCTGCGGGACGACTCCCCCATCACGCCGAGCCCGGACGACGTCGTCGAGGGCGGCGACGAGATGTTCTTCCTGGCCGCCATCGCGGCCGAGGACGACCTGCGGGCCGCCCTCTCCGCCAGGACCGACCGCGCCGCAGGCTGAGGGCGGGCCGGGCCCGCTCCGCCTAGCCCTTCGGTGCGGCGGGGCCCGATGCGCTCGAGCCCTCGGACACGGCGGGCGCCGGGCGGGAGACGATCCACGCGAGCCAGAGGCCGAGGGCGTACAGCGGCAGGCCCATGGCCACGCGCGTGGAGCCGAGGGCCGCGACGTTCCCGACGAGGTAGAGCGGCACCTGCACCACGAGCCGCAGCGCCAGCACCGCGACGATGATCCAGGTCGCCGTGCTGTAGGCGCGGACCCGCGCCGGGGCCTTGCGCCACTCGATGCCCTCGTTCCGGATGAAGCCGAACAGGAGCCCCGCGAAGGGCCACCGGAAGCCCACCGAGGCGACCATCGCCACGATGTACGCGCCGTTGATGAAGAACCCGGGCAGGAAGAAGTCCTCGGCGTTGCCGGTGCGCAGGGCCACGAAGGCACAGAACGCGACGCCGACCAGCCCGGCGAGGGCCTGCGTCACGGGGGTCCGCGAGACGAGCCGGACGGCGGTGAAGACCGCCGACACGGCCAGCGCCGCGATCAGCGAGACCTGCAGGTCCGTGGTGAGGGTGAAGAGGACCGTGAACACGAGTCCGGGCCCGATGCTCTCGGCGAGCCCCTGCACCCCGCCGATCGACGAGAGGACGTCGATCTGGCCGGCGTGGTTGCGCCGCACACCGGACTTGGCGGCGTACTGGGACGCGAGATCGGCCGCCGTCGGGCCCTCCTGCGGCCCGGGAGGCACCGCAGGAGACCCGGAGGGAGACCCTGCGGGAGGCACGGGGGCGGGTCCGGGGACCGCGCGGGCGCCCGCGTCCGGTCGGCGTCCGGCGCCGGTCTCGTCGGTCGGGTGGCTCACGGGTGGTTCCTCATCAATACTCCTCGGGGCGGCCGATGATCTCGTAGCGGGGGTTGTACACGGTAGGGGTGCCGGCGACCCGGCTCAGCATCCCCTCGAAGCGCAGGGCCACACCGGCCTCGATCCCGGGGACACGACGCTGGCCCATCCAGACGATCCGCACGTCCTCGTTCGCTCCGTTCCAGTCGATCCTCGCGAGGACCGCGAACGACGGCGGCGCCGTCGCCGGGGCGATGGTGATCCTCGCGATCACCCCGTGCGCCTTGATCCTGCCACGCTGCGGCAGGGGCGCCGGCAGAGGCTCGGCGGCCGGTGCCGGGAGCGGCACCGGACGGACCGCGCCCGGAGGAGCGGTCGCGAACCGGCCTGCCCGGTTCCCCCGGTCGGCGGGACCGGGGGCGTCCTGCCGTGTGCGCACGGGCGTCAGCGGGTCTCGGTGATCTCGGGGCCGCGCTCGAGCGGGTTCAGGTCGGGGCGCACGGGCGAGGGCGCGGGCGGAGGGCCGGCCGAGGCGTCCTTCGGCAGCCTGAGCTGCAGAAGCTCGCGCGGCGGGAGGGGGTGGTCGCCGCGGACCACCACGACGCTGCGGAACAGCGTCTCCATGGGCGCTGCAGCGTCCCGGTCGAGCGCTGCGGGCCCGCCGAACACGCCGCGGAGGAACCAGCGGGGACCGTTGACGCCGACGAAGCGGGCCACCCGGTAGCCCGGCTGGCCGTCCGGCGTCTGTGCAGGCAGCTTCGCGAGGAGCTCGGTGCCGAGTCGGCCGGGCCGTTCCTCGACGGTGCCGCCCTGCGACCCCACGGAGACGCCGATCTGCTCCCGGATCTCGTCCCAGAGCCCCTCCGTCTTCGGCGCCGCGAAGGCCTGGAGCTGCAGCGTCGAGCCGCCGAGGTCCAGCGTCACGGCGATGACACGCTTGCTGCGCTCCTCCACTTCGAGGCGCAGCTGCAGCCCTTCGGCCGCGTGGATGCGGAGGGCGCCGAGGTCGATGTAGCCGCTCTCCGTCTCCTGCTCCGACAGGTCGAAGGGGCCGAGTGTCGACCTCTCGTAGTCGGCGCTCGCCACGTGCCCGGCGGGCGCAGGGACGGCGTCGGTCGCGGCAGGAGCTGCCACGGCAGGATCGGCGGCGGCGGCGGCGCCGTCGCCGGTCGTGCTTCCCGCGTCGGCGTCGGCCGCTGCCGGACCGCCCTGGGCTGCCTCCGGCGCGTCGTCGCTCACCGCTTCGGCGTCCTGCTGCGCGTCGGCGTCGTCGTTCTTCTTCTTCCTGAGGCGCCCAAAAGCCATCTCCGGGTTCCTTTCCTGATCACGTGCTCGAGTAGATGAAGTCTTCACGGGTGTCGCGGGAGCGGCGGGTCAGCCGTCCGCAGGGGTGCCCGCGGCGGCCAGTGTCGCATCGCGTCCCCCGAATCCGCCGGTCGAGCCGAACCCGCCGGTGCCGCGTACGCTCTCGGGCAGGGCCTCCACCACGGTGAAGGCCGCACGCTCGACGCGCTGGATGACGAGCTGCGCGATGCGGTCGCCGCGCGTGAAGCGGACGGCCTCGGTCCGATCCGTGTTGAGGAGGCAGACCTTGATCTCGCCGCGGTACCCTGCGTCGACGGTCCCGGGGGCGTTGACGATCGTCACGCCGTGCCGCGCGGCGAGGCCGGAGCGCGGATGGACGAGTCCCACGTACCCGGCGGGGAGGGCCAGCGCCACCCCCGTCGGGACGAGCGACCGCTCACCGGGCTCGAGGACGAGGTCCACGGCGATGCGCAGGTCCGCGCCGGCGTCGCCGTCGGTGGCGTACGCGGGCGGCTCGAGGCCGTCGTCGAGCATCAAGATCTGGACCGGGAGGTCCTGCTGTGTACTCATCGACCGCATCTCCCACGCACGCTATCCGGTTACCAGCCCCCCACTTTAGCGCCTTTGCCCGGGGGCAGGGCGGCGGCCGGGATGAGTCATCCGGGAAATGGTGGGAAGCTGGTGTCATGTCCAGCGCGCCAGGGGGAGCCCCCCGGAACACACCCGACCAGGCCGTCCTCTACGAGGAGCGCCTGTGGCCGACCCCCTGGGTCTGGCTCATCGCGGCGGGCCTCGCCGCGGCCACGATCGTGGTGTTCGCACCCATCTCGATGCTCGTCGGCTACAGCGTCGCCGCCGTGGTCGCGGTCATCGTGTTCACGCTCCTCGTGCTCTCCACCCCCCGCATCGCCGTCACGGAGACCACCCTCACCGTCGGGCGCGCGAGCATCGAACGGACCTACCTCGGCGCGGTCGAATGGTTCACCGGCGACGACGCCACGTACCAGCGCGGACCCGGATTGAACGGCCTCGCCTACCTCTGTATCCGGGGGTGGATCTCCCCCGTGGTGCGGATCGAGGTCACGGACCCGGAGGACCGGACGCCCTACTGGCTCGCGTCCTCCCGCAACCCCGAGCGCCTCGCCGCGGCGCTCACCCGCTGACGGCGATCAGCCGCTGACGCGGGCGCTCAGCCTTCGCAGTCCACGCAGTAGAGGAGCCCGCCCCGTTCGTGGGCGATCTGCGACCGGTGGCGCACGAGGAAACACGACGCGCAGGTGAACTCGTCGGCCTGGGCCGCCAGGATCTGTACCGAGATCTCCTCGCTGGAGAGGTCCGCTCCCGGCAGGTCGAAGGAATCGGCCGCCTCGAGCTCGTCCTCGTCGATCACGGGGGCCAGGACCGCCGTCGGCCCGGTGCCCTCCGTATGTGCCCGCTCCCCGTGCCGTCCGGCGCGGTCGTGCGCCGTGTGCGTCGCCCCATGATTCGTTCGACCGTCGAGTGTCATCCCTGCCTCTTCCCCCTCATCACCGACCGCCCGGCGGGCGGCTTCCAACGAACTCGCATAACGTCGACGGGGCCAAATTTGTGCCCGGCGCCCGTGCAGCGTACGCCACGCCTTACCGCGTAGTAGGAATGGCCGCCATTCAATGGCACAGTTTCCCCTAGGAATTATTGTCGGCTGGAGGAATCGATGCAGGAGTTACGCCTGGTGGGTGTGGATGGCGAACATCTGCTGTTGAGCGGCGAGCAGGGCAGGTCGTTCCGGCTGCCCATCGACGATGCGCTGCGCACCGCGACCACCAGGGCCGGTGTGTCCCGGCCGTCGGTGTCCGAGGCTCCCTCCGTGCCCGAGGAACCCCGGCGGAAGCCTCCGAAGCCGCCCGTCCATCTGACCCCGCGCGACATCCAGGCGCGCATCCGCGCAGGAGCGACGGCGGAGCAGGTGTCCGCGGAGTCGGGACTCGACCTCGCGCACGTCGAGCGCTACGAGGGCCCGGTGCGGGCCGAGCGTGACTACGTGGCGTACCTCGCGCAGCGCGTCGAGGTCGCCACCCCCCTGCCGAGCCACGACGGCTACCGCTCCGCGTTCGGCGACAGCCCCGCCCTCCTCGGGGACATGGTGGCGTTCCGGGTGCGCAGCTACGGGATCGACCCGTCGTCGCTGGAGTGGGACTCCTGGCGCCGCCAGGACGGCTCCTGGCACGTCGAGGCGTCGTTCGACCTGCCCGAGGATTCCCAGGTGGACCTCGGGGAGCAGCCGCCCGCCCAGTGGACGTACAACCCGACGCGGAAGACCGTCACCAACGGCAACCGGTGGGCGCAGGTGCTGAGCGAACTGGAGCCGCTCGACGGTCCGCTGCCCTCCCGGCGGCTCAGCGCCGTGGCGGACCGCGTCTTCGATTTCGAGGCGGAGAAGGCCGACGAGGCACCGGACGCGGCGACCTCCGACCAGGACGGCCTGCTGGACGTGCTCCGGTCCCGGCGCGGTCAGCGCCTGGGAGCGGACGAGGACGGCGACGACGCCCTCGCGGCGCTCCTGAGCCGCGGCGGTATCCCGGCGGCCCACCCGAGGGACGACGACGACACGCCGCAGGAGGAGCAGGAGACCCCGGTACCGGGGCTGGCCCTCGCGCCCAGCGCGGCGCACGAGGCGGACGGCGCCGACGACCTCCTGGAGGCGGGAACCGGTCCTGCGCACCACGAGGACGGCACGCCGAGGCTGTACGACGGCGTCAGCACCGACACCCGCGAGATCAGCGTCTTCGCGCAGCCCACGCCTCCGCAGCAGCCGCCCGCAGCCGCCGCCCGTCCCACGGGAACCGGGAGTGCAGCGGGCCGTGCCGCGGCGGACGAGGGCGCACGACCCACCGGCAGGGACTCGGGCAAGGAAGCCGCGAAGGAAGCCGGCAAGCCTGCGGCGGACGCGGCCGCGGAGCGCCGTGCGAAGCCGAAGCGGTCGAGCGTGCCGAGCTGGGACGACATCGTCTTCGGACGCAAGGGCGACTGACGCCCGACGCGCCGGGCGGCTAGCGCCGTCCGGCCGCCCATGGCGGCCCTGTCCTTCCGGGGGGTCCCCCGGCGTGTCGGCGACGCGTGACAGCGGCTCCGACGGCGACCCCGGCCAGCGCCCAGAAGGCGCCGACCCCGACCCCTGCCAGGACGATCCAGAACGGTACGCGCAGGGCGTCCTGGTCGCCGTGTCGTCCGTCGTCCGTCGGTGCTCCGGTGTGCGGCATGGTCAGATTCTGCCAGGCTCCCGCTGTTTCGGCTCGAAGGGCAGTGGGATCTCGTTGGAGTAGAGCGACGGCGAGGTCCGGGAGGTCTGGCGGCGCATGTGGTGGCGCCGGCACAGCGTCTCGTAGCCGACCAGCGGCTCGCGGTCCCCGCCCGGCGCCTCCGGCCCGGGACCGGGCACGAGGTCCACGTCCCCACCCGTGTCCGGGTCCACCGACTGGTCGACGTCGCCCACCACCATCTGGTCGCCCTCGACGACCATGACGCCGTCGACGGTGCGGGCGTTGTGCGTGGCCCGCTTGCCGCACCAGCACAGCGCCTCGACCTGCAGGACCTGCACCCGGTCGGCGAGTTCGATGAGGCGCTGCGACCCGGGGAAGAGCCGTGTGCGGAAGTCGGAGGTGATCCCGAAGCTGAACACATCGATGTCCATCTCGTCGACGACGCGCGCCAGCTGGTCGATCTGGTCCGTCGTGTAGAACTGCGCCTCGTCGCAGATGACGTAGTCGATCCGCGCCCCCATGGTCTGCCGGACGGTCAGCTCCACCCAGAAATCCGTGTCCGGGAAGACCTCGACGGCCGGGACCTGCAGGCCGAGCCGGCTCGAGATCATCGACTCCCCCGCGCGGTCGTGGGAGCTGAAGAGCACGCCGCGCCGGCCGCGGGCCTTGTGGTTGTGGTCCATCTGCAGTGCGAGCGTGGACTTGCCGCAGTCCATGGTGCCCGAGAAGAACAGGAGTTCAGCCACGGCGTGCCCCCTTGCCGCTCCCCCGGCGCTTGGCGCCCTCGGGCTTCGCCAGGATCAGCAGCGGGATGTCGCGCTCGGCCCGGGTGAGGGAGCCGTGCTGCCCGACCATCTCGAACGCCCCCGGGTCAACGCGCCGCCCGTCGATGAGGGCGATCCCCTCGCGTGCCAGGACGAGCAGGTCCCCGATGCGCGGCAGGACGGCGTCGCTCACCGCCCCGAAGTAGCCCCCGGCGACGGCCTCCTCGCGGGTCAGCACCCAGGCGCGACGACCGAAGGCCTCGTTCCAGCGCAGGGCCAGCGCATCCCGGTCGTCCGCGGTGAGCGCGGGGTCGAGGTAGAGGTGGAGCATGCGCGGCTCGCCTCCGGTGTGCGCCACGCCGTCGAGGAGCTCCGCGTGGTCCGAGTAGTCGATGCGCTGGGACGGCGGGACGTCCACCATGCCGTGGTCGGCGGTGAGCAGCAGGAGCGTGTCGGACGGTACCCTGCGGGCCAGGAGCCTCAGCGCGGCGTCCAGGTCCTCCAGTGCGCGCACCCACTCCGGGGAGTCGACGCCGTACCGGTGCCCGGCCTTATCGAGGTCGTTGACGTAGAAGTACAGGAGCATGGCGGGGGCCGTCGCCAGGTGCTCCGCCGCGGCGTTGATCCGTGCCTGGATGGTGCCGGCTCCCACGAAGGCCGCGCCGCGCAGTGCGGCCCGCGTCATCGGGGAGTCCTCGAAGCGCGGCTGGCTGACGGTGACCACCGGGAGGTGGGCGGAGACCCTCTCGAAGACCGTCGGGTGGGGCTGCCAGGTGAGCGGGTCGACGGCGGCGTCCCAGCGTCCCAGCATGTTGACCACGCGGTCCTGGGCGGGATCGAGGACGTCGTAGCCCACCATGCCGTGCTGCCCGGGCGGCAGCCCGGTGCCGAGGCTGGCGAGCGATGCGGCCGTCGTGGAGGGGAAGGCCGAGGAGAGGATGCGGGCGGAGTCGAGGCTCTCCCGCAGGTAGGGCGCGTGGGCGGCGTACCGGCGCAGCAGCGGCATGCCGAGGCCGTCGACCATGACCACGACGACGCGGCGGGCGGCCGGTAGCGCCAGAGTGTTGGTGAACCCGTCGACGCCGAGCGCCGCGGCCGCGCTGGTCATCACGTCGGCCACGCTGGAGGCACCGTAGAGGGGCGGAGCCGGGAGGGGCTCCTGGTGCGTGAAAGCCATCGGCTGCTACTGCTGGTGGTGCGCCCGGCTGAACCGCGCGCCGAAGCCGGGCTGGCGGCGTGCCGTGACGTCCGGCGCGACGACGTACCCGCCGGCGGCCGGGCTGGCCGTGTTGGCCTTCCGGAGGGCGCGCGCGAACGCCTTCGCGTTCTGCACGGCCTGCGCGCCGTCCGCCTCGGCGCTGACGCGCAGCACGATGTCCTCCTGCGCGACGGTGCCGGTGAGCCCGTGGTCGGCGTCGCACTGGGGATCGCCGCAGCTCGCGGGGCCGATGTCGAGCCGCTGCCCGCCGGACCAGGCGATCGCGAGCGTCATCTCCCGGACCGGGTCGCTCGGCTTGTAGTCCTGCGGCTGCGCGTAGAGGTAGCTGAGGACCACCGACCTGATCTGGCTGACGGGGACGGACTCGGTGGAGATCTGCGCCATGACCTGCTCGCCGGCGTCGTCGAGCTGCTGGTCGTCCACGTGGGTGATCACGAGCATGTCCTCCGTGAGCACGAGCACGGTGATGTGCCGGTGCACCTCGGTGCGCTCGAAGTGCGTCTCGAGATGCGCGACGTGGGAGAGCGGCTCACGCCCGTCGAGCGCGTCGTGGACGACGTCGGCCACGAGTCGCGGGTAGAAGCCCGCCCGCTCGAGCGATGCATCGAGGTCACGCCACTGGGCGGAAAGCGATGGGGTCATGTCCCCAGTTTCCCCCACCGGACCGCGTTGTGCCTAACCCGCAGGCCGTCAGTCGCGCATGGCGCGGCGGGCGCTGTCGGTCCGCCGCTGCGGGTTCCCGACGTCGATCGCGGCACTGAGCACCGTGAGGCCCGAGGACGCGACGAGCACCGGGGTGAAGTCGAGGCGCGCGATCTCGGGGTGGTTGTCCTTCAGCAGGGCCACCCGGGCCACGAGGTCCTCGACCGCCGCGACATCCACGGGCGGGAGGCCCTGGTAGCCGAACAGCTTGCGCGAGGCGCGCGGCGCCCGCACGAGGTCCGTGACGTCGCCGGTGCTCAGCGGCGGGACGGCGTGCGCCCAGTCGTCGAGGAGGTTGACGGAGTCGCCGGCGAGGCCGAAGGAGATCACGGGTCCCATCAGCGGGTCCTCGATGGCCCGGATGCTGCAGGCCTGGCCGGAGGGCGCCATGGACTGCACCTCCATGCCGAACCGGCCGAAGGGCGCCAGCACCTTCTCCATCCGGGTGATGTTGCGGCGCAGGGACTCGGCGTCGTCGATGTTCAGCCGGACGCCGCCCAGGTCGAGGCGGTGCCGAAGGTGCTCGTCCATGGTCTTCAGCGCCACCGGCCAGCCCAGGCGTCCGGCCTGCTCGACCGCCTCGTCCACGGAGGAGAAGCGGGCCGACGGCAGGAGCCGGATGCCGTAGGCGCCCATCAGTGCCGAGCACTCCTCCGGCGTGAGCCGCGTGAGTTCGATGTCCGCGACCCGCGCCCGGACCTGTCCGAGGACACGGGCGGCCCCGTCGACGTCGACACCGTCCGGGTCCAGGAACTCGCCGTGATCGCGGGCACGCCACTGCGCGTACCGGACGACGGCGCCCAGCGCGGCGAGCGCGGCACCCGGGCTCGGGAAGCACGGCAGACCGCGCTGCAGGGGCAGGACGGCGGCGGCGGTCTCCCGTTCGGCCGGCCCTGCGGCCCCCTCCCCGTCCGGGGTCGCGGCACCGCCCTCGAGCGGCGCTGCGAGGGTGCCGCCCGTCGCCTCACCCGCGCGGGCGCCCGACGCCGGCGCGGAGACGAGCCCGTCCAGCTGCAGCCGGGCGTCCAGGATCCCCGTGAAGGACGCGACGACCGGCTTGCCCGCCCGCTCCGCACATGCCTGCAGGCAGGCGGCGGCGGCGTCGGCGGTGAGTCCCCGGGCCGGCAGCGTGGTGATGATCGCCGCGTGGACCGACTCCGCGCGCAGTGCGTCCTCCACGGCCTCGGCGAGGGCCCGCAGGGCGACGGACCGGCCGGTGTCGAGCTGCAGGCCGGTCTCCAGCCGGGCGACGGTCATGCCCTGCGAGACCACGCCGTCGGCCACCACCTTCCCGAGGGCGGACGAGTTGCTGAACACGGCGACGCCGGTGCCCAGGGGCAGGGGCTGGCTGGCGACGATCTGCGCGATGTCCATCAGCTGTTCCGTCGTCTCCACCCGCATCACACCGGATTGCCGGAGCATGGAGTCGAGGGCGCCGGGCGGTGCCTGGGTGGTCCGTACGGCGTGGCCCGGCGGGAGCTGCAGTCCCGTGACGTCGGACTTCGCGACGATCACGGGCTTCGTGCGCGCGAGGCGGCGGGCGATGCGCGAGAACTTCCGCGGGTTGCCGATCGATTCGAAGTACAGCCCGACGGCGCGGGTGGTCGGGTCGTCCTCCCAGAACTGCATGGCGTCGTTCCCGGACACGTCCGCGCGGTTGCCCGCCGAGATCACGGAGGACACGCCGAGCCCGCGGCGGTGGGCGCTCGCGTAGAGGAGCACGCCGAGGCCTGCCGACTGGCTGAAGAGCGACAGGGCGCCCCGGCGCGGGAGCTCGGGGGCCATCGAGGCGTTGAGCCGGACCGCCGGGTCGGTGTTCACGAGGCCGAGCGACGCCGGACCAACGACGCGCATGCCGTGCGCCCTGGCCTTGTGCACGAGGGCGCGCTGCCGCGCGAGGCCCTCGTCGCCGTCGTCGGCGTAGCCGGCGGTCGCCACGAGGAGTCCCCTGACGCCGGCCCGGGCGCATTCGTCCACCACGGCATCCACCTGGTCGTGGGGCACGGCGACGACGGCGAGATCCACGGGCTCAGGGACCTCCGCCAGGGAGGCGTGCGAGATCATGCCGTGCAGCTCGAAGGCCTCCGGGTTGACGGCGTACACGCGGCCGGTGAAGCCGCCGTCGATGAGGTGTTCCAGGAGCGCGTACCCGACGGTCCCCCATTCGCGGCTCGCGCCGATCACGGCGACCGACGAGGGCGTGAGGAGCTCCGCCATGCTCCTCGCCTCCGCACGGTGCTCCCGGGACTCCATCACGGCCTGCGACTTCCGCGTGGGGTCGATGTCGAAGCTCAGCATCACGACGCCGTCGTCGAAGTGCCGTTCCACCTCGTAGCCGGCCTCGGCGAAGACCGTGATCATCTTGCGGTTCTCGGGGAGGACCTCGGCGGAGAAGCGGCGGATGCCGTTCTCGCGGGCGGCCGCGGCCAGGTGTTCGAGGAGGATGGAGCCGACGCCGCGGCCCTGGTGGTGGTCGGAGACGTTGAAGGCGACCTCGGCCTCGAGCGGGTCGTCGAGGCGGTCGTAGCGGCCGATCCCGATGATGTCGGCACCCCGCGTGATGACGAAGGCCACGCGGTCCCGGTGGTCCACCTCGGTGAAGCGTTTGAGCTCCTTCGCGCTGAGCTTGGCCTTGTAGGTGAAGAACCGGAGGTAGATGGAGTTCTGCGACTGGCGGACGTGGAAGGCCTGCACGGCGTCCGCGTCGGAGGGCGAGATGGGGCGCAGGTGGCCGGTCCCGCCGTCGCGCAGGACGACATCAGCCTCCCAATATTCCGGGTATTGTCCGTCCGTCGCCATAGACTCAGGGTAGTCGGCATCCCCCCGGCCCCGGCCCGACGCCGCGACCGGATGCGCGGATGCCCCCGATCCACCCCATCCGATCCCCTGAGTTGTTGAGGAACCGCCACGTGGCCAGGCGCCAGAACTCCGCACCGCCGGAGGATTTCACCGAGAAGATCATCGACATCGATGTCAAAGCCGAGATGGAGGACTCCTTCCTCGAGTACGCGTACTCGGTGATCTATTCGCGTGCCCTCCCGGATGCGCGCGACGGCCTGAAGCCCGTCCAGCGGCGCATCCTGTACATGATGGCCGACATGGGCCTGCGCCCGGACCGCGGCCACGTGAAGTCGGCGCGCGTCGTCGGCGAGGTCATGGGCAAGCTGCACCCGCACGGCGACACCGCCATCTACGACGCCATGGTGCGCATGGCCCAGGACTTCTCCCTGCGCCTGCCCCTCATCGACGGCCACGGCAACTTCGGGTCGCTCGATGACGGCCCCGCGGCCGCCCGGTACACCGAGGCCCGCCTGGCTGCCGCCGCGCTGACCCTGACGGACCATCTCGACGAGGACGTCGTCGACTTCGTCCCCAACTACGACAACCAGCTGACGCAGCCCGAGGTGCTCCCCGCCGCGTTCCCGAACCTCCTCGTCAACGGCGCCAGCGGCATCGCGGTCGGCATGGCGACGAACATGCCGCCTCACAACCTCGGCGAGGTCGTCGCGGCGGCACGCCACCTCATCGCCCACCCGGACGCGTCCCTGGAGGACCTGACCCGCTTCGTCCCCGGGCCGGACCTGCCGAGCGGCGGCAAGATCGTGGGGCTCGACGGCGTGCGCGACGCCTATGCGACCGGCCGCGGGTCCTTCAAGACCCGCGCGACGGTGACCGTCGAGCAGCTCTCGGCGCGGCGCACGGGCCTCGTGGTCACCGAACTGCCCTACACCGTGGGGCCGGAGAAGGTGATCGAGCGGATCAAGGACGCCGTCACGTCCAAGAAGCTGCAGGGCATCTCGGACATCGTGGACCTGACGGACCGGACCCACGGGCTCCGCCTGGTGATCGAACTCAAGAACGGCTTCAACCCGAATGCCGTGCTCGCGCAGCTCTACCGCTTCACGCCGATGGAGGACTCGTTCGGCATCAACAACGTGGCACTCGTGGACGGGCAGCCGCGCACGCTCGGACTCCGTGAGCTCCTGCAGGTCTACGTCTCCCACAGGATCCTCGTGGTGCGCCGCCGCACGTCCTACCGGCTGCAGCGCAAGCGGGACCGCCTGCACCTTGTCGAGGGCCTGCTCGTCGCGATCGTGGACATCGACGAGGTCATCCAGATCATCCGTTCCTCGGACGAGTCCTCCGCCGCCCGCGAGCGGCTGATGTCCATCTACGACCTCACCGAGATCCAGGCCAACTACATCCTCGAGCTCCGCCTGCGTCAGCTCACCCGGTACTCGCGCATCGAGCTGGAGAAGGAACAGGAGCAGCTCCGCAAGGACATCGCCGGGCTGGAGGCCATCCTCGGTTCCGAGGAGCGGCTGCGCACGCTCGTGTCCGACGAACTCGCCGCACTGGCCGACCAGTTCGCGACACCGCGCCGGACCGTGCTGCTGGAGTCCGAGGCCGCCGCACCGCTCAAGGGGTCGACCCTTCCCGCGCCGGCCGGCAAGGGCGCCAAGGCCGTGATGCCGCTCGAGATCGCGGACGACCCCTGCTGGGTGCTCCTGTCGGCGTCCGGGCAGCTCGCGCGCACCTCGGACCGGGAACCGCTGGGCGACGGCCAGCGCATCAAGCACGACGCCTTCCGGTCCGTCCTGCCCTCGACGGCGCGCGGCGAGGTGGGCGCCGTGACCTCCGCCGGGCGGATGATCCGCCTGCAGGTCATGGACATGCCGGCCCTCCCGCCCACGGCCGGGGTGCCGAACCTCGCCGGCGGTGTGCCGTCGTCGGAGTTCATCACCCTCGAACGCGGCGAGAGCCTCGTGGGGCTGGCACCGCTGAACGGCGTGGTGGCCCTCGGGACGGCGCAGGGCGTGGTGAAGCGCGTGCAGCCGGACTACCCGCTGAACCGTGACGACTGGGAGGTGATCACGCTCAAGCCGAAGGACAGGGTGGTGGGTGTGACATCCGCCTCGGACCGGGACGATCTCGTGTTCATCACGCGCCTGGCGCAGCTGCTCCGCTTCCCGGCCTCCGCGGTACGGCCGCAGGGCCGGACCGCCGGCGGCATGGCGGGCATCAAGCTCACGGCCGGCGACGCCGTGCTGCACTTCGGTGCGGTGGAGCCCGGCGACGCGCAGGGCGTGGTGGTGACGGTCGCCGCGGCGGGCAACGCGCTGCCGGGCACGGCTGCCGGGTCCGCGAAGATCACCGAGTTCTCCGAGTACCCGGTCAAGGGCCGGGCCACGGCGGGCGTGCGGGCTCACCGGTTCCTCCGCGGGGAGGAGACGCTGTCGCTCGCGTGGGCCGGCCACGGTCCGGCGCGCGCCGCATCGGCCAACGGTGTGGCCCGGGCGCTGCCCACGGAACACGGGCGGCGCGACGGCTCGGGGGTCCCGCTGACCCAGCAGATCGACGCCGTCGGGCCGAGCCTCGCGGGGCTCATCGAGGCGTCCGCGCCCACCGTGCCTCCGGCCACCGCTGCCGGGCCCGACGGGTCGGCGTCCGGCGTGCGGATCGTCGACGGCTCCGCACCGGCGTCCCCGACACCGGCTGGGGAACCGGACGACGGCCAGGGCGTGCTGCTCTAGCTGCGGCGGGTCCGGGCGGTCAGTCCGCCGGGACCGTGAGCGGCAGGTCGAAGACGATCGCGCGCTGCGTCGGCACGTACCCCATGCGTTCGTACAGGCCGAGGGCGCCCGACGGATTCTCGGTGTCGACCCCCAGCCCCGCGTTCTCCATGCCGGCCGCCCGGTAACGCTTCATCGCCTCGGCCAGGAGTGCCGGCGCCAGGCCCCGGCCACGCCATGACCTGCGCACGCCCAGCAGATCCGTGTAGCCCTCCGAGTGGCCCAGCAGCTGCCGGGAGTCGGGGTCGTAGCTGGCGAGCTGGTAGGCCGCCACCTCCCCCCTGGCCGGGTCGAAGAGCGCAAGGCTCCAGTCGGTGCGGAACTCGGGATGGCTGACGGTGAACTGCCACGACTCCTGGTCGCGCGGCTCGCTCCCCCAGTGGTCCTGGAAGGCGTCGTTGTGGGCGAGGCGGACCAGTTCCACGATGTTCCGGTCGGCGCCGTCGGCGAAACTCACCAGCTCCAGCTCGGCCGGGAAGGGCAGCTCGGGGATCGGCTGTGCCAGCGGCCTCGTCATCTCGGTGAAGTACCGGACGATCGTGCTGCCGCTCGCCGTCAGCAGGGCCAGGTGCGAGGGATTGCGTTCCTCCACGTAGTTCCTGAAGATCCCTTCGGTCCGGCCGGTCTCCCGCAGCCGCCCGAGTGCCCGCCAGGCCTGCCAGGCGAGGACCGCCCGCCCGATCCCGCGGCCACGCCATGCAGGGTCGACACCGCCGGCCCCGTGGACGAGCGAGGACCCGGAATTCATGGACAGCCGCCCGAAGGCACGGGGGACCCCCGCGTCGTCGGACCCGACGATCGTGTCCCGGCGCGGGTCGTTCTTCGAGGCACGCAGCGCCTGCTCGAGGTCGGCTCGCTGCTCCACCCAGTCGGGTTCGTCCTCGGCCGCGATACGCCGGATCAGCAGGAGCCAGGCATCGATGTCCGCGTAGCTGAGGGGCCGCCACCGGAGGGCGGCGGGCAGTGGCGGTGCCTCGGTCTCCGCCGCGCCGCTCCTGTCAGAATGCTGTCCGGTCCGATCGGGGGTGGTCATGGAGCCAGCGTATTGCAGGGCGGCCCGGCCCGTCCTTTTGCGACGCGCCGCCCCGGTGCCGGCCCCACGCCTCAGCCGAGGACGGGCCGACCTGCTCGGACGCCGCGCAGCACCGTCGTCGTCCGCGGGCGACCGCTATGACCGCGGCCCGGCGCGGCTCCTGTGTCCTCAGCGCTCCGACCGGTCGTGACCGGGCGTCGTGACGGCGGCGGGCGGCAGCGTCACCACCTCGTCGCACAGCGCCGCCTCGTCGGGGTCGTGGGTCACGAGCAGCACCGCCGTGTCGGGCAGCCCCCGGCGCAGGTCTTCGAGCAGCGAGCGGGCGCCGTCGGCGTCCAGGTGGGCGGTGGGCTCGTCGAGCAGCACGACGCCGGACCGCGTCAGCAGGGCGCGTGCCACGGCGAGCCGCTGCCGCTGCCCCCCGGACAGTCGGGAGCCGCCCGGTCCGGCCTGTGCGTCCAGGCCGTGCTCTAGGCCGGCCACGAAGCCCGTCAGTCCGACGGCAGCGAGGACGCGCTCGAGCTCCTCGTCGCTGGCCGGGTCGCCGGGCGAGCGGGCGAGCTGCAGGTTGGAACGGAGCGTCGAGGTGAACAGGTGGCTCTCCTGCGGGCACCACGCGATCCGCGGCGTGGAGCCGTCGTGGGGCACCCCGTCCACGAGCAGCCTGCCCGCCTCGAGCGGCAGGAAGCCCAGCAGGGCGCCGATCAGGGTGGACTTCCCGCTGCCGGACGGACCGGTGAGCCCGGTCCAGGAGCCGGGCACGAGGTGCATGTCCACACCGGTCACCACGGGTCGGCCGGGCTCGTACCCCACCGCTGCGCCCTCGAGGTCGAGCCGGCGGGCAGGGGCCGGGACCTCCGGCACGTCGCCCGCCACGAGGGGGTCCAGGGACGGGCCGAGCCTCGGCTGGAGGCGGCGCACGACGGCGGAGAGCGCACCCCAGTGCTGCACGGCGGAGGCGCCCGCGACGAAGGGTTCGATCAGCGCGAGCTGCATCAGCACGAGCACCGCCGTCGTCCCGGCGGGCAGGCCGGCCGAAACCGCGAGGATGCCGAGCGATGCGGCGCAGCAGGCGGCGACGATCACGGCGGTCGCCGCCCCGGCGGCTGCGGCGGAGCGGCGCGCCGCGACCGATGCCCTGTGGTCGAGGTGCCGGGTGGCGGCGAGCGCGGCGCGGTGGGCGCCGTTCACCCGGAGATCGGGTGCCGCCCTCAGCAGGCCGGTCACGCGCTCGAGGGCGTCCGCGCGCAGCTGCACCGCGGCGGCCCCGGCGGCCCGCTCACGCGCGACCGCCACGATCGGCGCGACGACGACGGCCACCCCCACCGCGAGGGCCTGCCAGCCGAGGGCTGCGGGGTGCAGCACGGCTGTGGTGACGAGCGCGGCGAGGGCGGTGAGCACCGATGTGAGGAAGGGCAGCAGTGCCCGCGCGGAGATGTCCCTCAGCTCGTCGATGTCGCCGACGAGCCGCTCGATGCCGCCCGAACCGCGGGCGATCGTGCGCCAGGAGCGTCCTGCCCGCAGGAGGCCGCTCCACAGCCGCAGGCGCGTGTCGTCGGCCCGGTGGAACACCGCGCGGTGCAGCCACAGGCGCTCCTCGTAGCGCAGGAGCGAGCGGCCGATCCCGAAGAACCGGACACCGACGATGGCCGTGAGCAGGTAGAGGATGGGCGGCTGCTCTGCGGCGCGGACGATGAGCCAGCCGCTGAGGGCGGTGAGCGCGACCGCGAAGACGGAGGCACCGAGCCCCAGCGCGGCGGCGGCGAGGAAGCGGCGGTCCCAGGGGCGGACGAGGGCGAGGACATCGCGTCCCGAGCGGAGCCAGGACGCGCGCGGGGTCCTCGGACGCCCGGGAGCGGCCGCCGACCAGTCGGCATCGGTGCCATCGGACGCGGCTGCAGCGGCCGGGGTGGACGGATGATCGGGCGTCCCCTCGCGGCCCTGTGCGGCAGCGGGTCGGGCGGCCGGGACGGGCGCGGCCGTCGCGGTCACGGCATCGGATCGCACCGGGGACAGGTCAGCGGACGCCGGGGCAGCCGAGGACGGGGCAGGGGGCGCGGAGGCGCCGAAGGGCGGCACACCCGCCTGCGAGGCGGAGTGCAAGGAGGCCTGCGAGGCGGCGTGGACGGTGGCCTGCGACCCGGTCAGCGAGGCGGCGTGCGAGGCGGCCTGCACGTCGAGGTCCGGCAGGTCCAGCCGCACCTCGTTCTCGGCGAGCGCGGCCGTCTCGTCGTCGTGCGCGATCAGGAGGACCGAGAGCCCCGGGCGGCGCGCCAGGATGGCCCGCCGGATGGCCCGGGAGGCGTCCTCGTCCACGTGGGCGGTGGGTTCGTCGAGGAGCAGGAGGCGGACCGCGGGGTCCTGCGCCCGCAGCAGGGCGCGGGCGACGGCGACGCGCCGCAGCTCGCCCGGGCTCAGCTCGCCCGTCCGCCGGTCCGCGAGTCCGGCGGCATCCACCGCTGCCAGCTGTTCCGGGATGGCGGGGGCATCTGCCGGGAGCCCCGCGTACAGGGCCAGTTCTGCGCGGACCGTCTCCATCAGCAGCTCCGGGTGCTGCGGGACCCAGGCGACGCTCCCCTCCGGCAGCCCGTCGATCCGGCCCTGGATCCGGAGCCCTGCCGGGGCCGCCGCTCCCCCGGCCAGCGCCCGCATGAGCGTCGACTTCCCCGATCCGCTCGGGCCCCGGAGGGCCAGCACGGATCCCGGGGCGACGTCGAACGTGACGCGCTCGACCACGGGGGCGAGGACGCCGTCGTAGCGCGCGGTGAGTCCCTCCACGCGGATGCCGGCGGTCGCAGCCTGCGGGACCCGTGTGGAGGACGGGGCACAGGCCGGCGCCGGGGCGGGCACGGGAGCCGGCGTGTGCGCCGGGACGGCGTCCCCTACGGGCGGGGCGTCGATGACCGCGCGGACCCGGGCACCGGCCTCCTCGCCGTCCTCGCTCGCGTGGTGCGCGGCGCCGACGTCGCGCAGCGGTCCGTAGCACTCCGGCGCCAGGATCAGGGCGACCAGGGCCGTCTCGAGGCCGAGATCGCCATGGATCAGCCGGACGCCCGCGAAGACGGCGACGACGGCCACCGAGATGGTGCTGATGAGTTCGAGGGCGAGGGAGGAGAGGAACACCGTGCGGAGGGTGGTCATGGTGCGTGCCGTGTAGGAGTCGGCGATCTCGCGGAGCGCCCGCGTCTGCTCCGCGGCACGGCCGAGGCCCACGAGGACGGGCAGTCCCCGGGCGAGCTCCAGCAGGTGGTCCGACAGGCGGCCGAGCGCGGCGGCGGCCTGCTGGGTGCGCTCCTGCGTGTGGTGGCCGATCAGTGCCATGAACACGGGCACCAGCGGCACCGTGAGCACGATGATGAGGGCGCTGACCCAGTCGGCGAGGAGGATGCGTGCGCCGATGAGCAGGGGTACCGCGGCGCAGGTGACGAGCGCGGGCAGGTACTGCGTGTAGTACTTGTCGAGGCCGTCGAGGCCGCGCGTCAGCAGCACGGCGAGGGCGCCCTGCCCGCTGCCCGGGGTGGCGGCCCTCGTGGTGCCGCCGTCGTCGAGCACGCGCAGCAGGGCGGCTTCCCGCAGGCCCTCCTTGGCTCCGAGGGCGAGGCGTGCGGCGGTCGCGTCCTGCCCCCACGCCGCGACGGTGCGGAGGCCCGCGCCGAGCACGCCCTGGACGAGGACGGCCCGGAGGTCCAGCGCGCCGTCGGCGAGGGACGCGATGCCCAGAGCGAGTGCCTGGGCCATGAGCACCAGGCCCGCGGCACGCGCGGCGGCGAGCACGCCGAGGAGGTAGACGGCCGACGCGGACCCCCTGGCGCCCGTCGCGCCCGCCGGCCCCCCTGCCCGGAGGGCGGCCAGGGGCGTGACGCGTCCGGTCGCGGACTCCGGTTGGCGGGTGGCGACACTCACAGGGCTGCCACGGCATGTGCTGCGGGAATGCTCGCCTCCGACACGCGGCGGCGGAAGACCCAGTAGGTCCAGGCCTGGTACGCGAGGACGAGCGGCAGCCCGAAGCATGCGACGACGCTCATCAGACCGAGCGTGTAGGGCGAGGACGAGGCGTTCTGCACCGTCAGATCGAACGCGGCGTCGAGGGTCGACGGCAGGACGACGGGGAACACGGCACCGAAGATCGACCCGACGAGCGCGAGCATCCCGGCACCGAGGGCGGCGAAGGCGCGCCCGTCGCGCCCGATCACCGAGCAGCGGTAGGAGGCGGTGACCGCCGCGACGGCGAGGACCACGGCCAGCCACGTGATCACCGACCCGGAGTCCAGCTGGACGAGGAGGGCCCACCCCAGGAACGGGATCATGGCGACGGGCAGCAGGCGGCGGAACAGGCGCTCCGCCTGGCCGCGCACGCGCCCTTCGGTCTTCAGTGTGATGAAGGCCGCCGCGTGGACGAGGCAGAACAGGACGACCGCCGCGGCCCCGAGGAGCGCCGGGAGGGTGGCCCACGCGAAGGCGCCGCCCACGCGGTTGCCGTCGGCGTCGAGCGGCAGGCCCGTCGTCGTCAGCGCCAGTGCCGCGCCGATGCCCGCCGCAGCGGTGAAGGAGCCGACGGCGATGGCCCAGTCCCAGCGGCCGCGCCACGCATCGCCGTCCCGCTTGCCCCGCCACTCGAAGGCCACGGCCCGGAAGATCAGGCCGAGCAGCACGAGCAGGAAGGGCAGGTAGAGCGCCGACAGCAGCGAGGCGTACCAGGACGGGAAGGCCGCGAAGGTCGCGCCGACGGCGGTGATGAGCCACACCTCGTTGCCGTCCCAGACCGGCCCGACGGTGTTCAGGAGGACGCGCCGCTGCGTGTCGTTGCGGGCCAGGAGCTTCATGAGCATGCCGACCCCGAGGTCGAAGCCCTCGAGGAAGAGGTAGCCGGCCCAGAGCACGGCGATCAGTACGAACCAGAGGGTAGGCAGTGCCTCGGTCATCTAGGGAACCTTCCGGGCGAGCGGGCCGGGAGCGGGGCCGGCTGGGGATCGTGGGACACCGGGGCGGCCGGGTCAGTACGCGAAGGCAAGGACATCGCCGTCGTCCTTCCTGCCGGTGGGCGCGCCCGGGTGGTCGTCGTCGTGCGCGAGTTCCGGCATGGCCGAGGCCGTGCCACCGCGGACGTAGGTGAACAGCAGGCGCACCTCGACCACGAGCAGGACGGCGTACACCGACGTGAGGGCGACGAGCGAGACGACCAGCTCGGCGAGGGAGACGCCGGGTGACACCGCGGCCGCCGTGAACATGAACACGCTGTCGATGCCGGACGGGTCCGGGTTGGGCGCGACGACGAAGGGCTGCCGCCCCATCTCGGTGAAGATCCAGCCGGCGGAGTTGGCGCCGAACGGGGCGAGGATGCCGAACACCGCGAGACGCATGAGCCATCGGGACTGCGGCACGGTGCCCTTGCGGAGGACCCACAGGGCGGCGCCGGCGGCGGCGGCGGCGATCGCGCCGAAGCCGATCATGATCCGGAAGCCCCAGTAGGTGACCTCCATGACGGGCAGGTAGTCGATGGCCGTACCGGCGCGCTCGCCGTACATGGGGTCGTCCGGCAGCGTGGTGCCGTACTTCTCCTGGTACTCGGGCAGCAGGGTGTTGACGCCCTTGACCTCGGTGGTGAAGTCGCCGTTGGCGAGGAACGAGAGCACGCCGGGCACCTCGATGACGGCGGTGATGTCGTCGCAGCTCTGCGCGCCGAGGTTGCCGACCGAGAGGATCGAGAAGCCGGTGCCGTCGTGGCAGGCGGCCTCGGCTGCGGCCATCTTCATGGGCTGCTGGTCGAACATGAGCTTGCCCTGCAGGTCGCCCGTGATGCCCGTCCCGGCGAAGGCGATCATGGCGACGACCGCGCCGGCCCGGGCGGAACGGAGCCAGACCCTGTGGTCGACGGCGTCGCGGGCGCCGCTCCCGCCGATGGTGAGCGTGCCGTCGGCGGCGAGGGTGTCGAGGCCGTCGTGGCGCCGCTTCCACAGGTGGTACCAGCTGATCCCGAGGAGGAAGGCGCCGGCGACGGCGAGGGCACCGAAGACCGTGTGCGGGAAGGCGACGAGGGCCGTGTTGTTGGTGAAGACCGCCCACGCATCGACCATCACCGGCCTGCCGTCGACCATCTCGACGCCCACGGGGTGCTGCATCCACGAGTTCGCCACGAGGATGAAGTAGGCGGAGAAGACGGAGGCCAGGACGGCGGCCCAGAGGCACAGGAGGTGGATCAGCCGCGGCAGGCGGTTCCAGCCGAAGATCCAGAGGCCGAGGAAGGTCGACTCGACGAAGAAGGCTAGGAGCGCCTCCATCGCGAGGGGCGCCCCGAAGACGTCCCCGACGAAGCGGCTGTACTCGCTCCACGCCATGCCGAACTGGAACTCCTGGACGAGCCCGGTGGCGACGCCCATGATGAAGTTGATGAGGAAGAGCTTTCCCCAGAACTTCGTCATGCGGAGATAGTGCTCCTTGCCCGTGCGGTGCCACATGGTCTGCATCATCGCGACCAGGAGGCCGAGCCCGATGGTCAGGGGGACCATGAGGAAGTGGTAGACGGTCGTGATCCCGAATTGCCAGCGGGCAATCTCCAAGGCTTCCATCGGACCCTTTCGGCAGTGCCGTGCGCCGGCAACGCGGAACTTCTACACGCTGTAGAAGAAGTTCTTCTACACATCGTAGAACAAAATGCGGGTCATTTCTACGTGGAGTAGAATTGTCCGCTCCGAGGCGGTAAGTTAGGTGCACAACGCTTGATCGCTCCCCTGTGGGAGCGGACCGGGACCCGAGGCGGGTGCCGGTCATGCACTGATCGAAGGAAGAACATGGCAACGCTCGGAGACCTCGAACGCACGGTGATGGACCTGCTGTGGGCAACGCCCGAGGCGCTGAACGCCAACGCGCTCCGCGACGCGATCGCGGAGGCGCCCTCGGGTCAGGTGGGGCGTGAACTGGCCGTCACGACGGTCCTCACGGTTCTGTCGCGCCTCGAGAAGAAGGGCCTCGTGGAGCGGGAGCGCGACAGCCGCCCGCACCGCTACAGGTCCGTGACCAGCCGTGAGGACCACACGGCCGAACTCATGCACGAGGTGCTCGTGACCGCACCGGACCGCGAGGCCGTCCTCGCGCGGTTCATCGGCAGCGTGTCCGCGACCGAGGCGGAGACCCTCCGCAAACTGCTCGGCGGCAGCTGACCCTTCGGTGTTCTGGGCCTCGTACCTGCTCGCGGCACTCGCGATCATCCTCGCGTGGCCCGCTCCCATCGCGCTCTCGCGCGCCTCCTGGCCCGCCCGCGCGCCCTTCACAGCGATGGTGCTCTGGCAGTCGATCGCCCTCGCGGGCGGACTGTCGATGATCGGCGCGATGCTCGTGTGGGGCCTCGAACCACTCGGCGACAACCTCGTCTCGGCGTCGAGGGGCTTCGTCGGCATCCTGCTCGATGACGACTCCGCGGCGACCCTCGGCGTCATCCACGTCTTCGCGATCAGCGCGGCGACCCTGCTGTTCGGCCACCTCCTGTTCACCCTGGCGCTGACCTTCGTGCGCATCCGCCGCCAGCGCCGCCGCCACCGGGACATGCTCACCCTGCTGAGCTCCCCCGCCGCCGACCAGCCCGCCACGCTCGTGATCAGCCATCCCGCGCCGGTGGCCTACTGCCTCCCGGGCGGGGCACGCTCGGTGACGGTCATGTCGGACGGCCTCATGGACCTGCTCAGCCGGGCCGAGCTCGATGCGGTCCTCACGCACGAGAATGCGCACCTCCACCAGCGCCACCACCTGCTGCTCTGGGCTTTCGCCGCTTGGCGTGCGGCGCTGCCCTGGCTCCCGACGTCGCAGCTCGCCCAGCGCGCGGTGAGCGAACTGATCGAGATGCTCGCGGACGACGAGGCCCTGCGGCACGTGGACGAGCCGACCCTCGTACGCGCCATCGCCATCGTCGGTTCCGGCGCGCTCCCGCCCTCGCGCGAGGAGCTCGACGACCCCCTCGCAGAGCCCCTGTCCGAGCGGGGCCGGCACGGAGCAACGCCGCACGGGGCCGACGTGACCGGTGGGATCGCCGACGCGGAGTCGACGGCACACCGGCTGCGCCGGCTGCTCACACCCCTGCCGCCGCTGAGCCGCCTCCAGCAGAGCCTGGCCCTGTCCACCGCCGGCATGCTCCTGGTGGTCCCGCCGGTGCTGCTGGTGGTCCCCGAACTGCTCGGCTGAGCAGCACCGCGTCCGGGCGGGCGTCATCCGCGGACGGTCGCGGCTCGAACCGCTCTCCGTAGCGCTGACGGAACGGCCCGTCAGGCGTCGATGCGGTCCCGGTCCAGGGATGCGGCTCCCGCGATGATGAAGTCCTTGCGTGGCGCCACGTCGCTGCCCATCAGGAGGTTGAAGACGCTCTCGGCGGACTCGGCCTCCTGGATGCGGACACGCCGCAGGGTCCGGTGCCGCGGGTCCATGGTGGTCTCCGCGAGCTGGTCGGCGTCCATCTCGCCGAGTCCCTTGTACCGCTGGATCGGGGACTTGTACCGCTTGCCCTTCTTCTCCAGCGCGGCCAGCAGGCGCGTCAGTTCGGCCTCCGAGTAGGTGTACATCATCTCGTTGGCCTTCGAGCCGCCGTTGATCACCTCCACGCGGTGCAGCGGCGGGACGGCGGCGTAGACCCGGCCGGCCTCGACGAGCGGACGCATGTACCGGAAGAACAGGGTGAGGAGCAGCGTGCGGATGTGGGCGCCGTCCACGTCGGCGTCGGTCATCAGGATGACCTTGCCGTACCGGCGGGCGTCGAGCTGGAAGCTCCGCCCCGACCCGGCCCCGATCACCTGGATGAGGGCCGCGCACTCCGCGTTGGACAGCATGTCGCCCACCGAGGCTTTCTGCACGTTCAGGATCTTGCCGCGGATCGGCAGGAGCGCCTGGTAGTCGGAGGACCGGGCGTTCTTCGCGGTGCCGAGCGCGCTGTCGCCCTCGACGATGAACAGTTCGGAGCGCTCCGGATCGTCGATGCGGCAGTCGGCGAGCTTGGCCGGCATCGTGGAGGTCTCGAGGGCGTTCTTGCGCCGCTGCGTCTCCTTGTGCACCCGCGCGGAGATCCGCGACTTCATCTCGGCGACGACCTTCTCGAGCAGCAGCGCCGACTGCGCCTTGTCGTTGCGCGCGGAGGAGGACAGGCGTGCCTGCAGCTCCTTCTCGACGACCTTCCCCACGATGGCCTTGACCGCCGAGGTGCCGAGGATCTCCTTCGTCTGTCCCTCGAACTGCGGCTCGGCCAGGCGGACCGTGAGGACGGCCGTCAGGCCAGCGAAGACGTCGTCCTTCTCGATCTTGTCGCTACCCGCCTTCAGCTTCCGCGCATTGGCCTCGATGACCTTGCGGAAGGTCTTCAGCAGGGCCTGCTCGAAGCCGGTCTGGTGCGTTCCGCCCTTCGGCGTCGCGATGATGTTCACGTAGCTGCGCACCGTCGTCTCGTAGCCGATACCCCAGCGCAGGGCGATGTCGACGTCGCAGTCCCGCTCCACCTCGGCCATCCGGCTGTGTCCGCGGTCGTCGAGGACGGGGACGGACTCCTTGAAGCGGCCCGAGCCCTGGAAGCGCCAGACGTCCGTGACCGCTGGGTCGAGCGCCAGGAACTCGGCGTACTCGGAGATGCCGCCGTCGTGCTGGAAGACCTCCTCGACCGGCCCGGACTCCCCCGGCGTGCCCGGGAGCTTGCGCTCGTCCCGGAGGGTGATGCGCAGGCCGGGCACCAGGAACGACGTCTGCCGCGCACGGGTCTGCAGTTCCTCGTAGGAGAAGGCGGCGTCGGGCGTGAAGATCTGGCGGTCGGCCCAGTACCTGATGCGCGTGCCGGTGACACCCCGCTTGGCCGTCCCGACGACCTCCAGGCGGGAGCCGTCGAGGAACGGTTCGAACGACGACGTCGGCGACGGCGTCCTCGCGTCCTTGAACACGCCGGGCTCCCCCCGGCGGAAGGACATGGCGTAGGTCTTGCTGCCGCGGTCGACGAAGACGTCCAACCGGGAGGACAGCGCGTTGACGACGCTCGCCCCCACGCCGTGGAGACCGCCCGAGGCGGTGTAGGAGCCCCCGCCGAACTTCCCGCCGGCATGCAGCTTGGTGAAGACCACCTCCACCCCGGTCAGGCCGGTCTTGGGCTCGATGTCCACCGGGATGCCCCGGCCGTCGTCGTGGATCTCCACCGAGCCGTCCGCATGCAGGATCACCGTGATGCTCTGGCCGTACCCTGCCAGGGCCTCGTCCACGGAGTTGTCGATGATCTCCCAGAGGCAGTGCATGAGGCCGCGCGAATCGGTGGACCCGATATACATGCCGGGGCGCTTGCGCACCGCCTCGAGGCCCTCCAGGACCGAGAGGTGCCGGGCGGTGTAGTCCGAAGTGGGAGGTGTCACGGTGATGCATTCTCCTTGGCGGAACGGGCACGCGCCGGCACAGGCGCCGGAGAGTGTGTTCGGAGGGAAGGGGGGAACTCCAGTCTATTGCCGGGTACCGACAGCGACCGCCAGGCGCGGGCCGACGCCCCGGCGAGCGTCGCGGCACGTCCCATACCCCTCGTACGCCCGGAGCGAAAGAAGACCCAGCCTGGGAAGGGCCGCCGACGAATAGTGGTTATATGAGTACACGATCCACAGGAGGAGACACTCATGACCACTGCAGTAGCAACTCGCGAACTAACGGCCCTTGACCGCTGTGACCGATGCGGTGCCCAGGCCTATGTGCGGGCTGTCCTTCAGTCTTCCGGTGGAGAGCTTCTGTTCTGCGGCCACCACGCGCGTGCCGTCGAAGCAAACCTGAAGCCGCTCACGTCGGAGTGGCAGGACGAGACACAGCGGCTTCACGAGAAGCCCGCAGTCGTCGCCGACTGACCATCGCAGGACGCGGACCCCTCACACTTCCTACCAGGCGCCCCGTGTACAGGCGCTGAGACCTACGGAAAGGCCCCCTCCACAGGAGGGGGCCTTTCCGCGTTCCGGGGGCACCGGGGCCGGTCGGCGGGCCCGGAACGCCGCGCCGCCGTGTCCGGAGACGCCGCAGGGCCCTCCCGGAGGAAGGGCCCTGCAGGAAAAGGTCTCCCGTGGCGTCCGGCTCAGTCCAGGTAGTCGCGCAGGACCTGGGACCGCGAGGGGTGGCGGAGCTTGGACATCGTCTTCGACTCGATCTGCCGGATCCGCTCGCGGGTCACGCCGTAGACCTTGCCGATCTCGTCCAGCGTCTTCGGCTGCCCGTCGGTGAGGCCGAAGCGCATGGCGACGACGCCTGCCTCGCGCTCGGAGAGGGTGTCGAGCACCGAGTGCAGCTGCTCCTGCAGGAGCGTGAAGCTCACGGCGTCGGCCGGCACGACCGCTTCGGAGTCCTCGATGAGGTCACCGAACTCCGAGTCGCCGTCCTCGCCGAGGGGCGTGTGCAGCGAGATGGGCTCGCGGCCGTACTTCTGGACCTCGACGACCTTCTCGGGTGTCATGTCCAGCTCGAGGGCGAGCTCCTCGGGCGTGGGCTCCCGGCCGAGGTCCTGCAGCATCTGGCGCTGCACGCGGGCGAGCTTGTTGATGACCTCGACCATGTGCACGGGGATGCGGATGGTTCGCGCCTGGTCGGCCATCGCGCGGGTGATGGCCTGGCGGATCCACCAGGTGGCGTAGGTGGAGAACTTGAAGCCCTTCGTGTAGTCGAACTTCTCGACCGCACGGATGAGCCCCAGGTTGCCTTCCTGGATGAGGTCGAGGAAGAGCATGCCGCGCCCGGTGTACCGCTTGGCCAGCGATACGACGAGGCGCAGGTTCGCCTCGAGAAGGTGGTTCTTCGCCCGCTTGCCGTCGTGGATGACGAACTCGAGCTCGCGCTTGAGCTTCGGGTCCATGTCCGGATCGGCCGCGATCTTCTCTTCGGCGAACAGCCCCGCCTCGATGCGGAGAGCCAGGTCGACTTCCTGCTCGGCGTTGAGCAGGGCGACCTTGCCGATCTGCTTCAGGTAGTCCTTGACGGGGTCTGCGGTGGCACCCGCGGAGACGACCTGCTGGGCAGGGGCGTCGTCGTCGTCGGCGTCGGAGTACACGAAGCCGGTGGTCGTGCCGACTTCGGCGGCCTCGGGCTTGAGGTCCTCGGGATCGACGTCCGCGGCGGCGTCGACCGTCGGGTCGGCCGCATCGAGAGTGTCCACCGAACCCTGGGCGTCCGAGGTCGAAGCCTTCGCGGCCGCGGCGGAGGAAGCCGCCTTCGTGGCAGGCTTCTTGGCCGCTACCCGTCGCTTGGTAGTGGTGGTACCGGCGTCTGGCGACACCGGTGCTGCTGTCTTCTTGACCGGCACAGAAAACCTTTCATACGGCGGTGTGCGGTGCCATCAGAGGGACAACACCACTATGACCCTGTCAAGCCCGTGCTGATTATCAGAGCTGTCCGGCGAGATCGGGTCCCTGTAGGAACGATCCCGCGGCCCTCGCTATTCCCGTCGGATCCGCCCTCGGGCGGAGACCGTCACGGTGATGCTCGGTGTGTTCTGATGCACGGACCCAACCGGGTCTCGACCTCCATTGTCTCACGCCGGCCCGCCCGCCGGAAATCAGGACCGGGCTCTTTTCCCCCGTCCACAGCCGCCTCATCGCCCCTGCAGGGCGCCTCCTGCCGCGCCGGGCGGGGCCTTCGCGGCGTCGGCGGTCCAGGCGGTCGAGCGCCGCCGGGCCCAGGCCGGCAGCCCGCCGCGGCGCAGGAGCTCGGAGAGCAGCCGGGCGAGCCTGTACCCGGGTACGGCCTGTTCGGCGGCGTCGAGGAACACGGCCGCGCGGGACCCCCGCCCGCGCGCGTATTCGAACCACGCGGACATCGTCAGCGCCGCGGCCCGTGACTCGCCGTCGGACACCGCCGCCAGCCGGGCGAGGACCCCCGTCATCGCGTCCACGCGATGCCAGGCGATCTCTCCCGTGAACCGTCCGGCGAGGAGATCGGCGTAGACCAGCGCGGAGTCGGCCCCGCTGACCGGCTCCGGGGACAGCCCCTCCCCGGCGGCATCCGGAGGAGTCTGCGGCGCAGAGGCTGCCCGCGCCTCCTCCCGGACGGACCTCAGGACCTTCCCCGCGCTCCGGGAACCCCGCACGGCGGGCAGGGTCGGCGGCGGGTTCCCGCCCGGCCGCTCCGCCTCCGGGCCCAGCGCCCCTCGCGATCCACCCCCGTCCAACACGCCGGATGCCGCCGCACCGCCGAGGGCGGTGGCCGAGCCCAGGCAGGCGCTCACGAGCAGGAAGTCGCGGACGGCCCGCGACTCGATGCTCGCCAGCAGGAATCCGGCGACCTCGGGATCGGCACGCGTGTCGAAGTCGTCCTGCAGTGCCAGGACGGCGTCCCAGGCGGCCGAGGTGGCGCGGAACTGCCGCGGGGAGGTCCAGCGGCCGGCGCAGCACGCGGCGACGTGGGCCTGCGCGTCCTCGACGGCGTGGCGCTCGGCCTCCGCGGTCCGGCCGCCCACTGCTACCGCCGGGGCGGAACGGACGACGGCGGCCGGCGCCGACGCGTCGAACGCACTCCCGCCGAAGACCAGTTCGGCGTTGAGGGCACTGGAGGTGACCGTGTCGAGGGACTGGCCGGGCCAGGGACAGCAGTCGTCGTCCCTGCAGAAGTAGTCCCGCCAGCCGGCCGGGGCGACGAACCAGCCGCCCCGGACGGGAAGGCCCGCCAGCTCGAGGACGGCTTCGAGGGCGAGTACTGGAGCCTGGTGCGGCGCCGGCGCGAACCGCCGCCATTCCTCCCCGCTGTACACGATCAGGAGAGTGCCGTCCGCATCGGTGTCCCCGTCCAGGAACGAGAGCACTCCCTCGGCGAACGCGAGCGGGTCCGCGCCGTCCGGCGGCAGGTCCACCCGGAGGGTGGCACCCAGCCGCCGGCCGGCGGTGGTCAGCACGACGAGGCTGTGGGCGGGCATGAACCCGAGCGCGTGGGGTACGTAGGACAGGATGTCCGCCGGCGAGGTGACCGCGACGGAGCGGGGCTGTGGCCGGCCGGAGGGGCGGCTCGTCGAGGATGTCATGCAGGCCAGCCTGCTCCCCTTGCCGGCGCGCGGCCCGCTGCCGGCGTCCTATGTGGACAACCGGCACCCGGCGCGTCGTCTAGCCGGCGCGGCCCCTCCGGGCGACCCTCGTGTCGCGGCGCCGCCGGCGCTCGCGGGCCAGGGCCTCGCGGAGCGGCGGTACCACGACACCCTGTTCCGCCATGCGCCGTCGCACCCTCCGACGCGCGACGAGGACGGCGACCACCCCGACCGCGAGGACGACGAGCTGCGCGGCCATGGCGAGACGGAAGGAGTGGAGGGCATAGAGGTCGCCCCGGGAGTAACCGCTGCCCAGGAGTACGTCGAGGACGACGCCGATGACGAACATCGACAGCAGGGAGGCCATGAAACCGCCGATGTTGACGATGCCCGTGGCCGTCCCCATCCGCGCCGCGGGATTGAAGGTGCGGGCGAAGTCGAACGCGATCATCGACCCCGGTCCGCCGACGGCCAGGGCGACCACCAGCAGGACCAGCAGCGGCAGCGGCGCGGGTCCCGGGTAGAGCAGCACGGCGAGCCACGCGCCCGTGATCAGCGCGGCGATCGCGAGGACCATCGTGGAGCGCCGCAGCGGGTGCCGCCCCACGTAGCGTCCGAGGAAGGGCCCGCAGGCGATGCCCACCGCCACGAACAGGGTCATCAGGGCCGAGGCGGCACCCTCGCCGACCTTCTCGGCCCGCACGAGGTAGGGGTAGCCCCACATGAGCACGAAGACCGTGCCCGGGAACTGGATGGTGAAGTGCGACCAGAGGCCGAGGCGCGTACCCGGCTGCTTCCAGGCCTCCGCGAGGGACGTCCCGGTCTGCCGCAGGGTCTGCGCGGCGCGCTCGCTCCCGGCGAGGGGCGAGTCCCTGATCACGGCGACGGCGAGGACGACGGCGACCACCGAGAGCGCCGCGGCCGCGAGGAACGCCGGCTGCCACCCGTAGGTCGAGAGCAGCGCCACGAACGGGATGACCGACACGATCTGCCCCAGCTGGCCGACGATCCCGGTCCACTGCGTGAGGACCGGGATGCGCCGCGGCTCGAACCACGCGGGCAGCAGTCGCAGGACGCTGATGAAGGTCGTCGCATCCCCGGCGCCCACGAACAGGCGCCCGACGATGCCGGCGCCGACCGAATCGGCGAACGCCAGCTGCACCTGGCCCAGCGCCATGAGGATCCCGCCGGCCACGATCAGGACCCGCGGACCCCACCGGTCCACCAGCACGCCCACCGGGACCTGCAGGCCCGCGTAGACGAGCAGCTGCACCACGGTGAAGATCGACAGCTGCGACGCGGACGCGCTGAAGCGGTCGGTGGCCTCCAGCCCCGCCACCCCGAAGGTGGTGCGCTGCGTCACCGCGACCAGATAGGCCGCGACCCCCGCCGCCCAGACCAGGAGAGCCCTCGAAGAATTCACCTGCCCATTATCGCGGAACGGAGGACCCCGGCCGGAAGGGACGGCGGAGCCTGTCCGCGGGTGGCCTCACGGATGCGGACGGTCTCCTCGGTGCCGACGGACCCGCGGTCCGGGCCGATCAGGCGCCGGGGATCCCGTCCTCGTCCTGGCCCTCCGGTGCCGTCCGGCCGGCGCGGCCTTCCTGCCCCTCACCGTGCGGCGCGTAGTCGATGGGAGTGGTGCCGGTGAACTCCGTGTCCCACAGGAGCGTCGACTCCTCCTCGGCCTGCGGGCTGGCGAGGTACGCCTCGACGGCGGCACCGAGCTCTTCCGCGCTCGCCAGCTCGCTGTTCTCCTTCACGAGGAGCGACCTGCGCTCAGCACCGTCGGCGTACTCGTCGTAGCGCTTCTCGAGCGACGCGACCACCGACTGCACCTCCGCGGAGTTGCCGACCTGGCGTGCGATCTGGCGCTCGACGTCGCGCCCCGTCTCGCGCAGCCGGTCCGTCGGCAGCACCAGGCGCGCGGTCGCGCCCAGGTATTCGAGCCCGGCCACGGCGGCGGGCGGGTACTCGGCTTCGGCGAGGTAGTGCGGCACGTGGATGACGTGCCCGACGACGTCGTGCCCCGCCTCGATGAGGCGCAGTTCGAGGACGTGGCCGATGGACGCCTGCAACTCGGCGGTGGGACGCCAGGCGTTCATCCCGTCGATGATGTCCGACCGGTTGCCGTGCAGCGTCACGCCGATGGGCCGCGTGTGCGGGACCGGCATCGGGATCGCGTGGATCCATGACGTCATCGGTACCTCAAGCTCCTCGACGAGGCCGACGACGGCGCTCGCGAACCGCTCCCACTGGAGGTCCGGTTCCACACCTGTGAGGAACAGGAAGGGTTCCCCGAGGCCGTCGTAGAGGCGGTGCAGCTCGAGCCGGTGCGGCTGGTAGTCCGTGAGGTGGTCCTCGGCGAAGGTGATCTTCGGGCGGCGGCCGCGGTAGTCCATGAGCTGGTCGGCGTCGAACTCGGCCACCAGGTCGTGGTCGAGGATTTCGAGCAGCTCCTCGCTGACCTGCGAGACGACATGGCCTGCGTCCATGAAGCCCGTGAGGCTCACGAGCAGGGGCAGGCCCCGGCTCGCGGGGTCCTCGAAGACGGCGGCGTCGATGTTGTACAGGGTTCGTGGATCCAGCATGGCTCTCTCCTGACAGTGTGGTCCTGCTGATATGAACACCACCGGCGCCGGCTTCATTCCGGGAGGAGAATGCGCGACGCCGCACGGACTACGATCGTCAGGACGGTTCCCGGACCACCAGATACCGGGACCACCAGTGATGCTGCATCTGGACAACCCAGCCGGACACGAGGAGACAGATTCCGTGATCAAGACGACCGAACTACACCTGACCGCCTCCGCGAAGGACCTCAAGAAGATTCCGAGCGATGCCCTCGTGATCGCGGTCGCGAAGGGGACGGACGGGCCGGTCCTGCTCGAGAGCCCCCTGCCGGCCAAGGCCGCACGCGCACTGGGCGACAGCCTCCAGGTCCTCGGGATCACCGGCGCCGCCGACGAGGTGCGCCGCCTCCCCGGGCTCCCCGAGACCGGTGCCGATTCGCTCGTGCTCTCCGGCGTCGGCGCCGCCGCGCCGGACGAGGCGCTCGCCCCGGAGACGCTGCGCCGCGCCGCCGGTGCGGCCGTGCGCCAGCTGAACGGCCTCGACACGGTCGTCCTCGCCCTGCCGGCCGCGACCGTGGACGCCGCGACCGCCGTCGCCGAGGGTGCCGCCTTCGGCGCCTACAGCTACGAGGGCCACAAGTCCGGCCTGACGCCCGACGGCACCGTCGCACCCTCGACGGACAGGGCCGCGGTCCGCAACGTCGTCGTGCACACCCAGGCGGCCGACGACGCCGACCTCGCCCCGGCGTTCCGGCGTGCCGTCGTCCTCGGCAAGAACGTCAACGCGACCCGCTCGCTCGTCAACCAGCCGCCCAGCCACCTCTACCCGGAGACCTTCGCCCAAGCGGCGAAGGAACTCTCCCGCGGTCTTCCCGTGAAGATCACGGTGATGGACGAGAAGCGCCTCGAGCGCGACGGCTATGGGGGCATCCTCGGCGTCGGCAAGGGATCCACCCGGCCGCCGCGCATGGTGAAGGTCGAGTACTCGCCCGCCAAGTCCGCCGTGCACCTTGCCCTCGTGGGCAAGGGCATCACGTTCGACTCGGGCGGACTCTCGCTGAAGCCGGCCGCCGGCATGCAGACCATGAAGCTGGACATGGCCGGCGCCGCCGTCGTCCTTACCACGCTCCTCGCCGTCGCCGAACTGGGCCTGCCCGCGAAGGTCACCGCGTGGCTCTGCCTCGCCGAGAACATGCCCTCGGGCTCGGCACAGCGCCCCGAGGACGTCCTGTCGATCTACGGCGGGCGCACCGTCGAGGTCCTCAACACCGACGCCGAGGGCCGCCTCGTCATGGCGGACGGCCTCGCCGCGGCGAGCGAGGAGTCGCCCGACGCCATCATCGACATCGCGACCCTCACCGGCGCCCAGATGATCGCGCTCGGGACGCGGGTCTCCGGTGTCATGGGCGACGACGGGGTGCGCGACGCCGTGAAGGCCGCCGCCGACCGCGCCGGCGAGCAGTTCTGGCCCATGCCGCTGCCCGAGGAGCTCCGCGCCAGCCTCGAGTCGCAGGTCGCGGACATCGCCAACATCGGTGAGCGGAACGGCGGCATGATGACCGCCGCCGTGTTCCTCCGTGAGTTCGTCGGCCAGGTCGACGGCGAGAAGATCCCGTGGGCGCACCTGGACATCGCCGGACCCGCCTTCAACGAGGGCGCACCCTACGGCTACACGCCGAAGGCCGGGACCGGCGTCGGCGTGCGGACGCTGCTCGCCTACGTCGAGGACGTCCTCGCCCGCACCCTCTAGCCGGACGGGGCGCCGTGCCCGGCACGGCGCCCCTCCCGTCCCGTCCCGTTCCACCCCCGGCACAGGCTCAACGTGACACTGCGCACATCACGGCACTATGGCGCACACGACAGGGAGTTCGGCTGGATGCTTGCTGCGTGTGGGGATAGGGTGAAAAACGAGAGCACAAGCACCTGCGACCGCACCGCGACCGCAACAGCCAACGATTCATCAATCGACGCGCCCGGCGCGTCAACAGACCACGCGAGGGAGCGTTCAAGTGGCCGAAGCGGCAACTGCGCAAGAATTCGACATCCTGGTACTCGGTGGAGGCAGTGGCGGATACGCTGCGGCCCTCCGCGCGGTGCAGCTGGGCTTCACAGTAGGACTCATCGAGAAGGGCAAGCTCGGCGGCACCTGCCTCCACAACGGCTGCATCCCCACCAAGGCCCTCCTGCACTCGGCCGAGATCGCCGACGGCGCCCGCGACTCCGAGAAGTACGGCGTGAAGGCCAGCTTCGAGTCGATCGACATGAACGCGGTCAACGCCTACAAGGACGGCATCATCGCCGGCAAGTACCGCGGACTGCAGGGACTCATCAAGTCCAAGGGCATCACGGTCATCGAGGGCGCCGGCCGGCTCGCGTCGCAGAACACCATCGACGTCGACGGCACCGTGTACACCGGCAAGCACATCATCCTCGCCACCGGCTCCTTCTCCCGCAGCCTCCCCGGCCTGGAGATCGGCGGCAAGGTCATCACCTCGGACCAGGCCCTGAAGATGGACTTCGTCCCCAAGACCGCGGTCATCCTCGGCGGCGGTGTCATCGGCTGCGAATTCGCGTCGGTCTGGAAGTCCTTCGGCGTGGACGTCACCATCATCGAGGCCCTCCCGTCGCTCGTCCCCAACGAGGACGCCTCGATCGTGAAGAACTTCGAGCGGGCGTTCAAGAAGCGCGGGATCAAGTTCAACACCGGGACGCGCTTCAAGGCGGTCCAGCAGAACGACGACGGCGTCGTCGTCACCCTCGAGGACGGCAAGACCTTCGAGGCGGACCTCATGCTCGTCGCCGTCGGCCGCGGACCCGTGACCCAGGACCTCGGCTACGAGGAGGCGGGCCTCACCATGGACCGCGGCTTCGTGATCACCAACGAGCGTCTCCACACCGGCGTCGGCACCATCTACGCGATCGGCGACATCGTCCCCGGCCTGCAGCTCGCCCACCGCGGCTTCCAGCAGGGCATCTTCGTGGCGGAGGAGATCGGCGGCCTCAAGCCCGTCGTCGTCGCCGACATCAACATCCCCAAGGTCACCTACAGCGACCCCGAGATCGCCTCCGTCGGCTACACCGAGAAGGCCGCCCGCGAGAAGTTCGGCGACGACCGCGTCGAGACCCACGAGTACAACCTCGCCGGCAACGGCAAGAGCTCCATCATCGGCACCGGTGGCATCGTCAAGCTCGTCCGGGAGAAGGACGGCCCGATCGTCGGCGTCCACATGCTCGGCAGCCGCATGGGCGAGCAGATCGGCGAGGCGCAGCTCATCGTCAACTGGGAGGCATACCCCGAGGACGTCGCCCCGCTCATCCACGCGCACCCGACGCAGAACGAGGCCCTCGGCGAGGCCCACCTCGCACTCGCCGGCAAGCCGCTGCACGGCTGAGGCAAGCGCGCCGGGCATCACCGAAGGGCCTGGTCCACGCCGTGAAGGCGTGGACTAAGCTCGGAAGCAGGAAATCCAAGCACGTCCAGCTGAGCGGGCCACGCTCGTCGACCAGCTGCCAGGAACGATCTACAAAGGAGAAACGGGCGCATTATGTCTGAATCCGTGAACTTGCCCGCTCTCGGTGAAAGCGTCACCGAAGGCACTGTCACCCGCTGGCTGAAGTCCGTCGGTGACCGCGTCGAGGTCGACGAGCCGCTGCTCGAGGTCTCCACCGACAAGGTCGACACCGAGATCCCCTCACCCATCGCGGGCGTCATCGAGGAGATCCTGGTCGCCGAGGACGAGACCGCCGAGGTCGGCGCCCCCCTCGTACGGATCGGCGACGGCTCCGGCTCCGGTGAGAGCGACTCCGGTGCCGCGGCCCCTGCAGCTCCCGCCGAGCCCGAAGCCGCCCCCGAGCCGGAGGCCGCTCCCGAGCCGTCCCAGCCCGCGGCCGGCGCGTCCGACGACTCGTCGGGCGATGCGTCCGGCGGCTCCGGCGAGGGTACCGAGGTCACCCTCCCCGCCCTGGGCGAGAGCGTCACCGAGGGGACCGTCACACGGTGGCTGAAGGCCGTCGGCGACGACGTCGAGGTCGACGAGCCACTGCTCGAGGTCTCCACCGACAAGGTCGACACCGAGATCCCCTCCCCCGTCGCCGGCACGCTGCAGGAGATCCGCGTCAACGAGGACGAGACCGCCGAGGTCGGCGCCGTCCTCGCCGTCATCGGGTCCGGTGCCGCGGCACCCAAGAAGGTCGAGGCCGCCTCCGGCGAGCCCCTCGTCGCCGCCCCGGCCGAGGAGCGCAACGACGCCCCGACCGAGAAGCCCGGCGCCGACCAGGAAGCCGGACGGGCCTCGGGCACGTCCGAGCCCGACGACGACGCGAGCGGCGCCCCGGAGCCCGCAGCCCAGGAGCCCGCAGCCCAGGAGCCCGCGCCGTCCGCCGGCTCGGACTCCGGCAGCAGCGAGTCGGCAGGATCGGACGCCTCCTACGTGACGCCGCTCGTCCGCCGCCTGGCGAACCAGAACGACGTCGACCTCTCGACCGTCAAGGGCACCGGCGTCGGTGGACGCATCCGCAAGCAGGACGTCCTCGAGGCAGCGGAGGCCCGCAAGGCACAGGCGACCCAGCCGGCAGCCGCGGCGGCTCCTGCCGCACCCGCCCCTGCCGCACCGTCGAAGCCGGCCGCTCCCGCGGTCGAGCCCTCGAAGCTGCGCGGCACGGTCGAGAAGGCCCCGCGCATCCGGCAGACCATCGCCAAGCGCATGCGCGAATCGCTCGAGGTCTCCGCCCAGCTCACGCAGGTGATCGAGGTCGACATGACGCGTATCGCGAAGCTGCGGACCGCCTCGAAGGACTCGTTCCAGGCGCAGAACGGTGCGAAGCTCACCTTCCTCCCCTTCATCTCGAAGGCCGTCACCGAGGCGCTCAAGCAGCACCCGAAGCTGAATGCGTCCTTCGACGAGGAGAAGAAGGAGGTCACGTACCACGATGCCGAGCACCTCGCGATCGCGGTCGACACCGAGAAGGGACTCCTGGTCCCCGTCATCAAGGACGCCGGGAACCTGAACCTCGGCGGCCTGGCCAAGAAGATCGCCGATGTGGGAGCACGCACCCGCAACGGCCAGATCGGTCCCGACGAGCTCTCGGGCGGCACCTTCACGATCACGAACATCGGATCTGCCGGCGCCCTCTTCGACACCCCGATCATCAACCAGCCGCAGGTCGGCATCCTCGGCACGGGCATCATCGTCAAGCGTCCCGTGGTGATCACGGGCGTCGACGGCGACGACACCATCGCCATCCGGTCGATGATGTACCTCAGCCTCACGTACGACCACCGCCTCGTGGACGGCGCCGACGCGGGCCGCTTCCTGCAGACGCTGAAGGCACGGCTCGAAGGCGGCGCGTTCGAGGCCGACCTCGGCCTCTAGGACGCGACCACCGGCACGACCACAGGAGCCGCTCCCCGGACGGGGGGCGGCTCCTGTGCATCCGGTGGGCGGACCGTCTCCCGCCCGAGCGGCGGCCCCGCTGAGCCGGCCGCCGATGGAACTCCGTCCCGGCCCTCCCTAGGATGGGGGTGAAGTACCGGATGCGATCCCCGCGTCCGTCCGACAGCAAGGAGAACCATGGCTACCGTTCGCACAGCCCACACCGTCTGGAGTGGCGATCTTCCCTCCGGCTCGGGTCAGGTGACGCTCGATTCGTCCGGCCTCGGCAGCTACGACGTGACCTGGAAGGCGCGCGCCGAGCAGTCGGGCGGCAAGACGAGCCCCGAGGAGCTCATCGCGGCCGCGCATTCCGCGTGCTTCTCGATGGCCTTCAGCCACGCCCTCGGCGAAGAGGGCAAGACGCCCGAGCGCGTGGAGACCAAGGCGGAGGTCGACTTCCAGCCGGGCACCGGCATCACGGCGATCCGGCTGACGCTCGACGCGACCGTGCCGGGACTGTCCGAGGAGGACTTCCAGCGCGTGGCGCAGGCCGCCAAGGAAGGCTGCCCCGTCTCGCAGGCCCTCGCCGGCGTGAAGGACATCTCGCTGACGGCCACCCTGCAGGGCTGATCCCGCCCTCCACAGGGGGGTCCTGACGGACACGAAGGGCCCCGGACACAGCGTCCGGGGCCCTTCGTCCTGCGTGGACCCGCGAGCCCGGGCGGACCCGGGGTCAGCCGCGGAGGTCCTGCGGCCGCGGTGGCAGGGGCCCGGGCCGGCGCGACGGGTAGCCCTCCTTCGCGGGGGCCACGTCCGTGGGGGTCCCGGTGAGCATCCCCTGCAGGATCTCCACCCCGCGGTCGAGCTGCGGATCCGTGCCGGCCCGATAGGCCTGCGGAGGGAACGGGACCTCGATGTCCGGGTCCACGCCGTGGTTCTCGATGTCCCAGCCCACCCCGCCCGTCACGTGGAAGCCGTACCGTGGCTGGTTGACGCCCGTGCCGTCCGCGAGTGCGAACCGCCCGTCGATGCCGATCACCCCGCCCCACGTCCTCGTGCCGATCACCGGGCCGATCCCCCGCAGCTTCGCCACCTGGGTGATGATGTCGCCGTCCGACCCCGCGAACTCGTCGGTCAGGACGACCACCGGCCCGCGGGGCGCGTGTGCCGGGTACGTGCCGGGCGCTTCGTCACGCGGCATGGACCACGCCGCGACGCGGCGGCCGATCAGCTCGGCCACGAGCTGGGACGTGTGACCGCCCCGGTTGCGGCGCACGTCCACCACGAGGGCGTCGCGGGCGGTCTCGCGGTCGAGATCGCGGTGCAGCTGGCCCCAGCCGTGGGCGACCATGTCCGGGATGTGGAGGTACCCGAAGCGGCCGCCGGACGCCTGCTGGACGGCCGCCCGGTTCGCGGCGACCCAGTTCTGGTAGCGCAGGCGCTCCTCGCTGCGGAGCGGGACGACCGCGACCCTGCGGCGCGACCCCTCGGATCCCGGGGAGTCCCCGGCACCGGACCGCACGGTGAGCTCGACGGCTACTCCGGCGGCACCCGTCAGGAGCACGGACGGGCCGAAGGCGGCGGGCACCGGGACGCCGTCGACTGCCTCGATCACGTCCCCGGCGCGGACCCCGACGCCCGGAGCGCTGAGCGGGGAGACGGCCTGGGGATCGGAGGACTCCGTGTCGAAGACCCGCGTGACCTGCCACCCGCCGTCCGCGGGGGCCAGGTCCGCGCCGAGGAAGCCCTGGTGGCCGCCGGGTTCGGTCACGAGTGCAGGCGCGACGTAGGCGTGGGACGTGCCGAGTTCGCCGTGCAGTTCCCACAGCAGGTCGGCGAGGTCGTCGTGGGTGCCGAGGCGGTCGACGATCGGCAGGTACCGCTCCCGGACGCCGTCCCAGTCGATGCCCGCCATGTCCTCCGTCCAGTAGAAGTCGCGCTGCAGCCGCCAGGCCTCCTCGAACGCCTGCCGCCAGACACGGACGGGGTCGAGCGTGACGCGGATGCGCTCGAGGGCCACCCCTGTGCGCTTCGGCGAATCGGCGTCGGTCCTGCCGTCGGTGGGGATCGCCGTGACCGTCTTCCCTGCGGTGAACACCGCCGTCGCACCGTCGCCGCTGACCTCGTAGGCGTCGATCTCCGTCGCGAGGACCTCCACGCTCCGGCGGGCGAGGTCGAAACGCTCGAGCCGCCGCGGTGACGCCTCCGCGGACGAGGAGGCACGGCCGTCCCCCGTGATGCCACCGATCTCGCCGGCGGTCCAGAGCAGGCCGCCGTCCACCGCCCGCAGGTCGTCGTAGGTGCCCTGGGCGACGGGCAGCGCGATGGTGCGCGCCATCAGGAGGGCGGGATCGACGACGACGGGCACGGGAGTCTCCTCCGGGGCGCCTGCCGCGGCCCGCGCAGCACCCTGTGCTCCGGCCGTGCCCGCGGGCGCCGCGTTCGGCCCGAACGGGGACGGCGTGTCCGCGGCGAGCGCCACGAGGAAGGGCTTCGTCGACGCCGGGAAGCTCAGGTCGAAGCGGTGGGTGTCGTACACGGGATCGAAGCTTCGATCCGAGAGGAACGCGAGGTACCTGCCGTCGCGGGTGAAGGTGGGTGACCAGTCACGGAACCGCCCGTCGGTGACGTCGTGGATGCCGGGCCCGTCGGTGGTCGCCGTGACGGCATCGCCGGTCGCTTCCCCTGCCCCCGCTACCCCCACGCGGGTGAGGCGGATGCGGCAGCGCGTGCCCTCCTGCGCCACCGGTTCGGCCCAGGCGAGCCAGGCCGAGTCGTGCGAGAAGGTGACCGATTCGATCAGCCCGTGCTCGGTCGACGCGATCCTCCGGCGCTCCCCGGTGGAGAGCGTCACGAGGTCCAGGGCGCCGGTCTCCGATGCCACGGCGATCCGGGCGCCGTCCGCGCTGACGGCGAGCGCCGAGGCCCGGAAGCGTCCCTCGAACGTGATGCGCTGCAGGGCGTCGGGGGCTCCCGATCCCTGCGCCTCGAGCACCGCTGCCTCGCCGTCCGCCGTCGGATCGCCGCTCTCCCGCTGCCCGGTGTGTCCTGCGGATCCGGCGGCTCCCGCGTCGTCCCGCCCTGCCTGCTCAGCCGCCTCGACGCCGCCGGCGTGGGCGAAGACGTCGCGGACATAGAGGGCATCTTCTCCGTCCCGGTCCGCGACGTAGGCGACGCGCGTGTCGTCCACGGGTCGGCCGAGGCGCGCGCGGACGCCGGGGGCGGCCTCGACGATGCGGGACGGCCCGTCCCGGTGGGTCAGCCAGTGCAGCGTCCCGTGCGCCTCGACGATCGACGCGGACCCGTCGGCCGTCGGCACCGCGGCGGCGAGGTGCCGTTCCACCTGCAGGGGAAGCGGCCGCCGCGCCGTCGACGCCGAACCCAGCGTGATCTCCAGACGGACGGCGTCCTCCTCGAGGGACGGCAGGTGCCAGAGCCGGCCCGCCGACTCGAAGACGACGCCGGTGCCGTCCGTACTCGCGTGGCGTACGTAGAACTCGTCGTGGTCCGTGTGCCGGCGCAGGTCGGCACCCCGGCCGTCGACGGAGTAGAGGTTGCCGTGGCCCTCGTGGTCGGACAGGAAGGCGACACGGCCGGACACCCATATGGGATCGCTCAGGTTGCCGTCGAGCTCGGGCAGGAACCGCTCGAACTCCCCCTTCCCGTCCGAGTCCATCCAGAACTTGCCGGCGGTCCCGCCCCGGTAGCGCTTCCACCAGGCAGGCTCCCGCGTCAGGACGCTGCCGATGACCACGGGCCTCCCGGCGTCGTCGCCGGGACCCTCGACGATCGTGTCCACGGGCCCGTACGGGAGCACGGTCTGCGAGGACCCGTCGAGCGGCACGCGATAGGCCCAGCCCAGCCGTGAATCCTCGTGGCGGAAGGCACTCGTGGCCAGGACCTCGCCTGCCGCGGTGAAGCCCTTCACGCGGGTGCTCTGATGTCCCCAGTACGTGAGCCGGCGGAAGTTCCCGCCCTCGACGTCGGCGGCCACCACCTCGGGCGCCCCACCCTGGACGACGGTCCAGGCGATGGTCGACCCGTCGGGCGAGAAGCGCGGATTCCTCGCGGCGAGCTGCAGGGCGGAGATCCGCCACGCGCGCCCTCCGCCGAGGGGGGCCACCCACACATCGTTCTCGGCGACGAAGGTGACCCGGTGACCGTGCAGGTGCGGGAAGCGGAGATAATCTGAGCCCATTGGACGATCTTAGCCACGGCGCCGCAGCGGCCGGCGTGCCTGCCACGCCGGCCCCGTCCGCCCCGACCGGCGGTCGTCCGGTCCGCGACGGACGCGCCCGGTACCCTTCGGGGATCGCAAGTGGTTCGATGGTGCCATGCGCATCCTCCTCGCCGGCGCGTCCGGGACCATCGGAACAGCCCTCATCCGCCACCTCCAGCAGGACCATGACGTCCGGCGCCTCGTCCGCCGCACGCCCAAGGGTCCGCAGGAGATCCGGTGGAATCCCTCGGCCGGTGACCTGGATGTCGACGCCGTGGAGTGGGCGGATGCCGTCATCAACCTCTCCGGGGCGGGCATCGCCGGCAGCCCCTGGACGAGGAGCTACAAGGAGACGCTCTACGCGTCACGCATCCTGCCGACCAGGACCCTCGTCGAGGCCATGCGGCGGGCTGCGAGCCCGCCCGAGGTCTTCATCAGCCAGTCGGCGTCCGGCTACTACGGGGACCGCGGCGACGACGTGCTGACCGAGTCATCGGCATCGGGCGACACCCTCATGGCCGACATCTGCCGGCGCTGGGAGGCCGAGGCCCTCCGCGCGCCCGACGGTGTCCGCGTCGTCCTGCCACGGACCGGCATCGTGATGGCCAAGGAAGGCGGGGCCCTGCCGAACCTGCTGATCCCCATCCGCCTGTTCGCCGGCACCGCCCTGGGTTCCGGCCGCCAGTGGTGGCCCTGGATCAGCCTGAACGACGAGGTCCGCGCCCTCGAGTTCCTCCTCACCGCTCCCCTCTCGGGTCCCGTCAACCTGAACGCACCGGCGCCGGCCACGCTGGATACGATCACCCTGCAGCTTGGCAGGGCCTTCCACCGGCCGGTCTGGTTCCGCGTCCCCGGAGCCATCCTGACGGCCACCATCGGACAGCTCGGTCGGGAGCTCCTGCTCGTCAGCGCCCGGATGGAGCCACGCGCCCTGGCGGCCGCGGGCTTCTCCTTCGACGAGCCCACTCCGGAGGCACTCGCCGCCTGGGTGCACCGCACCGTCACCGGGAAGACCGCCGAGGAGAAGAACGCCGCCGGGACGACCGCCACCGACTAGCCCGACGTCGACTGGCCGACACCGACTGGGTGCACCGCGCCGTCACCGGGAAGACCGCCGAGGAGAAGAACGCCGCCGCGGAGTCCGCTGCCCGGACGTCCCGGACGTCGTCGGCTGCGCAGCGGGATCTCACCCCGGCGGCGACACGACGGAGTGGATCCGCCAGCCCGCCTCGGACCGCCAGAGGACGAACACGAGCTCCTGCCGTCCCGCTGCCATGACCGGACCAGGAGGGTCGCCGGGGCGCGGCAGCAGGGTCGCCTCCGTGTAGGAGGAGAGGGCTGCCGTCGCCCTGACGACGGCCACGTCGGTCGCGGCCGGCGGTGCCGCGACCGCGGGGAGTGCGGCGACCGCATGCAGCGCCACGAGGCCGGCGCCGGTCACCTCCGCCGGGTCCCCGATCTCGATCGACAGGTCACGGAGTGCCCGGCCCGAGCCGGCGAGCGCGGCCACGGCGTCCCGGTCCGCGGCCATGGCCGGCGAGCCCTCGACGTCGACGTCCACGAGGACGGCCGGGTCCGCCGTGGCGAACGCTGCCGCGCGACGAGCCGCGAGGGTGCCCAGGGCCGTGAGCGGATCCTCCGCGTCCCGGGCGTCGGCGGGAGCCCCGGACGTGGTCCGGCCGGCCTCCTGGCGGCGTCCGCCCAGGTCCCCGTCGCCCTGTCGGGCATTCCGCCGCTCGGCCTCCTCCGAGCGCTCCGCCTGCCCCGCGGGTGTCCGACCGTCGGGGATCGCGCCCGTCGTCCCGACGCCGTCGAAGGTGAGCGCGATACCCGTCACGAGGAGCACGGCGGCGGTCAGGCCGGCCATCAGTGCGAGCTTTCCCCGAGGCCGCCCATCGGGTCGTGGCCCGGTCCGTCCGCCGGCGCGCGCCGGTCGGCCGGCGGCAGCCCGGCTGCGCCGGGCACGAGACGGGTCGGCCGGACGGCGCGTCGGGGTGTGTCCGGACGGCGACCTCGGTGCCCTCATGCGGCGGGTCGTGCGTTCCCAGCGTGACGCCGGGGCGGCCGTGGCGTCCGTGCGCCGCGTGAGCAACTCGGGCAGGACACTGGCGTGGACCACGGACACCAGGTCGACGGGTGCCGGCACGGCGCTCGCCAGGAGGGTGCGGGCGAACTCGTCGGCCGTCGGCCGGCGGCCCCGGTCTGCGCCGAGCCCGTCCTCGATGAGCCGCATGAGCTGCGGTGGCACCTCGGGCACGATCAGGGCGAGGGGCGGCCTCTGCTCGGTGGGACCCGGGACGCGCCCGGTCAGCGCGAACCAGGCCACGGCTGCCAGCGCGAACACGTCCGACCCTGCATCGAAGGATCCCTGCCGCGCAGGATCGAGGAAGCCGGGCGTCCCCTCCACCACTCCGGGTGCCGACCCGAGGAGCATGCTGGTCCCGAGATCACCGAGCAGCGGTTTCCCCTCGTGTGTGAGGAGGATGTTCGCGGGCGCCACGTCGCCGTGCAGCACGCCGGCGCCGTGCAGGTGGTCGAGCACCTGCGCCACGGGGGCCAGCACGGTCACGACCTCCGGGATGGGGAGCGGTCCGCGGCTCGTGACGAGGCCCAGCAGGGATCCTCCCTTGGCCAGGTCCATCAGCAGGCCCGGACCCCGGTCCGTATCGACCACGCGGTGCACCCGGAGCAGGTGCTCATGGGCGAATCTCTGCAGGAGCCGTGACTCCTGCTCCAGGCCGACCGACCCACCGCCGCGCCCTGGCGCTTGCTGCCGGGGTCCGTCCTCCGCCGGCGGCACACCCCGAAGGCCACCGCGGGGGTCCCCGGGCTCGAGCGGTCGCGCCGTCGAAGCCTGCGGATCCGCCGCCCGCCGCGCGCGCCGCCCTCCGGCGACCGCCGGCTGTGGAGGGACGGCATGCTGGGCGGATGCCGCCCGCCGCGCCGGCGTCGGATGCCGTGCCACCTTCAGTGCGAACGGTCTCCCTCCGTCGTCCGTCACGAGCCAGACCGCGGAGGTGGCGCCCCGCCCCAGCAGCCGGCCGACGCGCAGGCCGGCAGCGGCCGGCCTGTCACCGTCCTCGTCCGGCCCCGCGGTTCCCGGTGCGTCCTGCGGCCCGGCGGGATCCACTCTCTCGGGGCTTCCGGGCGCAGTCCTCCCGGTGCGCTGTGCCCGTGCGGGATCTGTCATGCACCAGTTCTAGAGCACCGGGCCCGAGGACCGTCCGTTATCCACAGGCCGATCGGCTCCCGTCCCGGAAACGCTTGCATCACTAGAACACCTGTTCTATTTTTGATAGTCCCAGACGACGGCGGAACAGGTATGCCATGGACCCCACCCCCTCCGACCCGGCCGGTGGCTGGCGGTCGCTCGACGAACCGGTCACCGTCACGTTCGACGCCGCCGCGCACGGTCCGCGACCACTCGCCCTGCGCTGGCGTGGATCCCTCTGGCGAGTCGTCGGGGAGAGCCTCCACTGGTCCACCTGGCGTGCGCTGCCCGTCGCTCCCCGTCATCCGGACGACCACCCGCCCACCCGCGCGTTCACGGCCGATTTCTGGCGGTTCCGGGCCCAGTCCACTCCTGTCTCCCCCGTCCTGCACTTCGAGGTGCGACGGGCCGGCAGCGGCTGGCGGCTGGTGAGGCTCGGCACCACCTTCGACCTGCCGGGCGACGGTGCCGCCACCCGGCCGGGCCCGCTCCCCGCAGGCGGACCGGCCCGGCGTGCCCCGGCCCGGGCGGGAGGTGTCGGCGGACAGGACTAGGCTTGCCCCATGACTCTTGTGCTGTCGCGCGTCGGCCTCGCTCCGGACTACGTCGAGTACACGCAGGGCTGGGAGATGCAGAGGGCACTGCACGAGCAGGTGGTCCGCGGCTCCGCGCCCAGCACCGTGCTCCTCCTGGAACACACCGCCGTGTACACGGCGGGCAAGCGTACCGAGGACCACGAACGGCCCTTCGACGGCACGCCCGTCGTGCCCGTGGACCGCGGGGGGAAACTCACCTGGCACGGCCCCGGGCAGCTGGTGGGTTACCCGATCCTCGCCCTGCGCGACCCGGCGCGGGTCGCCGAGTACGTGCACACCCTCGAAGAGATCATCATCGTCGCACTGCGCCACTTCGACATCGACGGCATCAGGATCGAGGGCCGCTCCGGTGTGTGGCTCGCGGCCGCGGACGACCGACCGGCGCGGAAGATCGCGGCGATCGGCATCCGCGTGAAGGACCGCGTGACGATGCACGGCTTCGCGATCAACTGCAGCAACAACCTCGCCCCCTTCGCGCAGATCGTCCCGTGCGGCATCAGCGACGCCGGGGTCACGTCCATCTCCGCCGAATACGGGCGGACGGTGGAGCCCGCGCGGATCGTGTCGCTGATCGAGGCCGGACTACGCGACAATGAAGCGGTACTGGTGGGCGGCGTCGGGACCGACGCCGCCCGGCCAGGCACGGCCGCCGCCGGCTCCTCCGGCCCGGCCCAGGACACCCAGCCAGAAGGAGCTTCACTGTGAGCCTTGCACCCGAGGGTCGCCGCCTGCTGCGCATCGAGGCGCGCAACGCCGAGACGCCGGTCGAGCGCAAGCCGGACTGGATGAAGGCCAAGGTCAACATCGGGCCGGAATTCGTCGCGATGAAGAACCTCGTGAAGAAGGAGGGGCTGCACACCGTCTGCGAGGAAGCGGGCTGCCCCAACATCTTCGAGTGCTGGGAGGACCGCGAGGCCACCTTCCTCATCGGCGGTTCGGAATGCACGAGGCGGTGCGACTTCTGCCAGATCGACACGGGCAGGCCGCAGCCGCTGGACAGGAGCGAGCCCTTCAAGGTTGCCCAGTCCGTCCAGTCCATGAACCTGCGCTACGCCACCGTCACCGGCGTCGCCCGCGACGACCTGCCCGACGAGGGAGCCTGGCTGTACGCCGAGACGATCCGGCAGATCCACAGCATGAATCCCGGCACCGGGGTGGAGATCCTCATCCCCGACTTCTCCGGCCGCCCGGAGCACATCGCGGCGATCTGCGATGCCGCCCCCGAGGTGTTCGCGCACAACGTCGAGACGGTGCCGCGGATCTTCAAGCGCATCCGCCCGGCGTTCCGCTACGAGCGCTCCCTCGACGTGATCACGCAGGGCCGCGACCGCGGAATGGTCACGAAGTCCAACCTGATCCTCGGCATGGGTGAGACGCGCGAGGAGATCTCCGAGGCGCTCCGGGACCTGCACGCCGCCGGGTGCGACCTCATCACGATCACGCAGTACCTCCGGCCGAGCGAGCGCCACCTCCCTGTGGACCGCTGGGTCAAGCCCGGCGAGTTCATCGAACTCAGCGAGGAGGCCGAGGAGATCGGCTTCCTCGGCGTCATGAGCGGACCGCTCGTCCGGTCCTCCTACCGCGCCGGCCGCCTCTGGGCGCGCGCCATGCGGAAGAAGGGCCTGGACCTCCCGCCGGAACTCGCCCACCTCGACGAATCCGGGTCGGCGACCCAGGAGGCATCCTCCCTCCTCGCCGGCTGAGGCGGGCGACGGCGACAGCACGACGGCGGCGGACGACGGAGCATGCCGCCGTCGTCCAGTGCCCCGCATCCCGTAGAATCGAAGCACTATGTCGCACACGATCGATCCTTCAGGTCCCCCGCCCAAGCGCCGGTTGTTCTCGCGCACGCCGAAAGCCGGGAAGGGGCCGAAGAAGCCCGGGCGGTTGAAGCAGATCACCGAGGTCTTCCAGATGACCCGGCGCAACGACCCGAGTGCCGTCTGGTTCATGCTGCTCGCCTTCGTCGGCATCATCGCCCTGGGCCTGCTGGTCGGTCTCCTGATCAACAACGTCATCACGCTGATGATCATCGCGATCCCGCTCGCGTTCCTGGCGGCGATCTTCATCCTCTCCCGCAGGGCGGAACGCGCGGCGTTCTCGCAGATCGAGGGGAAGCCCGGCGCGGCCGGCGCGGCCCTCAGCGTCCTCCGGCGCGGGTGGATCCTGCAGGAGCAGCCGGTGGCCGTGAACCCGCGCACGCAGGATGCGGTGTTCCGGGTCATCGGGCGCCCCGGTGTCATCCTCGTCTCGGAGGGGCCCTCCTCGCGCGTCAAGCAGCTCGTCGACGGCGAGAGGCGCAAGATGGCCCGCATCATCCCCAACGTGCCCGTCCACGTCATCGAGACCGGGCGCGACGACCGCCAGGTCCCGCTCGCCAAGGTGCCGAAGACCGTGCAGAAGCTCAAGAAGACGCTCACGAAGCAGGAGGTCTACGCGGTCGACAAGCGACTGACCGCGCTCGGCACGAAACTCCCCATCCCGAAGGGCGTGGATCCGTTCAAGGCCCGCCCGGACCGCAAGGCGATGCGCGGACGCTGATCCCGCAGGCACACCGGGGAAGCACGGAGATCCCTACGGAACGAGCCCCTCCCGCATCGGGAGGGGCTCGTTCCATGCTCAGGAGGCCCTGGAGGCCCGGGCCTAGATGCGGAAGAGACCCGTGGCACGCGCCCGGTCGTGGAGTCCTCGCTGGTCCGCGTCGATGATGAACGCCGGGACGACGAGGCAGAGGAGCACGCTGCGGATGAGGGCCGTCAGGAACCCGGCGGGCCTGCCGTCGAGGGTCTGGACCTGCATCCGCAGGATCCGGTGCCCGATGCTGTAGCCGAAGAAGCCGACGAGCAGTACCTGCTCCACGAGGAAGATGTACAGCGTCGCGAAGCCGTCGTAGCCGAAGAAGGCGGCGGAGATCAGGGAGCAGATGATCCAGTCGATGAGGAGAGCGCCTGCCCTCGGCACGAACCGCGCCAGGGATCCCGGACCCTCCGAGGGCCGCCCGAGGCGCTGCCCCGGCCATTCCTGGCCGCCCGACGGCGGCGGGCCTTCCATCCATGAGCCGACGTCTCTTCTGTCCACCCGTCCAGCGTACCGGCAGCGGCGAGTCCGCATTATCCCTCCGCCCGGCGGGAGGCGCTAGGGTGGGTAGCGCAGTCCTTCTCAAGTAACGTCCCGGAAACAAGGGCGACACCAGCGAGAAACTGCCCGCTCCTACAGTTGGAACGAGTCGGCGGCAGCGTTCCACCTGCCAGAGCTCGTGACCACCGCGCGGTGCAGTGACACGCGCTGGCGCCGGGTCATTCACCAGCCATGCGTTAGGAGCATGAATCGATGTTCAAGAATGCGGACGAGGTCCTCACATTCATCGCCGACGAAGACATCCGATTTGTCGATGTCCGGTTCACCGATCTTCCGGGAGTGCAGCAGCACTTCAACGTCCCTGCGAAGTCGGTCGACGCGGATTTCTTCGTGCACGGCCAGCTCTTCGACGGGTCCTCCATCCGCGGCTTCCAGGGCATCGCCGAGTCGGACATGCAGCTCATCCCGGATGTGACGACGGCGTTCATCGACCCGTTCCGCACCGAGAAGACCCTCGCGCTGAACTTCTCCATCGTCAACCCGCGCACCGGTGACCCCTACCACCGTGACCCGCGCAGCGTCGCCGAGAGGGCCGAGGCCTACCTGTCCTCGACCGGCATCGCCGACACCGCGTTCTTCGCCCCCGAGGCGGAGTTCTTCATCTTCGACAACGTGCAGTACGAGTCCTCCCCGCAGGGCAGCTTCTACAAGGTCGATTCGATCGAGGCGCCCTGGAACAGCGGGCGCGAGGAAGTGGGCGGCAACCTGGGCAACAAGACCCCCTTCAAGGGCGGCTACTTCCCGGTGTCCCCCGTGGACAAGCAGGCCGATCTGCGCGACGCCATCTGCGTCGAGCTGGACAAGGCGGGCCTCGAGGTCGAGCGTTCGCACCACGAGGTCGGCGGCGCAGGCCAGGCCGAGATCAACTACAAGTTCACCACCATGACGCACGCTGCGGACGACCTGCAGAAGTTCAAGTACATCGTGAAGAACGTCTCCAACGCCTGGGGCAAGACTGCCACGTTCATGCCGAAGCCGGTCTTCGGGGACAACGGCTCCGGCATGCACTGCCACCAGTCGCTGTGGAGTGACGGCCAGCCCCTGTTCTACGACGAGCGCGGCTACGCCGGCCTGTCGGACACCGCCCGCTGGTACATCGGAGGCCTGCTCAAGCACGCCTCCGCCGTCCTCGCCTTCACCAACCCGACCGTGAACTCCTACCGTCGTCTGGTCAAGGGCTTCGAGGCTCCCGTCAACATGGTGTACTCGCAGGGCAACCGCTCCGCCGGTATCCGCATCCCGATCACCGGCTCGAACCCCAAGGCCAAGCGCATCGAGTTCCGCGCGCCGGACCCGTCGTCGAACCCCTACCTCGCGTTCGCCGCGCAGCTCATGGCCGGCCTCGACGGCATCAAGAACCGCATCGAACCCGCCGACCCCATCGACAAGGACCTCTACGAGCTTCCGGCCGAGGAGGCCAAGGACATCCAGAAGGCGCCCGGGTCCCTCGAGGAGGCCCTCCTGGCCCTGGAGGCGGACAACGAGTTCCTGCAGGCCGGCGACGTCTTCACGCAGGACCTGATCGACACCTGGATCGCCTACAAGCGCGAAATGGAGATCCTGCCGCTGTCGATGCGCCCGAACCCCTACGAGTTCGAGCTCTACTACGGCGTCTAGCAGCACCGGACACCATCCGCACCGAACGACGGCGGCCCTCCCCCACGGGAGGGCCGCCGTCGTTCGTCCTGCCATGCCGCCGCCACCACACGCGACCCCTTCGTGACCGAAATGCCCGGGTAGTCCGGGAGGCGACCGTACACTCATCGAGGCCACAGTTGCCGCTGTCAGCGGCAGGGACTCAGGCGGACGTGTGAGACGCCGTGGCGATGAGGAGAACCGTTGACAACGAGCGATACCAGCGCGCCACCCGTGGTGCTCACGCGGGCGGGCGGGGCGCAGACGCCGGCCGCCCCGCCGAAGACACCCCGGAAGGACATCCAGGCGCTCCGGGCGCTGGCGGTGACCTTCGTGGTGCTGAACCACGCCGCGCCCGATCTCCTCCCGGGCGGCTACGTCGGCGTCGACGTCTTCTTCGTCATCTCCGGCTACCTGATCACCAAGCACCTGATGGGCGAGCTGTCGGCGACCGGGCGGCTGCGCCTCGGCTCGTTCTACGCGCGTCGCGCCGCCCGTCTCCTGCCCGCCGCAATGGTTGTCTCCGTCGTCTCGCTGGTCGTCGCCTGGCTGGCGTTACCCTATACACGCTGGACCGGGATCGCCCAGGAGACCATTGCGGCCAACGTCTATGTCGAGAACTGGGTCCTGGCTCTCAAAGCCGTCGACTACTCGGCGCAGACCGAGTCGGCGTCACCCCTGCAGCACTACTGGTCCCTCTCGGTGGAGGAGCAGTTCTACCTCGTCTGGCCGGTCCTGCTGGCCGTCGTGTTCACCCTCGCCGTCCGCCATCGGATGCGCAGCAGGGCCCTCCTCACCCTGGTGCTCGGAGCGGTCCTCGTGCTGTCCCTGGCCTTCTGCATCTACATCACCTACACGAGCAGGAGCGCCGCATACTTCGTGACGCCGGCGCGCGCATGGGAATTCGCGGCCGGCGCCCTGATCGCCGTGCGGGCCATGCGCCACAAGCGCAGCCGGGCGACCGCGCTGACCCCGGCGTTCGCGGGCACCGCACAGGCAACCGGCTATGCCCTGATCCTGTACTCCGCCGTGACCTTCACGGAACGCACCCTCTTTCCCGGGTACCTGGCACTGGTGCCCGTCGTCGGCACCCTGCTGGTGATCGCGGCGGGCCCGCATCACCCTTCATGGTCGCCCAACCGGCTCCTTGCGGCGAGGCCCGTCCAGTTCATCGGAGACATCTCCTACTCCCTCTACCTGTGGCACTGGCCCGCCCTGCTCCTCGTCCCGGCCGTCCTCGGGCGCGACCTCCTGCCGATGGACACGGCCGTCCTCCTCGCCGGAGCGATTCTGCTGGCGTTCGGCAGCAAGCGACTCATCGAGGACCCGGCCCGGACCGGTCTCCTCCGCCGTTTCGGCCCCCGTAGGTCAGGCATGCTCCTGCTGGGTCTGATGCTCACCATTCTCCTGTCGGCGACGGTGATGACGGTGTCCGCCCAGGCTGCGGGTGACCGCCAGCGGCAGGCTCTCGAGGCGGTCTCCGGGGGTCCGTGTTTCGGGGCCAGGAGCCTGTCCAACGCGGTGTGCACCGACCCGTTCGGCCCTCCCGAACTCGCGCAGGTCGGAGCCGAGGAGGCTCCCTGGTTCGACGGCGAGGAATGCGCGGAGTCGCAGGATCCGATCGTGGTCAGCGGAGGCGCCCGCCTGAGCACCTGTGAGTTCACCTCCGACGGGCAGCCCTCGGCCGAGGTGTGGCTCGTGGGCGATTCGCACGCCGAGCAGTGGAAAGCGGCCCTCTACGCGCTGGGCCGGGAGTCGTCATGGCGCCTCCAGGAGAGCCTTGTCGGCGGATGCCCGTACGTGGGCGTGCGACGCACCGAGTTCAACGGCCGGCCCGAGGACAAGGGGTCGCAGGACGCGTGCCTCACCTGGAGCCAGGAGGTCTCCGACCGCATCCTCGCAGAGAAGCCGGACATGGTCTTCGTCTCGGCCTTCGGCGCCCGCGAGATTCTCGACGACGGCTCGGGACGGGACCAGCTGAGCCAGTACCGCGACGCGTTCGCCGACCGCGTCGGTGCCTGGGCCGACGCCGGTGTCACCGTCTACGTCCTCCGGGACACGCCGCTGACTCTCGGCCGATCCGGCCCCGAGTGCCTCGCCCTCCATCGGTCTTCGCCCCTCGAGTGCTCCATCCCGGTCGAAGAAGCCCTCGCCGTCGATCCTCTCGCCGAGGCGGCGGCCGCGCTCGATTCCCCCGGGGTGAAGGTGCTGGACCTGCAGGACCAGTTCTGTCCGGGCGGTCGCTGCTATTCGGCCGTCGGCGGCGTCCACGTCTTCTTCGACGCCAACCACATCACCAGCACCTACATGCGCTCGCTCACCCCGGTCCTCGCCGAGCGACTCGCAGCCAGTAGTGGCTGAGGCTCTGCTCGGTCCTCACCGGTGGACCTCCGCCGGCACCTCCGGTCTCGGGCCGCCGGGTGGCTCAGTACCCGTAGAAGTGCCGCTCGAAGACTGCCCTGCTGCGCCGCGTCATGCGGAGGTAGTCCTCCTCGAGGTCGGAGCCGCTGTCCGGCCCGTAGCCGCACCACCGCGCCACCGCTTCGAGGTCACGCCGTGACGACGGCAGCAGGTCGGAGCCGCGTCCGCTCCAGATGACGTTCGCCGCACGGATGCGCGTCGCCAGGTTCCAGCTCTCGCGGAGGGTGGCGACGTCCTCTCCGGGGAGCAGTCCCTCCGAGGCGATGACGTCCAGGGCGGCGAGTGTGGACTGCACGCGAAGGGCCGGGACGGCCCGCGCATGCTGCAGCTGGAGCAGCTGCACGAGCCATTCCACGTCGCTGAGGGCGCCACGGCCCAGCTTGAGGTGCCGGGACGGGTCGGCGCCGCGCGGGAGCCGCTCGGACTCCACCCGCGCCTTGATCCGGCGGATCTCCCGGACATCCGTCTCGCTGAGCTCCTCCGGGTACCGCACGGCGTCGATCACCTGCAGGAACTCGGCCGCCACGTCGTCGTCGCCCGCCAGCGGACGCGCGCGCAGGAGGGCCTGCGCCTCCCACACGAGCGACCAGCGCCGGTAGTACTCCCGGTAGGAGCCGAGCGAGCGCACCATCACCCCCTGCTTGCCCTCGGGCCGGAGGGCCGCATCGATCTCGAGGACCCGCTCCGCGAGCACGGGCGGCTTGCACGGCTGGGTGAGCAGGGCGGCCAGGCGCGCCACGATCGCCTCCGCCTGCTGCTGCGCGGCGGCCTCGTCGACGCCCTGCAGGGGCCGGTGGACGTAGAGGACGTCGGCGTCCGAGCCGTACGTGATCTCGCGACCGCCCTGGCGTCCCATGGCCATGATGACGACATGCGTGAGCTGCTCCTCCTGCCCGAAGACCTGGCTCTCCGCGACGTGCAGGGCCCCGAGGATCGCGGCACGATCGGCGTCGGCCAGTGCCTCGCCCACCTCGGCCTGGGACAACAGGTGGGAGCTGTCGGCGATGGCGATGCGCAGCAGCTCCCTGCGGCGGATCAGCCGGATCAGCCGGATGGCCTCCCCCGGCTCCGGGTGCCGTGACATCTTCGACTGGATCTCCTGCCACTGCGCGTCGAACGTGCCCGGCACCAGCGCGGCGTCGGACCCGAGCCACTGCGTCGATTCGGGCGAGACCTCCAGCAGGTCGGTGATGAACCGACTGCTCGACAGCACGGCGCACAGACGCTCGGCGGCGGCGTTCGAATCCCGAAGCATCCCGAGGTACCAGTGGCTCTCGCCCAGCGACTCGCTGAGGCGCCGGAACCCGAGGAGCCCCGCGTCGGGGTCGACGCCGTCGGCGAACCAGGCCAGGAGGATCGGCAGGAGCTGCCGTTGCAGCATCGCACGGCGCCGGAGGCCGCCCGTGAGCGACTCGATGTGGCGCATCGCCCCGCGCGGGTCGAGATAGCCGAGGGCCGCGAGCCGGGCCTGCGCGGCCTCCGCCGTCAGCTGGACGTCTTCGGGCCGCAGCGTCGCCGCATTGATGAGCAGGGGCCGGTAGAAGATCGACTCGTGGAGCCGGCGGACGAGCTTCCTGGTGCGCTGCCACTCGTCGTGGAGGCTCTGGGGGCTCGGACGCACGGTGACCAGGCAGCCCTGGGAGGAGCGGGCAAGGGCGCGCAGGGCGCTCTCGTCCTCGGGCATGAGGTGGGTGCGGCGCATCTGCACGAGCTGGATCCGGTGCTCGAGGACCCGCAGGTAGCGGTAGGCGTCGTCGAGGTCGAGGGCGTCGGACCGGCCGACGTACCCCGCGGCACTGAGGGCGCCGATCGCCGTGACGGTGTCCCGCACGCGCAGCGACTCGTCCAGCCGGCCGTGCACGAGCTGCAGCAGCTGGACCGTGAATTCGACGTCGCGCAGGCCGCCCGGTCCGAGCTTGAGTTGCCGCGCCTCCTCCTCGCGCGGGATGTTGTCGGTGACGCGGCGCCGCATCGCGCGGACGGCCTCCACGAATCCCTCACGCTGCGACGACGCCCACACGAAGGGCGCGATGGCCTCTTCGTAGCGGCGGCCGAGCTCCGGGTCGCCCGCTGCCGCACGGGCCTTCAGGAGCGCCTGGAACTCCCAGGTCTTCGCCCAGCGCTCGTAGTAGGAGACGTGGGACTGCAGCGTCCGGACGAGCTGTCCGTCCTTGCCCTCGGGGCGGAGATTCGCGTCCACCTCCCAGAGCGCAGGCTCCGGTCCGGCCGAGTAGACCCCGCGGGCCATCCCGGAGGCGAGGCCCGTGCCGATCCTCGTGACCGTCGTGTCGTCGAGGTCGTCCCCCTCCACCACGTAGACGACGTCGACGTCGGAGATGTAGTTGAGCTCGCGCGCGCCGCACTTGCCCATGGCGATCACGGCGAGCCGGACGCGGGCGACGACGTCGGATCCGTACGTCTCTCCCAGCTCGGCCCGGGCGACGGCGAGGGACGCCTCGAGTGCGGCGGTGGCCAGGTCGGCCAGTTCCCGGGCGACGACGGGCAGGTAGTCCACCGGCGCGCAATGGCCGAGGTCCCGCACGGCGAGGTCCGTGAGATGGCGGCGGTAGGTCACCCGGAGCCTGCGGTAGGCGTCGGGGCCGCTGACGCCCGCCACCGGGTTGTCCTCAGACGGATCCGCGTCGACCGCGAGCAGCAGCTCGGAGCGGAGGTGCTCCGGTCCGACGACGGCGGGTGTGGCCGGGCCCGGCCGCACGACGTCGAGATGCTCGGGCCGTCGCATCAGGAACTCGCCGAGGGCCTCCGAGGCCCCCAGGAGCCGGAAGAGCGGTCCGCGCCGGCCCTCGTCGGCGAACGCGGTGAGGACGGCCTTCCGGCTGCCGGCCAGCAGGCGCACGAAGGACTGCAGGGCGAGGTCGGGATCGGCGGCCGCCGCGAGCCCCGCGAAGAGATCGTCGTCGTTCAGCCCCTGCAGTTCGGGCGCGTCCAGGAACCGCCGGCTCTTCTCGAGATCCGTGAAGCCGTAACTGATCAGCTTGCGGTTGAGGCTCATCCCCCAACCCTAGCCACGTCGCGGGCTCCGGCAGGCACTACAGGATGTTCAGGTTCCTGCGCAGCTCGTACGGCGTCACCTGGATGCGGTAGTCGTGCCACTCGGCGCGCTTGTTCCGCAGGAAGTTCTCGAAGACCTGTTCCCCCAGGATGTCCGCCACGAGCTCCGACTCCTCCATCACGCGGATGGCGTCGTGCAGGCTGGCGGGCAGCGGGTCGTGGCCCATGGCGCGGCGCTCGGCGGCGGTCAGGCTCCACACGTCGTCCTCGGCGGCGGGCGGGAGCTCGTAGCCCTCCTCGATGCCCTTGAGGCCGGCGCCCAGGAGCACGGAGTAGGCGAGGTACGGGTTGCTGGCGGAGTCGATGCCCCGGTACTCGATGCGCGCGGACTGGCCCTTGTTGGGCTTGTAGAGCGGCACGCGGACCAGGGCGGAGCGGTTGTTGTGGCCCCAGGAGAGGTAGCTGGGCGCTTCACCGCCGCCCCACAGCCGCTTGAACGAGTTGACGAACTGGTTGGTCACGGCCGTGAACTCGGGCGCGTGGCGCAGGATGCCGGCGATGAACTGGCGTGCGGTCTTCGACAGCTGGAACTCCGCACCGGCCTCGAAGAACGCGTTCGTGTCCCCCTCGAAGAGGGAGAAGTGGGTGTGCATCCCGGAGCCCGGGTGCTCGGAGAACGGCTTGGGCATGAAGGTCGCGTAGCTTCCGGAGGTCAGGGCGACCTCCTTGATGATGGTGCGGAACGTCATGATGTTGTCCGCCGTCTGCAGCGCGTCCGCGTAGCGCAGGTCGATCTCGTTCTGGCCCGGGCCGGCCTCGTGGTGGCTGAACTCCACGGAGATACCGACGGACTCGAGCATCGCCACGGCGGTCCGGCGGAAGTCCTGGGCCACTCCGCCGGGCACGTGGTCGAAGTAGCCGGCGTGGTCCACCGGCACGGGCTGCCCGTCCGCGCCCAGTTCCGCGGACTTGAGCAGGTAGAACTCGATCTCGGGGTGCGTGTAGCAGGTGAAGCCCATGTCGGCGGCCTTCGCCAGGGTCTTCTTGAGCACGCCGCGGGGATCGGCGGTGGAGGGCCTGCCGTCGGGCGTGAGGATGTCGCAGAACATCCGCGAGGTCTGTTCCTTCTCGCCGCGCCACGGCAGGATCTGGAACGTGGACGGGTCCGGCTGGGCCAGCATGTCCGATTCGTACACGCGGGCAAGGCCTTCGATGGATGACCCGTCGAAGCCGAGGCCCTCGGCGAACGCGCCCTCCACTTCCGCGGGGGCGAGTGCCACGGACTTCAGGGAGCCGACGACGTCGGTGAACCACAGCCGCACGTAGCGGACGTCCCGCTCCTCGATGGTGCGCAGTACGAACTCCTGCTGCCGGTCCATGACCACCTCTTCCCGTTCCTCGTCGCCCAGGCCGCCCCGACGGGGCGGCGGGCCGTCCATGCCCGACGTCGTGCGCGTCCGGTGCTGCCGCTTCCGCGGCACGGCACCGCGCCCGCGCGCCAGCACCCGTGAACACTCTACTGACCCGCCGGAGCAGATCGGTGCGCGGGCCCGTCCCGTCCGCGTGCCGTGACGTACGACGTCACGCGCCGCCGTCCTGCCCTGCACGGCGGCGGCCGGTGTGCGGGAGCACACACGGCACGACCCCGGCGGCCCTCGACCACCGTCCGATAGTCTCGTGCCATGACTTCCGCCGAACAGCCCGCACCCTACGGCGACGGGGCAGGAACGACGCCGCCGCCTCCGCCGGGCGCGGCGGCCGCCACGACACCGGTCGCCCGCATCCGGACACACCACCTGCAGCAGGCCAAGGACCAGGGCACGCGGTTCGCGATGCTGACAGCGTACGACCAGTACGCGGCCCAGGTGTTCGACGAGGCCGGCATCGAGGTCCTCCTCGTCGGTGATTCGGCAGCCAACAACGTGCTCGGGCATGCCACGACCCTGCCCATCACGCTCGACGAGATGATCCTGTTCAGCCGGGCGGTGAGCCGGGCCGCCCGGCGGGCCCTCGTCGTCGCCGACCTGCCCTTCGGCAGCTACGAGGTCTCGCCCCAGCAGGCCGTGGAATCGTCCGTGCGGCTCCTCAAGGAGGGCCTGGTGCACGCGGTCAAGATGGAGGGCGGGGCCGACTACGCCCCCACTGTCCGGGCCCTCGTCCGCGCAGGCATCCCCGTGATGGCGCACATCGGGTTCACCCCGCAGAGCGAACACGCGCTCGGCGGCTACCGGGTCCAGGGCCGGGGCGAGGCGTCACAGCGCATCGTCGACGACGCCGTGGCCCTCGCGGACGCCGGCGCGTTCTGCGTGCTGATGGAGATGGTCCCGGCCGAGACGGCGGACGCGGTCGACGCCGCCCTCCGGATACCGACCATCGGTATCGGTGCGGGGCCCGGCACCACAGGGCAGGTCCTCGTCTGGCAGGACATGGCGGGCCTGCGCGGCGGCAGGCAGGCGAGGTTCGTCCGGCAGTACGCCGACGTGCGGACCGTGCTCTCCGACGCCGCCCGCGCCTACGCGGACGACGTCCGCGCCGGCACCTTCCCGGGCCCCGAGCACACCTTCTAGGGGGCTCCCGGGGGCTAGTCGTCCTCCCGGTCCCACGCGTCGTTGCGCTGCTGGACCTTCTCGAGGGCCTTCTCAGCCTCACCGCGGGTGGCATACGGCCCGATGAGCTGCGACCAGTCCGACTGGCGGTCCTCCTCGACCTCGTGCGTCCGCACGTTGTACCAGTACTCCGTCATGTCGACCTCCTCGATCGGGGCTGAGCGGCGTGTCGTCCACTGTCGCCGGCGACACCACGCGTGCGGGCCGTCCACCCGGGCCCGCTATAGGATCAAGGGTATGCCCCAGTCTTCCGCCACGGCCCCCCTCGGGACGCTGACACCCGGCACGGTCTCGCCCAGGCGCCCTGTTCCTGCGACCATCGTCCGGCCCCGAGTACGTGGGCCGCACGGCACCGGCCCCGTTCACCGGCTCGGAGGTGAAGACGCCCGAGACGATCGAGAAGATCCGCGTCGCCGGCCGGATCGCCGCGCAGGCCATCGTGGAGGTGGGCAGGCACGCCACGCCGGGCGTCACCACGGACGAGCTCGACCGCATCGGCCACGAGTTCCTGCTCGACCACGGCGCCTATCCGTCGACCCTCGGGTACCGCGGCTTCCCCAAGTCGCTGTGCTCCTCCCTCAACGAGGTCATCTGCCACGGCATCCCCGACACCACGGTGATCCAGGACGGCGACATCCTGAACATCGACATCACCGCCTACAAGGACGGGGTGCACGGCGACACGAACCACACGTTCTGCATCGGCGACGTGGACGAGGAGTCCCGCCTGCTCGTGGAGCGCACCCAGGAGTCGCTGAACCGGGCCATCCGCGCGGTGGCGCCCGGCCGGGAGATCAACGTCATCGGGCGCACCATCCAGTCCTACGCGAAGCGCTTCGGTTATGGTGTTGTCCGTGACTTCACCGGGCACGGCGTCGGAGAAGCGTTCCACACGGGCCTGATCATCCCGCACTACGACGCCGCCCCCGCCTACAACCGCGTCATCGAGCCGGGCATGGTCTTCACCATCGAACCGATGCTGACGCTCGGCACCATCGACTGGACCATGTGGGCGGACGACTGGACCGTCGTCACGAAGGACCGGAAGAGGACAGCGCAGTTTGAGCACACGCTCGTTGTCACCGACCGCGGCGCGGAGATCCTGACCCTGCCCTAGCGCGACCGCCCGCGGCCCTGCCCGAACACTGCCCGAACACTGCCCGCACTGCCCCATCCGGCTCGCGCCGGTCCCACTTCGACGGAGAATCATGGCCAAGGACACCGACAAGAAGAAATCGAAGAAGCTCCCCGCGACCGTGATCGGCGTCGACATCGGCGGCACCGGCATCAAGGGCGGCATCGTGGACCTCGAGAAGGGTGTCATCGTCGGTGAGCGGTACCGCATCCCGACGCCCAAGCCCGCGACGCCGGAAGCGGTGGCCGAGGTCGTGGCGCAGATCGTCACGGAGCTGTCCTCGCGTCCCGAGGGCCCTGCGGCCGATGTCCCGGTCGGTGTCACGTTCCCCGCGATCATCCAGCACGGTGTCGCCCGGTCCGCGGCGAACGTGGACAAGAGCTGGGTGGACACCGACGTCGACGCCCTGTTCACCACGGTCCTCGGACGCGACGTGCACGTGATCAACGACGCCGACGCAGCCGGTCTCGCCGAGGTCCGCTACGGCGCGGGCAAGGGCAAGATGGGCACGGTCCTCGTGATCACCCTCGGCACCGGCATCGGCTCGGCCTTCATCTTCGACGGCAGGCTGGTCCCCAACGCGGAGCTCGGCCACCTGGAGATCGACGGGCACGACGCGGAGACGAAGGCGTCGGCCGTGGCCCGCGAGCGGGACGGCATCGACTGGGACGAGTACGCGGTGCGCCTGCAGCGGTACTTCTCGCACGTCGAGTTCCTCTTCTCCCCCGAGCTGTTCATCATCGGCGGTGGCATCTCGAAGCGCAGCAGCGAGTACCTGCCCTCGCTCCGGCTGCGCACCCCGATCATCCCGGCGGAGCTCCGGAACCACGCCGGCATCGTGGGCGGCGCACTGCAGGCCGCGCTGCTCTTCTCGCCCAAGGCCTGAGCACGGGGATCCCGGGGGCCGTGAGCCCCGAGGGGTCGTGCCTGCACAGCCGGAAGCCCGGGACGGATCCTCCGTCCCGGGCTTCCGGCTTCTCCTCGTGTCCTGCCGCTACGGGCGGACGTGGAACCGGTGGTGGCGTCGGCTTCCCCTCCGCAGCCACCACCGGGGTCTCATGGGCGCTAGCGCGCCGTCAGGGGTCGTTGCGCGCCGCTCGGCACGCGTTCGTTCTCCTTCGCCTGCTCGCGCAGGGTGTCGATCGCGGCTTCGAAGTCCTCGAGCGACTCGAACCCCTGGTACACGCTGGCGAAACGCAGGTAGGCGATCTGGTCGAGCTTGCGCAGCGGGCCCAGGATGGCCAGCCCCACTTCGTGTGCGTCGATCTCGGCGACGCCGCTCGCGCGGACGTTCTCCTCGACCTCCTGCGCCAGCAGGGCGAGATCGTCCTCCGTCACCGGTCGGCCCTGGCAGGCCTTGCGGACGCCGTTGATGATCTTCGACCGGCTGAACGGCTCCCCCGCACCCGAGCGCTTGATCACGCTGAGGCTGGTGGTCTCCACGGTGCTGAACCGGCGGCCGCACTGCGGGCACTGGCGGCGCCGGCGGATCGCCGAGCCGTCGTCACCGAGGCGGCTGTCCACGACGCGGGAGTCGGGGTTGCGGCAGTACGGGCAGTACATACGGACCCCTTTCCGCTCGAGAACAACCGATTCCTCATTTTAGGACTACATATGGTGAAACAACAACACTGTAATTACCAGATGTAGTGGAAGGCCGCGTCGAAGGGGGCTCAGGAGGCAGGGCCGCCGAAGCGTGCCGTGACCGCTTCACCGTGCGCGGGGAGGTTCTCGGCGGCGGACAGGGCGAGGATCGACGCCGACACCCCGGCGAGCGCCGCACGGTCGTAGTCCACGAGCTGGACCGCGCGCAGGAACGTGGTGACGTTCAGCCCGGACGCGAAGGACGCGGTACCGGCCGTGGGCAGCACGTGGTTCGAGCCCGCGCAGTAGTCGCCGAGGCTCACCGGGCTGTAGGCACCGACGAAGATGGCGCCGGCGTTGCGGATCCTCGCCGCCACCGTCCGTGCGTCGGCCGTCTGGATCTCCAGGTGTTCGGCCGCATAGGCGTCGCACACCGCGATGCCGTGGTCGATGTCGTCGACGAGGATCACGCCGGACTGCGGACCGGAGAGCGCCGTCCGCACCCGCTCGGCATGCCGCGTCGCCGCGGCGCGGATCTGCAGCGCGGCGACGACGGCGGAGGCGAGGTCCTCGGAATCGGTCACCAGGACCGAGGCCGCCTGCGGATCGTGCTCCGCCTGGCTCACGAGGTCGGCGGCCACGAGGTCTGCGTCCGCCGTCGCGTCGGCCAGGACGGCGATCTCGGTGGTGCCGGCCTCGGAATCGATGCCGACCTGCCCGCGGACGAGGCGCTTGGCCGTCGCCACGAAGATGTTGCCCGGACCCGTGACGACGGTGACCGGCTCGATCCCCGTGCCCGCATCCGGGCCGTCGGGGATGCCGTGCGCGAGGGCGGCGACGGCCTGCGCACCGCCCATCGCGTAGATCTCGGTGATGCCGAGCATCGATGCCGCGGCGAGGATCACGGGGTGCGGCCAGCCGCCGAACTCCTTCTGCGGCGGCGACGCGAGGGCGATCGATCCGACGCCGGCGGCCTGCGCCGGCACCACGTTCATCACCACGGAGGACGGGTAGACGGCCAGTCCGCCGGGGACGTAGAGCCCCACGCGGTCCACGGCGATCCACTTGTGGGTGAGGCGGGCACCCTCGGCGATCTCGACCTCCACGTCCGCGGGTACCTGGGCGTGGGCGAAGATCCGCGCACGCCGGATCGCCTCCTCGAGGGCCGAGCGTACCTCGGCGTCGAGTCCTGCCACTGCTGCCGCGACGACCTCGGCCGGCACCCGCGGGTGGTCCTGCTCCACGCCGTCGAACCGTCGGGCGAGGTCCCGGAGGGCCTCGAGGCCGCGGGCCCGTACGTCGTCGATGATGGCCTGCACGGCCGCCTCGGAGGACTGGGCGCTGGCAGCCGCCCTCGGCATGGCGTCCCTCAGCTCACGGGAGGACAGCGCCAGGCCGCGCAGGTCGATGGTCCGGAAGCTGACGGGAGAGGAGGTGCTGGGCGCTGAAGTCACCCCCCGAGTCTATCGGGAGGCGTGCTGTGACCCGGTGTGGAGGCCGGCGGTCCCGTCAGGTCCGGCGGCGGGCGAGCCCGACGAGGGCGGTGGCGAAGATGATGACGGCGGCGACGCCGGGCCAGATCGCGAGGGTGCCGAGGGACTGCAGCACGAAGGAGGAGCCGGGCACGCCTTCCCGCCCGTGGGGTCCGAACAGGTAGGCGAGGCCCTCGCCGACGCCCAGGGCCAGGAGAGAACCGAGGATCGACCCGCCCACCGCGGCCCCGATCCGCGGCACCACGCCGGGCAGGGCCAGCCGGAGCGCGACCACGGTGCCCACGGCGATCCCCGCGGCGAGTTCCAGGCCCGCGAGGGTGAGATCGCGGAGCACCCAGTCCGTGGTGACCTCCGGGTCGCCGAACAGGCGCCCCGTGGGGGCGAGGAGCCACCAGAGGGCGCCGAGCAGGGCCCCGAGGAGGATCGTGGAACCGAGCCACCAGACGACGCCGGCCGGGGGCACCGACCGCCGGTCCTCGGCGACGGCGTAGACCGGCGGCGGATAGTTGCTCGATCCGGGGTCCGGCTGGTGGCTGGCGCGCATGACTTCTACATTAACAAACCCTCCAGTGCCCCGGGACCGCGCCTAGGGTGGACATGACGGCACCGCCCGTGCCCGGCGGACGTCGGCCGGCAACCGTCCGTCAGCAACCGTCCGTCAGCAACCGTCCCGTCCCTGCCGCCACGTCAGCCGACACCGACCCGGAGGAAACCCGTGACCCACCCCAGCACCGCTCCGGGGGGCCCCCTGTCCCCGGCCCCCCTGCACGGAGAGTCCTTCCGCGAGGTCTTCCGCCGGCACGCCGCCGGCGTCGCCATCATCACCGCGACCTACGACGACGTCCCCTACGGTTTCACAGCCACCTCGGTGGCCTCGCTGTCCGCCGATCCCCCGCGCTTCTCCTTCAACATGGCGAGGACGTCCTCCTCGTGGCCCGCGGTCGCGAACACCAGCTTCGTGGGCGTCCACATGCTCAGCACGGAGAACGAGGGGCTCGCGAACCGGTTCGCCCGGACGAAGGACCGCTTCACGGGCGACCACTGGGAGCCCGGCCCGGAGGGCGTACCGATCCTGAAGGACGTCGCCGGCTGGCTCGTGGGCCGCATCAGCATGCGCCTGTCCTTCGAGAACAACGCCGTCGTCGTCGCCGAGGTGGTGGCGGGGAACATCGGGCCCGACGGCGCCCCCCTGCTCTACCACGGCGGGAGCTACGGGACGCCGACGGCCACCGACTACGTCATCTGAGCCCGTCCGGCTCCGGGCGCGTGCCCGGAGCCGTCAGGCGTCGAGGCAGGCAGGCCCGAGCAGCACCTTCAGGTCACCGAACAGCCCGGGCGTCGGGTTGACGCGGAGGTCGACGCCGAGCTTCATCACCTCGACCTTGCGCGATCCGTTCAGCCGGATGAGGACCTCACTGGTGCCGGGGTGCGTCCGGAGGACGTCGCCGAGGGCCGTCACGGCCGTCTCCGTCGCCTTGTGCTGCAGCATGGAGATCACCACAGGGCCCGAGTGCCCCTCACTGAGGTCCGGGACGGTCAGTTCCTGGGCGTTGAGCATCACGGCGCCGTCGTCGCGGCGCTGCAGGCGTCCACGCACCACCACGATCAGGTCCTCCGCGAGGACCGCCGAGATGGGGCCGTAGACCTGCCCGAAGAACATGACCTCCATGGAACCGGAGAGGTCCTCGACCTCGGCCCGCGCGTAGGCGTTGCCGCTGTTCTTCGCGATCCGCCGCTGCAGGGAGGTGATCATGCCGGCGATCGTGACGATCGCGCCGTCGGCCGGGCCCTCCTCGCTGATGATCGACGGGATGGACGAGTCCGCGTGCTGGCCGAGGATGCCCTCGAGCCCTTGCAGCGGGTGGTCCGAGACGTAGAGGCCGAGCATGTCGCGTTCGAAGGACAGCTTGTCCTTCTTGTCCCACTCGGGCAGGTCGGGCACGTCGACGGACAGCGCGCTGACGCCGACGCCGTCGGGGCCGTCGTCGAACGCGCTGAAGAGGTCGAACTGGTTCGCGGCCTCGTTGCGCTTGAGGACGATCACGCTGTCCACCGCTTCCTCGTGGATCATCGCGAGGGCACGGCGGGGATGCCGGAGCGAGTCGAACGCGCCGGCCTTGATGAGCGATTCGATGGTGCGCTTGTTGCAGACGACGGCGGGTACCTTCTGCAGGAAGTCGCTGAACGAGGTGAATGCCCCCTTCTCCTCGCGCGCTCCCACCATGGCACCGACGACGTTCGCGCCCACGTTGCGGATGGCGCCCATGCCGAAGCGGATGTCCTTGCCGACCGGGGTGAAGTTGACACTCGACTCGTTGACGTCCGGCGGCAGCACCGTGATGCCCATGCGGCGGCACTCGTTGAGGTAGATGGCGAGCTTGTCCTTGTCGTCGCCGACGCTGGTGAGCAGGGCCGCCATGTACTCGGCGGGGTAGTGCGCCTTGAGGTACGCCGTCCAGTAGGACACGAGGCCGTAGGCCGCCGTGTGGGCCTTGTTGAACGCGTAGTCCGAGAAGGACTCGAGCACGGTCCACAGCTTGTCCATCGCGGCCTGCGAGTAGCCGTTGGCCTTCATGCCCGCGAAGAAGTCCGCCTGCTGCTTGTCCAGCTCGGACTTCTTCTTCTTGCCCATGGCGCGGCGCAGCATGTCGGCCTGGCCGAGCGTGAAGTTCGCCAGCTTCTGCGCGGCGCTCATCACCTGCTCCTGGTACACGATCAGGCCGTACGTCCCGCCGAGGATCTCCTCGAGGGGCCCCTCGAGCTCGGGGTGGATGGGCTCGATGTCCTGCAGGCCGTTCTTGCGCAGGGCGTAGTTGGTGTGCGAGTTCACGCCCATGGGACCCGGCCGGTACAGGGCCAGGACGGCCGAGATGTCCTCGAAGTTGTCGGGGCGCATGAGCTTCAGGAGGGACCGCATGGGGCCGCCGTCGAGCTGGAAGACGCCCAGGGTGTCGCCGCGCGCCAGGAGCTCGTAGGACGCCTTGTCGTCGAGTTCCAGGTCCTCCAGGACGAGGTCGGTGTCCTTGTTGGCCTTGATGTTCTCGACGGCGTCCGTGATGATCGTCAGGTTCCTCAGGCCGAGGAAGTCCATCTTGATCAGCCCGAGACCCTCGCACGTGGGGTAGTCGAACTGCGTGATGATCTGGCCGTCCTGCTCACGGCGCATGATCGGGATGATGTCGATCAGCGGGTCCGAGGACATGATGACGCCGGCCGCGTGCACGCCCCACTGGCGCTTCAGCCCCTCGAGGCCCAGCGCCGTCTCGAACACCTTCTCGGAGTCGGCGTCGGTCTTCAGCAGTTCGCGCAGCTCCTCGGCCTCGGAGTAGCGCTTGGCGTTCTTGTTGTGCACGTCGGCGAGGGCGAGTCCCTTGCCCATGACGTCCGGCGGCATGGCCTTCGTGAGCCGCTCCCCGGTGGAGAACGGGTAGCCCATGACGCGGGAGGAGTCCTTGAGCGCCTGCTTGGCCTTGATGGTGCCGTAGGTGACGATCATGGCCACGCGCTCGTCGCCGTACTTCTCCGTCACGTACCGGATGACCTCCGAGCGGCGGCGATCATCGAAGTCGACGTCGAAGTCGGGCATGGACACACGCTCGGGGTTGAGGAACCGCTCGAAGATGAGGCCATGCTTGAGCGGGTCGAGGTCGGTGATGCGCATGGCGTAGGCCACCATGGAGCCCGCACCCGAGCCGCGGCCCGGACCGACACGGATGCCGTTGTTCTTCGCCCAGTTGATGAAGTCGGCCACCACGAGGAAGTAGCCGGGGAAGCCCATCTGGGTGATGACGCCGACCTCGAACTCCGCCTGCTTGCGGACGTCGTCCGGCACGCCCGCGGGGTAGCGGTACTGCAGGCCCGTCTCGACCTCCTTGACGAACCAGGACTGCTCGTTCTCCCCCTCCGGGACCGGGAAGCGCGGCATGTAGTTCGCCTTGGTGTTGAACTCCACGTCGCACCGCTCGGCGATGAGCAGGGTGTTGTCGCAGGCCTCGGGGTAGTCACGGAAGATGGCCCGCATCTCCGCCGGCGACTTCAGGTAGAACTCGTCGGCGTCGAACTTGAAGCGCTTCGGGTCGGCGAGGGTGGACCCGGACTGCACGCAGAGCAGCGCGGCATGCGCCTTCGAGTCCTCGGCGTGCGTGTAGTGCAGGTCGTTCGTGGCGACGAGCGGCAGGCCGAGTTCCTTCGCGAGCCGGATGAGGTCCGCCTTGACGTTGCGCTCGATGTCGAGCCCGTGGTCCATGAGTTCGCAGAAGTAGTTCTCGGCCCCGAAGATGTCGCGGAAGTCCGACGCCGCCTGCCGCGCCTCGTCGTACAGGCCGAGCCGCAGCTTGGTCTGCACCTCACCCGACGGGCAGCCGGTGGTCGCGATCAGGCCCTTGCCGTAGGTCTGCAGCAGGTCGCGGTCCATGCGGGGCTTGTACAGGTAGCCCTCGAGGGAGGCGAGCGAGGACATCCGGAAGAGGTTGTGCATGCCCTCGGTGGTCTCCGACCACAGGGTCATGTGCGTGTAGGCACCGGCACCGGAGACGTCGTCGCGCCCGCCACCGCCCCACTGCACGCGCGTGCGGTCGTTCCGGGCGGTCCCCGGGGTCAGGTAGGCCTCGACGCCGATGATCGGCTTGATCCCCGCGCTGGTGGCCTTGCTCCAGAAGTCGAAGGCACCGAACACGAACCCGTGGTCCGTGGTCGCCAGGGCCTTCATCCCGAGTTCCTCGGTGTGGCTGAAGAGGTCCGTCAGCCGGGCCGCGCCGTCGAGCATCGAGTACTCGGTGTGGTTGTGGAGATGGACGAACGAGTCGGTCGATGCAGGAGTAGCCACCTGCCAAGTCTAGTGCTCCCCTACCTGACGGACGGCCGCCGGGAGCATCGACCGAGGTCGCTCCGGCGTGTCCGACGCGCCCCGGCGTGGCCTGTCAGACGAGTCCGGTGGAGAGGGCCGTGACCGCGTAGGCCAGGTCCACGGGGTAGGGGCTCGTGACGCTCACGGGCTCGCCCGTCCGAGGATGCGCGAAGCCCAGGCGGTGCGCGTGGAGCCACTGCCGGGTGAGGCCGAGCTCCGCGGCGAGCCGGGGGTCCGCCCCGTAGGTGAGGTCCCCGGCGCAGGGGTGGCGCAGCGCGGAGAAATGCACGCGGATCTGGTGCGTCCGGCCGGTCTCGAGGTGCACCTCCACGAGGCTCGCCCGGCCGAAGGCCTCCAGCACCTCGTAGTGCGTCACGGAGTCCCGGCCGCCCTCCATGACGGCGAAGCGCCACTCGTGGTGCGGGTGTCGCCCGATCGGCGCGTCGATGGTGCCCTTGAGCGGCTCGGGCAGCCCCTGCACCACCGCGTGGTACACCTTGTCGACCGTCCGCTCCTTGAAGGCGCGCTTGAGCGCCGTGTAGGCGGGTTCGGTCTTGGCGACGACCATCGCCCCCGACGTGCCGACGTCGAGCCGGTGGACGATCCCGACGCGCTCCGGCGCGCCCGACGTCGAGATGCGGTAGCCGGCCGCCGCGAGGGCGCCGACGACGGTGGGGCCGACCCAGCCCGGCGACGGGTGGGCGGCGACCCCCACGGGCTTGTCGACGACGACGAAGTCCTCGTCGTCGAGCAGGATCCCCATGCCGTCGACGGCCTCGGGGATGATGCGGTGCCTGTCCCCGGGGTCCGGCACGTCGACGTCGAGCCGGTCCCCGGCGTGGACGCGGTCCGATTTGGCCAGCGTCACCCCGCCGCGCAGGACGCGGCCGTCGGCGCACCACTGTGCCACCGCCGATCGTGAGACCTCGAGCAGGCGGGCGACGGCCGCGTCGACGCGGCTCCCCGCGTCGGTGTCGGGGACGGTGAGCTGCCGGTGGTCAGCGGTCATCGTCGCCCTGGTCCCCGGCCGTCCGGGCGTCGTCGCCCGGCGTGCCCGGCTTGTCGTCGGTGGTCCGCCGGCCGTCCATGCCGATGCCGCGCAGGGTCAGGATGCAGATGAGCACCACCCCGCTGACGACGGCCGAGTCGGCGATGTTGAAGATCGCGAAGTTGGGCAGGGCGATGAAGTCCACCACGTGGCCCTGGCCGAAGGACGGTTCCCGGAGGAGCCGGTCGGTGAGGTTGCCGAGGGCGCCGCCGAGGACGAGGCCGAGCGCCACGGCCCAGCCCCAGGACGCGACCTTCCGTACCTGCAGCACGATGGCGACGGCGACGACGACCATGACGATGGTGAACACCCAGGTGTAGTCGGTGCCGATGGAGAACGCCGCTCCCGGGTTCCGGATGAAGCGCCAGTGGAGCAGCGGGGGCAGGACGGGGGTGACCTGCCCCTCGGTCATCGTCGCGACGACCCACCACTTCGTGAGCTGGTCGAGGGTGTAGGCCACGAGGGTGCACAGCAGCATCACCGCGCCGTACTGCAGGGGGATCCTCCGGGCGTGGGCGGGGTCTCCGGGAGGAGCGGGATCGGCTGGCTGGTGCTCGTTCACGGTGCGTCCAAGGTCTACTCGCTGGTGTCCGCCGCGGTGCGCGGCGGCTGGAACGGCGGAAGGGCCGGCCGCCGGGGATCGCCCCCCGGCCACCGGCCCTCCCGCTGGCGGCCCGTACCGGGCCGGACGACCTGCTAGGACGCCGTGGCGTCGGCCGCGAGCGACCCGCGGGCGTCCAGGTCGCGGAGCTGACCCTCGATGTAGGCCTTCAGGCGGGCACGGTAGTCGCTCTCGAAGCCGCGGAGCTGCTCCACCTTGCTCTCGAGGACGGACTTCTGCTGCTCGAGGTCCCCGAGGGTCTTGCGGCTCTTCTCCTGGGCGTCGTTGACGAGGCCGCTGGCTTCGATCTGCGCCTCGGCGATGATCTTGTCGCGCTGCTCCACACCGGCGTTGACGTACTCGTCGTGCAGGCGCTGGGCCATGGCGAGCACGCCCGCGGCGGACTCGGCGGATCCGCCGGCGGCAGGAGTGGCGGGGGCGGCAGGGGCCGGCGTGGGCTCCTCGACGTCCGCAACCGTCGCCGGGGCCTTCTCCGCTGCGGCGTCGGCGTCGGCGTCCTCGGTGTGCGTGCTGGCGGCGACCGGGGCCGGGACCGTCGTGGCCTGGGACGTGTCGGCCGAGCCGTCGCCGAGCTTGCGGCGCAGTTCCTCGTTCTCGGAGTTCAGGCGGCGGAGCTCGACGACGATCTCGTCGAGGAAGTCGTCCACCTCATCCTGGTCGTAGCCCTCGCGGAACTTGGTCGGCTGGAACCTCTTGTTGACAACGTCTTCTGGCGTCAAAGCCATCTGGTCACCTCATACTGATAGAAGCCGCCCCCCTGGAGGCGGGCATGGCTGCGGTACCGAATTGTGGACATGAACACGGGACTCACGTCGAACTGTGAATCAGCGTATATCTTCTGGAACTGCATCACGAAACGGACTCGGACGCTAGGTGGCGAGCCCCGCGGACACGGACATCAGGATCAGCACCACGATGAAGAGCACCAGGAACGCGAGGTCGAGCTGCACCCCGCCCAGGCGGAGCGGCGGGATCAGCCGGCGGAGCCCCTTGATGGGCGGGTCCGTCACGGAGTACACGCCCGAGGCGAGCACCAGGGCGAGCTTCTGGGGACGCCAGTCCCGCGCGAAGCCCTGCACGGCGTCGTAGATGATCCGCAGGATCAGGGCGAGCTGGAACAGCATCAGTACCAGGTAGATCAGGGCGAATACCAAACTCACGGAGCAGTTCCAGTCCTTCGGGCCATCGGAGGGTCGGCGACCGTGACGGCCGCGACGGTCAGCTCTGGTTGAAGAAGCTGGTCTGCGCCTCGCTCGCCTTCAGGTCCTCGCCGAGGACTTCAATATACGACGGCGACAGCAGGAACACCTTATTGGTGACCCGCTCGATGCTGCCGTGCAGGCCGAAGACGAGGCCCGCCGAGAAATCGACGAGCCGCTTCGCGTCGGCCTCGCCCATGTCGGTGACGTTCATGATCACGGGGATGCCGTCCCGGAAGCTCTCGCCGATGAGCTTGGCGTCGTTGTAGGAGCGCGGGTGGATGGTGGTGATCTGGCGCAGCGCGGCGGAGTCCTCGCGCGACGACGGCGCGCGCTTGATGGGCGTCACGGGCGCGCGGTACTCCTCGGCGGGGGCGACCCGGGTCGCCACGGGGGCGGGCTCGAGGTGGCGTTCGTCGCGGTCGTAGTCCACTGAATAATCCTCGTTCCTGCTGGGCGCGCTTTTCGTTTCGGGCTCGTAGTGCTCATCACCATCGGCGAGCCCAAGGTAGATCATCGTCTTGCGCAGTGCGCCAGCCATGGTGACTCCTGTTCTGAGTGAGTGGATTGGTGGGGTCCGGAGCCGTGCCGTATGCGTCACGCCCGGCTGCATGTCGTGCCGCCCGTTGTCGCTTCAGACGCTACCCCACGGCCGGACGGGGACCGAGTACATCAGAACCGATCCGGAGGTGTGTCGCGCCGGCCGCGACGGCCGCTTCGAGATCCCCGCTCATCCCGGCGGAGACGGCCGACGCGGAGGGGTCCACCGCGCGTACCGCCTCGCTGATCCGCAGGAGCCGACCGAACGCCTCCGCGGGGTCCGCCCCGAGCGGCGCGACGCCCATGACGCCGGCGAGCCGCAGTCCCGCGGTCGCGCTGACGGCCCGCGCCAGGTCGACTGCATCGGCCGGGAGCGCACCGCCGCGATCGGCCGTCCGGCTCCCCGTCCCGGCCGGAGGACCGGCCGGAGGATTGCCAGGGGCATCGGCGGCGTGCTGGTCCACGGGCTGGTGGCGGGCGTCGAGGGTGAACTGCAAAAAGCACTCGAGGTCGGGGCGGTCGGGCAGGCCCTCGGCCGCGCGTCTCCCCTGTTCCGCGGCCATCGCCTTCGCGAGTGCTCCGACGAGTGCCGGGCGGTCCACCGAGTGCACGCTGTGGGCGTAGCGGACGACAGACTTCGCCTTATTGGTCTGCAGCTGTCCGATGAAGTGCCAGCGCAGGTCGAGGTCCCCGAGATCGGCTGCCTTCGCTGCGGCCTCCTGGTCCCGGTTCTCCCCCACGTCGCCCACCCCGAGACCCGCGAGGATCCGCACGTCGGCGGCGGGGAAGAACTTGGTGACCACGATCAGCTCCGGCGCGGTCCGCCCGGCAGCGGCCGCGGCCGCTGCGATCCGGGCACGGACCGCGGCGAGCCGGTCCGCGAGGTCGCGGGCGCGGACGCCGTCGTGCTCCGCGGCTCCCCCGGCGGGACTCACGTGCGCCAGACCAGGCCGGCGATGCGGCCCGCCCCGGGTGCACGGCGATGGGAGAACAGTGCTGGGTTCTCCAGCGTGCAGGCCGGGCCGGCTCCGGCCACGTGCCCGACGCCGACACCGGCGTCCCCGAGCTGACGGCGGACCGCGGCGGGCAGGTCGAGGGCGGCAGTGCCGGCGCGGGTCCTCGATGCCGCCTCGGGCAGGGCTGCTGCCACGGACCGCATCAGGTCCTCCGGGACCTCGTAGCAGGATCCACAGACGGACGGGCCGATCCACGCGGTGAGGTCTCGTGCGCCGGACCGGCGGAGCGTCCGCGCGGCGTGGGCGACGATCCCGTTGGCGACGCCCGCGCGGCCTGCGTGGACGACAGCCGTCGCACCCGTGCCGCCCTCGGTGACCGACGCGTCGGCGAGCACGATCGGCACGCAGTCGGCCACCAGGACGGCGAGCGGATGGGTGCCGGTGCGCGAGACCATGGCGTCGGCGTGCGGCGCCGGGGAGGCGCCGGTCCCGTGCCCGCTGCCGGCACTGCCGTCGACGATCGCGACGCGGTCGGAGTGGGTCTGGCTCATGAAGCGCAGGGCTCCCGCGGCGACACCCATCGAGTCCTCGAGCCGGCGCCGGTTCTCGTGCACACCCTCGGCGTCATCCCCGACGTGGAGGGCGAGGTTGCCTGCCGCCGCGGAGGTGAAGGCGACCCGGAGCCCCGGACGGACCTCGGCGTTCCAGTAGAACGGGGAGGCCGGTCCGGGACCCGCGGCAGAGTACACCGACTACTTCAGGAAGTCGGGTACGTCGAGGTCGTCCGAGCGGCCGGCGGAGAGGTCCGGCTCCACGATCGCGGGGAGGTCCACGTCGAAGCCCGAATCGGCGGGCACGGCCTGGACGTTCTGCGCGCGCTGCTGCGACCATGCGCCGAGGCCGGCGGTGGCGGGCATGCGCTGGTCGCCGCCGACGCTCGGGGCGACGGCGGGGCGGCTGGCGGGAGCCGCCGCTGCAGCGGGCTGCGAGGTGGCGTCCACCTGGTCGAACCCGGCTGCGATGACCGTCACGCGCGCCTCGTCGCCCAGGGCGTCGTCGATCACGGCGCCGAAGATGATGTTGGCCTCCGGGTGCGCGACCTCCTGCACGAGGCGCGCGGCCTCGTTGATCTCGAACAGACCGAGGTCGGAGCCGCCCTGGATCGAGAGCAGCACGCCGTGCGCGCCGTCGATGGATGCCTCGAGGAGCGGCGACGCGATGGCCAGTTCCGCAGCCTTCACGGCCCGGTCCTCACCGCGTGCGGAGCCGATGCCCATGAGCGCCGAGCCGGCGCCCTGCATCACGGACTTCACGTCGGCGAAGTCGAGGTTGATCAGGCCCGGCGTGGTGATGAGGTCGGTGATGCCCTGGACACCGGAGAGCAGCACCTGGTCCGCCGAACGGAACGCGTCGAGCATCGAGACGTTGCGGTCGCTGATGGACAGCAGCCGGTCGTTCGGGATGACGATGAGGGTGTCGACCTCCTCGCGGAGGGTGTCGATGCCGCTCTCGGCCTGGTTGGAGCGGCGGCGTCCCTCGAAGGTGAAGGGGCGGGTGACCACGCCGATGGTCAGGGCGCCGAGGGAGCGCGCGATGCGCGCGACGACGGGGGCGCCACCGGTACCGGTGCCGCCTCCCTCGCCGGCGGTCACGAAGACCATGTCGGCTCCGCGCAGGACTTCCTCGATCTCCTCGGAGTGGTCCTCCGCGGCGCGCCGGCCGACCTCGGGGTCCGCTCCTGCGCCGAGGCCGCGGGTGAGCTCGCGCCCGACGTCGAGCTTGACGTCCGCGTCGCTCATGAGCAGCGCCTGGGCATCCGTGTTGATGGCGATGAACTCCACGCCGCGGAGCCCGACCTCGATCATCCGGTTGACGGCGTTGACGCCGCCGCCGCCGATGCCGACGACCTTGATGACGGCCAAGTAATTCTGAGGTGCTGCCACGTCCTGTGTCCCTTGTTCGAATCTGTGTGCTGTACGGGGGCTGCCGAGTATTCGGCCGAACCTTCACGAGAAAAAACGTTAACGTTCAGGTTGAGAGTTAACGTTATGTCAGGTAACTTCTATCCTTGACGCTAGGTGCATACGCTGCGCGTTGCAAAGACCGGGCACCGCGTGTCGGCGTGTCGCCCCGTGTTGCCCTCTGCGCCGGTCTCTGATCGCCGGCCGGGATCCCCTCGAAAAGGCCGGTCCCGCGGACGCCGTCCCTCCCCCTGCGGACCCGCATCATCGCGTGACCGGACGGTCGGGTGTGCTGACGTCGAACTCGCGGACGGGCGGGTCGCTCGCCGGCATGGCCAGCATGGCCTCGAGCACCCGGGCCTTCTCGGCGCTGCGCTCCGAGCTGCCCCAGAAGATCCGCTGGTCGCCGGAGAGCGACAGCTGGATGGAGTCCACGCTCGCTGCGGAGGCATTGTTCAGCCGGGACAGCACGCCCACGGGCAGTTCGGCCAGCACGGTGGTGATGGAGGAGAAGACCGCCGAGTTGACCGCGTTGGTCCCGCCGTCGATCAGGGGCAGCTTGACCTGGTCCCGCTGGGCGACACTCGCGAGCTGCCGGCCCTCGGAGTCGATCAGCACGAACTCCCGACCGCTCTGCAGCACGGCGACGGGAACACGCTCGCGCACCGTGACCACGAGTGTGGACGGCGGCTCCGCGGCGATCTGGACGTCCTCGATGGGCGCCTTGTCCGCGAGCAGCCCGCGGACCTGGCCCGGCGAGATCCGCGTCAGCGGGGTGCCCAGCAGCGGACCGAGCGCCGCGTCCACCTCCTGGGTGGGGACCAGCGCGTTGCCCTCGACCACCACGGTCCGCAGGGCGAGGGCCGGCGAGAAGACCACGTAGGCCACCACGCCGCCGAGTACCAGCACCACGGCGGTGACCGCGAGGACGATGTTCCGGACCCGGTGCGACTTCCGTGGCGTCGGGAAGTCCAGGATCTTGCCCGGCGGTGTGCCGCCGCCGCTGCGGTCGAGCTGCGAGACCGTCCCGCCCGCCGTCTGGGGGCCACGCGTGGACGCCGGGGATGATGCGCTGGAGGACGCCGGGGACGCCGGGGTGGACGATGCCGGTGTGGCGGGGCGGGACGCCGCACGGGTTGCCGCCGGTTTCCGCGGCGTCACTCCGGCGCCCCCGCCCGATCGTGTGCCGCGCGCTCCCGGAGCCGGGAGACGAGCTGGGCACCGTACTGCGTGACGTCGCCGGCACCGATGGTGAGGACGATGTCGCCGGGCCGCGCCTGCGCGGTGACCGAGCGTACGGCCTCCTCGGGGTCCTCGACATAGGCGGCGCCGGGCAGGAGGTCCGTGATCGTCCAGCCCCCGATGTCGTCCACGGGGTCCTCACGCGCTGCGTAGACCGGCAGGACGGTGGCGGTGTCCGCGAGCGAGAGCGCCGTCGCGAATCCCGCGGCGAACTCCCGGGTGCGGGAGAACAGGTGCGGCTGGAAGAGCGCGTGCACACGGTGCTCCCCCGCGACGGTCCGTGCTGCCGTGAGGGCGGCCTGCACCTCCGTCGGGTGATGGGCGTAGTCGTCGAACACGCGGACGCCGTCGCCCTCGCCCCGGGCCTCGAAGCGGCGTGCCGCGCCCGAGAACAGCGACAGCGCGGCCGCGGCGACGGCGGGGTCCACGCCGAGCTCGAGCGCCACGGCGAAGGCCGCTGTGGCGTTGAGGATGTTGTGGCGTCCGGGGACGCCGAGCTGCAGTTCCTGCTGGGCGTCCAGGCCGTCGACGGCGAAGGAGAGCACGCTGTTGGTGGTGCTCCCGACGGCCCGCGTGGCGCTGATGCGGAGGTCGGCGGTGTCCGCGTACCCGTAGGTGCGGACCCTGCGCGGCTCGTGCACGCCGGCGGCGAGGGCTGCGGCGCCGGGATCGTCCGCGCAGGCCACGAGCAGCCCGTCCTCGGGCAGCCGCCGGGCGAACTCCCGGAAGGAGGCGTGGACGGCGTCGGCCGTGCCGTAGTGGTCCAGGTGGTCCGCCTCGACGTTGGTGACCACCGCGATCCGTGGGGAGTAGTTGAGGAAGGAGCCGTCGGATTCGTCGGCTTCGGCGACGAAGACGTCGCCGCCGGTCCACGCGGCGTTCACGCCGAGCGCCGCCACGTCGCCACCGATGGCGAAGGACGGCGCGAGGCCGGCTTCGCGGAGCAGGACGGTGATCATCGCCGTCGTCGTGGTCTTGCCGTGGGTGCCGGCCACGGCGACGGCCTGCTGGCCGTGCATGGCCGCGGCGAGGGCCTCGGAGCGGTGCAGGACGGGCAGTCCGCGGCGGCGCGCCTCGGCGAGTTCGGGATTCGTCGGGCGGATCGCCGAGGAGATGACGACGGTGCCGCCGTCGGGGACGGTGTCGGCGGAATGCCCCACGTGGACGTCCGCGCCGAGCGCCGCGAGAGCGCGCAGTCCCTTCGACTCGGCTGCGTCGGAACCGGAGACGCGCACCCCCTGGCCGAGGAGGACGCGCGCGACCGCGGACATGCCGGCGCCGCCCAGGCCGATGAAGTGCACGGGTTCCTGCAGGCCAGCGCCGGATAGCGCTGTCCCCTCGGGGTTTCCGGGCACTGCAGCACGACCGGTTCCGGGACGCCCGGCGTTCATCGGGCGCTCCGGGCCGCGTCGAGGACCAGGTCCGCCATGCGCCGGTCCGCGTCCCGGACGCCCTGGGCGTAGGACGCCGCCGACATGGCGGCCAGGCGTGCCGGATCGGTGACGAGTGCGGGGATGTGCTCGCGGATCCAGGCGGCCGTGAAGTCCGCGTCGTCCACGAGGAGGGCTCCGCCGGAGGCGACGAGTCCCGCTGCGTTGAGCCGCTGCTCGCCGTTGCCGTGCGGCAGCGGCACGAGCACGGCGGGAAGGCCCACGGCGCTCACCTCGCTCACGGTGGCCGCGCCGGCGCGCGCGACCAGGAGGTCGGCGGCGGCGTAGACGCGCTCCATGCCGTCCACGAACTCGATCTGGCGGTAGCCGTCCGCGGCGAGCGGGGCGCCGTCCTGCCCCGTCACCTGCTTGCCGCGCCCGGTGATGTGGAGGATCTGCACGCCGGCCGCTGTGAGGTCGGGGACGGCGGCGGCGACGGCCCTGTTGAGGCTCGCCGCCCCGGAGGACCCGCCCGTCACGATCAGGGTGGGGCGTTCCGGGTCCAGCCCGAGGGACGTCCGCGCGTCGGCGCGGGCGCTCGACCGGTCGAGGTCGGCGATGCTCCGGCGCATGGGCATGCCCACCAGCACCGCGTCGCCGAGGCCGGTGCCGTCGAAGGCGACCGCGACGCGCGCGGCGATCCGGGCGCCCACCCGGTTGGCCATCCCGGGCCGGGCGTTCGCCTCGTGGATGACCACGGGGACGCGGCGCGTCCAGGCCGCGAGGTACACGGGGGTGGAGACGTACCCGCCCACCCCGACGACGACGTCGGCCGCGGAGTCCGCGACGATCGCGCGGGCCTGGCGGACCGCTCGGACGAGACGCACCGGCAGCTTGACGAGGTCGATGGACGGCCGCCGCGGCATGGGCACGCGGTCGATGGTCCGCAGCTCGAACCCGGCGGCCGGGACGAGGCGCGTCTCCATGCCGGCCTCGGTGCCCACGGCGGTGATGCGGGCACCGGGCTGGCGGTCGACGATCGCCCCCGCGATCGCGAGCAGCGGGCTGATGTGGCCCGCCGTGCCGCCGCCCGCGAGGACCACCGACACGGTGCGTTCAGGAGTGGAGGCGGGTGTCATGGAAGTGCGGGTTCTCTTCTCGGGGTGGGGGACGGTGCGGGGGTGTCGGGCATGTGCGGCATCTTGCGGGCGAAGGACAGCAGGACGCCGACCGCCGCGAGCGTGAAGGTGAGGGCCGAACCTCCGTAGGAGATGAAGGGCAGCGGCACGCCGATCACGGGCAGCAGCCCCGTGACCATGCCGATGTTGACGAAGGCCTGCCCGATGAGCCAGACGAGGATCGAACCCATGAGGATCCGCACGAAGGGGTCGCTGTAGCGCAGCGCCACCCGGATGGTGGCCACCGCGAGGATGCCGAACAGGAGGATGACGACGAAGGTGCCGAGGAATCCGAACTCCTCGCCGATGATCGCGAAGATGAAGTCGTTGTGCGCCTCGGGGATCCAGTTCCACTTCTGCCGGCTCTGGCCGATCCCCACGCCGAACCAGCCGCCGGAGGCCATGGCGAACAGGCCGTTGTTGGACTGCAGGCACAGGTCCGCGCCGTCGTCGCAGTTCAGGCCCAGCCACGCGCTGATGCGCCCGCCGCGGTTGGAGCTGGTGGCGACCATCAGCAGGGACCCGGCCAGCGCGGCGAGGCCGGCGAGGCTGAACAGCTTCAGCGGCGCGCCCGCGAAGAAGAGGGCGGCTCCCGCGATCATCATGAGCACCAGGCCGGTCCCGAGGTCCCCGCCGATCAGGACGAGCCCGATGGGCAGGCCGCCGAAGGGCAGGGCCGGGATCATGGCGTGCTTCCAGTCCCGGATGAGGGCCTTCTTGCGTTCGAGCACGGCCGCGAACCAGAGGGCCAGGGCGAGCTTGGTCGGTTCGGACGGCTGGAAGGTCTGGCTCCCGATCCTGATCCAGTTCTTGTTGCCGTTGATCTCGACGCCGATCACGAGCACGAGGATCAGCAGCACGACGGCGATCCCGAGACTGGGCCACGCCAGCCCCTTGTACGCGCGCGGGCCGAGCCGGGAGAGCACCACCATCAGGACGAGTCCCGCGCCGGCCCACATGGCCTGCTTGAGGAAGAGGTCGAAGGTGTCCTTGCCCTCGGAGATGGCCTCCACGGAGGACGCCGAGAGGACCATCATGAGGCCGATGGCCGTGAGGGCGAGCGCCGACCCGAGGATCAGGTAGTAGCTCGACCCGGAGGGCGTGCGGTCCGAGCCCTCCAGGAACGCCCAGCCGCGCCGGAGGCGCGCACGGAGGCCCTTCTCGCGCTGGTCCTCGGGCGCCTCGGGAGCCTCGACGGCCGTCGAGGTGCCCGCCTTGACGGTGTGGGCCTTGGCCGCGGCGCTCGTCGGTCCGGAGCCGCGCCGGGTCCCGGTGGCCGGACCGGCGGGTCTGCCGGGTTCCGTGATGCGCGCAGGACGGACGGAGGGCTTGCGCCCTCCCGGGCGGGTTGGCGTGGTCGCCATCACGACTCCTTCGCGATTGTCCCCTGGCCACCGCGTGCGCCGACGGCGGCCATGAAGGCGGTCCCCCGGTGCGCGTAGGAGGAGAACTGGTCCATCGATGCGGCGGCAGGCGCCATCAGCACGGTGTCGCCGTCCCTGGCGAGGCGTGCTGCTTCGGTGACGGCCCACTGCATCAGGGCCTCGCCGGTCGCCGGGTCGGGTGACCCGCCGTCGTGCCCGTGTCCAGTCTGGGTGCTGGGGTGCAGGGAGACCGGGACATCGGGTGCGTGTCGGGCGAGAGCGCCCTGCAGCGGCGTCGGGTCCGCGCCGAGCAGGACGACGGCGCGGAGTCGCTGCGCGTGGTCCCTGACGAGCGCGTCGTAGGACACGCCCTTCGACAGGCCGCCGGCGATCCACACCACCGACTGGAAGGAGGCGAGGGATGCGGAGGCCGCGTGCGGGTTCGTGGCCTTCGAATCGTTGATCCAGAGCACCCCGTCCTCGTTCGCGACCACCTGGATGCGGTGGTCGCCGGGCTGGAAGGCCCTGATGCCGTCGCGCACCGCGGCGGTCGGGAGGCCGGCTGCCCGGACGAGCGCCGCTGCGGCGAGGGCGTTGGCGACCAGGTGACGCGGCACGACCTCGCCGAGTTCACTGATGGCGGCGAGCTCGGCGGCGGAGTCCTTGCGCTGTTCGATGAAGGCGCGGTCCACGAGGAGGTCCTCGACGACGCCCATCATGCTGATCGACGGCATGCCGGTGGTGAAGCCCACGGCGCGGCAGCCCTCGATGACGTCGGCCTCCTCGACCATGGCCTCGGTCTCGCGCTGCTCCACGTTGTAGATGCACGCGACGCGCGTCCGCTCGTAGACCGATGCTTTGGCGGCGAGGTAGGCCTCGTAGCTGCCGTGCCAGTCCACGTGGTCCTCGGCGACGTTGAGGCAGACGCTCGCCAGCGGCGAGAGGGAATGCGACCAGTGCAGCTGGAAGCTGGACAGTTCCACCGCGAGGAAGTCGTAGCCCTGCGGGTCGCGGATGACGTCGAGGATGGGGGTGCCGACGTTGCCGGCGGCGACCGCGCGCTTGCCGCCGGCCAGGAGCATGGACTCGGTGAGGCCGACGGTGGTGGTCTTGCCGTTGGTCCCGGTGATGGTCAGCCACTCCGCGGTGGGGCGCCCTTCGCGCACGCGGACGCGCCAGGCCAGTTCGACGTCGCCCCAGATCGGTACGCCGGCACCTGCGGCCTCCGCGAGCAGCGGCTGGGTGGGCCGCCAGCCGGGTGAGGTCACCACGAGGTCGGGCATCTCGCCGTCGACGCGTGGGAGTGTCGCGGCGTGCTCCGCCCCGAGCAGGACGTCGCGGGCGCCGACGATCCGCAGGGTGTCCGCCTTCGCCTCGTTCTCCGCCGTGGCGCCGGCGTCCACGACGACGACGACGGCGCCGAGTTCGATCAGCGTGTCCGCGGCGGAGAAGCCGGAGGCGCCGATGCCGGCGACGACGACGCGCAGGCCGGCCCAGTCGGCGTCCCAGGTGGTGAGGTCCTTCAGGCGGGGGGTCTCCCAGCCGGGGGTGTGTCCGTCTGCCGCGCTCATCCGACGACCCATTCCGCGTAGAAGATCCCGAGGGCACCGGCGACGAAGAGCCCGGCGAGGATCCAGAACCGGACCACCACCGTGACCTCCTGCCAGCCCTTGAGCTCGAAGTGGTGCTGCAGGGGCGCCATCTTGAAGACGCGCTTGCCGCCGGACAGCTTGAAGTAGCCGACCTGGATGATGACGGACAGCGTGATCATCACGAACAGTCCGGCCAGGATCACGAGGAGCAGTTCGGTGCGGGAGAGGATCGCGAATCCGGCGATCGCCCCACCGATGGCCAGGGACCCGGTGTCGCCCATGAAGATCTTCGCGGGTGAGGTGTTCCACCACAGGAAGCCCACGAGCGCGCCGCTCATCGCGCCGGCGATCAGCGCCAGGTCCAGGGGGTCCCGGACCTCGTAGCAGACGCCGCCTGCGCCCGGGGAACCGCAGCTCTGGTTGCTCTGCCAGATGCCGATCAGCATGTAGGCGCCGAACACGAGGATGGAGGCGCCCGCGGCGAGCCCGTCCAGGCCGTCGGCGAGATTCACGCCGTTGCTGGCGCCGGTGATGATGAGGTTGGACCAGATGACGAAGAGGATGGCCCCGAGGACCGTCCCGGCGAACGCGAGGTCGATCGGCGTGTCACGGATGAAGGAGATGGCGGTCGACGCCGGCGTCCTCCCCTCCCCGTTCGGGAACTGGAGTGCCAGGACGGCGAAGACCACGCCGACGGCGGTCTGCCCTGCGATCTTCGCCGGGGCGCTCAGGCCGAGGCTGCGCTGCTTAGAGATCTTGATGTAGTCGTCGGCGAACCCGACGAGTCCCATGCCCGCGGCCAGGAAGAGCAGCAGCAGGCCCGAGGCGCTGGGGCCGCCCGACGGGGATCCGGCCGCCATCATGACCAGGTGCGTCAGGAAGTAGGCCAGCAGCACCGAACCGACGATCACGGCGCCCCCCATGGTGGGGGTCCCGCGCTTGGTGTGGTGGGCTGTGGGCCCGTCGTCGCGGATGAACTGGCCGTAGCCCTTGTTCACGAGGAGGCGGATGAACAGGGGTGTGCCGGCGAAGGCGAAGACGAGGGCGGAGGCCGAGCCTATGAGGAGTGCGATCACGGCTGCTGGGCCTTTCCGGAGGCGGCAGGTCCGCTGCCGGCCTCAGAGTCTGCGGAGGGGGGACCCGGACGGCCGACGGGTGCGTCGGCCGGGGTTCCCGCCGGCTGGTTGCCGGCGATGCGATCGCCGAGGAAACGCAGTCCCGCGCCGTTGGAGGACTTGAAGAGCACGATGTCGCCCGGTTCGAGCTCGGCCGCGAGCATCCGCTCCGCGGCGAGGGCGTCGTCGACGTGCACGGCTTCGCTCCCCCACGAGCCCTCCAGCACCGCGCCGTTGAACAGCGCGCGGGTGTTCGGTCCCACGCAGATGAGCTTGGAGATGTTCAGCCGGACCACCACGCGGCCGAGGAGGTCGTGCTCCTCGATGGAGCGGTCCCCCAGCTCGAGCATCTCGCCGAGGACCGCCCAGGTGCGCCGGTGCCGGGCGCGTCCGAGTTCCGCGAGGGTCCGCAGTGCGGCCCGCATGGACTCGGGGTTGGCGTTGTAGGCGTCATTGATGACCGTCACGCCGTCGGCGCGTTCGGTGCGCTCCATCCGCCAGCGGCTCGAGGCCGCCAGCGTGCGCAGTCCCGCGGCGATGCTCGCGGGGGCGCAACCCACCTCGTAGGCGGCCGTGGCCGCCGCGAGCAGGTTGGTGGTGTGGTGGAGGCCGAGCAGCGGGGACACGACGTCGTACTCGCTGCCGTCTGGGAAGACCAGCGTGAAGGAGGGGCTGCCGTCCGGCGTGGTCGTGCTGTTGCGTGCACGCACCACGTCCGAGCCCTCCGCGGCGAAGTCGTCCGAGGCGCTGAAGAACGCCGTTCGGGCGGAGGTCCGGTGCCGCATCGCGAGGACGCGTTCGTCGTCGGCGTTGATGACCGCGGTGCCGGCCGTGGACAGCGCCTCGAACAGTTCGCCCTTGGCCCGGGCGATGTTCTCGACGCCGCCGAACTCGCCGGCGTGGGCGGAACCGACCCCGAGGACGACGCCGACGTCCGGCTGGACGAGGGAGGCGAGGTAGGCGATGTGGCCGGGCTTGGTGGCGCCCATCTCGATGACGAGGTACCGCGTGTCCCAGTCCGCCTCGAACACGGTGAGGGGCACGCCGACCTCCCCGTTGTAGGAGCCGCGGGGGGCGACGGTGGGTGCCTGCGTGGCGAGGATGCCGGCCAGGAGGTCCTTGGTGGTGGTCTTGCCGGCCGAGCCCGTGATGCCGATGACGGTCACCTCGCCATGGGCGCGGAGCCGGCGGACGGTCTCGGCGGCCAGTGCGCCCATGGCGAGGACGGCGTCGGGGACGACGACGGCCGCGAACGGGGCACCGTCCGGTCCGGCGACCTCGTGCTCGGCCAGCGCGAGGACGGCGCCCCGCTCGAACGCGGCGCCGACGAACAGGTGCCCGTCGGACTCCTCGCCCGGCTTGGCGACGAAGAGGGACCCGGGGACGCATTCGCGTGAATCGGTGGCTGCGGAGGTGACGGTGACGGCGGGGAGGGCCGGATCGGTGCCGACGAGGATTCCGCCTGTGAGTGCCGCGATCTCGGCTGCGCTGAATTCAATCATGACGGTTCAGGACTCTATCCCGGCCGGTGAAAGCCCAGAGAATCCGTGCCTTGTCAACGCGGAGCGGAGCTCCACGCGGTCGTCGAGGGACAGGTTGATGCCCTTCACTTCCTGCCAGACCTCGTGTCCGCGGCCCGCGATGACGATGGTGTCGGCAGGGCGCGCCAGGGCGACGGCGCGGTCGATCGCGTCGGCCCGCGGGAAGACCTCGAGCACCTCGCAGGCCAGTCCCTCGTCGCGGACCGCCGCGTCGGCCCCCTGGCGGACGGCACGGCGGATGACGGCGTCGTCCTCGTCGTGGGGGTCGTCGTCGGTCACGATGAGGATGTCCGACAGGCGTGCGCCCACGGCTCCCATGATGGGCCGCTTGGTCTCGTCGCGCTGCCCGGTCGCACCGAACACGGAGATCACCCGGCCCCCGGGGCGACGGACCGAAGCCAGTGTGCGCTCGAGGGCGTCGGGGTTGTGGGCGAAGTCGACGATCGCCGCGGGTTCCTCGCCGATGAGCTGCATGCGGCCGGGGACCTCGGTGGTGAAGGGGTCGGAGGCGTCGAGCACCCGCTGGACGTCCGCCGCGGGCACCCCGGAGGCGAGGACCATGCCGGTCGCGAGGGCCGCGTTGGAGATGTTGAACGTGCCCGGCAGGCCGCTCCGGATCCGGAGGTGGTCCCCTGTGCGGCCGCGGAGCACGAACGTGTGGCCGAGGCCGCTGGGCTCGACGTCGGTGACCGTCCAGTCGGCCGGTGTGTCGCCGGCAGCCTGCGCGGGTGCGGTGCGGACCGTCAGTACGGGGACGTCGGCGGCGTCGGCGAGCCTGCGCCCCCAGTCGTCGTCGACCAGCACCACGGCACGGCGGCAGCGCGCGGCTGTGAAGAGCGTCGCCTTGACCGCGAAGTAGTCGTCCATCGTGCCGTGGAGGTCGAGGTGGTCCTGGGTGAGGTTCGTGAACCCGGCGACGTCGAAGCGGACGCCGTCCACCCGCCCGAACTCGAGGGCGTGGGAGGAGACCTCCATGGAGGCCGCCCCGAGGCCGCGCTCGCGCATGAGCGCCAGGAGCGAGTGCACCTGGGGCGATTCGGGTGTGGTGAGGGCGCTCGGGATGGCCTCGCGTCCGGCCCTGATCTCGATGGTGCCGATCAGTCCCGTGGAGTGCCCGAGCGCCTCGAGGAGGGCGTTGAGGAAGTAGGTGGACGTGGTCTTCCCGTTCGTCCCCGTGATCCCGAACAGGGTCGGCGACGCGCCGTCGTCGGGCTGGCTGTCGAAGATCACCCGGGCGAGGGGGCCCACCGCACGCCGGGGGTCGGGGACGACGACGACGGGCGGCAGGTCCGGGCCTGCCGCCGCTGCGTGGTCGGCCAGGATGCCCGCCCCCGCGGCGTCGGTGAGGATCGCGCGTGCGCCGGCCTGCACGGCCTGCGGGGCGAAGTCGGCGCCGTGCCGTGCCGCTCCGGGCAGGGCGGCGTAGACGTCGCCGGGGAGCACGGCCCGGGAGTCGAGGGTGATGCCCGTGACGGTGGGGAGTCCCGGCGGGATGGACGGACCGGCCGGCGCTCCGATGGCGGCGAGCGCCGCGGAGAGGCTGATCGGGTGGGGGGCATGCGGCCGCATCAGGGAAGCGGGACTCCCCTGCGGCGTGGTCGGGTGCACGGTGCTCTGGCCTCCGGGTCAGTATTCGACCGGGTAGATGTCCGGCTTGGTCGTCGAGGCGGGGACGTTGTTGGAGTTGAGGACCTGCTTCATGACCTTCTGGAAGGACAGGCCGGGAATCAGGTAGTAGAGGTCGCCCTTGGGTCGCTGGAGCGTCACGACGACGACGTACTTCGGGTCCTCGATCGGCGCGATCCCGGCGTAGGACAGAGTGTAGCCGTCGTACCCGCCGGTCGCGCTGGGGGCCTCGGCCGTCCCGGTCTTCGATCCCACGCGGTACTGGTCGAGCTCCCCGGACTTGCCCGAGCCCTCCTGCGTGACCGTCTCGAGCATCTTCCGCATCTTCGCGGCGGTGTCCTCGGAGACGACCTTGGTGCCCTCGTCCTGGGGCACCTTGTGCTCCGTGCCGTCCGGGTCGATGTACGCGTCGATCAGGCGCGGCTGGAGACGGACGCCGTCGTTGGCGATGGTCTGGTAGACCATCGCGGTGTGGAGGGCCGTCTGGGTGAGTCCCTGCCCGAAGAGGACGGTGTACTGCTGGCGCTCGTCCCAGGAGTCGGGGGCGGTCAGCAGGCCCTGGTTCTCCTCGCCGAGGCCGGTGCCGAGCGGCTCGCCGATCCCGAACTTCTTCAGCCAGTCGTAGCGTTCCTGCTTCGTGAGCTTCTGGCCGATCTGGACGGTCCCCGTGTTCATCGACTTGGCGAGGATGCCTGCCGCGGTCCGGTGCTCCGTCTCGTGCTCGGAGGCGTCCTTGAAGGTCTGGTCGTCGACCGTGTACCGGTTCTCGAGGACGAACTTCGAGGTGGGCTCGATGAGTCCCTCCTCCAGCGCCGCCGACATGGTGATGACCTTGGTCGTGGAGCCGGGCTCGAAGGACGCGCTGACGGAGTTCGGGCTGCGCTGGTCGGCGGGCGTCGCCTCGGGGTCGTTCGGGTCGAGGGTCGTCGATTCCGCCATCGCGCGGATGGCGCCCGTCTTCGCCTCGACGACGACGATGTTGCCCCACTCGGCGTTGTAGTCCTTCACCTGCGAGGCGATGGTCTGCTGCGCGAACCACTGCAGGTCCTGGTCGATCGTCAGCCGCACGCTCTGCCCGTCGACGGCCGGCACGTCCTCGTTCGTGGCGTAGGGGATGCGGATGCCGTCGCCGCCGATCTCGAAGGTGCGGCTGCCCGCGTCCCCGGTCAGCTGGTCGTCGAGGGAGACCTCGAGGCCCGACCGCGCCTTGCCGTCGGTCCCCACGTAGCCGATGATCGATCCTGCGACCGGCCCGGCCGGGTACGTGCGGACGCTCGTCTCGTCGGCGTAGACGCCGGGGACCTTGACGGCCAGCGCCCGGTTCTTCACGTCCGGCGTCACGGATTTCAGGACGTAGTTGAAGGTCTTGTCCCCCAGCACGGAGCCCCTGAGGGTCTCCTCGTCGAGGCCGAGGACGGCTGCGAGTTCGGCGAGTCCCTGGTCCATGGGGATGATCTCCCATTCCTCCAGGTCCTCGTTGTAGCGCCGGAAGTCGTCGACGGCGCTCAGCCGCTGGTCCACCACGATGTCGTAGCGCTCGACGCTCCGGGCGAAGTACTTGCCGTTCATGTCGACGATCGAGCCGCGGACGGGCTGCACGGCCGTGCTGGTGAGCCGCTTGGACAGCCCGACCTGCGCCATGCCGTTGAGGTCGAGTGCCTGGAGCTGGAACAGCCGCACGCCGAGGACCATCAGCAGCACCAGGACGAACGCCAGGCCGACGCGGAGCCGGGTGGACCCGAGCGCCAGGCGGAGGCTGTCGGGGCTGCCGGTGCGTGCAGGGGTCACGGAGGAATCCTTGTCGATCAGGTGCGTGCTGTGCGGGAAGCGGCGGGCGCGGGCGTGTTGCGCCTGCTAGCGGTCGGAGCCGAGCTGCTCGGGGGCCGGGAGCGTGCCCGAGGCGACGCTGTCCTCCTGGCCGTCGGTCACGGTCTCTTCGGACGCGGTGGTCCCGCCGTCCGCGGCCGCGGGCTCCTCGACCGGGTCGGCCACAGGTGCCTCGACGGCCACCGGTGCCGGCTGCTCGGCGGGGATGCTCGGAGCCGCGATGAGGACCTCGGGCTTGGGCCCTTCCTTCGCGGGCTCCGGGGTGCCGGTCACCTTCTTCGAGTCCAGCTCGATGGTCCCGAACGTCGGGGAGGAGACCATGCCGAGCTTCGTGGCGGAGGCCGCCAGGTTCTGCGGCGCCTCCTTGCCTTCGATCTCGAGGACCAGGGCGTCGTTCTGCTGGCTCAGGGCCACCTGCTGGTTGCGGAGCTGCACGAGTTCGTACTGCGTGCCGGAGACGGAGATGTTCAGCATGAGCACGGCGGCCAGGGCCGCGCCGAGCACGAGCAGGCTGAAGACGGCGAAGGGCACCCGGCGGCGTGCGGGCCGTGCGGGGACCACCGAGAGCGGCGTCCGCGGTTTCTGCACCGGGCCCGTGGCACCCGGGGTGCCGCCGCTCAGTCTCTCCGGGGCGACGGCGAGGGCGCCGTGTCCGGCGTAGGCAGTGGCACGGTGTCGCTTCTCAGCAGTCAATACCTGGCTCATCTGGTCTTCCTGTCGACGGGTCCTGCTTTGATGCGTTCGACCGCGCGGAGCTTGGCGGATGCCGCACGGGGGTTCTCTTCGATCTCCGCTGCCGTCGGCGCTTCGGTGCCGCGCGTGAGCGAGCGGAGGTACGCCTTGTGTTCCTCGAGTTCGACCGGGAAGCCGACGGGTGCGGAGGACCTCGTGCCCGCGGTGAAGGCACTCTTCACGATGCGGTCCTCGAGGGAGTGGTAGGACATGGCGACGACCCGGCCGCCGACGACGACCGCGTCGACGGCTGCCGGCATGGCACGCTCCAGGACGGAGAGTTCCTCGTTGACCTCGATCCGCAGGGCCTGGAACGTCCGCTTGGCGGGGTGTCCCCCGGTGCGTGCGGCGGCGGCCGGCACGACGCCGCGGATGACGTCGACGAGCTGCGAGGTGGTGCGGAAGGGCTCGGTCTCCCTGGCACGCACGATCGCGGAGGCGATCCGTCCGGCGAACTTCTCCTCGCCCCAGGTGCGGATGATGCGCAGGAGGTCTTCGGAGGCATAGGTGTTGACCACCTCGGCGGCCGTGATGCCCCTGCTCGTGTCCATGCGCATGTCCAGGGGCGCGTCGTAGGAGTAGGCGAAGCCACGGTCGCGTTCGTCGAGCTGCAGGGAGGAGACCCCGAGGTCGAAGAGCACGCCGTCGACGCCCTCGATACCGAGGTCCGCGAGCACCTCCGGCAGTTCGTCGTACACGGCGTGGACCAGGTCGGTGCGGTCCGCGTAGGGGGCGAGGCGCTCCCCTGCGAGATCGAGCGCCTCGGTGTCGCGGTCGATACCGACGAGGTGGGCTGTCGGGAAGCGCTCGAGCATGGTCTCCGAGTGTCCGCCCATGCCGAGTGTCGCGTCGACGACGACCGCGCGGCGTCCTGCGGCTTCCGCGGAGGCGACGGAGGGGGCGATCAGGGAGACGCAGCGGTCGCGGAGGACGGGAACATGGCGCTCACCCGTCGGCCGGTCTCCGCCCATGCGTCCTCTCCCTCCTGCAGTTCGCCATTTGTCGTCTCGGTGTTTCTGCAGGCTGGCAGACGGGAGTGTCATGCTCTTGAGTCAGACCCCCATCCGGCCGGATGGTCCCCGCCTGGCTCCGGGGAAGTGGAGCCAGGTGGCGGACCGTGTCCGGCGGCTGGAGATCTCATCCAAGAGATGCCGCCCACCCGCGAATACGTGCTGCTTCGTCGTCGTGCTGGTACTGCTGGTACTGCTCGTTCCGCCGGCCTCAGATGATGCCCGGGAACCCGTCCTCGTCCGTCTCGGAGAAGGCGGTCTCCTTCTCCGTCAGGTAGGACTCCCAGGCGTCGGCCGCCCAGATCTCCGCACGGCTTCCCGCGCCGATCACTGCGAGCTCCCGGTCCAGGCCTGCGTAGGTCCTGAGGGCCGGCGGGATGGTGATCCTGCCCTGCTTGTCAGGGACCTCGTCCGAGGCTCCTGACAGGAAGATGCGGTTGTAGTCCCTCGCCTGGCGTGACGAGATCGGCGCCGCCCGCATCTGCTCGTGCACCCTTTCGAATTCACTCATGCTGAACACGTAGATGCAGCGTTCCTGGCCCCTTGTGAGGACCAGCCCCTCGCTCAACTCCTCACGGAATTTCGCAGGGAGAATCAGCCTGCCTTTTTCATCGAGGCGGGGGGTGTGAGTTCCGAGGAACATCCCTGACCGCCTGTTCTGAGTCCGCCAAGCCCAGCTATTTGCTGCCTTGCTCTTATGTTCCCCACTTTACTCCACAACTCTCCCCGGTCAATGCAACCGGGGCGCGGCGCGCCCGGCGCGGCGCGGCTTTTCCGGGGCGCCGCCCGCGCCACGAGTGGGATCGGGCACCGTGCGGTCCGCGGGGAGCGAAGTGGAGGGCGGGGAGCGTCATCGATGCTGCGTGGGGCACCGAGGGAGGGGCGTCCGCGGGCGGTCGACCAGGGCGGTCAGCGATGGTTAACGAGGAAGAACCCGCCGTGGCGGGTTCTTCCTGACGCTGTCTGTGCGGGGGCGGAGCTAGGTCTGATCGCGCTTGCGCTCGTCCCATTTGTCCTCGAGGCTGGACATGAAGCCGCTCTTCCCGGGGGATGGTGTCTTCGACGGCCGTCCCTCCGGCTGGCCCGCATCCGGCTGCCTGGACTTCGTGGTGGCGAAGTAGACCCCTGCGCCCATGATCAGGAATCCGACCACCCCGACGATCGTCAACTGGTAGACGATGCCGGCGAGGAGGACGAGGATGCCCGCGATCGTGATGAGCGAACCGATGACCAGGCGCCGGGTCGACATCGACTTGCGCGTGTCCGAGGCCATCGAGTGGGCGAACTTGGGATCATCGGCGTGTAACTGCTGTTCGAGCTGATCAAGCAACCTCTGCTCGTGTTCCGAGAGTGCCATGACCGCCTCCTTGATGTGGATACCAACGTTCCCGTACCCGACCAACGACCCGCACGTGAACCGGGTTCCCGGCGGAAGAGCGTGAACCGCGGGCTCCGGAGGGCGGAAATACGTGCAGGACGGCAGGCGGGCTACCTGCTTAAAGACTAGTTTGCTCCTCGTTGCGTGCAAAGTCACAATGCGGAGTTGATGCGGCCGTTCGGGGGATGCTAACCGGCGCCGATACCGCTCACGCGAGCGGCTCCGGCCGGCGGCGGGCGTCCCGGTCCCGGGGCGTCCCGGAGGGGCCGGACGGGTGTCCCCCGGTGCCGGCGGCAGGGCGCCGCACCGGGAGTCCGGCCGGGGTACCCTTCACCCCGTCGACGCCGTCCCGGGGCTTCGGACGGAGCAGCCCTGCGGGCACCACGCCGGCATCTCCGAACTTCCGGTTCACGTCGTCGAGCGCCCGCTCGGCGATCCGCCAGTTGTCGTCCCGCCGGTCGATCGTCAGCTGCGTGGAACCGTCTCCGGCCGGCTCGAGGGACTCGGCGCGCAGGCCGATCAGCCGCACCGCCTGCGGCCGTTCGCCCAGTGCTGCGAGGAGGGCGGTCGCGGCACCGTACAGCGCGTTCGCGCTGTCCACGGGCTCGTCGAGCTTCCGGGACCGGGTGAGCGTCGAGAAGTCCGCGTAGCGCAGCTTCAGCGCCACTCCCCCGGCCCGGTACCCCGAGGCACGCAGGCGGGTCGCGGTGCGGTGCGCCAGCCTCAGCAGTTCCCGCCGCAGGGTCTCGGAATCGTCGATGTCGTGCGAGAACGTCTCCTCCGCGCCGATGCTCTTCTCCTGCCTCGACACCACCACCCGTCGTGGGTCACGCCCCCACGAGAGGTGGTGGACGTGCTCGCCGGACGCCCCGAGCAGTCTCCTGAGCGTGGTCACCGGCGTGTGGGCGACGTCCTGGACGGTGTGGATCCCGATGCGCGCGAGGACCTCCTGCGTCTTGGCGCCCACCCCCCACAGCGCCGACACCGGCAGGGTGTGGAGGTAGGCGACGGTCTGATCGCCGGGGATGAGCAGGAGACCGTCGGGCTTGGCGCGCGTCGAGGCGATCTTCGCAACGAACTTGGTGGTCGCCGCGCCCACGCTCGCCGTGATGCCGAGGGTCGCCTGGATCTCGGCCCGGACCTGCTCGCCGATCTCGCGTGGCCCGCCGAGCCGCCGCAGGGACCCGGCGACGTCGAGGAAGGCCTCGTCGACGCTCAGCTGCTCGACCTCCGGCGTGACCGCGCGGAAGATGTTCATGACCTCCCGCGACACCTCCGCGTAGCGCCGCTGGTGGGGAGGGAGGATCACTGCGGTGGGGCACTGCCGCATGGCGATGGCCATCGGCATCGCGGACCGCACGCCGTACCGGCGGGCCTCGTACGAGGCGGACAGGACCACCGAGCGCCCCGACGGGGATCCCACGACGACGGGCACGCCGCGCAGATGGGGGTGGTCGAGCAGTTCGACGGAGACGAAGAACGCGTCCATGTCGATATGGAGGATGTGGCACTCCGCATGCTCGACCGGCTTCGACCCCTCATCCCTTGACACGCACATATCGTACGCAGTGCCACCGACGTCGGACGGTCGGGCCCCGGTGGCCGGCACCCGACGGGTCCGCCATGGAGCCGTCGACCCGTCGCAGCGGGCGGCAGGAGGATCGGCCCCGGCGGATAGAGTGGAAGCACCACGTCCAGCCGACCTGCCCGGGAGATCCATGCTGTCCGCACCCGCCACCCCTGACCAGGACGGCTCCGTTCCCGACGCCATCCCGGAGGAGCAGGAGCGGTTCCGGTCCTCGCTCACCCGCGGCATCGAGGCCTTCCTCGCCGAGCAGCGCGAGGTGCTCGCGGAGATCTCCGCGGAATCGCTGCCGCTCATCTCGAGCATCGCCGCCCTGACGGGCGGGGGCAAGAGGATGCGCGCCCTCCTGTGCTACTGGGGCTGGCGGGCGGCGGGCGGCGCCCCGACGGCGTCTGCCCCGGTCGTCGCGGGCACCGCGCTCGAGTTCTTCCAGGCGGCCGCCCTGATCCACGACGACATCATCGACCGCTCGGACACCCGGCGTGGACGGCCGAGCGTCCACCGGCAGTTCACGGCACGGCACACGGACGCGGGCTGGCACCTCGATCCCGAACGCTTCGGGGTCTCGGCGGCGATCCTGGCGGGGGACCTCTGCCTCGCCTTCAGCGAGGAGCTCTTCACGGCCTCGTGTGCGGGCATCCCGGGCCCCACGGGAGAGGCGGCCCGCACGATCTTCAACCGCATGCGGACCGAGGTCATGGCGGGCCAGTACCTCGACCTGCTGGAGGAGGCCGTCGGGCCGGACCAGACGCCCGCGGTGGCCGAGGAGCGCGCGCTCAACATCCTCCGGTTCAAGTCCGCGAAGTACTCGATGGAGCGCCCGGTCATGCTCGGCGGAGCGCTGGCCGGCGCCGACGATGCCCTGCTGTCCGCGTACTCGGCGTTCTCACTCCCCCTGGGTGAGGCCTTCCAGCTCCGCGACGACGTGCTGGGGGTCTTCGGCGATCCGGAGGTCACCGGCAAGCCTGCCGGGGACGACCTGCGCGAGGGCAAGCGCACGTTCCTCATCGCGCGGGCTCTCGGATCGGCCGGTGACGGCGTCCGCGCCCGAATCAACGCGATGCTCGGGGACACGTCCCTCGACGACGACGCCATCGGCATCCTCCGCGGCCTGATCCTCGACACCGGCGCCCTGGCTCATACCGAACAGCTCATCGCGGAGAGGTCCGAGGCTGCCTTCACGGCGCTGGACCGCCTGGAGATCGACGAGGTCTCACGGCGGGCCCTCCGCCTGCTGGCGGAGGCCGCGGTCACGCGGACCGCCTGACACCACCGATCCGTCGCGACGGATCGAAGCCCCGTGGCGGGCCCGCTGCCCGCCGTCGATCGGTCCTCGCCCTACCAGGCGGCTGCCTGGGCGCGACGGCGGATCTCCGTCTTCCGACCGCCGCGCAGGGCGTCGATGGGGCGGCCCGGGAGTGATTCGTCCTCGGTGTAGAGCCAGCGGATGATGTCCTCGTCGCCGTACCCGGAGTCGGCGAGCACCACCACGGTGCCCCGCAGGCTGTCGAGGACGGCGCCGTCCATGAGGAAGTCCGCGGGGACGCTGCGGATGTTCCGCTCACCGATGCGTACGCTGACCAGCGACCTGTCGCTGATGAGTGAGTGCACGCGGGTGATGGGCAGATCGAGGGCCGCGGCGACGTCCGGGAGGTTCAGCCAGGCGGGGACGAGGTGTTCGAGTTCAGTCACCGTCCAAGCCTGCCATGCTCCCGCAGGCAACTCCACTCGGGCGCCGCGGGAGGACCGGCGGCGCCGGACGGTGCCTCCGGTCGGCGCACTGTCGACGCAGGAACGACGCAGGACCGACGCAGTGCCGGCTCAGGACTGCCGCAGGAACACGCGCTCACGCCCGGCTCGCGCACGACACGCCGGAACCCCTGGTTCACACCGATTTCGGAGCTCTTGTGCTACTCCCCTTTTCGTGTAAATTCACAGGAGTCACTCAAGTAACAGTATCAACACGTGACTCAACAGCATCACCAGCACGTGTACGTACCCAGCCGGGGAGCACTGCCTCGGGTACGTGCGTCCGCGCGGACTCAGCCGCCAACAGACGAGGAACGAACCATGACTGCCCAGCGATCGAACGCACCGCTGAACGGCGCCCGCAGGAAGGCCGCCGGCGCCAGCCGCCGCGGCCTGAACGTCGCCGTGACCACCGCCGCACTGCCCGCGGTGATTCTCTCTTCCGTCGCCCTCGCCCAACCGGCGTCGGCAGCACCCACCCTGCAGGCGCCCGCGGTGCGGCACCTCGCGGGGCCGACCGCCCAGGTCCCCGCACGAGCAGTCATCCCCGCAGCCCTCGTGGCCGCCCAGGTCCCGGCGCAGAAGATCGCGGTCCACACGGCGACGACGCCGAGCGACTACACGATCAAGCCGGGCGACACCATCGGCGCGATCGCCAAGCGCTTCGGCCTGGCGACGGATGCCGTCCTCACGCTGAACAAGCTGGACGCGCGCACCATCATCTACCCCGGGCAGAAGATCAGACTCACCGGCAACGCCGCACCGGCCACCACGAAGGCTCCCGCTGCAGCGGCCCCTGCAGCACAGCCGGCGGGCGCGACCTACGTGGTCAAGCCGGGCGACACCCTCGGCGCCATCGCCTCCCGCAACGGCGTGAGCCTGCCGACCCTCCTGTCCGCCAACAAGCTCTCGATGACCTCGATCATCTACCCCGGCCAGAAGATCACCCTGGGCGCAGCCGCCGCACCCGCGCCGACCAAGCCCGCCCCCGCCCCTGCACCGGCCCCCGCACCGGCCCCCGCCGGCGGCAGCTACACGGTGAAGCCCGGCGACACCCTCGGCGCCATCGCCTCGCGCAACGGTGTCGGCCTCGATGCCCTGCTGAAGGCGAACAACCTCGGCATGACGTCGATCATCTACCCCGGCCAGACCCTGAAGCTCACGGGCAGCGTCACCACGCAGGCGACCCCGCCCCGCGCACCCGCCCCTGCACCCGCACCCGCACCCGCGGCCGGTTCCTACACCGTGAAATCGGGCGACACCCTCGGCGCCATCGCGTCGCGGAACGGCGTCAGCCTGTCCAGCCTGCTGACCGCGAACAAGATGACGGCGACCTCGATCATCTACCCCGGGCAGAAGCTCACCCTCCCCGGCGCGAACACCGCTCCGGCTCCCGCTCCCGCCCCGGGTAACCTCGTGCCCTCGACCTTCCTGGGCTACCAGTACCCGGACCGGGTGGTCGCCGACGCCAACGCCAACAAGGCGCTCCTCAACTCCATGCCCGCACCTTCGCAGGCCGAGATGAAGCAGATCGTCGCGGACACGGCCCGCTCCATGGGTGTCGACCCGAGCCTCGCGCTCGCCTTCGCGTTCCAGGAGTCCGGTTTCAACCAGCGCGCGGTCTCCCCCGCCAACGCGATCGGGACCATGCAGGTCATCCCGTCCTCGGGGCAGTGGGCGAGTGACCTCGTGGGTCGCAAGCTGAACCTGCTGGATCCGTACGACAACGCCACCGCAGGCGTCGCGATCATCCGTTCGCTCGTGCGGACCAGCGCCTCGCTGGACATCGCCATCGCCTCCTACTACCAGGGCCAGTACTCGGTCCAGACGCGGGGCATGTTCGAGGACACCAAGCAGTACGTCGCGTCCATCAAGGCCCACCAGAAGAACTTCAAGTAGGGCCTCCCGTCCGGCGACGGGCGGAACGGGGGCGGAACGAGGGGGCGGGATCGCGTGGTGGTCCCGCCCCCTTCCGCGTACCCGATTATCATCGGAGGGTGCACCAGCTACGCAGGGATCCGCTCGAGGGCGCAACCGTCGACGGACGGTACGTCGTCCAGTCGAGGCTGGCCCGTGGCGGGATGTCCACCGTCTACCTGGCCACCGACCGGCGCCTCGACCGGCGCGTGGCCCTCAAGGTCCTGTACCCGCACCTGGCCGAGGAGCCCGGCTTCATCGACCGCTTCGAGCAGGAGGCCAAGTCGGCGGCACGCCTGTCCCACCCGCACGTGGTGGGCGTCCTCGACCAGGGAGTGGACGAGATCGGCGGGCAACCGGTCGCCTACCTCGTCATGGAGTTCGTCCCCGGTCGGACCCTGCGGGACGTGCTGCGCGAGAACGGCCGGCTCACCCCGCGCCACGCGCTGAAGCTCCTGGACGCCGTGGTCGAAGGACTCGCCGCGGCCCACGAGGCGGGCCTGATCCACCGCGACGTCAAGCCGGAGAACGTCCTGATCTCCGACACCGGCAACGTGAAGATCGCCGACTTCGGGCTCGCGCGCGCGGTATCGGCGAGCACCGGTACCGCGACGCTCGTCGGGACCGTCGCCTACCTCTCCCCCGAACTCGTCCTCGGCCGGCCGGCGGAGGCACAGAGCGACATCTACTCGACGGGCATCATGCTCTTCGAACTCCTGACCGGACGACAGCCCTTCACGGGTGAGTCCCCCATCCAGGTGGCCGTGCAGCATGCTCAGTCGGAGGTCCCCGCACCGTCCGTGATCCTGCCCGGGCTGGCCGCGGACATCGACGAACTCGTGCAGTGGTGCACGTCGAGGGACCCCGAGGACCGGCCGGTGGACGGCGCCGCGCTCCTCGGCGAACTCCGGCACATCCGCTCGACCCTCAGCGACGCCGACCTGGACTTCGCGCCGGCCGACCCGCCCGCACCCGTCCCGGACCAGGACACACTGACGGCCGCCGTCGTCCCGCGCCTGGTGGGCGACGGCGCACCGACCGAGGCCCTGCGGTGGCCGGCACCTGCCGGGGACGGTGACACCGAGCGCGTCCCCGACGACGCCGCCGGGGGTGCCCGGGGCCTGACGGAGGTGCTGCCCGGCGCGGCGCTGGAGGACAACAGCACCCGTGTGATCGGCCGCGACCACAACGCGACGCGGGTTCTCGGCGCCATGCCGCAGCAGCCCCCGTCCCGGGGAAACCCGCTGCCGCCGGACGACGGCGCCCCCGACCACGACGGCCGGGACGCACGGCAGCTCCACGAGGTCTACGGCACGCCCCCGGCAGGACGGCCGGCGGGCAGCAGCAGCGCCAGGCCGCCGTCGAAGCGGCAGCAGGCACGGCAGGCCCAGCGGCCCCAGAAGAGCCTCCAGGGCCGGACGGCGCGCCGCTCCGTGCGGCTCCTCGCCGTCCTGCTGGTCCTCCTGGCGGGCCTGGTGGCCGGCGTGGGCTGGTTCTTCGGTGCCGGCCCGGCAGGCCTGGTGTCGCTCCCCGATGTCGCCGACTCCACGCTGGCGGACGCCCGTGCCGTCCTCGAACGGGAAGGGCTGGCATCCCTGTCCACCGAGGAGGTCTTCGACGAGCAGGTCCTCGAAGGCGTCGTCATCGCGACGGAACCCGCCGCCGCGTCCCCGGTCCGCCGCTTCGAACGCGTGGAGCTCATCGTGTCCAAGGGGCCGGAGCTGTTCGCGGTTCCCGACGTCGTGGGGAGGACGCGGGCCGAGGCGACGGAGGAGCTGCGCGCCGCCGGGCTGGCCGTCGGAGGGCTCGAGGAGGAGTACAGCGAGTCGGCTCCGGCGGACGAGGTCGTCCGCCAGTCTCCCGGACAGGGCGCCCAACGCCGCCGGGCGTCGACCGTGGACCTCGTCGTATCGCGCGGTCCGGCCCCGATCGCCGTCCCGGAGGTCACGGGACGCCCGGCGAAGGAGGCCGTCGCCGCGCTGGAGCAGGCAGGGCTGGAGGCGAGGGTGGCGGACGGCCGGGAGTACAGCCGGACCGTCCCCGAGGGCGCGGTGGCGCGCCAGGATCCGTCCGGCGCACCGGGCACCGAGGTACAGCGGGGGACGGCCGTGACGCTGACGCTGTCCCAGGGTCCGCGCATGGTGAAGGTACCCAGCGTGTTCTCACTGCCGGAGGAGCGCGCGGTCGCGACGCTGGAGGCGGCAGGGTTCACCGTGCAGGTGGACTACACCTTCGGCAGCGCGGTCCTCGGACTCGTGGCCGGGCAGAGCCCGACGGGCGAGCAGCCCGAGGGTTCGACGATCCGGATCACGGTCACCTGACCACCGCCGCGGGTCCTCCGCGCGGTGCGCGGATACCTGCGGGACCCGCCGTCGTCCCGCCCCGGGCGGGCGGTGGAGCGGACGACGGCGGGACATCGACCCGGACGGTCAGCTCTTGGAGAGGGCTCCTGCGACCAGGAAGGCCATCTCGAGCGACTGCATGTGGTTCAGGCGCGGGTCGCACACCGACTCGTAGCGTTCCAGGAAGGCGTCCTGGTCGATCGGGTCGGCACCGCCGAGGCACTCGGCGACGTCGTCGCCCGTCATCTCGACGTGCAGACCGCCCGGGAAGGTCCCGAGGGCGTTGTGCACCTCGAAGAACCCGCGCACCTCGTCGATGACGTCGTCGAAGTTCCGGGTCTTATAGCCGTTCGGGGACGTCACGGTGTTGCCGTGCATGGGATCGGTCACCCAGAGGACCTGGGCGCCCGACGCGGTGACGCGTTCCACCAGGGCCGGCAGCTTCTCCCGGATGTTCTGCGCCCCCATGCGGGTGATGAACGTGAGCCTGCCCGGCTCGCGGGCCGGATCGAGCTTGTCGATGAGCGCCAGGGCGTCGTCGGCCGAGGTCGAGGGGCCGAGCTTCACGCCGATCGGGTTCCGCACGCGGGACAGGAAGTCCACGTGCGCGCCGTCGATGTCGCGGGTCCGCTCGCCGATCCACAGGAAGTGCGCCGAGGTGTCGTACGGCAGGGACGTGCGCGAATCGATGCGCGTGAGGGCGCGTTCGTAGTCGAGGAGGAGGGCCTCGTGGCTGGCGAAGAACTCCACACGCTTCAGCGCCTCGAAATCCGCGCCGCAGGCGTCCATGAACCGCACGGCCCGGTCGATCTCGCGGGCCAGCGACTCGTACCGCGAGTGCGCGGGGTTCGCCATGAAACCCTTGTTCCAGTGGTGGACGAGGCGGAGGTCCGCGAAACCGCCCTGCGTGAACGCCCGGATGAGGTTCAGCGTCGACGCGGAGGTGTGGTAGGCCTTCACCATGCGCGCGGCGTCGTGGCCTCGGCTCTCCGGCGTGAAGTCGTAGCCGTTGACCATGTCGCCCCGGTAGGCGGGGAGGGTGACGCCGTCGCGCGTCTCGTCGTTGGACGATCGCGGCTTGGCGAACTGGCCGGCCATGCGTCCCATCTTGATGACGGGCAGCGAGGCGCCGTACGTCAGGACGACGGCCATCTGCAGGATCGTGCGGACCCGGGCGCTGATCTTGTCGGCGGTCGCGCCGTCGAAGGTCTCCGCGCAGTCCCCGCCCTGGAGGAGGAACGCCTTGCCCTGCGCGGCGGCGGCGAGCCGTTCGCGCAGCACGTCCACCTCGCCGGCGAAGACCAGCGGGGGGAGGCTCGAGAGTTCCTTGACCGACGCCGAATAGACCCCGGGGTCCTGCCACGAGGGCTGCTGGACCGCCGCCATGGAGCGCCAGGCGTCGAGGCCGGCGGTGGAGGGGGCAGGAGCCGCGGTACGCGGGAGGGCGGGAGCTAGCGAATCAGTCACAGGGGAATTCTACGGGCTGGGCCTCCGGTGGCCCGATTCGGCCCGTCATCGCGGTGTCCCGCGGTGTCATACAGCCCGGCCCGGCGTGCCGGGTGCGATCAGCCCGCGTCCGGCTGCTGGACGTCCGCGTGCTCGGCGCTCTTCGGGTCCCCCGCGGGGGTGCCCCTGTCGGCGGACGGCGCGCGGCCGATCTCCGTGACGGTGCCCGGCGCGGGGCCGGCCGGATCGGTGGCGATCCGGACCGCGGCACGGCGGGTGTCGGCTCCGGGCTTCGGCGTCTTGCGGCCGGCGGCCTTCTCCGCGGCGAGCCGCTCCTTGACCGTGCTCGCATAGGCGTCCACGTACTCCTGCCCCGAGAGGCGCATGAGCTCGTACATGATCTCGTCGGTGACGGAGCGCTGGACGAAGCGGTCGTCCTCCAGCCCTTCGTAGCGGCTGAAGTCGAGCGGCTCGCCGATGATGATCCCGACGCGCCGGATGTTGGGGATGCGCCGGCCGATGGGCTGGACCTTGTCCGTCCCGATCATCGCCACGGGGATCACCGGCACGCCCGTGGCGAGCACCAGCTTCGCGACGCCGGTCTTCCCGCGGTACAGGCGCCCGTCGGGGCTGCGCGTGCCCTCGGGGTAGATCCCGAGGACCCCGCCCTCGTTGAGGATGTCCATGCCCGCGGTGAGGGAGGACGACGACGCCGCCCCGCCCGAGCGGTCCATGGGCAGCTGGTTGGAGAGGCGGAAGAAGAGGGCGGTCAGCCTGCCCTTGACCCCCTTGCCCGTGAAGTACTCCGACTTGGCGAGGAACACGACGGTACGGGGGACCACGATGGGCAGGAAGATCGAGTCGGAGAAGGACAGGTGGTTGCTGACGATCACCGCGGGCCCCGACGAGGGGATGTTGTCGAGTCCCTTGACCCAGGGCCGGAACAGGAGGTTGAGGATCGGACCGACGATGATCCGCTTCATCACCCAATAGAACACGCTGCTCGTCCTCCCTGCATGGACGGAACGGCATTCGGCATGCCGCCCGCTTTTTCCTGTGGAAGCCTACTCTAAGGGTGTGAGCGCCATGGAGGGCACGTCGCGGGCAGGTCCGGGGGGCTCCGACACGCTGGGGACCGGTTGACGTGGCGGCGCACGGTGTCCACGATTGAACGAGCACGCCCTCTGATTCCCAGGAAGCCGGGCGGAGATCCTCCGCTCCCGGACCGCAGCACGCGACAGCAGGTAGCAAAGTATGGGCCCCCGAGGTCAGGAACCGAACGAATCCACCGATGACGCCGTCTGGCAGGACCTCGTCGCGCGCCTCGAGGGGACCTCCACGGATCCGTCCGGAACTCCCGGGCGTCCCCCCACAGCCCCGCCCGAGGAACCTGCCGCCCTGCCCCCGGAGACGCGCGGCCCCCGGGCGGAGGCGCGCGGCGCCCAGGATCTCACGGACCGGGAGCGCGCCGACGCGATCTTCCGCGACCAGCCCCTCCGTGCCACCGGACCCCGCGACTATGCCGCTCCGGAGGAGCCGGAGGAGGACGAGGGCTTCACCCCGGACGAGCCTCCGCCGCTGGGCTCCGGTGATCCCCTGACGGTCCTCGCCTGGATCGGCGCCGCGGGCGGACCGATCACGCTGCTGCTGTTCGCCATGTTCTGGCGGGACGCGCCCCTGGCCGCCACGCTCGGCGTCCTGGCGCTGTTCCTCGCGGGCGCGGGCTATCTCGTCACCAAGCTGCCGAAGCACCGGGACATCGGGGACGACGGCGCCGAGGTCTAGGGCGCCCCGTCCGGCCGCCGCCTAGGTACCGCTGCGCGAGAGCAGCCGCGACAGGTCCGCCGCCCCGATGAGCCCCGCCTCGGGTCCGAGGGCCGCCCGCTCGATACGGGCCGCCGGCCGGAAGCCGCGGCCGGTCAGGTTGCGGCCGAAGGCGCGCCGTGCGGGCTCGAGCAGGAGTTCGCCCGCCGCGCTGAGTCCGCCGCCGATGACGAACGTCCCGGGATCGAGCGCTGCGGCGAGATTGGCCAGCCCGAGTCCCAGCCACTGCCCGACGTCGTCGACCAGCTCGCGGGACGCTGGATCACCCTCCATCGCCAGACGCGTCACGAGCGCCCCGGTGATGGCGGCGTGACCTTCGGGTGCGGCGTCGATGATGGCCCGGGCCACGGGGGAATTCGCGCCGGCGAGTTCACGGGCCTCCCGCCCCAGCGCGTTGCCCGAGGCGTACTGCTCCCAGCAGCCGCGGTTCCCGCACTCGCACCGGTGGCCCTGCGGCACGATGATCTGGTGCCCGAACTCGCCGGCCACGCCGTGCCGTCCGCGCTCGACGCGCCCGCCCATGATCATGGCCCCGCCGATGCCCGTGCCGAGGGTGACGCAGACGAGGCGGGACTCCCCGCGGCCGGCGCCGAATCTCCACTCGGCCCACGCGGCGGCGTCGGCGTCGTTCACCACCGTGACCCGCCGGCGGAGCATCCTCTCGAGGTTCCGCCGGAGCGGTTCGTTGCGCCACGCCAGGTGCGGGCTGAAGAGCACGGTGCTGTTGGAGAGGTCCATCCAGCCGGCCGCCCCGATCCCGACGGAACGGATCCGGAACTCCCGCGACAGCTCCCGGACGAGCTCGGTGATGACCGCCTCGACGGCGCGCGGGTCGTGGCCGGGGGTGGCACGGCGCGCCTCGGCGAGGATCCTCCCGCGGACGTCCACGACACCCGCCGCCACCTTCGTGCCGCCGATGTCCACCCCGACCGCGAGGCCCCGGCGTGCGGGGTTGGCGAAGGTGCTGCGCGCGGTCCGTACGGCCGGCGGCGTGCCGCGGCCGGCGTGCCAGGCGTCGGCCCGAGGACGGCGTACGCGCGGTCCGGCCGGGTCGGGGGTGATGGGCATCAGGTGCCTCCTCCGTCCTGTGGGGGCGCGCCGGCGCCGCCGTTACCGATTCGTACATTACTGGACGGTAATTCGGCCGACCGAACCGATAGGCTGAGACCTGCCTCACGGTCGAGGCGATATCGAAGGAGCTATCGTGCGCGACATCAGCGTTCCCGTCCTCGTGGACGTCCCCCGCCAGACCAATACGACGGATCTCGTGGTGCGGCAGGCGGCCAAACCCTCCAACCCGGCCCTGTTCGCGGTCAAGGGCGCCTCGGGCGAGTGGGAGAACATCTCGGCCACCGAGTTCCGGCGCCAGGTCGAGGGCGTCGCGAAAGGCCTGATCGCCTCGGGCGTCCGGGCCGGGGATCGCGTGGCCATCATGGCCCGCACGCGCTACGAGTGGTCACTCGCCGATTTCGCCATCTGGTTCGCGGGCGCCGTCTCCGTCCCGGTGTACGAGACCTCCTCCCCCGCCCAGGTCGCCTGGATCCTCAGCGACTCGGGCGCCGTCGGAGCGTTCGTCGAGTCCGCCCGGCACGAGGACGTGGTCCGGCAGGCGGTGATCCTCGAGGGGATCGAGGGCCCGCGGCACGTGTGGCAGTTCGACGGCGGCGGACTGGACACGCTCCGCACCGCGGGCGCCGGTACCGATGAGCAGACCCTCTCGGACCGCCGCGCGTCTGCAGGACTCGACGACGTCGCGACGATCATCTACACCTCCGGCACCACCGGCAAGCCGAAGGGCTGCGAGCTGACGCACGGCAACTTCGTCGAACTGTCCGAGAACGCCGCCGCGGCCCTGCCGGAGGTCGCGCGGGAGGGCGGACAGACCATCATGTTCCTCCCGCTGGCCCACGTCTTCGCGCGGTTCATCTCCGTGCTGTGCGTCGCGGCGGGCGCCACGGTGGCCCACACCCCGGACGTTAAGAACCTCCTGCCCGATCTGCAGAGCTACCGGCCGACCTTCATCCTCGCCGTGCCCCGCGTGTTCGAGAAGGTGTACAACAACTCGATGCTGAAGGCCGAGGACGGCGGCAAGGGCCGGATCTTCCACGCCGGCGCCGACGTCGCCATCGCCTGGTCGAAGGCCGAGCAGGCCGGCAGGATCCCGCTGGGCCTGAAGGTCAAGCATGCCGTCTTCGACCGGCTGCTCTACGGCAAGATCCGCACCGCGATGGGCGGGCGTGTCCAGCACGCGGTCTCAGGCGGCGCGCCCCTCGGGGACCGGCTCGGCCATTTCTTCCACGGCATCGGGCTCATGGTGCTCGAGGGCTACGGCCTGACCGAGACCACGGCCCCCATCACGGTGAACACGCCCAAGCGGATCAAGATCGGCACCGTGGGCGCCCCGCTGCCGGGCAACGCGGTGAAGATCGCGGACGACGGCGAGATCCTCACGAAGGGCGTCTGCGTCATGAAGGGGTACTTCGACCGCCCCGACCTCACCGAGGACGCCTTCGTGGACGGCTGGTTCCGCACGGGCGACATCGGCGAATTGGACGAGGACGGCTTCCTGCGGATCACGGGGCGCAAGAAGGAGATCATCGTGACGGCCAGCGGGAAAAACGTCATCCCGGCGCTGCTCGAGGACGCTATCCGCGCCAACGCTCTGGTCTCCCAGTGCGTGGTCGTCGGTGACCAGCGGCCCTTCATCTCGGCGCTCATCACGCTCGACGAGGAGGCCCTGCCGGGCTGGCTCGAGCGGCACCACCTGCCGGCCGGCACGACGACGGCGGAGGCCGCGGACCACCCGCTGGTGCTCGCCGAGATCCAGGAGCTCGTGGACGGCGCCAACACCACGGTGTCCCGTGCGGAGGCCATCAAGGTGTTCCGGATCGTCGCCACCGACTTCACCGAGACCACCGGTCACCTGACGCCGTCCCTCAAGATCAAGCGTGCCCAGGTCCTGAAGGACTATGCGGACATCGTCGAGTCCATCTACTCCTCCGCCACGGTGTAGGCGCCCTCGCGGGCCGGTCTCCGACGCCCGGCCGGCCCGCCTACCCGGTCTTCAGGCTGAGCAGTGCGTTCTCCACCACCTCGGTGAGCGCCGGATGGATCCAGTACTGCCCGCGGGCCATGGTCCGGGCGTCGAGCCCGAAGGACATGGCCTGGATGACCGGCTGGATGATCATCGACGCCTCGTGGCCGAGGATGTGCGCGCCGAGGATGCGCCCGGTCTGCTGCTCGGCGATGAGCTTCACGAACCCGTGCGTGTCCTCCATCGCCCAGCCGTAGGCCGTCGAGCCGTAGTGCTGGACGGCGGTGACGATCGGGGATCCGGTACGGTCCGCATGGCTCAGCGCCTGCCCCTCGGTCATCCCCACGGAGGCGACCTGCGGGTGGGAGAACACCGCGGAGGGCACGAACCGGTGGTCGGCGGGGCGGAGCGCGCCGGGGTGCAGCAGGTTGTGTGCCACGACCTTCGCCTCGTGGTTCGCCACGTGCTTCAGCTGGTAGTCGCTGCTCACGTCGCCGAGGGACCAGAGGCCGGGCACCGGCAGGCCGCGGCGCAGCACGCGCTGGTAGCCGTCGACGACGAGCCGGCCGTCGTCGTGCAGGTCCAGGCCCGCCTCGCGCGCGCCCAGGGTGTCGGTGTTCGGTGTGCGCCCGACGGCGACGAGCACGGCGTCGACGTCGAGGTCCGTCGGGCCCCCGGGGCCGTTGAGCCGTGCGGTGACGCTGCCGTCACCGTTGGCGGTGATCTGCGTGACGTCGGTGTCCCGCCTGAGATCCCACTGGCGCGCGGCCTGCTCGGTGAACACCTCGGAGACGGTCTCGTCGAGGCTGCGCAGCATGCCCCCCGAGCGGACCGCGATGGTCACCGCCGTGCCGAAGGCCCCGAACACGTGCGCGAACTCCGCCGCGATGTACCCTCCGCCGATGATCAGCAGGCGGCCGGGGAGGTCCTCGAGCCGCATGACCGTGTCCGAGGTGTGCACCTGCGGCAGCTCGATGCCGGGGATCGCGGGACGGACCGCCCGCGATCCGGTGGCGATGACGAGCTGGTCTGCGGTGACGTCGTCGCCGGAGGCGGTGCGGAAGGACCTCTCCCCCGTGAGGCGGACGTGCTCCTCGATCAGTGTCACATTCGCGAGTTCCTCGGCGCGGTAGGACCTGCCGCCCTCGGAGATGGCATCGATCCGGGTGAAGATGCGGTCGCGGATGTCCCGCCAGCGCACCTTCTCCAGCGACAGGTCCACGCCGAGCCGGGACGACTCCCCGGCCGCGGCCGCCAGCCCGGCCGGGTACACGTACATCTTCGTGGGGATGCACCCGACATTCAGGCAGGTACCGCCGAAGGTGCCTCCCTCGACGAGGACCACCGTCCGGTCGTCCCATTCCGGCGAGATGAGGGTGTTGCCGGAGCCGGAGCCGATGATCGCGAGGTCGTAGTGGGTCACATCCCGCAGTGTAGCCGCGCCCGGTCGGCGAGCTGGTCCACCACGGTCGCCTTGGCCACGAGATCGTGCCGGACGTGCGCCTGCGCGGGATCCTGCGCGGGACCGGCGGCGGGATCCGCGTCCGCTGGTACGGGGTCCGGTCCGCCTGCCGAGGATTCGGTCGGGGCGCTTGCCATGGTTCCTCCACGTGGTCCGGCGGGCCCGCGCAGGGCGGAACCGCCTACTGCTTCTGCTCAGCGCCCCACTCTCGCGTGACGGCCGGTCGGCGGTGTCGGGGCGCTGAGCACGTCAGGACGCCGTGATGACGAGGAGGAGGTCCCCTCCCTGGGCGGGTGCGGCGTCGGTGAAGGCGACCCGCTGCACGGTCCCGGCGATGGGCGTGGTGATGCTGGCTTCCATCTTCATGGCCTCGATCGTGGCGACGGTGTCGCCGGCGGCGACGGTATCGCCTTCGGCGCGGGTGACGGTCACCGAGCCGGCGAACGGTGCGGCGATGTGGCCGGGGGTGCCGGGGTCGGCTTTCTCGGCGGCTTTGATGTCGCTCTGGATGCTCTTGTCCCGCACGCTCACGGGTCTCATCTGCCCGTTGAGCGTGCACATCACTGTGCGCATGCCCTTCTCGTCGGGGTCGGACACGGCTTCGAGGGTCGCGATGAGCCGGACGCCCTTCTCGAGCTCGATGACGTGCTCGGTACCGGTCTGCAGGCCGTAGAGGTAATCGGCGGTGCCCAGCAGGGAGACGTCCCCGTAGGTGTCGCGCGTGGTCCTGAAGTCCTGGGTGGGCCCGGCGAACAGCAGGGTGTTCAGCGCGTTGCGGCGCTGCGTGGAGGTCCCGGCGAGGTTCTTCTCGTCCTCGGCGGTGATATCCGCATCGCGGGGCTTGAGTTCCCGGCCCTTGAGGGCCTTGGTGCGGAAGGGCTCGGGCCAGCCGCCGGGCGGGTTGCCGAGGTCCCCGTTGAGGAATCCGATCACGGAGTCGGGGATGTCGAAGTCCTGCGGGTTCTCCTCGAACGCGGCGGGCTCCGCGTTCGATCCCACGAGGGCCAGGGCGAGGTCTCCGACGACCTTCGAGGACGGGGTGACCTTCACGAGGCGTCCCAGGATGCGGTCCGCGGCCGTGTACATGTCCTCGATGGCCTCGAAGCGTTCCCCCGAGGCCGAGGGCGATGGCCTGCTGCCGGAGGTTGGAGAGCTGGCCGCCGGGGATCTCGTGGCGGTAGACCCGTCCGGTGGGTCCGGGCAGCCCGGACTCGAACGGGGCGTACATGCGCCGCACCGCCTCCCAGTAGGGTTCCAGCGCGCACACGTTCCCCAGGTCCAGGCCCGTGTCCCGGGGCGTGTGGGCCAGGGCCGCGACCAGTGCGGAGGCCGAGGGCTGGCTGGTGGTGCCGGCCAGGGCGGCGCTGGCGACGTCGACGGCGTCGACCCCGGCGTCCACGGCGGCCAGCAGGGTCGCCAGCTGACCTCCCGCGGTGTCGTGGGTGTGCAGGTGTACCGGCAGGTCGAACCGTTCCCGCAGGGCGGCCACCAGCTTGGCGGCGGCGGCGGGGCGGAGCAGGCCGGCCATGTCCTTGATCGCCAGGACGTGCGCGCCGGCGTCGACGATCCGCTGGGCCAGGTCGAGGTAGTAGTCCAGGGTGTAGAGCGTCTCGGCCGGGTCGAGCATGTCCGCGGTGTAGCACAGCGCCACCTCGGCGACCGCGGTCCCGGTGTCCCGGACGGCCCGGATGGCCGGTTCCATCTGTGTCACGTCGTTCAGGGCGTCGAAGATCCGGAAGATGTCGATCCCCGACGCTGCCGCTTCCTGCACGAACGCGGCGGTCACGGCCTCCGGGTACGGGGTGTAGCCGACGGTGTTCCGCCCGCGCAGCAGCATCTGCAGACAGATGTCCGGGATCTCACGGCGCAGCGCGTCCAGGCGCTCCCACGGGTCCTCCCCCAGGAAGCGCAGGGCCACGTCGTAGGTCGCCCCGCCCCAGGCCTCCACCGACAGCAGGCCCGGCGTCAGCGCCGACACGCTCGCGCCGGCGGCGACCAGGTCCCGGGTCCGTACCCGGGTGGCCAGCAGCGACTGGTGCGCGTCCCGGAACGTGGTGTCCGTGACCGCGACCGCGGTCTGTTCCCGCAGGGCCCGCGCGAAGCCCTCGGGGCCGAGCTCCAGCAGCCGCTGCCGGCTCCCCGCCGGTGCGGCGGAAGCATCGGTGCCGGCAACACCGGAACCCTGACCGGTGTTCGGGCCGGCGTCCTGTCCGGTGGCGCTGGTGGTGGCGCTGGTGTCGGGCAGGACGGGTAGTTTCTCCTGCGGGTCCAGGTGCACCGGGCGGGGCCCGTGGGGCTGGTTCACCGTCACGTCCGCGAGCCAGGTCAGCAGTTTCGTGCCGCGGTCGGCCGGGACGCGGGCCGTGAGCAGTTCGGGCCGTTCGTCGATGAACGACGTGGCGACGTTGCCGGCGATGAAGTCCGGATCGTCCAGGACCGCCTGCAGGAAGCTGATGTTCGTGGAGACCCCGCGGACCCTGAACTCGGCCAGCGCACGGCGGGCGCGTGCCACGGCGGTCGGATAGTCCCGGCCCCTGCAGGTGAGCTTGACCAGCATCGAATCGAAGTGGGGGCTGATCTCCGCCCCCGCATACACCGTCCCGCCATCCAGGCGTACCCCGGCGCCACCGGCGGACCGGTACGCGGAGATCCGGCCCACGTCGGGGCGGAACCCGTTCGCGGGGTCCTCCGTGGTGATCCTCGACTGAAGGGCCGCACCGCGCAGGAACACCGTGTCCTGGGACAGTCCCAGGTCCGCCAGCGTCTCCCCGGCCGCGATCCGCAGCTGGGCCTGCACGAGGTCGACGTCGGTGACTTCCTCGGTGACCGTGTGCTCGACCTGGATGCGGGGGTTCATCTCGATGAACACGTGCTGTCCGGCGCGTTCCCCGACCGTGTCCACGAGGAACTCGACGGTCCCGGCGTTCACGTACCCCAGGGCGGTCGCGAACTTCACCGCGTCCCGGTGCAGGGCCTGCCGGATCCCCTCGTCCAGGTTCGGGGCCGGGGCGATCTCGATGACCTTCTGGTGCCGGCGCTGCAGGGAGCAGTCCCGCTCGAACAGGTGCATGACGTTGCCCTCGGCGTCGGCGAGGATCTGCACCTCGATGTGCCGGGGCCGCAGCACGGCCTGCTCCAGGAACATGGTCGGATCCCCGAACGCGGACTCGGCCTCGCGCATCGCGGCCTCCAGCGCCTCCGGCAGCGCCTCCCGCGTGTCCACCCGCCGCATGCCGCGCCCGCCGCCACCGGCGACGGCCTTCGCGAACACGGGGAACCCGATCTCGTCCGCCGCGGCAATCAGCTCACCGACGTCGGCGCTCGGACGCGACGAGGCGAGCACCGGGATACCCGCCTTGCGCGCCGCGTCCAGGGCCTTGACCTTGTTCCCGGCGAGTTCCAGTACCTCGGCCGGCGGGCCGACGAACGTGATGCCGGCCTCCGCCGCGGCGCGGGCCAGACCCGGATTCTCGGACAGGAACCCGTACCCGGGGTAGATCGCATCGCAGCCGGCCTCCCGGGCCACACGGATGATCTCCTCGACGTCGAGATACGCCCGGACCGGGTGGCCCTCCTCCCCGATCAGGTACGCCTCGTCCGCCTTCTGCCGGTGGATCGAGTTGCGGTCCTCCTGCGGGAACACCGCGACCGTCTTCGCACCCACCTCGTATCCGGCCCGGAAGGCACGGATGGCGATCTCACCACGGTTGGCTACCAGAATCTTCGAGAACATCGCACTCCTGCATCCTTGCGGGTCGGGTCCTGCACGCTGGACTGATCCTACCCGGCGGGCCCTTTTCGTCCATGGCCCGCGCACGGCCGGGACGGGCGCCCGCCCGGACCCCGGGCGGGTGCGGCCGGCCCGTCCGGGGCGGATGGTCGCCTCGCCCTATGATGGGTCGGGGATCAATCGGACAGCCGCGCGTCCCGGCGGCAGCCAGAGTTAGGTAGAGGTTCAACACGTGCAGGTAGTGAGCATCAGCAGCCTCAAAGGCGGCGTGGGCAAGACGTCGGTCACCCTGGGGCTGGCCTCGGCCGCACTGGCAGCGGGTATCCGCACGCTCGTCGTCGACCTCGACCCCCACGCGGACGCGACCACCGGCCTCGGCGTGCGCGCGACCGGCCAGACCGACGTCGGCCGCCTGCTGAAGAATGCGCGGCGCGGCGATCTCGCGGCGAACATCGTCCCGAGCGGCTGGGTGGCCACCGCGGTGAAGAACCCGGCTGCCCGCGCCTCCACGCTCGACGTCGCCATGGGCTCCGCGTACTCCGGGATCTACGACAGGCCGGACCTCGGGCGCCGCGACCAGCAGCGGCTGTCCCGCCTGCTGTCCCGCGTCGAGGGGTACAGCCTCGTGCTGATCGACTGCCCGCCGTCACTCAACGGGCTGACGCGGATGGCCTGGACCGCGAGCAACAGGGTGCTGCTCGTCGCGGAGCCCAGCCTCTTCTCCGTGGCGGGGACGGAGCGGACCATGCGTGCGCTCGAGCTGTTCCGCCAGGAGTTCGCGCCCGACCTGCAGACAGCAGGCATCGTGGCGAACCGCGTCCGGTCGACCTCCAACGAGCACTCGTTCCGCCTGAACGAGATGCGGCAGATGTTCGGGGACCTGCTGCTGAGCCCCGCCATCCCGGAGCAGGCCAACTGGCAGCAGATCCAGGGCGCCGCGTACTCCGTACATCACTGGCCCGGCGAACCCGCGCAGCAGGCCTCGGCGTACTTCGACGAACTGCTCAGGAGTGTGACGGATTCGGGCAGGATGCGAAGCCGCGCCGCGCGGCGCTGACGCCGGTCCCGCCACGGTATGCGACCGGGCGGGTGGTCCCTCGCCGGGCTAGCTGATCTTGCGGGTGGCCCGGCGCTTGCTGAGCTCGTCGCCGGGGAAGTCCTGGTCGGTGGCGTGCTCGCTCGGCAGGGCCGCGAGGCTTCCTTCGACCTCCCGCCAGACACGGCCGACGGCGATCCCGAAGACGCCCTGCCCGCCCTGGACGAGGTCGATGACCTCGTCGGCCGAGGTGCACTCGTAGACGCTCGCGCCGTCGCTCATGAGGGTGATCTGTGCAAGGTCCTCGACGCCCCGCTCGCGGAGGTGCTCGACGGCGCTGCGGATCTGCTGGAGCGAGACCCCGGTGTCCAGGAGGCGCTTGACGACCTTGAGGACGAGGATGTCGCGGAATCCGTACAGGCGGTGCGTGCCGGACCCGGAGGCGCCGCGGACGGCGGGCTCCACGAGACCGGTGCGGGCCCAGTAGTCGAGTTGGCGGTACGTGATGCCGGCGGCCTTGCAGGCCGTGGGGCCGCGGTATCCGGCGTCCTCGTCGAGGACGGGGAGGTCTTCCGTGAACAGTAAGCCCTGGGCGCTTGCTGGGACACCAGCGCCTGCCGGGCTGGTTGCCTTGCCGGCGTCACCCTTCGGACTCACGTGCTGCCTCCTCGTAGGGTTCCCGGGGAGTTTGCTCATCAGGCGGAACCTCAGGATGTGCACTCAAGTGTGCCCCGAGCCCCCCACACACGCAACGGGAACTGTATTCTTCGACGTTAGATCCCGGGAGGGTCGAGGTCAAAGAGGTTGGGCTGCAACGGTCGGCGTGTCGTGCACGGCTCGCCACCCAAGCGGCGGACAGCCCGGACTCAGCGCTCGAAGTCCTCCGGTTCGACGTCGGCGAGGAACTCCCGGAACTGGAGGACCTCCTTCTCGGCCGTCTCCTCCGTGTCGCCCTGCTCCGTGTCGTCGGCGTCCGCATCCGCGATCTCCACGCCCGCGACGGCCAGGACCTCGTCGGCGCAGTAGATGGGGCACGGGACGCGCAGGGCGACTGCCAGGGCGTCGGAGGCCCGTGAACTCACGGTCACGCCGTCGCTGAACACCAGTTGGGCGTGGTAGACGGTGTCCTCCACCGAGGTGATGCGCACCTCGGTGATCTCCTTGCCGGCCGCTGCCACGACGTCGACCAGGAGGTCATGCGTCATGGGGCGCGGCGGCACGATGCCCTGCTGCACGAACGCGATGGCGCTGGCCTCGGGCGCTCCGATCCAGATCGGCAGGTGCCGCTCCCCCGCGGTTTCCCGCAGGAGGACCAGCGGCTGGTTGGACGGCAGCTCGATCCGGACGCCGACCACTTCTACTTCGATCACGGGAAGCCGCCTAACTGTCCATTCGGGCGATGTGGCTGTGGACGAGGGCGCTGTGGAGGCCCAGGCACAATTCGCTGATCTCCCGTGCGGTCTCCGCCGCCCGCGCCTTCGAGGCGACGTCCTTGCGGGACGCCACCGGGGCGACGACGCGTTCGACGAGCCCTAGCTCACGGTCGGCCGCGGCACGGAAGGGCCGCAGGTGACGCGGTTCGATCCCGTGTCCCTCCAGCTGGACGCAGGCCTTGGTGATCTTGAGGGCGTGCTCGTCGAACCGGTTGTCGACGGCGGTGATGAGCCCGAAGCTCACGAGGTCGTCGACGAGCCGGCGCGGCGCCCCGGCCTCCGCTGCGAGGGTCTCCGCGGTGAGGCGGCGGCCGTGGGCACTCAGTTCGCGCGAGAGCTGGTCCGAGACGACGCGGGGCGCGAGGGTCATGCCGCCCGGCAGGGAGGCGGGACGCTCACCGCGGTCGATGGCGTCGACGTAGTCCTTGATGACCTTCAGGGGCAGGTACTGGTCGCGCTGCAGGGCCAGGACGAAGCGCAGGCGCTCGACGTCGTGCGCCGCGTACTTGCGGTACCCGGCACGCGTGCGCTGCGGCGAGATCAGGCCCTTCTCCTCGAGGAAACGGATCTTCGACGCCGTGACCTGGGGGAACTCCTCCGCCAGCTCGCGCAGGACCTCACCGATGTTCAGGACACCGGAGGGAGGACCTGGAGCGACGCCGGCCGTACGGCGGGCGGGGTGGGAGGCAGGCATGAACCGGACTAGGCCTGTGCTGTGGTGTGCTGGGTGTCCTGGCCGGGGACGGTGCGGGCCGCGTAGAAGGTGAGACGGAACTTGCCGATCTGCACCTCGTTGCCGTTGCGCAGCGTGACGCTGTCCACGCGGTCGTTGTTCACGTAGGTGCCGTTGAGGCTGCGCGTGTCCACGACCATGAACCCGTTCGCCGTCCGACGGAACTCCGCGTGCTGGCGTGACACCGTCACGTCGTCCAGGAAGATGTCGGCGTTGGGGTGGCGTCCGGCCTTCGTGACGTCCTCGTCGAGGAGGAAACGCGCCCCGGCGTTCGGACCCGAGTGGGCGATCAGCAGCGCGGAACCTGCCGGGAGCGCGGCGACGGACGCCTGCTCCTCGCGCGTCAGGTGACGCTCCAGGTCGCTCATCGCCGCCTGCGGCGGCAGCCCGATCGTCGTTGTCTCAGGAGACGTCATGTGCGGCTCTTCTCCATTCACGCCAGTATTCACGTTGGACACCATCGGACTTTCCTCCCCTACTGCGCGGCGCGACGGAGCGACTGCGATCCGCGCCACCCCCGCTGCCGGTAGGACTAGCCTACCTGCTGGGAGTAGTCCGCTGAACTCAGCAGCCCCTGCACGACGGACGGGTCGGACACCTTGATCTCGAGCAGCCAGCCCTCGCCGTAGGGGTCGGAATTGATGAGCGAGGGATCGTCGTCGAGCGCCTCGTTGCGGGCGACGATCTGCCCGGTGACGGGTGCGTAGATGTCGCTGACGCTCTTGGTGGACTCGACCTCGCCGATGACGTCGGCACCGGTGACGTCCGCACCCTCCTCGGGCATCTGCACGTAGACCACGTCGCCGAGGGCGTCCTGGGCGAAGTCGGTGATGCCGACGCGGACCGTGCCGTCGACGGCGGGCTCGCTGACCCACTCGTGCTCCGCGGTGTAGTACAGGCCATCGGGGATGTTGCTCATGGTTGCCTTTCGGAACGCGCGATCGTCGGCGGCGCAGGGCCGTCCGGTACGGGTACTGGTCGAGTATAGGCATAAGCGGCGGGGCCGTGACGCGCCTCTCACCCGGTCCGGGCGGCACCGGGACACCCCTGTCCCGGGAATGCGAAAGGCCCGTCCCCGCCGGTGTATCGCCGGTGGGAACGGGCCTGCCGTGGCGGAATGACAGGATGTGAACCTGCGCCCCCTCGACCCCCAGACTCCGGCAGCGCGTCCACGGCCGACGACCAGAACCGCGGCAGCGAAGGAAGTCGAGACACCGGCGGTCACTCGCGGAAGCTCGTCGGACCACTCCTCGCGCGCGCTCGCACGATCCCGCCCGTTCCCTCGGAGGGGACGGACCTCTACCGGCAGCTCAGGGCCGCCGCCGCAAGACCTGGGGATGTGAAGCCCCTTCCCTACCGGCGCAGTGCGCCCGATAGAGTCGCGGCATGGGGATATGGGACAGGGTCAAGGCGTCATATCGCGAAGCGAAGGCTGACGCATTTCAGCAGGCCAACGAGGCGGTGCCGGCTTCCATGCGTCTGGACGCCGCGGACTTCGACACCCGGCGAGAGCAGGATTCCGCCGTTGCGGCCCGCTCTGCAGCGGAGGAGCGGCGAGCGGACGCACAGGGCCAGACGGTGCGCGGAAACCGGGCCGGCTACATGTCGGCCGAGGAAGCCGACGCCCTGCTCGTCCCTGGCGAGGACGGCCGCCTCCCGCTGCGCCTCGTCCGATCCGGCAACGGCCTCGACCTCGCCGCACCGGACGGCCGGCTCATCGACTACAACACGCCGGCACTTCGTCACTTCCACATCTTCGCCTTCCGCGCGGTCGGTACGAGCTACTACGAGAACCCCGCCCGACCCTTCACGTTCCGCACCGGGCAGACCGTGGGCATCCTCCGGGAGCCGGACAACGAGCACGACCCGCACGCCGTCGCACTCACGACGGGCTGGCCGGCCCGCACGTTCGGCTACGCCACCGAGCAAGGTGCCCGATGGGTCGCCGAGCTGACGGATAGCGGGCAACACCTGGTCGCCCTGATCATCCAGGCCGAGAGGTCGTCACCGTGCGTCCTGATCACAACCCCGGAGATGCTCGCCTCCCTGCGCCGGGAGTGAGGGGTAGCCGGCCGGCGAAGGGGCCCGACCGGCTACCGCCGTACCTGGCGCCGGACGCGCCGGACTCGACGACGTCGGCGTTCACTCACCCCGACACTCCGCGGCAACGGCCATGCCGGAGGCCGGTGTGGACTTCACGGAAGTTCTCGACCCGCTGGGACACTCGTCCGCGAGCATGACCGGCGACAGCCACGGACACACGTCGGACGATAGCGCCCGCTGCTCTCGGCGAACTGTCGGGGGCAATCAGCTTTTGAACCGAACGTCTCCGCGTTGCTGCACGCGCTGCTCCACCAGGCGGACCAAACGGCAGAGGCCGCTCCCGGATTTCTCCGAGAACGGCCTCTGACCTGCTACTTCATCTGTCGGGATGACAGGATTTGAACCTGCGACCCCTTGACCCCCAGTCAAGTGCGCTACCAAGCTGCGCCACATCCCGATCGGCCTGTCCAGCAGGCCAAACCACTCGGATAACAATACAGCATTTCCCGGGCGGCTCCGCACACCGGAGAGGGGTCAGCGCTTGCGGCTCCGCTTCTCGCGGACGCGCATGCTGACCTCGATGGGCGTGCCTTCGAAGCCGAACGTCTCGCGCAGGCGGCGCGTGATGAAGCGGCGGTAGCCCGGGTCGAGGAACCCCGTGGTGAACAGGACGAACTTCGGCGGACGGCTCGAGGCCTGCGTGCCGAAGAGGATGCGGGGCTGCTTGCCGCCGCGCACCGGGTGCGGGTGGGCGGCGACGAGCTCGCCGAGGAACGCGTTGAGACGGCCCGTGGGGATACGCCGGTCCCAGGACTCGAGCGCGACGTCGAGCGCGGGGACCAGCCGGTCCTTGTGCCACCCGGTCAGCGCCGAGATGTTGACCCGCGGCGCCCAGTCGACGTGCGCCAGGTCCTGCTCGATCTCACGCTCGAGATAGCGGCGGCGCTCCTCGTCGAGGAGGTCCCACTTGTTGAAGGCCAGCACGATCGCGCGGCCGGACTCGATGGCCATGTTCAGGATGCGGATGTCCTGCTCGCTGAGCACCTCGTCGACGGCGAGGAGCACGACGGCGACCTCCGCCTTCTCGAGGGCGGACTGGGTGCGCAGCGAGGCGTAGAAGTCGGCGCCCTGCTGCATGTGCACGCGCCGCCGGATACCCGCCGTGTCGACGAAGCGCCAGGTGCGCCCGCCCAGCTCGATCATCTCGTCCACCGGGTCGCGCGTGGTGCCGGCCAGCGGATCGACGACCACCCGGTCGGACCCGGCGAGCTTGTTCAGGAGGGAGGACTTGCCCACGTTCGGTCGCCCGATGAGCGCGATGCGGCGCGGGCCGCCGGACCGCTCGATCCCGCCGTGCTCCGAGAACTCCGGAAGGATCTCGTTGACCTGGTCCAGCATGTCGGCCGTGCCCCGCCCGTGCAGGGCGGACACCGGCCAGGGCTGTCCGAACCCGAGGCCCCACAGCACGGAGGCGTCGGCCTCGTTCTGGATGTCGTCGACCTTGTTGGCCACGAGGATGACGGGCTTCTTCTTGCGGCGCAGCATGCGCACGACGGCCTCGTCGGTCGCGGTGGCACCGACGGTGGCATCGACGACGAGCAGCACGGCGTCGGCCATGTCGACCGCGATCTCCGCCTGGTCGGCCACGCGCGCGGCGATGCCCTTCGCGTCCTGCTCCCAGCCACCGGTGTCCACCAGGGTGAAGTTCCGGCCCGACCACTGGGCGGGGTAGGAGACCCGGTCACGGGTCACGCCGGGGGTGTCCTCGACGACGGCCTCGCGGCGGCCGAGGATCCTGTTCACGAGCGTGGACTTGCCGACGTTGGGGCGGCCGACGATCGCGAGCACCGGGTTGAGGCGGCCTTCGGTCTCCTCGTCGAAGTCCTCGTCCTGCCGGGCGAGGAGCGCGGCGTCCTCCTCGTCGAGCTCGTAGTCCTCGAGGCCGGCGCGCAGGGAGGCGGCGCGCTGCTCGGCCTCGGTGTCGTCGAGGGTCTCCAGCAGCTCGGTGACCTGGTCCTCGCCCGTGGGCTCGTAGTCCTCCCCTGCTGCGTTGTCGGGTGCGTCCGGCGAAAGGTTCTCGCTCATTGTTCTGTCCTTCGGTTGGTGTTCACCGTCTCCCGACGGTGGGCCTGGTGGGCGCGGGGCCCGGAGTCGATAGGGTGCTGGTCCGGCTAGTGCGCCACGGTGCGCACGATGCCGAGGACCGCCGAGACGGTCTGCTCGAAGTCGAGGTCGGAGGAGTCGAGGGTGACGACGCCGTCCGCCGCCTGCTGGAAGTTCACGACGGCGGAGTCCTTCGCGTCCCGCTCCGTGACCTGGCGCCGGAGCTGGGCGTCGGTCTGCGTGCCACCGAGCTGGTCCCCGCGCCGGCGCAGCCGCGCCTCCTCACTGGCCGTGAGGAGGATGCGCACCTCGGCGTCGGGGGCGACGACCGTGGTGATGTCGCGTCCTTCCGCGACGATCCGGTGGCCGGCACCGGCGATCAGGGCGCGCTGGCGGCGGATGAGTTCGGCGCGGGCCCCCATGGTCGTGGCGACGGCGCTCACCGAGGAGGAGACGCCCGGCTCGCGGATGGCGGCGGTGACGTCGTCGCCCGCGATGGTCACGGATTCGCGGTCGGGGCTGGTGCTGATGAAGAGCTCGATGTCCCGTGCCGCGGCCTCCACGGCCGCGCCGTCGTGCAGGTCGACGCCCGTGGCGATGCAGTGCAGCGTGACCGCCCGGTACATCGCCCCGGTGTCGAGGTACGCGGCACGGAGACGCCGCGCGACCTCACGGCTCACGCTCGACTTGCCCGATCCGGAGGGGCCGTCGATGGCGACGACGAGGGACTTGCCGAGCCGGAACCCGGAGAACGGGCTCGACGATGCGCTCTTCCCCGTCACATCGGTCTGCGTGGTCTCTGCTGAAGCCTGCGTCACTGCACTACCTTCCAGCCCCGCTGTGTCAGGGACTCCGTCAATTCCTGCCGTCGGCCGGGCAGCACGGAGAGCTCCGCGAGGCCCACCTCGCGTCCCGGTGAGTGTTCGAGCCTGAAATCCTCGACGTTGATGCCGGTGTGGCCGATCTCCGTGAGCAGCTTCGCGATCTGTCCCGGCACGTCGTCGACGAGCACCGTCAGGCGCGCGAAGGAGTTCGGCGGCGTACCGTGCTTGCCGGGGACGCGTGCCTGTCCGGAGTTCCCCTCGGACATCAGCTGCGCCATGTCGAGCCGTGCGCCGCCGGCCGTCGGGTCCTCGAGCGTGGTGATCAGCCGGTTCAGGTCGTCGCGGACCCCGTACAGGATCTCCACGAGCCGGCCCGCGTTGGCGGACAGGATCTGCACCCAGAGCCGGGGGTCGCTGGCCGCGATGCGCGTGACATCGCGCAGCCCGTTACCCGCGAGCGAGAGGGCACGTCCCGGTGAGTCCTGGAGCCTGCTCGCGACGAGCGACGACACCACCTGCGGCAGGTGCGAGATCAGGGCGACGGCCTCGTCGTGCTCCTCGACGGACATCCGCGCGGGCACGGCACCGAGGTCGACGGCGAGCGACTCCGCGCGGAGGACGGCGTCCGGGGCGCTCCCTGCATGGGCGCAGAGCACCCAGGGGGCGCCGTTGAACAACTCGGCGCGTGCCGCGACGGGCCCCGACGTCTCGCGGCCCGCCATCGGGTGGGTCCCCACATAGCGCGCCACGTGTCCGGCGACGGCGGGAGTGGCGACGAGCTCGCGCAGGATCGCCTCCTTCACACTGCAGATGTCCACCACGACGGCGTCGGGATACGTCAGCAGGGCGTCCGCCGCCACGCGCGCCGTGACATCGGGAGGGGTCGCGACGACCACCAGTTCCGGGGACAGCGACTCCCCCGCGGCCTCCGCATCGGCAAGGAGCCGCCCGGCACCGATATCACGGGCGACGGCCTCGGTGGAGGGAGAGCTGTCGGACAGGACGACGTCGATCCCGCGTGCGCGCAGGCCCAGCCCGATGCTCGCCCCGAGCAGGCCCGCCCCGATGATGAGGACGGGGCCCGTGAGGTGCGTGCCCTGTTCCGTGCGCGTCGTCATCGGTTAGAGGCCCACCGATGCCAGCAGGTGTCCGACCTCCTGGCGCCCGAGCACCCGGATGCTGCCCTGGCGCTGGTCGCCGATGCGGATGGGCCCCACCTGGGTGCGCACGAGGCGCTCGACGGGGTGGCCGACGGCGTCGAACAGACGCCGGACGATGCGGTTGCGGCCGGAGTGGAGGACCACCTCGACGAGGATGTGGCCGGGTGTGGAGTCGACGAGCTTGAAGGAATCGACCTGCGCGAGGCCGTCCTCGAGCTCGATACCCTCCTTCATCTGCGCGCCGACGCCCTGGGCCATGGGACCCCGGACCTGCACGAGATAGGTCTTGGGGACCTCGTAGGACGGGTGGGTCAGGCGGTTGGTGAGTTCGCCGTCGTTGGTGAGCAGGAGCAGGCCCTCCGTCTCGGCGTCGAGCCGGCCCACGTGGAAGAGGCGCTCGCTCTTGTCCTTGTTCTTCAGGAAGTCGCTGATGCAGCGGCGGCCCTCCGGGTCCTCCATGGTGGAGACGACGCCGCGGGGCTTGTTGAAGACGTAGTACTTCAGGTGCTCGTTGAGCTGGAGCCGGATGCCGTCGACGTGGATGGCAGCCTGCGCCGGGTCCACGCGGACGCCGAGTTCCGTGACGACGGTGCCGTCGACCTCCACCCGCCCGTCGAGGATCATCTCCTCGCACACGCGGCGCGAGGCGACGCCGGCGAGGGCCATGATCTTCTGCAGGCGTACGCCCTCGGGGTTGTGGACGTCGATCTCGTCGGCAGGGCGGCTGGAGCGCTTGGGCCGCGGGGCTCGCACCGGGCCGAGGTCCTGGCCGAACCGCTCGCGTCCGAAGGCCTTCGCTCCGGGCGGCTTCGGGCGTCCGCCCTGTCCACCGGATCGCGCGCCCGACGCTGCGCCGGGCCGTCCGGGCTTGCTGCCGGCACGCCCGCCGGTCTTGGCGCCGAACCGGCCGGCCGGTGTCCCGGCCGACGGGCGACCGGAGGCCGCGCGGGCGCGGCCGTCGGCGGACTCGCGGCGGTCGCCACCGGTGGCCGGACGGCCCTCCGACGGGCGACCGCCCTCGCGGCCGCGATCGGAGGCTGGACGCGGGGCCCCGGGGCGACCGCCGGTGCGCTCACCGCGGTCGGCGAACGGACGGCCCTCGCCGGTCCGTCCTGCGCCGCCCTGCCCGGAACCGTTGCGGGGTGAGGCCCCCCGGCCGCGGGCAGCGTCGGATGGGCGGCCGGTCGACCCGCCGCGGCGCGGCGTATTGCGTCCGGAACCGGATCCTGGCGGCTGTGTCATGGAGAGAAATCCTTCGTGTAGGTCGTGCTCAGTACGTCGTTTCGTCATACTCCCCGAGGCTTTCGAGCCCGGGCAGGTGGGGAGCGATCCGGGGCAGTTCGTCGACGCTGCCCAACCCCAATCTTTCCAGAAAGAGGGAGGTGGTCCCATAGAGCACCGCCCCGGTCTCCGGATCGGCCTCCATCTCGACAACGAGTCCGCGCTGGAGCAGGGTACGGACCACGGAGTCGACGGTGACGCCCCGGATGGCGGAGACCCGGGCGCGGGACACGGGCTGGCGGTACGCGATGACCGTGAGGGTCTCGAGTGCCGCCTGCGACAGCCGGGCGGACTGACCGTCGAGCACGAAGTCGGCGACGACCGCGGCGAAGTGCTTCCGGGAGAAGATGCGCCACCCGCCGGCGATGTTCCGCAGTTCGAAACCGCGGGGGGACACAGGTTCGTCGCTCGGGGCGCCTGAGCCAGTATAGCCGTCGTACTCACGCTGCAGTCCCACGAGGACGGCGTGCACCTGGTCCGCGGGCCGTTCGAGGGCCGCGGCGAGCTGCGTGTCGGTCACCGGCCGGTCGGTGACCATCAGGATCGCCTCGACGGCACCCCGGAGGCCACCGGGCAGCGCCTCGAGGGGATCCTGCTGCGGGTGATCCCCGGCGGACTCATCCATACTGTGCTCCTTCGCTGTGCACGAGGTCGTTCTCGCCCCCGACGTCGCCCTCGACGTCGCCCGTCAGCAGGTCCGCGGTCCACCGCTCGTCCCCGGCACTCCAGCTCACCAGCAGATCGGACAGCGGTGCCGGCTGGTCGAAGGTGACGGCGCCGTCCCGGAACAGCTCCAGCAGGGCGAGGAACCGCACCACGAGCACCATCCGCGACCGGGTGTCCTCGGTCAGCTCGCGGAAGGACAGCGGTCCCCTGCCCTGCAGCAGATCCTGCACCACCAGCGCCTGCTCGCGGACGCTGACGGTCGGTGCGTGCAGGTGCCCGATCGCCACTTCGGCCGGCTGCTCCTGGCGGGGTGCGAGCACCTTCGTCGCGATCGCTGCGAATTCCTCGGGCGAGTGCTTCCAGACGAGTTCGGGCAGCAGGCGGGTGAAGTGCGGTTCGAGCGGGACGTCGCGCGCGTACCGCGTGTCCTCCTCCTCGAGCCGCGCGGCGAGCTGCCGTGCCATCTCCTTGAACGCCCTGTACTGCAGGAGCCGGGCGAACAGGAGATCGCGGGCCTCGAGGAGGGCGATGTCCTCCTCGTCCTCGACGGCTCCGGCCGGGAGGAGGCGGGCGGCCTTCAGGTCGAGGAGCGTCGCGGCGACGACGAGGAACTCGCTCGCCTCGTCGAGCCGCCATTCCCCTTCAGCGGCCTGGATGCGGCGGATGTGGGCGATGAACTCGTCGGTCACCTGCGCCAGGGCGATCTCCGTGATGTCGAGCTCGCGCCGGGAGATGAGGTTCAGCAGCAGGTCGAAGGGTCCGCTGAAATTGGCCAGCTGCACCGCGAAGACCGTCTGGTCCGCCACCTCCGGGTACCGCGCGGACCCGGAGGGAGCGGGCACTAGGGCGCTCCGCCCCTGCTGATGAGCTCCCGCGCGAGGCTGCGGTAGGCGTCCGCGCCCGAGTGGTTCGCGGCGTAGGACGTGATGGGCTCGGCGGCGACGGTCGCGTCGGCGAACTTGATGGTGCGCTTGATGACGGTCTCGAAGACCTTGTCGCCGAACGCCTCCACGAGGCGTGCGATGACCTCGCGGCTGTGGAGCGTCCGCGCGTCGTACATGGTCGCGAGCACGCCGTCGATCTGCAGCCGGGGATTGAGCCGGTCCTGGACCTTCTCGATCGTCTCGACCAGGAGGGCCACCGCACGCAGGGCGAAGAACTCGCAGATGAGCGGGATGATGACGCCGTGCGCCGCGGTGAGGGCGTTGACCGTGAGGAGGCCGAGGGAGGGCTGGCAGTCGATGAGGATGACGTCGTAGTCGTCCGACACCTTCCGCAGGGCACGGTCGAGGACCTGCTCGCGGGCCACTTCGTTGACGAGCTGCACCTCGGCGGCCGACAGGTCGATGTTGGCGGGCAGCAGGTCGATGTTCTCGATCGCGGTGTGCTGGATGGCGTCCTGGATGGACACCTTGCGGTCCATCAGCACGTTGTAGACCGTCACGTCGAGCTCGTGCGGATTGGTGCCCAGGCCCGCGGAGAGGGCGCCCTGCGGGTCGAAATCCACGAGCAGCACCCGGCGGCCCGCCTCGGCGAGCGCGGCGCCGAGGTTGATGGTCGACGTCGTCTTGCCGACCCCGCCCTTCTGGTTGACCATCGCGATGACCCTCGCCGGGCCGTGCGATTCCAGGATCCTCGGCTCAGGGAACTCCGTCACAGGGCGGCCGGTGGGGCCGAATCCCGCGTCCACTGCGCTGGGCAGAGTTGTGGAACCCTGTTCACTACTCACGAATTTCTCCACGCTTCCATCAGATTCGGTGCGGCCGGCCGAGAAACGGCGTCCGAGCGGCTTTTCTTCTAGTCAACGGTACAACGCCGGTGCCGACGGCCGCGAAGCCGGCTGCCCGGCGACCCCGAGCCTTGATCCTCAACCTGAGGTAGAACCTTTGGGGCTGCGGCGGTCGCACGCCGCCGTCGGCGTCCCGGAACGACGACGGCGGCGACCGGATGTGCTCCGGTCGCCGCCGTCGTCGAAGGGCCTGCGGGCCCTGTCCCCCGGGTCCCGCGGACATCCCGGGGACAGAGGGTCAGCGGGTCATCGGGCGGTCCCGCGCACCGCGGCGTCGGTCGTCGCCTCGGCGCCCTCCTCGACGTCGTTGTCGTACCGGTGGTCGGTGCTCATCGTCGTCTCGTCGAAGGGCAGGCGACCCTCGAGGACCTCGTCCACGCGGCCCCGGTCGATCTCCTTGGTCCAGGTGCCGATGAGGACGGTGGCGACGGCGTTGCCGGTGAAGTTCGTCAGCGCGCGGGCCTCCGACATGAAGCGGTCGATGCCGACGATCAGGCCGACGCCGTCGACCAGGTCGGGGCGGTGGGACTGCAGGCCGCCGGCGAGGGTGGCCAGTCCGGCGCCCGTGACGCCCGCAGCGCCCTTGGACGCGATGATCATGAAGATCAGCAGGGAGATCTGCTCCCCCAGTGCGAGCGGCTTGCCCATCGCCTCGGCGACGAACAGGGCCGCCATCGTGAGGTAGATGGCCGTACCGTCCAGGTTGAAGGAGTAGCCGGTGGGCACTGTCACGCCGACCACGGGCTTGGAGACTCCCAGGTGCTCCATCTTGGCGATCAGCCGGGGCAGTGCGGCCTCGGACGAGGAGGTGCTGAAGATTAGCAGGTACTCGCGGCCGAGGTAGCGCATCAGCTTGAGGATGTTCACGCCGGTGACGAGCTTCAGGAGCCCGCCGAGGATGACGACGATGAACAGGATGCAGGTGATGTAGAAGGCGACCATGAGGGTTGCCATGCTGATGATCGCCTGCACGCCGGTCTGGCCGACGACGGCGGCGATGGCACCGAAGGCGCCGATGGGGGCGAGCCACATGATCATCACGAGGATGCGGAAGACGAGCGCCTGGATGTGCCCGATGCCGCGGAGGATCGGCGTGCCCGCCGATCCCATCTTCTGCAGGGCGAACCCGACGAGCAGCGCCACGAAGAGGGTCTGCAGGATGCTCGGGCCCGTCAGCGCGGACAGCAGCGTCACGGGGATGATGCTCAGCAGGAAGCCGACGGTACCGCCGTCGCCGCCCTCGGCCTCCCCGGCCGGGGTGGGCACGTCGTAGCTCGATCCGGAGATGTCGAGCCCCTCACCCGGCTGGATGAGGTTGCCGACCACGAGGCCGATGGCGAGCGCGAAGGTCGACATCACCATGAAGTAGCCGAGCGCGAGGCCTCCGACCTTGCCGACGGTCGCGGCCTTGGCGATGGATCCGACGCCGAGCACGATGGTGCAGAAGATGATGGGGGCGATCATCATCTTGATGAGGCTGATGAAGCCGTCACCCAGGGGCTTCAGCGCCTTCGCGAAGTCGGGGGCGGTGAGGCCGAGGATCGCGCCGAGGACGACGGCGACGATGACGGCGATGTAGAGGAAGTGCGTCTTGTCGACCCTCTTGCGGGGTTGCGCGGATCCACTGTCGGACCGCGACGGTGCGATAGCCATGGTGTTCTCCTAGATGACCGGCCACCCGGCGGGGCCGGCGGCGAAGGTCCTTCTTCGTCGGAGGGGTCTCACCAGGAAGCGTAGTGTTGTTGTGATCCTCTTCATCATGGCAGCGGGAGTGACCGGGGTCACGATTGAGTTCATACTGGTCACGGTCCGGGCGGCCCGCGTCGATGCCCGCAGGGCCCGGGCCGACAGGAACCGGAAGGAGCAGGATCGCCGCGTGCGCCGATGGAGTCTCGCCCGACAGTTCTTCCTCGCCCAGCTCGTGTTCATCCTGGCGCTCTCGGCGTCCCTGTCCGTGATCCTGTACGTCGATGCCGCGCAGGGCGTCAACGACGCCGCGGCCGAGCGGATGGTCGCGGTGTCCACGGCCATCGCGCTCGAACCGGCCGTCCTCGACGCCGTGGAGGGGCCCGATCCTTCCACCACGCTGCAGCCCTACGCCGTCGAGGTGATGGATCGTCTGGGCGTCGACTTCATCACGATCATGGCCACGGACCGCACCCGCTTCACGCACCGCAACCCCGAACAGATCGGCAGGCCCTACCTCGGCTCCGTCTCGGAGGCCCTGGCCGGGCGGACGCACACCGAGACGTACGCCGGGACCCTCGGCCCGTCGATCCGTTCGATCGTGCCGGTGGTCGACGGCGACGGGACGGTCCGGGCGATGGTCGCCTCCGGCATCACCGTGGATCGCGCCGCCATCGCCCGCAACGCGCAGCTGCCTCTCGTCGCCCTGATCGCGCTCGGCTCCCTGGCGCTCGGGGCGCTCGCCTCGTTCCTGTTGAGCCGGCGCCTCCGGCACGCGACGCTGGGCATGGGACCGGCGGACCTCTCACGCTCCTTCGTGTTCTACGACGCCGTCCTCCACTCCGTGCGGGAAGGACTGCTGCTGACCGACGCCGCCGGGCGCCTGGTGCTCTACAACGACCAGGCCGCCCGCCTCCTCGGACTGGACGGCACCCAGGACCCGGTCCCGGCGTCGCGCCTCGCCGTGCCGCCGTCGCTGCGTGAGCTCCTCGCCTCGGGTCGCCGCGCACATGACGAGGTGCACCTCACGGCCAGCCGTGTGCTGGTGGTCAACCAGGAGCCGGCCGTGCCGCCCGCCGCCGCAGGGCGGGGCGCGCAGCAGGCGGCGCTGGGCACTGTGACGACGCTGCGCGACCACACCGACATCGAGGCGCTCACGGGACAGGTCCAGACGATGCGCACGCTCACGGACGCCCTGCGCTCGCAGACCCACGAGCACGCGAACCGGCTGCACACCATCGTCTCGCTGGTCGAGCTCGGGCGGGGCGCCGATGCCATCGACTTCGCCACGCGGGACCTGCAGCAGTCGCAGCGCCTGACGGACGAGGTGGTCCAGGCCGTCGACGAACCGTTCATCGCCGCCCTCCTGGTGGGCAAGGCTGCCCAGGCGAACGAGCGCGGGATCGAGCTGATCACCGAGATCGCCCCCGAGGCGCGGGCGGGCCTGCTCAACCCGGTGGACCTCGTGACCATCATCGGCAATCTCCTCGACAACGCGTTCGACGAGGCCGTCGCCTCCGCGGAGCCCCGCGTGGTCCTCACGGTGCGCCGGGTGGGCGACGACGCGGCGCCGGGGCTCGGGATCGTCGTCGAGGACAGCGGCAACGGGCTGCCCGACTCGGAGAAGGCGAGGGTGTTCGCGTTCGGGTACAGCACGAAGGCGCCGGACGCAGCGGGAGGCACCGGACGAGGGATCGGGCTGGCCCTCGTCCGGCAGGCGGTGGAGCGCTTCGGAGGGTCGGTCGAGGTGACGGACACCGAGGACGGCGGCGCGCGGTTCTCGGTGCGCCTCCCCCTGCCCGGGGCACCGGACGGGCCTGCCGACCACCCTGCCGGCAGCTCCGGCACCGCAGCCGGCGGCACGCCGACCGGGGCCGAAGCAGGCACCGGACCCGCCGTGCCGCAGGGCGCCGAGGGCGGGGGCAGGACATGAGCGCCATCCGCGTCCTCGTGGTGGAGGACGACCCGGTGGCGGCGGACGCCCACGCGGAGTACATCCGGCGGCTCGAGGGGTTCGAGCTCGCCGGGATCGTGCGGAGCGGCGCCGAGCTCGCGGCCTTCCTGCATCTGACCGGCGGGGAGCAGGGGCGGGCGCCCGCCGTCGTCGACCTCATGCTGCTGGACATGAACCTCCCGGACGCCCACGGCCTCGACATCGTCCGGCGGGTGCGTGGCCTCGGCATGCCGCTGGACATCGTCGCCATCACGGCCGTGCGGGATCTCCAGGTGGTCCGCTCCGCCATCTCGTCCGGCGTCGTCCAGTACCTCATCAAGCCGTTCACCTACTCGGCGTTCAGCGAGAAGCTGGGCGCCTACCGTGAGTTCCGGCGGAATCTGGTGGAGCAGGCATCCACCACCACGCAGGCGGAGGTCGACTCCGCCTTCGCGTCCCTGCGGCCGGCGACGGCGGCCCTGCTGCCCAAGGGCCTCTCGGCGGAGACGCTGCGCGCGGTGTCGCGGCTCCTCAAGGAACTCTCGGAGCCCACCTCCGCCATCGAGGTGTCGGAGGCCCTGTCCATGTCCAGGGTCACCGCGCGCCGCTACCTGGAATACCTTGCGGACCAGCAGTCCGTCCTGCGCACACCGCGGTACGGCACACGGGGGCGCCCGGAGTTCGAGTACAGCTGGGCGCGCAACGCCGCGGACCGCTAGTGCCCGCGGCGGCCGGTCAGCCGCCCGCCACCGGGCGCAGCAGGGGCTCCAGCGCCGCGAGCACCGCGGGGTCCTCGATGGTGGACGGGACGGCGTACGCGGTACCCGCCGCCATCTGCCGCATCGTCTTCCGGAGGATCTTGCCGGACCGCGTCTTCGGCAGCGCCTCGACGACGACGGCGGACCGGAAGTCGGCCACGGGACCGATCGACCGGCGGACCATCGCCACGAGTTCGGCCTCGAGCGATGCCGGGTCGATGGCGGCGCCCGCCTTCAGCACCACGTAGCCGCTGGCGCGCTGTCCCTTGACGGGATCCGGCAGCCCGAGCACGGCGCACTCGGCCACCACGGGGTGCTGGGCGATCACCTGTTCGATCGCGCCGGTCGAGAGCCGGTGGCCGGCGATGTTGATGACGTCGTCGGTGCGGCCCATCACGAACAGGTAGCCGTCCTCGTCCAGGTACCCGGAGTCGCCGCTCGTGTAGAAGCCCGGGACGTCGCTGAGGTACGCCTCCCGGTAGCGGTCGTCGCTGCCCCACAGGGTCGTCAGCGTGCCGGGCGGCAGCGGGAGGCGGAGGGCGATGCTCCCCTCGGTCCCGGCGGGCACCGGGGCTCCGCCGGGGTCGAGGATCACGACGTCGTACCCGGGCGAGGGCAGGGACGGCGAGCCGGCCTTCAGCGGTACGCCGCCCAGCCCGCGCGGGTTGGCGCAGATGGGCCAGCCGGTCTCCGTCTGCCACCAGTTGTCGACGACCGGCACGCCGAGGACGTCCCCGATCCACGCCGACGTCCCGGTGTCGAGCCGCTCGCCGGCCGAGAAGAGCGTCTCCAGGGAGGAGAGGTCGTGGGCCTGCACGGCCGCACCGGCGGGGTCCGCCCGCCGGACCGCGCGCAGGGCGGTCGGCGCGGTGAACAGCACCCTGGCGTGGTGCTGTTCGATGAGGCGCCCGAAGGTCCCCGCGTCGGGGGTGCCCACGGGCTTCCCCTCGTACAGGACGGTCGTGGCGCCGGCGAGGAGCGGCCCGTAGACGATGTAGGAGTGGCCCACCACCCAGCCGACGTCGGACGCCGTCAGCATGGTGTCGCCCGGCCCCACGCCGAAGATCGCCCGCATGGACCAGGTGAGCGCGACGGCGTGCCCGCCGTTGTCGCGCACCACGCCCTTCGGGGATCCGGTGGTGCCCGAGGTGTAGAGGATGTAGAGCGGATCCGTCGCGGCGACCGGCACGGGCGGGACGGCCTCGGCGGCGGCGACGGCCTCGTCCCAGTCCAGCCACCGCGTCCCGGGCTCCCGGTACGCGGCGACACCGTGGCCGAACCCGTCGCGCGCCTTGACGACGACGGGCGTCCCCGTGCTGTCGGCGAGCGCGAGCGCCTCCTGGACCGCGGGGAGGTATTCGACGCGCCGGGTGGGTTCGATGCCGCCGTCCGCCGTGACGACCGCGGACGGCCGGGCGTCCCTGATGCGGGCGGCGAGTTCGGCGGCGGCGAAGCCCCCGAAGACGACCGAGTGGATCGCGCCGATCCGGGCACACGCCAGCATGGCCACGGCGGCCTCGGGGATCATCGGCAGGTACACGAGCACCCTGTCGCCCTTCCCGACGCCCAGGCGTGCGAGCGCGCCCGCGAACACCGCGACCTCGTCGCGGAGCTCCGCGTACGTGAGGGTGCGGGTGGTACCGAGCATCGCGGAGTCGTAGACGAGGGCCGCCTGCCCGCCCCGGCCGGCCTCGACGTGCCGGTCGAGGGCGTTGTAGCTCGTGTTGAGGGAGGCGTCGGGGAACCACCGGGGCAGCAGGGCGTCCGAGCCGTCGAGGGCGACCGTGGGCGGCGTCGTCCAGTCGACGGCGGCTGCGGCGTCCAGCCAGAACTGCTCCGGGTCGGCGAGGCTCTGGGCCTGCAGCCGTCGGTAGTCCTGTCCGGGAAGCATCCCGGATCCGGCATCGTGCCCTGTAGCCATGGTCGCCCCTCGTCGCGCGCGGTTGGTGAGGATCAGTATCCACCATCGCTCGCTGTATACACAGGGTCCGCCAATCCGATCTGTGGGCCGCGCTTTCTTGTTCGGGAGCCCTTCTGTGCATACATTGGAGACGGAGCCGGGTGCACCGGCGGACGGACCAGGACCACCACGGAGGAGGCGACGAGGATGCGGGCCAGCGATCGCGCCTATGCCCTGCTCCGCTCCGACATCGTCGAGTGGCGGCTCGCGCCGGGTGACGTGCTGGCCGAGGTGGAGCAGTCGGCCCGGCTCGGCGTCTCCCGCACGCCCCTGCGCGAGGCACTCTCCCGGCTGGTCGCCGAAGGCCTCGCCGCGCCCCAGGCAGGACGCGGCGTCGTCGTCTCCGCCATCTCCCTCGAGGCCGTGACCGACCTGTTCGAGGTCCGCGTGCCGCTCGAATGCGCGGCCGTCCGGCTCGCGGCCGCACGCGGCGACAGCGGCGTCTTCGCCGCCCTCGCCGGGGAGTTCGCCCGCGCCGGGCACCTCATCGAGGACGACGGCGGCGGCCAGGAGGCGTACTACGCGCTCGTGGCCCGCCTCGACCAGTGCATCGACGATGCTGCCGGGAACCACTACCTGCTGCAGGCGCAGAAACCCATCCGCACCCACCTCGCCCGTGTCCGCCGGCTCGCCCGGGACAACCCGGCGCGGCTCCTCGCCTCCGCCCGGGAGCACGAGCAGATCGCCCGGGCCCTGGCCTCGGGCAACGCGGACCTCACCGAAGCATCCATGCGGGTGCATCTCCACCACAGCCTCCAGCATCTGCTCGGCCCGCCGGCGGACTCCGACAGCCCGCGGGCACCGGACCACCGCTCCTGACCACCCGCTCCTGACCGACCGACACCGGACCACCGATGTCGGACCACCGATCCTGTACCACCGAGAGGAACACCATGGTCGAACTCCATCCCGTCCGCGTCCACCGCAGCGAGGAGAACCTCCCCCGCTCCGGCCAGCTCGCCTGGAAGATCGCCCAGGTCGCCGCCGATCCCGTCGAGGTGACGCCCGAGGTGACGGACATGGTGATCAACCGGATCATCGACAACGCCTCCGTGGCGATCGCGTCGCTGACCAGGGCGCCCGTCGTCGCGGCACGCGCCCAGGCGCTGAGCCACCCGGTGTCCGCGCACGGCGCGGGTGCCGCGGTGTTCGGCGTCGACTCCCCCGTCTCCGCCGAGTGGGCGGCGTGGGCCAACGGCGTCGCGGTCCGCGAGCTCGACTACCACGACACCTTCCTCGCCGCGGACTACTCGCACCCGGGCGACAACATCCCGCCGATCCTCGCGGCGGCCCAGCACACCGGCGCCTCGGGGGCGGACCTCGTCCGCGCGCTCGCCACCGGCTACGAGATCCAGGTGGACCTCGTGAAGGCCATCTGCCTGCACGAGCACAAGATCGACCACGTCGCGCACCTCGGCCCGTCCGCCGCGGCCGGCATCGGCACGCTGCTGGGCCTGGACCCCGACGTCATCTTCCACGCCGTCGGCCAGGCACTGCACACGACGACGGCGACCCGCCAGTCCCGCAAGGGCGAGATCTCCACCTGGAAGGCGCACGCGCCGGCGTTCGCGGGGAAGATGGCGGTCGAGTCGGTGGACCGGGCGATGCGGGGCCAGACCTCGCCCACCCCCATCTACGAGGGTGAGGACGGCGTGATCGCCTGGCTGCTCGACGGACCGGAGGCCTCCTACGAGGTGCCGCTGCCGGCGGACGGCGAACCGAAGCGCGCCATCCTCGACACGTACACGAAGGAGCACTCCGCCGAGTACCAGGCGCAGGCCTGGATCGACCTCGCCCGGCGCCTCCATGGCTCCCACCCGGAGGCCACCGACCCGGAGAACGTCGCGTCCATCGTCATCTCCACCTCGCACCACACGCACTACGTCATCGGCTCCGGCGCCAACGACCCGCAGAAGTACGACCCGACCGCCTCGCGGGAGACGCTCGACCACTCGATCCCCTACATCTTCACCGTGGCGCTCCAGGACGGACGCTGGCACCACGAGGACTCCTACGCGCCCGCGCGTGCCGCGCGCCCCGACACCGTCGCACTGTGGCACAAGGTGACCACGCTCGAGGACCCGGAGTGGACGCGCCGCTACCACTCCCTGGACATCGCGGAGAAGGCGTTCGGCGGCAGGGTCGAGATCACCCTCACGGACGGCACCGTGATCACCGACGAGATCGCCGTCGCCGACGCCCACCCCCTCGGCGCCAGGCCGTTCGCCCGCGCGGACTACGTCGCCAAGCTGCGCATGCTCGCCACGGGCATCGTCGAGGACGCCGAACTCGACCGCTTCCTGGCCGCCGTCGAGCAGCTGCCCGAGCTGCCCGCCGGATCCCTCGGGCAACTGAACATCGTGGCCCGCCCGGGACTCGTCGACGCGGCCGGTGCGCCGCAGGGACTGCTGTAGGAGGCGCCGTGCTGTACTCGACCACCACCCCCGAGCAGAAGCGCCGGGACCTCCGGGACGCACTGGCCTCCGGGCGCATCCAGCAGTTCCCCGGGGCCTTCAACCCGCTGTCGGCTCGCCTGATCGGCGACAAGGGCTTCGACGGCGTCTACATCTCCGGCGCCGTGATCGCCGCCGACCTCGGGCTGCCGGACATCGGCCTGACCACCCTCACGGAGGTCGCACACCGTGCCGGGCAGATCGCGCGCATGACGGACCTGCCCTGCATCGTCGACGCGGACACGGGATTCGGCGAGCCCATGAACGTGGCCCGCAGCGTGCAGGAACTCGAGAACGCCGGTCTGGCCGGCTGCCACATCGAGGACCAGTTCAACCCGAAGCGGTGCGGCCACCTGGACGGGAAGAACGTCGTCGACCTCGACACGGCCGTGAAGCGCGTCCGCGCCGCCGCCGATGCGCGCCGCGACCCGAACTTCCTCATCATGGCCCGCACCGACATCCGGGGCACCGACACCCTCGAGGCCGCGCAGGAGCGGTCCCGCGCGCTCGTTGAGGCGGGCGCGGACGCCATCTTCCCCGAGGCCATGCGGAGCCTCGACGAGTTCCGGGCCATCCGCGACGCCGTGGACGTGCCGATCCTGGCCAACATGACGGAGTTCGGCAAGAGCGAGCTGTTCACCGTGGAGCAGCTGCAGGAGGTGGGCATCACCCTGGTGATCTACCCGGTGACGCTGCTGCGCAGTGCAATGGGCGCGGCCGAGCGTACGCTGGACTCGATCAGGGCCCACGGCACGCAGGAAGAGGCTGTGGGCGAGATGCAGACGCGCAGCCGCCTCTACGAACTGGTGGACTACGAGGGATACAACCGCTTCGACTCCTCCGTGTTCAACTTCGAGGTGCCGGGCGGCGTCCGGACGGGCACACCCGCATCCGACGGACCGAACGCAGAGAAGGAGCAGCCGTGACAGAACCGGAGATCCACAAGGGGCTCGCAGGGGTCGTGGTGGACACCACCGCGATCTCGAAGGTCAATCCGGACACCAATTCGCTGCTGTACCGGGGCTACCCGGTGCAGGAGCTGGCCGGTTCCCGGGACTTCGAGGACATCGCCTACCTCCTGTGGAACGGCGAACTGCCGGACGCCGGCGAGCGGGAGCGCTTCGACGCGTTCGAGCGCGCGCACCGGGCCCTCCCCGACCACGTGGTCGCGGCCATCGACCTCCTGCCGCTGACCGCGCACCCCATGGACGTGGCTCGCACCGCCGTCTCGGTGCTGGGCGCGAGCCACCCCCGTGCCGGCGACAGCAGCCCCGAGGCGAACCTGGAGAAGGCGGCGGCACTCCTCGCGGTCTTCCCGGCCGTCGTCGCCTACGACCAGCGGCGCCGCCGTGGACAGGAGCGGGTGGAGCCCCGCGAGGACCTCGGCTACTCGGCCAACTTCCTCTGGATGACGTTCGGGGAGGAGGCTCCCCCCGAGGTGATCCACGCGTTCGACGTGTCGATGGTCCTGTACGCGGAGCACTCCTTCAACGCGTCCACCTTCACGGCACGCGTGATCACCTCGACCCTCTCGGACCTGCATTCGGCGGTCACCGGCGCGATCGGGGCCCTCAAGGGTGCCCTGCACGGCGGCGCGAACGAGGCGGTCATGCACACCTTCGAGGAGATCGGCATCCGGGAGGACGAGACCCGCGAGGAGGCCGCCGCCCGGGCGAAGGCCTGGATGGAGGATGCCCTCGCCGCCAGGAAGAAGGTCATGGGCTTCGGCCACCGCGTGTACAAGCACGGCGACTCGCGGGTACCCACCATGAAGTCGGCGCTCGACGCGATGATCGAGTACTACGGGCGCAGCGAGATCCTCGGCCTGTACACCGGGCTGGAGACCGCGATGGACGAGGCCAAGGGCATCAAGCCCAACCTCGACTATCCCGCCGGGCCCACGTACCACCTGATGGGCTTCGACACCGAGATGTTCACGCCGCTCTTCATCGCCGCCCGCATCACGGGCTGGACGGCGCACATCATGGAGCAGGCCGCGTCGAACTCGCTGATCAGGCCCCTCAGCCTCTACGACGGACCCGACGAGCGGCACGTGGGCGAGGGCTGACCCACCGGGGTCCGGTCCGGTCCGGTCCGGTCCGGCGGGAGCTCCGCGGGAGCTCAGCGGACGACGGCGCTGGCCACGCCCTCGTTGTCGGCGTCCATGACGATGGTGGCCGCGATCCTGCGCCCGTCGAGGACGAGCGGCACCCAGTGGGGGGCGTCCTGCCACATGCTGTGCCACGGGAGCTCGTCGATCGGGTACCAGCGGGGTTCGATCTCCTCGCTGGGCCGCGGGGCCGCCGCACCGGCGTCCGCCGTGAAGAGGAAGGCCACCATATTCCACGCCGGCCGTGCCGGGAAGGACCAGGTGATCCGGCCGGCCTCGCGCACCCCGGCGGGGAGGAGGTCGATGCCGCTCTCCTCGCGGACCTCGCGCACGGCGGCGTCGAGGGCGGTCTCCTGCCCGTCGATCTTGCCGCCGAGCGCCACCACCCGGCCGCTCCCGAAGCCGGTCCGCTTCAGTCCGAGGAGCACCTCGCGACGGTCCCCGCCCGTCCGGCCTGTGCCGGTCCGGACCAGGAGGCACAGCACCACGCAGCGGTAGGCCACACCGTCGACGGTCAGCCACTCGCCGGGCGGGGCCGCTCCGCCGGGCATCCCCGACGCCGGCTCAGGCACGGGCTCGGGGGTGCGCCGCTGCATAGACTTCCCGCAGGGTGTCGGCGGTCACGAGGGTGTACACCTGGGTGGTGGTGACGGAGGCATGGCCGAGGAGTTCCTGCACCACGCGGACGTCGGCGCCGCCCTCGAGCAGGTGTGTGGCGAACGAGTGCCTGAGCGTGTGCGGCGAGACGTCCCGCTTCACCTCGGCCCGCTCGGTCGCCGTCTTCAGGATGGTCCAGGCGCTCTGGCGGCTCAGCCGGCCGCCCCGCGCGTTGAGGAAGAGGGCGGGGCTGCCCTTGCCCTTCGCCGCGAGTGCCGGGCGCCCCCGGACGAGGTAGGCGTCGACGGCCCGCGCCGCGTACGAGCCCACGGGGACCAGGCGCTCCTTCGACCCCTTGCCCGTCAACCGGACGACGGCAGGTCCGTCCAGCGCGTCGCCGACGGACACGTCGTCCACGTCTAGGCCCACGGCCTCGCTGATCCTCGCGCCGGTCGAGTAGAGGAACTCGAGCAGTGCCCGATCGCGCTGCCCCGACGGCGTGGCGGTGTCGACGGAGTCCAGGATGCGCACGACGTCGGCGACGGGGATGGCCTTCGGCAGCCGCTGCCCCGTCATCGGCGGATGGACGTCCCGCGCCGGATCACCCTCGGTGACGCCCTCCAGCGCCCAGAACCGGTGGAGACCGCGGACGGCGACGACGGTGCGTGCCGCCGAGCGCGGGCCGAGCGGCGCGAGCCCGTCCTCCCCGGAGGCGACCGCCCGGGCGAAGGCCGACACGTCGTGCCGGGTGATGGCCGCCGCCTCACGCACGCCGCGCGCGTCGAGGAACGCCTCGTAGCGCCGCAGGTCACGCCCGTAGGCGGACAGCGTGTTGGTGGACAGTCCGCGTTCGACGGACATGTGCTGGAGGTAGTCCCGGATGAGGAGGGACAGCGGTCCCGCGCCGACGACGGGCGCCGGTTCCGGCATGGACGTCAGCCCTCGAGCACAGCGCCGCGCGGCCACGTGGCGTGCTGGCTCGGGTGCTCGGGCCAGGGCGTCGTGGCGGGGCGGAGGTCGGCGTACCCGTTCTCGCGCGCCACGCGGGCCGCGAGGATCGCCGCGACCGCGGACGGGCTGTGGATGCGCCCCTCGAGCACCGCGTCCACCGCGGCGTCGAGATCCACCCACTGCACCTCGATCTCGGCTTCCTCGTGGGTGCGGGTGTGCCGGTCCGCCTCGGGGACGTCGCCGATACCGCGCGCGAGGTACACGCGCAGCGCTTCGGAGGACGATCCCGGGGACAGGAACAGGTCGACGAGCACGTGCCAGTGCCGGGCGGTGAGGTCCGCCTCCTCGGCGAGTTCGCGGGCCGCGGCGTCCACGAACTCCTCGCCGTCCTCGTCGAGGAGGCCCGCGGGGATCTCCCACAGCGCCATCCGGACCGGATGGCGGTACTGGCGCAGCAGGAGCACCTGTCCGTCGTCGTTCAGCACGAGCACGGCCACGGCCCCGGGGTGCTGGATGAAGTCCCGCGTGATCGGCTCGCCGCCGTCGGTCAGGCTGAACTGCTCGCTGACCACGTCCCACACGCGCCCCTCGTAGACCGTGGTGGTCCCGAGGAGCCGGCGCGGGCTCTGCTCGTCACCGAACGCGGCGCTTCCCGCACCGGGCAGTCCCATGCTCAGGCCTTCGCGCCCCGGCGCTCGAGCGCCGCCTTGACCAGTCCGGCGAACAGGGGGTGCGGCCGCGTGGGACGCGAGCCCAGTTCGGGGTGGGCCTGGGTCGAGACGTAGTAGGGGTGGACGTCCTTCGGCAGCTCGGCGAACTCGACGAGCTTGCCGTCCGTCGTCGTCCCCGAGAAGACGAGGCCGGCGTCGGCGATCTGCTGGCGGAACTCGTTGTTCACCTCGTAGCGGTGGCGGTGCCGTTCGAACACGGTGGTCTTGCCGTAGGTCCCCGCGATGACGGAGCCCTCCTGGAGCTTCGCCTCCCAGCGGCCCAGGCGCATCGTGCCGCCCATGTCCCCTTCGCCGGCGACGATGTGGAGCTGCTCGGCCATGGTCGCGATGACGGGGTATTCCGTGTCCGGCTCGAATTCGCTCGACGACGCGCCCTCCAGCCCCACGACGTTCCGGGCGTACTCGATCACCATGCACTGCAGACCGAGGCAGAGACCCAGGGTGGGGACCTTGTTCTCGCGGGCGTAGGTCAGCGCGCCGAGCTTGCCCTCGAGGCCGCGGATGCCGAAACCGCCCGGGATGCAGATCGCGTCGACGCCGGCGAGCGCCTTCTTCGCGCCCTCCGGTGTCTGGCACTCGTCGGACGGGACCCACTTGATGGTGACCTTGGCCTTGTTCGCGAAACCGCCGGCGCGCAGCGCCTCGGTCACCGAGAGGTAGGCGTCGGGGAGGTCGATGTACTTGCCGACCAGCGCCACCTCGACCTGGTGCTTCGGGTTGTGGACCGCTTCGAGCAGCTTGTTCCACTTGGTCCAGTTGACGTCCTTGAACTTCAGGTCGAGCGCCTGGACGATGTAGGCGTCGAGGCCCTGGGCGTGGAGGGTCTTCGGGATGTCGTAGATGCTCGGCGCGTCCGCCGCGTTCACCACGGCGTCGAGGTCGACGTCGCACATGCGGCCGATCTTCTCGCGCATCGCGGCGGGGACCTCGCGGTCGGAGCGGATCACGATGGCGTCGGGCTGGATACCGATCGAGCGCAGCATGGCCACCGAGTGCTGGGTGGGCTTGGTCTTCAGTTCCTGCGACGGGCCGATGTACGGCACGAGCGAGACGTGGAGGAAGAAGACGTTGTTCCGGCCGACGTCCTGGCGGACCTGCCGGGCCGATTCGAGGAACGGCTGCGATTCGATGTCGCCGACGGTTCCGCCGATCTCGGTGATGATGACGTCCGGGGCCTTCTTACCAGGTGTCGCCTCGGCCGGCAGGCGCATGCGGCGCTTGATCTCGTCCGTGATGTGCGGGATGACCTGGACGGTGTCGCCCAGGTACTCGCCGCGGCGTTCCTTGGCGATGACCGTCGAGTAGACCTGACCGGTCGTGACGTTCGCCGACCCGTCGAGGTTCTCGTCGAGGAACCGTTCGTAGTGCCCGATGTCCAGATCGGTCTCGGCACCGTCGTCGGTGACGAAGACCTCGCCGTGCTGGAACGGGTTCATCGTGCCGGGATCGACGTTCAGGTAGGGATCGAGCTTCTGCATCGTCACGGAGAGGCCGCGCGCCCTCAGGAGGTGACCCAGGCTGGATGCCGTCAGTCCCTTGCCGAGTGAGGAGGCCACGCCGCCAGTCACGAAGATGTGCTTGGTCGTTGCGGATTTCAGGAACCGGGAGTTTATTTGCTGCGCCACGGAATTCAACCCTATCACCGAGCAGTTGTCCGGGCGGCATCGGCGAGGAGTTCTTCGGCGTGGGCACGCGCCGACGCGGAATCCTCCTGGCCGGCGAGCATCCGTGCGAGCTCCCGCACGCGCTCGTCGTCGGGTAGGACCTCGACGTCGCTGGCGGTCACACCGCCCCCTTCGCCGTCCCGCGAGACGTTCTTCGTCACGCGGATATGCCGCGCGGCGAACGCTGCGACCTGGGGCAGGTGGGTCACCACGATGACCTGGACGTGCTCGGCGAGCATCGCGAGCCGCCGTCCGATCTCGACGGCGGCCTTGCCACCCACGCCGGCGTCCACCTCGTCGAACACGAAGGTGGGCACGGGGTCCACGGCCGCGAGGACCACCTCGATGGCCAGCATCACGCGGGAGAGCTCACCGCCCGAGGCCCCCTTGCCGAGGGCGCGCGGCGCCGAGCCGGGGTGCGGCTGCAGGTTGAACGCGATGTCGTCGGCGCCGTGGACCGTCAGGGACTCCGACGGCGTGACCTCGATCAGGAGCTGGGCGTCGGGCATCGCGAGGGCGGTGAGCTCGTCGCTGACCCGCCCGGCAAGGCTCTCCGCCGCCGCGGTCCTCAGCGAGGACAGCGTGGCGGCGAGGTCGTGCACCTCGCGGTGGAGATCGACGATGACGCCGTCGAGCTCCTCGACGCGGGAGGAGTCGCCGCTGAGTTCCAGCAGCCGCTTGACGGCGTCCTCCTGCCAGGCGAGCACCTCGTCGATGGTGGGGGCGTACTTGCGCACCAGCACCGACAGCGCGGCGCGGCGCGACTCGACCTCCTCGAGGCGGCCCGCGCCCTCCGAGTCGAGCGCCGTCCCGTAGCCCGCCAGCTCGGCGGAGATGTCCGCGAGGAGGTAGCCGACCTCCGCGAGCCGTTCGGCGAGCCTGCCGAGGTCGGCGTCGTGCCCGGCGACCGCCTCGAGCTGCCGCTTCGCCTCGTCGACCAGCGACACGGCATCGGCGTTCGCGCCGATCTCCTCGGAGACGAGCGCCTGGTGGGCCACGAGGGCCGCCGTGCGCAGTTCCTCGAGATTCCCGAGACGCATGGATTCCGCCTTCAGGGCGGCGTCCTCCCCCGGCTGCGGATCGACGTCCCCGATCTCGGTGAGGGCTGCTTCCAGGCCTTCGGCCTCGCGGAGCCTCTCCCGGGCCTCGCTCCTCAGCCGGTCACGCTCGGCCAGGGCGTCCCGCCACCGGCGGAAGGCGTCCTCGTAGGCGTGCAGGGTCTCCTCGAGGGGCTTGCCGCCGAACTTGTCCAGGGCCTGCCGCTGCGCGGGGGCGCCCTTGAGCCGTAGCTGGTCGGACTGCCCGTGGACGACGACGAGCTCGTCCCCCAGCTCGGCGAGGACGCCCACGGGAGCCGCGCGGCCCCCGACGTAGGCGCGGCTGCGGCCCTCGCTCGTCACAGTGCGGGCGAGGATCAGCTCCGCTACCCCGTCGTACACCTCCAGTGCGGCCCCGGCCTCGGCGGCCCTCAGGGCGGCGGGGCTGGCGGGGTCCAGCCGCAGCACGGCCTCCGCGGACGCCGACTTCGCGTCGAGGCGCACCGCTCCGGCGTCCGAACGTGCTCCCCTCAGCAGGCCGAGGGCGGTGATGACCATGGTCTTGCCCGCCCCGGTCTCGCCCGTCACGACGGTGAGCCCCGGCCCGAGCCTGAGGGTGGCGTCGGTGATGACGCCGAGGTCGCGGATACGCATCTCCTCGATCATCGCTGGGGTCCGTCCTGGTGTCTCACGGGGCCGCGCCAGCCCTGGATGGGTAGTTCGAACTTGCGGACGAGCCGTTCCGAGAACGGCGTCTGCCGGGTGCGGGCCAGCCGGACGGGGCGCTCCGAGCGCTGCACCTCGACGCGCGCGCCCGGCGGCAGGTCGATACTGCGCCGTCCGTCGCACCACATCACGCCTGCCGCCTCGGTGCGGGTCAGGAGCTCGACGGCGAGCACCGACGTGGGGGCGACCACGAGGGGCTTCGCGAAGAGCGCGTGGGCACTGATCGGCACCATGAGCAGCGCCTCGACCTCCGGCCAGACGATCGGCCCGCCGGCGGAGAAGGCGTAGGCGGTGGAACCGGTGGGGGTGGCGAGCACGACACCGTCGCAGCCGAACGAGCTCACCGGGCGGCCGTCGACCTCCAGGACCACCTCGATCATGCGTTCCCGGTCGGCCTTCTCCACGGCCACCTCGTTGAGCGCCCAGCTCCGCCCGAGCAGGGTGTCGCCGTGCCAGACGACGACCTCGATGGTGGTCCTCTCCTCCACGGTGTAGCTGCGGTCCGCCACCCACCGGACCGTCTCCTCGAGATCGGCGCGTTCGCTCTCCGCGAGGAAGCCCACATGGCCGAGGTTGACGCCCAGGAGGGGTATGTCCGCGTCCCGGACCAGTTCGGCGGCCCGCAGGATGGTGCCGTCGCCGCCGAGGACCATGACGAGTTCGACGTCGCCGAAGACGACGCCGTCACCGAGCGCCTGGGCCGGGGCGGCGAGGGCCCCGTACTCCCGCTGGAGGTCGGCGAGTTCCTCGGGCCGCATGACGGGCTGGAGCCCGAGGTCATGGAGCCGGGTGCATGCCTCCTGCGCCGCGATCATCGCGTTCCTGCGGCCGGTGTGTGCAAGAACCAGGATTCGTCTACTCATCGAGCTCCGTCTGATTGGTAATGCCGGGCGGTGGGAAGAGCTCATGCAGTGCCTGGTCAGTCAACCGGTCCAGCTCCCCCTCGATCCTAGGCACCAATCCCTTCACAGGCACCTTTATCCACACGAAGTACTCCACGTTGCCGTCCTGCCCCGGCAGTTCGCTCTGCGCGATCCCGGCGATGTGCAGCCCGCACCCGAGGGCACTGCGCACCACGCCGGCGACGGCCCGGCGGCGGGCCTCGGGTGACGTGACGACGCCGAGCCGGTTCAGCCCGCTGCGTCCCACCTCGAACTGGGGTTTGACCATCAGGAGCAGCTCCCCACCGGCATCCGTGGCGCCCGCCAGGGCTGCCAGAACGAGCCGGAGCGAGATGAAGGACAGATCCGCGACGGTGAGTTCCACCGGGCCGCCGATCTCCGCCGGGTCGAGGTGGCGGACGTTCATGCCCTCGAAGACGTGCACGCGCGCGTCGTCGCGGAGCTGCTGGACGAGCTGGCCGTGTCCGACGTCGACGGCAGCGACCTCGCGGGCGCCGCGCCGCAGGAGGACATCGGTGAACCCGCCGGTCGAGGCACCCGCGTCGAGGCACCGCTTCCCCGTCGGGTTCACGGCGGGGAAGGCGCGCAGCGCGCCGTCGAGCTTGGTGCCGGCGCGGCTGACGTAGTCCTCGCCCCGTTCCTCGACGAGGAGCGTGTCCGCGGGAAGGGTCGGTGCGGAGGGCTTGAGCGCCACGACGCCCTCGCGCACCACGCGTCCCGCCGCGATCAGTTGTGCTGCATGGGATCGTGACCGCGCGAGCCCGCGCGTCACGAGTTCCTGGTCAAGGCGAGCCATGGGCTCCTGCCCGGTGGAGCTTCTGCTCCGGGTTCAGTTCCCCGCCCAGGCGTTCGAGGACGTCGAGGTACACCGCCGCGTGGTCCGTCACGGGCAGGTCCGCGAGCCGGTCGAGCGCGCGGAGGACCTCGTCGACGTGCGCATCGCCGGTGCCGCCGTCCGTCGCGCCCCCGGTCGTGTGCTCGGTCGTGTCCTGCACCGCCGCCGCCCTCCCGTGTCCCGTGTCGGTCATGATCCGTCCCTCCAGCCTAGCCAGCCGTCGCGAAGGCGACCTCGGGTGCGGCCCCGGGTGTCGCGTCGGGGTGCGCCGCCCACCAGGCGGCGCAGGCGGCGCGCCAGCTGTCGACGTCGTCCTCGCGACCGCTGATGCTCACCGTGGACCCGGTCACCCGGGCGACCGCGGCACCGCAGGCGTAGGAGCCGTCGTCGGCGGTGATCGCGGGGTACTCCTCGTACAGGTCGGCGAGGGAGCCGATGAGGTAGTCGGGGCGTTCGGCGACGTCGGCGGCGAGGGCGGTGCGGACCGTGTCCACGCCGGTGAGGACGAGCGCCGTCGCCATGCCCGCGCGGTTTCCGCCGAGGATGTCCGTATCGAGCCGGTCGCCCACCACGAGGGCACGATCCACACCGGAGTGGCGGGCCGCGGTCTCGAACAGGGCCGCACCCGGCTTGCCGGCGATGGACGGCGACTTTCCGGTCGCGGCGGCGACGGCAGCCACCAGGGTCCCGTTCCCGGGAGCGATGCCGCGCTCCTGCGGGATGGACAGGTCGGTGTTGGTGGCCACCCAGGTGGCACCGGCGGCCACCGCGTAGGCGGCCTCGGCGAGGTCCTTCCAGCCGATCGTGGGAGCGAATCCCTGGATGACCGCGTCGGGCCGGTCCTCCGCCGAGCCGACGACGGAGAGGCCCTGCGCCCGGACGGCGTCGGCGAGGGTGTCACTGCCCACGACGAGCACCGTGGATCCTGCGGGCACCTGACCGGCCAGCAGCTCGGCACCGGCCTGAGCGGAGCCGAACACCTGATCCGCGGTGGCCGGGGCTCCCAGGTCGCGCAGGTGCGCAGCGACCTGCTCGGAGGACCGCGACGCGTTGTTCGTGACGTAGGCGAGGCTCTTGCCCTCCCCCGCGAGGCGCTCGAGGGCGTCGGTCGCGCCCTCGATGGCGTGCGGGCCGGCGTAGACGACGCCGTCGAGGTCGGCGAGGACACCGTCGAAGGTGTCGATCAGGCGTCCGGCGCCGCGGTGATCGTTCCTCAGGCCCTCAGTCATCGACGTCCTCGTCCGTGTTCACCGCGGACCCGGTTGCTGCCTGGTCCGTCCCCGCTGCGGAGAACCGGACTTCAGGCGCCGTTCCCCGGGTGTCCTCGACGTCGGCGATGTCCGCGGTCCCCGTGTCGTCCATGCTGAACAGCATCTCGGTCTGGAGCGCCTGCACCGGTGCCGCAGACTCACCGACGGGCACGGCGTCGACGGCGACAGGCTTCTCGGGCGCGGGCGCCGCGGGTACCTCGGCGTCGTCCGTAGCCGGGGCCGCCGCCTCCGAGGGCGATGCGACGTCCAGCGGAAGCGGTGTGTCGTCCTGATCGGTCACCACGTCGTCCTGACGGGCCTCCAGGTCAGGGGACGCCTCGGCGTCCGGGCCCGGCGCTGCGACCGTGTCCGACTCCGTATCCGGCGCTGTTTCAGACTCCGCGTCTGGAACTGTATTCGACTCCATGTCCGACTCCGTGGCCGACTCCGTGTCCGACTCGATGTCCGACTCGATGTCCGACTCGATGTCCGACTCGGCCGCAGATCCGGTCCCGGTCTGCTCGCTCGGACCACCGTCGAGCTCCGCCTGGACGTCGTCCACCTCCGCGTCGTGCGCGGCCGTGCGGCCGTCCGGGGTCTCCGTCTCTGCGGCACCGGCCGGGGCAGGTGTGCCGAGGATGTCGGTGACGCGCGGGACGGGTACCGGCGCGGGATCGTCGTCCTCGCCCAGATCGACGATGTCCGGCTCGAGGTCGTCGTCGAGTCCGAGCGCGCGCTCTGCCACGCCGGCCTGGCGACGCCACGTACCGGACTCGCCGGAGCGACCGACGGCATCGAGTGCGTCGGCGTAGGCCCGGAAGAGGCGGGGGCTGAAGGAGAAGGCCCGCTGGAGGTCCAGTTGCGGGATCTCCAGCGCCGAGACCGCTGCGTCGAGCTGCCCCAGATCGGCCCGTGCACCGGAGACGACCATGGCGAGTTCCGCCTTGCCCGCCGCATCCAGTGACGCGGCTTCCTCGCTGCGCGCGAGATCCAGGGCGCGGTCGGGCCGTCCGAGGCCTCGCTCGCAGTCGGCCATGACCGGCAGGTGCACGTTGGAACCACTGATGCGCCGGAAGGTGCGGAACTCGCGGAGAGCCTCGCCGTAATGGCCCGCGGCATAGGCCGTCACGCCGACGGCCTCGCGGACGGCGGCGAGCCGCCCGCCGCGACGGCTTGCGGCCAGCGCGTGCTGGAAGGCCAGCTCAGGGTCGATATCGATGAGCCGGCCCGCCATGACGAGGTGCTTCGCGACCCAGAGCGCGCTGCGTTCCTCGAGGTTGCGGACCTGGGCACGGGTGACCCGGTCGAGCTCGTCGCCCTTGACGTCCTCGTCGATCTCCGGGGACCGCTCGCGATCAGGACGATTGGCGCTGCGGAGGTCACGCGCGTTGTGGGGCCGTGGCCCTGAGGAGGCCTCGTCCACGCGCGGCCCGCGGCGATCGCCGGTGCGGGGTCCGCGACCGTCCTCGCGATCCGCGGGACGGCGGTAGGAGCTGTCACGCCCGGCCGAACGCCCGTCGCCACCCGGCCGGCCGTCGGAGGAGGTACGGGACTTCCACGGTCGATCGGCTCCGCCCTGGGCGCGGTCAGCCGGACCTCCTCCGCGACCCGCGAACCGCGGCTGCTTGTCCGCGGCAGAGCCGGCTGCGGAACCACCCCGCGATGCCGATCCCCTCAGCTGCGCACCCCGGCCGCCTTCCGCCCCTCGCTGGGGGCGCTCGAACGGACGCGATGAGGTGCGGTCGGAATTCTGGCCCGGGCGATCGTCGCGCCGCGGCCCGGACGCTCCGCCTCGTTCCTGGTTGGACCGTGAGCCACGGTCGAAGCCCTGCCTGTCACGGCCGGCATGTCCTGGCTTGTCGTCCCGGGTGTAGTCGGGCCTGTCACGACCGGCACCCTGGGCATCCCGCCCGTACGTCCCGCCCGACTGACCAGCACCCGAGCCACCCTGGCCACCCGAGCCACCCGAGCCACCCGAGCCACCCTTCCATGCAGGGCGTCCGGCAGAAGGCCTGCCACTGCTGCTGGAACCCCGGGAACCACCCTCCGGGCGCGGGCCCCGGCGGTCCTCGCGCGGTGCGTCACGCTCCGACCTGTCCCGGGGCGGGTAGGAACGCTCGCCCCCACGCCGGTCGTTCCCGCCATCAGCAGACGACGGCGGGCGGTGTCCTCCGGACTTCGACCCCCAGGAATGACGACCCGTGCGGCCTGACCCACCCTGGTTTCCGCGGTTGGCGCCACCCGACTGGCGGGACTCCCCGTCTCGTCCGGCAGTATGCTCCTGCTCAGCCATGGCAGCGCGATCCTCTCGTCAGGTGTCGGCAAGAACGTGCCGGCGGGTCTCTATTTTGCTGTGGGTCCTACCCATCTATGGAACCACGAAGACCGGGTGGGCACTTACTCCGCACCGGCGGTTGCCGGCCATGTGATGCATCACTCCTGCCGGACGAAGGAGCGACAGGACGACCACGCCCGGGCGGCGTTGTCGCCGGGGTTGGCTGAACCGTCTGGGGTGGTTAAAGGGGTGAGGCCCCACCGGTGGTGGGGCCTCGTCCTTGTAATGGTTGTCCGGCGGTGTCCTACTCTCCCACACTCTCTCGGGTGCAGTACCATCGGCGCTGTGGGTCTTAGCTTCCGGGTTCGGAATGGGACCGGGCGTTTCCCCCACGCTATGACCGCCGTAACCCTTGCTACCGGCCTGACCGGGCGCCCTCCCCCCGTGCTGGGGGTTTGGGTTCGGTGGCGGTAAATCTGTGGGTGTTGGTCGTGTTGTGCTGGTTGGACCTATTCAGTTGTAGGTGGTGCCCCCCGCCTGGTGCGGGGCCCTGGGTCCTTGCCTGCCCTGGTGGGGGCGGGGTGGGGACGGGTCCCGGTGGGGGTGGTTCCTGTTGTTGGTTGGGAACCGCATAGTGGACGCGTAGCATGTCGATCTTTCACCCGCCCCTGCGTCACCGTTCGTGAAGGGGGTTCGGGGTCCTGGTTGCCCGGGATCCCGTGACCACCTTGTCGTGGTGGGGGTGGGTGTGTGGTGTAAGTTATCGGCTTATTAGTACCGGTCAGCTTCACAGGTCTTTAGTCCCTGCTTCCACGTCCGGCCTATCAACCCAGTGGTCTGGCTGGGGGCCTCTCACACTCTTGGTGTATGGAAATCTCATCTTGAAGCAGGCTTCCCGCTTAGATGCTTTCAGCGGTTATCCCATCCGAACGTAGCTAATCAGCGGTGCACTTGGCAGTACAACTGACACACCAGAGGTTCGTCCGTCCCGGTCCTCTCGTACTAAGGACAGCCCTTCTCAAATTTCCTGCGCGCGCAGCGGATAGGGACCGAACTGTCTCACGACGTTCTAAACCCAGCTCGCGTACCGCTTTAATGGGCGAACAGCCCAACCCTTGGGACCTACTCCAGCCCCAGGATGCGACGAGCCGACATCGAGGTGCCAAACCATGCCGTCGATATGGACTCTTGGGCAAGATCAGCCTGTTATCCCCGAGGTACCTTTTATCCGTTGAGCGACGGCCATTCCACAATGTGCCGCCGGATCACTAGTCCCGACTTTCGTCCCTGCTTGAGATGTCTCTCTCACAGTCAAGCTCCCTTGTGCACTTACACTCGCCACCTGATTGCCAACCAGGCTGAGGGAACCTTTGGGCGCCTCCGTTACTTTTTAGGAGGCAACCGCCCCAGTTAAACTACCCATCAGGCACTGTCCCTGACCCGGATTACGGGCCGAAGTTAGATATCCAGAGTGACCAGAGTGGTATTTCAACGATGACTCCACGTGAACTGGCGTCCACGCTTCACAGTCTCCCACCTATCCTACACAAGCCACACCGAACACCAATACCAAACTATAGTGAAGGTCTCGGGGTCTTTCCGTCCTGCTGCGCGTAACGAGCATCTTTACTCGTACTGCAATTTCGCCGAGTTTATGGTTGAGACAGCGGGGAAGTCGTTACTCCATTCGTGCAGGTCGGAACTTACCCGACAAGGAATTTCGCTACCTTAGGATGGTTATAGTTACCACCGCCGTTTACTGGGGCTTAAATTCCCAGCTTCGTCCCACGCAAGCGTGAAACTAACCGGTCCTCTTAACCTTCCAGCACCGGGCAGGAGTCAGTCCGTATACATCGTCTTGCGACTTCGCACGGACCTGTGTTTTTAGTAAACAGTCGCTTCCCCCTGGTCTCTGCGGCCCCGATCCGCTCCGGCGAGCTAGTCGCCTTCACAGTTGGGGCCCCCCTTCTCCCGAAGTTACGGGGGCATTTTGCCGAGTTCCTTAACCATAATTCTCTCGATCGCCTTAGTATTCTCTACCTGATCACCTGTGTCGGTTTGGGGTACGGGCGGCTGGAACCTCGCGCCGATGCTTTTCTCGGCAGCATAGGATCACCGAATCCCCCCTTGACGGGGGTCCCATCAGATCTCAGGCTCGTGACTGAACACGAGGACGCGGATTTGCCTACGCCCTGCCCTACATCCTTAGACCGGGACAACCATCGCCCGGCTCGGCTACCTTCCTGCGTCACACCTGTTAATACGCTTACCTCCCGAGATCAGGTCCCGCGATCCACAAAAAACCACGTCACCACAAGGGTGGGCGGTCATGCTTCTGGCGGTTAGTATCCCTCGATCAGTATTGGCGGTTCTTCGCCGGTACGGGAATATCAACCCGTTGTCCATCGACTACGCCTGTCGGCCTCGCCTTAGGTCCCGACTTACCCAGGGCAGATTAGCTTGACCCTGGAACCCTTGATCATTCGGCGGACGGGTTTCTCACCCGTCTTTCGCTACTCATGCCTGCATTCTCACTCGTGTAGGCTCCACCGCTGGTTTCCACCGCGACTTCACTGCCCACACGACGCTCCCCTACCCATCCACATCCTTGAACCAAGAGAACAAGTCTCCGGCTTGGGATCTATGTGAATGCCACAACTTCGGCGGTGTACTTGAGCCCCGCTACATTGTCGGCGCGGAATCACTTGACCAGTGAGCTATTACGCACTCTTTCAAGGGTGGCTGCTTCTAAGCCAACCTCCTGGTTGTCTGGGCAACTCCACATCCTTTCCCACTTAGCACACGCTTAGGGGCCTTAGTTGGTGGTCTGGGCTGTTTCCCTCTCGACTATGAAGCTTATCCCCCACAGTCTCACTGCTGCGCTCTCACTTACCGGCATTCGGAGTTTGGCTGACGTCAGTAACCTTGTAGGGCCCATTAGCCATCCAGTAGCTCTACCTCCGGTAAGAAACACGCAACGCTGCACCTAAATGCATTTCGGGGAGAACCAGCTATCACGAAGTTTGATTGGCCTTTCACCCCTACCCACAGCTCATCCCCTCCATTTTCAACTGAAGTGGGTTCGGTCCTCCACGACGTCTTACCGTCGCTTCAACCTGGCCATGGGTAGATCACTTCGCTTCGGGTCTAGATCACGCCACTCACTCGCCCTATTCAGACTCGCTTTCGCTACGGCTTCCCCACACGGGTTAACCTCGCGACGTAACACTAACTCGCAGGCTCATTCTTCAAAAGGCACGCCATCACAGCTACAAGGCTGCTCTGACGGTTTGTAGGCACACGGTTTCAGGTACTGTTTCACTCCCCTCCCGGGGTACTTTTCACCTTTCCCTCACGGTACTGGTCCGCTATCGGTCATCAGGGAGTATTTAGGCTTACCAGGTGGTCCTGGCAGATTCGCACGGGATTTCTCGGGCCCCGTGCTACTTGGGATCCTCTCCAAACGGCGTCACGCATTACGGTTACGGGACTAACACCCTCTCCGGCCGGGCTTTCAAACCCGTTCACCTATACGCACGCACTCATTTCACCAGTCCGGCAGAACTGGAACGGAAAGTCCCACAACCCCAGTGATGCAACGCCCGCCGGCTATCACACACCACTGGTTTAGCCTCGTCCGCGTTCGCTCGCCACTACTAACGGAATCACTATTGTTTTCTCTTCCTGTGGGTACTGAGATGTTTCACTTCCCCACGTTCCCTCCACGTACCCTATGTGTTCAGATACGGGTCACCCGGTCACTCGCGCGCCGGGCGGGGTTTCCCCATTCGGACATCCTGGGATCAAAGTTCGGTTATCAACTCCCCCAGGCTTATCGCAGATTCCCACGTCCTTCTTCGGCTCCTGATGCCAAGGCATCCACCGTGTGCCCTTAAAAACTTGACCACAAAAGATCAAAAAACATATCGAGAAAACCAGGCCCGAACATACGTCCGAAACCAGATTTATCTTAGAAATTGCTTCTTTTTAAGATGCTCGCGTCCACTATGCAGTTCTCAACCAACAACCCCGTCACACCCGAACACCCGACCCCACACCCCCCACAAACGAGGGAGAACCAGGGAACAAACCGGGCGCGCAGCATGCGCGGGAAAACCAGAAACAACCAAACCCCACCCCCCGACACGCGGCACCAACCCCACACCAGGAACCCGACACGCACCCGAAGAAGAACCACCCAAGGAATCCACAAAGGACCCCTCACGTCGCCTTCCCCGCACGCACCCGGTACCCGGTCCACGACCGACACCACCCACGAAGAACAGGGCCCTGTTATCTCAGGACCCAACAGTGTGCCAAACGATTACCCGAACAAACCCCGACACGCGCTTTCCAGACACCAGCCGGCCACCATCCCCTTCCAGGGACACCAGCACCACCGGTGCGTACTCACACGCCACCAGGACCCCTCCGGGACCTATCCATTGATATTCCACCCATGAGCACCCACCGCGGAACAAACGCCCGCGCTATGGGCTGACTCCTGCAGGCCACACACCCACCACTGAGGATGGACGACATGAACCTGAGGCGCTCCTTAGAAAGGAGGTGATCCAGCCGCACCTTCCGGTACGGCTACCTTGTTACGACTTAGTCCCAATCGCCGGTCCCACCTTCGACGGCTCCCTCCCACAAGGGGTTAGGCCACCGGCTTCGGGTGTTACCAACTTTCGTGACTTGACGGGCGGTGTGTACAAGGCCCGGGAACGTATTCACCGCAGCGTTGCTGATCTGCGATTACTAGCGACTCCAACTTCATGAGGTCGAGTTGCAGACCTCAATCCGAACTGAGACCGGCTTTTTGGGATTAGCTCCACCTCACAGTATCGCAACCCTTTGTACCGGCCATTGTAGCATGCGTGAAGCCCAAGACATAAGGGGCATGATGATTTGACGTCGTCCCCACCTTCCTCCGAGTTGACCCCGGCAGTCTCCCATGAGTCCCCGGCATAACCCGCTGGCAACATGGAACGAGGGTTGCGCTCGTTGCGGGACTTAACCCAACATCTCACGACACGAGCTGACGACAACCATGCACCACCTGTAAACCGGCCACAAGTGGCTGACACATCTCTGCATCATTCCGGTTCATGTCAAGCCTTGGTAAGGTTCTTCGCGTTGCATCGAATTAATCCGCATGCTCCGCCGCTTGTGCGGGCCCCCGTCAATTCCTTTGAGTTTTAGCCTTGCGGCCGTACTCCCCAGGCGGGGCACTTAATGCGTTAGCTACGGCGCGGAAAACGTGGAATGTCCCCCACACCTAGTGCCCAACGTTTACGGCATGGACTACCAGGGTATCTAATCCTGTTCGCTCCCCATGCTTTCGCTCCTCAGCGTCAGTTACAGCCCAGAGACCTGCCTTCGCCATCGGTGTTCCTCCTGATATCTGCGCATTTCACCGCTACACCAGGAATTCCAGTCTCCCCTACTGCACTCTAGTCTGCCCGTACCCACCGCAGATCCGGAGTTAAGCCCCGGACTTTCACGGCAGACGCGACAAACCGCCTACGAGCTCTTTACGCCCAATAATTCCGGATAACGCTTGCGCCCTACGTATTACCGCGGCTGCTGGCACGTAGTTAGCCGGCGCTTCTTCTGCAGGTACCGTCACCCACCCAAAAGATGGACTTCTTCCCTACTGAAAGAGGTTTACAACCCGAAGGCCTTCATCCCTCACGCGGCGTCGCTGCATCAGGCTTGCGCCCATTGTGCAATATTCCCCACTGCTGCCTCCCGTAGGAGTCTGGGCCGTGTCTCAGTCCCAGTGTGGCCGGTCACCCTCTCAGGCCGGCTACCCGTCGTCGCCTTGGTAGGCCATTACCCCACCAACAAGCTGATAGGCCGCGAGTCCATCCAAAACCACAAAAGCTTTCCACCAACATGGCATGCGCCAGAAGGTCGTATCCAGTATTAGACCCGGTTTCCCAGGCTTATCCCAGAGTCAAGGGCAGGTTACTCACGTGTTACTCACCCGTTCGCCACTAATCCCCCCACAAGTGAGGTTCATCGTTCGACTTGCATGTGTTAAGCACGCCGCCAGCGTTCATCCTGAGCCAGGATCAAACTCTCCGTAAATGCATTACAGACACAACAACACCACCCGGGAAAACGGGTGACACCATTGCACAAAATTCGAAACCAGCCAAAAAAACCAGCCACCACACGGGGTGCGGCAACCAGCAAATTCAACCAATCAAAAAACAATCGGTATCAACAAACTTGGCACACTATTGAGTTCTCAAACAACAGGAGCTACCGGCACCAAACACAACCAAACGGATCTGTTCTCGCTCCGAAGCAACTTTACAAGCCTACCCCACCACCCCCGATCCCGCAAATCCGCTCCCCAGCCGCACCACCAGGCAAAAACCCGGCACCACCACCAACCAACGAACCCACACAACCGACAACAGAACCAAAGCCCATCCCGGCAGCATGCACAGCACACACCAGAACAGCTTCAACTCGAATCAAAGGGGGGATGTGTCACCCTCACCGGGGCAACTCCATAACTATAGAACCACAAACCCACCACCACCAAATCCACCCCCACCCCCACCCCCACCCCCACCACAGCGCGAAGACCACCGCGGTGCAGGAACGACGAGAGCCGGCACACCCCCTCGGGGCGTGCCGGCTCTCGTGGAAAGCGCCGCAGGCGGGTCAGGCGACGTCGACCATCGCCAGGTTGCGCTTCCCGCGGCGGACGAGCAGGTATCGCCCATGGAGGAGGTCGGCGTCGCCGACGGTGTGCTCCGCGTCGGTGATCTTCGCGTTGTTCACGTACGCCCCGCCCTCGGAGACGGTGCGCCGCGCCGCCGAGTTGCTCGCCGAGAGACCGGAGGCGACCAGCAGGTCCACGATCCCCAGTCCGTCCCTGGTGATGGCGACCGATTCCAGTTCCGCGGTCGCGGCCTCGAGGGTGGGGAGGTCGAGCACTGTGAGATCGCCCTGCCCGAAGAGGGCGGCCGACGCGGCGATGACCTTCTCGGTGGCATCCACGCCGTGGACGAGGGAGGTGACGTCGTAGGCCAGCGCGCGCTGGGCAGCCCGCTCGTGGGGCCGCTCCGCCGTCGCCCGCTCGAGCGCGTCGATCTCCTCGCGGCTGCGGAAGGTGAAGATCCGGAGCCGCTCGGTGACGTCGGCGTCCGAGGTGTTGAGCCAGAACTGGAACATGGCATACGGGCTGGTCATCGCGGCGTCGAGCCAGATGGCGTTGCCTTCGCTCTTGCCGAACTTGGTGCCGTCGGAGTTCGTGATCAGCGGCGTGCCGATGGCGTGCACGGCCGTGCCCTCGACCTTGCGGACCAGTTCCGTGCCGCTGGTGAGGTTGCCCCACTGGTCCGAACCGCCGGTCTGCAGGACGCAGCCGTAGTCGCGGAACAGCTGGAGGAAGTCCATGCCCTGCAGGATCTGGTAGCTGAACTCGGTGTAGCTGATGCCCTCGTCGGAGTTCAGGCGCTTGGCGACCGTCTCCTTCTTGATCATCGTGCCGACGCGGAAGTACTTGCCGACGTCGCGCAGGAAGTCGATGACGCTCATCGGGCCGGTCCAGTCGAGGTTGTTCACCATCCGGGCGGCGTTCTCGCCCTCGAAGTCGAGAAACTTCTGCACCTGGCCCTGGAGGTAGCCGACCCACTCGGCGACCGTCTCCTTGGTGTTCATGGTGCGCTCGGCCGTGGGACGGGGATCGCCGACGAGGCCGGTGGAACCACCGACCAGGCCGAGGGGCCGATGCCCGGCGAGCTGCAGCCGGCGCATCGTGAGGAGCTGGACGAGGTTGCCGAGGTGCAGGCTGGGCGCCGTGGGGTCGAATCCGCAGTAGAACGTGATGGGCGCGCCGGCGAGCAGTTCCTTCAGCTCGGCCTCGTCGGTGGAGACGTGGATCAGCCCACGCCACACCAGCTCGTCATGGATGCTCTCGAACGAGGGATCGTTGCGCTGGCTCTCGAGGCCACTGACCGGGGTTTTTGTTCGCTGGGACACCCCTCCAAATTATCAGCCGGCGATACCTGCAGGAATCCGGCCGGTCGAGATGACGCGGAGGCGCTGCGTGGGCCGGGTCATCGCCACGTAGAGATCGCCCACCCGCGCCGTCGCCGAATCGAGCATCTCCTGCGGTTCGAGGATGACGACGCCGTCGAATTCCAGGCCCTTCGACTCGCGGGGGCCGATCACCACGATGTCCTGGCCCGGCCCGCCCGCACCCGAACCGACACGGCTGCCGTAGACGGGCACCAGCGCCGCGCGTACCTCCGGCACCAGGTGGTCCGGCGCGATGACGGCGAGCAGCCCGCCGTCGATCGACGCCAGTTCCTCGGGCATGACGTCCACGAGGGACGGCACGAGATCCCGGACGGTATCGAGGACGGGAGGGAACCGGCCCTCGCGCACGGCCTTCGGTGCGGAGACGACGAGCCCCGCGGCGTTGGCCATCCGGACCGCCGCCTCGGCGATCTGCGAGGGGGTGCGGTAGTTGACCGTCAGTTCCTCGAGCTGCCAGCGCTCCCCCACGAACGGCTCGAGCGCCTGCTGCCAGGACCTGGATCCCGCCGCCGAGCTGGTCTGCGCGATGTCGCCGACGATGGTGAACGACTTCAGCGGACACCGGCGCATCAGGAGGCGCCACTGCATGGGTGAAAGCTCCTGCGCCTCGTCCACCACGATGTGGCCGTACGCCCAGGTGCGGTCCCCGGACGCGCGTTCGGCCGCGGACAGCCGGGTCACCGGGACGGCGTTGTGCTGGGCGAGGTCCTCGGCCGTCAGCACCCCGTCCACGCCGGCGTCCTCGAGCGTGGCGTTGACGTTCTCGAGGGCCCGCTCCGCATTGGCGAGGTCCCGCTTCTGCTCCTGCTCACGGGCGGAGCTGTCCCGCCCCGCGGACGCATCGAGCTCGCCGAGGAGTTCGGCGGCCTCGTCGAGCAGGGGGACGTCCGCCTCGGTCCAGGGGGCGTCGACGGGCCGGGCCAGGGCGGCCACCTCCGCGTCGGTGAGATCCGGGGCCGCTGCGCGGAGCAGCTCGGGACGCGCGAAGAGTTCCGCGACGAGCTTCTGCGGCGTGAGGGGCATCCAGGCGAGGTTGAGGGCGATCCGCACGTCGCGCGAGCTGCGGACGTCCTCGGCGAGGTAGGAGCGGTCCGCGTTGTTCCCTCCGCCCGAGGACTCCTCGAGCTTGTCCAGCAGCTGCTCGGTGAGCTCACGGAGGAGGATCTTGACGAACGTCACGCGCGCTTCGTTGTGCGGCTTGCCCGTGGCCCGCGCCCGTTCGCGCGCACGCGCCACCTGGCGGGGCGTGAGCGTCAGCAGGGTCCCCTCGACGTTGAGGCGCTTGTTCTCGGCCGGCACCCGCTCACGGTTGGCGACCGCGTTCCGGAGGACCCGGGCCATCTCGAGGCGGCCCTTGATGGCCGCCGCCGCCTCGCTCGTCTCCTGCACCGTCGACACGCCGGGCATCAGCGTACCGATGCCGGCCATGACGACGCCGGTCTCCCCGAGGGAGGGCAACACGCGTTCGATGTACTTCATGAAGGCGTCCGTCGGTCCGACCAGCAGCACGCCGGCGGACTTCAGCCGCTCCCGGTGCGTGTAGAGGAGGTAGGCGGCACGGTGGAGCGCGACGGCCGTCTTCCCGGTGCCGGGGCCGCCCTGCACCACGGTGACGCCGGGCAGCGGCGCACGGATGATGCGGTCCTGCTCGGCCTGGATGGTTCCGACGATGTCCGACATCTGGCCTGTGCGCCGCGAGTTCAGCGCGGCGAGCAGGGCGCCCTCACCCTGCAGGGACTCGTCGTCCCCGAGCAGGTCGACGTCGAGGACGTCGTCCTCGATGGCGACGACGTCGCGCCGCGACAGGATGAGGTGGCGACGGCGGCGGACGCCCATGCGCTCGAAGGCGGTGGCCTGGTAGAAGGTGCCCGCCTCGGGGGCACGCCAGTCCACCATGAGCTGCCGGAGGTCGTCGTCGGAGAGCCCGATGCGGCCGATGTAGCGTTCCTCGCCGCTGTCCAGGTCCAGGCGCCCGAAGACGAGCCGGTCGTCGACGGCGTTCAGCTGGGCGAGGCGGTCCTCGTACATCGTGGCGAAGGCGTCGCGCTCCGAGCGGTTCTGGTGGGAGCCGGCCGCCTGGGTGCGCCGGACCTCCGCGAGCTGCTCGACCTTCTCGGCACGGAGTTCGTCGAGGCGGCGGTACAGACCGTCGACGTAGCGGCGCTCGTGGTCCAGCTCCGCCCTGGCATGGGACGTCTCGTGCATCGGACACTACCTTCCTTCAAAGACGGACCGTCAAGTCTAGCGCGTGGACTACACGGTTCTCAGCGCGTGGACGTTCCGGCCGGCCAGGCTGGCCCGGCCACCGAGGTCGCCGAGTTCGAGGACCACTCCGCAGCCTGCGACGACGGCTCCAGCCTGTTCGAGCAAGGCGCATGCGGCGACGAGCGTTCCGCCCGTGGCGAGCACGTCGTCCAGGACCAGGACGCGCGCCCCGGCGGGCAGGTCGGACTGGTGGAGCTCGAGCGTCGCCTGCCCGTATTCGAGGTCGTAGGACGCGCTGTACACGGCGCGGGGCAGCTTGCCGGCCTTGCGCACCGTGACGACGCCGGTGCCGGTCGCGTAGGCGACGGCCGCCGCGAGGAGGAAGCCGCGGGCCTCGACCCCGGCCACGGCGTCGAACGATCCGGCGAAAGGCTCCGCGACCGCGTCGACCACGGCGCGGAACGCCCGGGCGTCGGAGAAGACGGGGGTGAGGTCACGGAAGACGATGCCCGGGGACGGGAAGTCGGGGACGACGGCGCAGAGGCGGTCGATGGCGTCCGTGGCGTCGGCCGCGAGTCCGGTCGGTCCTGCTGCTGTCGCCGGGGTTCCGCCGGCATCCGCTCCGCTGATTGTCACGGATCAACACTACGTGCTGCGGGGCGCTTACCGGGACGGTAGCGCGAGACCGTCGGATCCCCGGGCAGCCAGAAACGCCACGGGTACTGAGCGGTCCCGGCGATCCCGCTCACACCGACGCGCGGGCCGCGGGCGATGTCCGTCGGGGGCGTGTCCGGGAGGGCGAGCCGGAAGGGGTGCGCGAGCACATCCGCTCCATCAGCCGCGCGGTCGAGGCCCAGTGCCTGCGCGAGCCGGGCCGGCCCCCGTGCGAGGTCGAGGTCCGTCGCCGGGTGGGAGCGCCGCACGCGGGCGAGGTCCACGCCCTCGGTGATCTCCCCCGCGCGCAGGAGGAGACCCGTGGCCCACCCCTCCGACCCGCACACGATGTTGGCGCAGTAGTGCATGCCGTAGGTGAAGTAGACGTAGAGGTGGCCGGCCGGGCCGAACATGGTGGCGTTCCGCGCGGTCTTCCCGCGGAAGGCGTGCGAGCCGGGGTCGTCGGGGCCGAGGTAGGCCTCCACCTCCGAGATGCGGACCGTTACCCCGCCGTCGTCGCCCGTGTGGCTGAGCTGCGCCCCGAGCAGCCAAGGGGCGACGCCGAGGGCGCTGCCGCCCAGCCTGGCCCGTACGTCCGCTGCCGTCCCGCTCTGATCGACCACCCGTCGACCGTAGCAAGCCCGACCCGCGCGGGTCCTGCCGCAGTGTCCGAAACCCGCTAGTTCCATCCTCCGGGGGGTGGCAGGATGACGACATGGACTTCTGGCAGCAGTACCGGGCGATCGACGCGCGCGATGTGCGCTTCGACGGGCAGTTCGTCACCGCGGTCTCGAGCACGGGCATCTACTGCCGGCCCTCCTGCCCCGCCCGCACCCCGAAGCCCTCCAACGTCACCTTCTACCGCACCTCGGCCGCCGCCCACGAGGCCGGGTACCGGGCGTGCAAGCGGTGCCTGCCCGAGGCCGTCCCCGGTGACCCGGAATGGAACCTCCGCAGCGATGCCGCGGCCCGCGCCATGCGCCTCATCGCCGACGGCGAGGTGGACCGGGCGGGAGTCGCCGGCCTCGCAGCCCGGCTCGGGTACTCGGCCCGCCACCTCAACCGCATCCTCAAGGACGAACTGGGGGCCGGGGCGCTCTCGCTGGCCCGCGCCCACCGCGCCCAGACCGCCAGGGCCCTGCTCACCGCATCGACGCTGCGGTTCTCCGACGTCGCGTTCGCAGCCGGCTTCGGGAGCATCCGTCAGTTCAACGACACCGTGCAGCAGGTCTTCGACCTCACGCCCGGACAGCTGCGGGACGCCTCCCGGCAGCTCCGCGGGCACGCGGGCGAGGAGGCGGCTTCCGGCGGTCCGCTCCGGATCCCCCTGTTCCTGCCGACGCGCCTGCCCTACGACAACGGGATCTTCCGGTTCCTCGCCGCACGGGCGGTGGAGGGGGTGGAACAGGCCGGCGGATCGGGCTACGAGAGGCTCCTCCACCTGCCCGCGGGCCCCGCCTGGTTCAGGGCGGGCGCCGTCGAAGCGCGCGGCAGGGGGCAGGCCGCCCTGCCCGTGACGGTCTCGGTGGCGGGGCTGGGTGATCTGCCGGCCCTGCTGAGCCGGATCCGGCGGCTCTTCGACCTCGACGCCGACCCGGTGGCCATCGACGCGGCCCTCCGCCGGCACCCGACCTTCGCACGTCTCACCGCGGCCACGCCGGGACTGCGTCTTCCCGGGTCCGTGGATCCCCACGAGACACTCGTCCGGGCCATCGTCGGCCAGCAGGTGACCGTCGCCGCGGCCAGGACGGCCCTCGGCCGCCTCGCCACGGCGGGTCCCGCCGTCGAGGCACCGGGCACCGGCCTGTCGAGGATGTTCCCGTCGGCGCAGGACCTCGCGGAGGCACCCGAGCCGCTCCTGCGCGGGCCCCGCCGACGGAACGATGCCCTGCGGGCCGCGGTCCACGGCCTGGCGTCGGGTTCCCTCGAGATCGGGGTGGGAGCCCGCCCCGAGACACTGCGCGCCGAGCTGCTGCAGCTGCCCGGCATCGGCCCCTGGACCGCGGACTACGTCACCATGCGGGTCCTCGGCCACCCCGACACGAACCTGCCCACCGATGCCGCCGTGCGCCTGGGCTGGCGCCTCGCCGGCCGGGACGCCGATCGGCCGGACGACGGCGTCCCGGCGCCGTCGGGCCCCTCGCTCGCCGACGCGATGGACACCGTCCGCCCCTGGCGCTCGTACGCGACCGTGCACCTGTGGAGGGAGGCCGGACGACGGACCGCCCGCACAGGCGGCGGGGCTCCGCTCGACGCCGTCGCCTGACCCGCTCCGCCTACCCGTGACCACCGAAGGGATTCCCGCCATGACCGCCACACTCGCCCCCACCGCCCCGCTGCGCGGCGCCACCACCACCACGATCGACACGCCCGACGGCGCCTTCACCGTCATCGAGGCGGAGGGCGCAGTACTGTCCTCCGGCTGGACGGACCTCCCCTCCGAGCTCACCGGGCAGATCCACCCGAGCATCAGGGCGGTGGGCTTCGATCCTGCCGCGTCGTCGGTGCAGCCGATCCTCGACGCCGTCGCCCGCTACTACGACGGCGACTTCGAGGCCATCACGACGGTGCGGGTCCGGCAGTCCTCGGGACCGTTCCGGGTCCATGCCTGGGAGGTCCTCCGCACCGTCCGGCCGGGGGCACCGGTCACGTACCTCCAGTACGCCGAGCGCGCCGGCAACCCCACGGCCGTCCGCGCCGCTGCGGCGGCCTGCGCCAAGAACGCCGCGGCGCTCTTCGTCCCGTGCCACAGGATCATCCGCACCGACGGCACGCTCGGCGGGTTCCGGTGGGGGCTGCCGGTGAAGCAGCGGCTGCTCGATCGGGAGTCCGGCCGGGCGCAGGAGGCCTGACCGGCCCTCCGCCCGGACCGCCCGAACCGGGCGTCCGCGCGGAGGGTCAGGCGTGTGCCACGAGGCGCTGGCGGGCCGCCATGTCGCGGTACAGGTCGCTGCTCTCGAGGAGCTCCTGATGCGTGCCCACGGCCTCGACGCGCCCCTGGTCCAGGACCACGATCTGGTCGAAGTCGGCGATCGTCGACAGGCGGTGGGCGACGACGACGACCGTCCGGTCCCGCGAGGCCTCCCCCAGCGTCCGCTGGAGGAGCTGCTCGGTCCGGGAGTCCACGGCGGACGTCGGCTCGTCCATCAGCAGGACGGGGCGGTCCGCGAGGATCACCCGGGCCCAGGCGAGGCGCTGCCGCTGTCCGCCGGAGAGGCGGATGCCGTCCTCCCCCAGGTTGAGGTCGAGGCCGTCGTCGGACCGCTCGCCGAGTTCGTCGAGGCCCACGGCGGCGAGGACGCGGCGAAGCTGGTCGTCGGTCGCCTCCGGGGCTGCGAGCCGGAGGTTGTCGGCGAGGGTCCCGCTGAGGACCGGGGCCTCCTGTTCCACGAGGCCGATGCGTGAACGGAGCTCGGAGCGCGGGATCCGGGCCAGCGCGGTGCCGTCGACGGTGATGCTGCCGCCCGTCGGCTCGTAGAACCGTTCCAGGAGCGCGAGCACTGTGGATTTGCCGGCACCCGACGGGCCGACGAGTGCCGTGCGGCTTCCCGCGGGGACGGAGAAGCTCACACCGTCGAGGACCAGCGGGTCGCCGTCGACCGGGTCGAGGGCCTGCAGGGGATCCGGTGACGAAGGACCCCTCCGGGCGGGCGCGCCCCCGGACGCGGGTGCGGGCGGCCCACCGGCGGCACCGTCCGCCGCGGCGTAGCGGAAGCTGACGTCACGGAGTTCGATCGGACCGCTCGCGGTCGCTGGTGCCGTGACCGGCTCCGTCGGGGCGGGACGCTCCTCGTCGGTCCGCTCGGGCTCGAGCCGCGCGATCTCCTGGATGCGGTCGAGCGCGGCCAGCCCGGACTGGATCTGCACGAAGGCGCTCATGGCCGAACCGATCGGCATCACGAGCAGGAACAGGTAGAGGATGAACGCGATGAGGTCGCCGAGCAGCAGTTCGCCCGCCGCGACGCGGATGCCGCCGACGGCGAGCACCACGATGAAGGCGCCCTGGACGCAGATCGACATGATGGGCTGGACGGCGGCCTGGAGACGTGCCATGGCGATGCCGGCCCGGTAGGCCTTCGTGGCTTCCACGTCGATCACGGCCGCTTCGCGCTGCTCGGCGACGGAGGCCTTGATGGTGCGGATCCCCGACAGGCCCCGCTCCACGGCCGCGGTCATGGAGCCGACGGCGTCCTGCACATCGCGGCTGCGCCTGCGGATCAGCCGACCGAGGAACAGCACCCCGCCCGCACCCAGCAGCACCGCGGCCAGGGTGATCGCGAAGAGCAGCGGATCGATGAGCACCATCAGCACGACGGCCGCGAAGAACATCAGAACGGACGAGACGATCTCGAACAGGCCCGAGGTGATGACGCTGCGCATCAGGGTGGTGTCCGAGCCGACACGCGACATGAGGTCGCCGACCCGGCGCCGGTCGAACTCGCGGATCGGCAGGGCGAGCAGCCGGCCGACCAGCGACCGGCGCACGCCGAGGACCACCGACTCGGCGGTGCGCTGCAGCAGGTAGGACTGGGCGGCCCCGAACACGGCTCCGCCGAGGGTGATGGCGACGAGGAGCCACACGAACACCGTGGCCGGGCGGCTCGCCGACACGGCGTTGACGAGCTGCTGCACCATGAGGGGCTGGGCGATCGCCAGCCCGGTCGAGACCAGGGACACGACGGCGACCACGACGAGGACACGGACGTGCCCCCGCAGGTAGGGGAAGAACTCGCGGAGGGTGGCGCGCTGGTCGGTGGGCTGCATGCACACACCCTGCGCCGGGTGCACGGGCCTGTCAAAGGACTTCGCGGCAGGCGTAGCAGGGCGACAGGGCGCCCGCCGTCCGTGCGGCGTGGTCCCGGGAAGGGGCCACGCCGCGTCCGGATCAGGCCGCCGCGTACCCCGCGACGTCGTCCAGCTCCGCCCGCAGGGCGGAGAGCTGGCGCCGGACGGCGGACGGGGCCGTACCGCCCTGCGCGTCGCGGCTCGCCAGGGACCCCTCGACCGTCAGGACCTCGCGGACCGCCGGCGTGAGATGCGCCGAGATGCCCCCGAACTCCTCGTCCGTCAGGTCCCACAGTTCGACGCCGCGCTGCTCCGCGATCCGCACGGCCGCGCCGGAGAGCTCGTGGGCCTCCCGGAACGGGACACCCTGGCGGACGAGCCACTCCGCGATGTCCGTGGCCAGGGCGAACCCCTGCGGTGCGAGCGCCGCCATGCGCCCGGTGTTGAAGACCAGCGTCGCGATCATGCCGGACACCGCGGGCAGGAGGACCTCGAGCGTGTCGACGGCGTCGAACACCGGTTCCTTGTCCTCCTGGAGATCGCGGTTGTAGGCCAGGGGCATGCCCTTGAGCGTCGCGAGCAGACCCGTCAGATCACCGATCAGACGGCCCGCCTTGCCGCGCGCGAGCTCGGCGACGTCCGGGTTCTTCTTCTGCGGCATGATCGACGAGCCCGTGGAGAACGCGTCGTCGAGCGTGACGAAGGAGAACTCCTTCGTGGCCCAGATGATGATCTCCTCGCTCACGCGGGAGAGATCGACGCCGATCATCGCCGTCACCCACGCGAACTCGGCGTAGACGTCCCGGGACGCGGTGCCGTCGATGGAGTTGTGCGTGGCGGAGAAGAACCCGAGGTCCGCCGCCACGGCCTCGGGATCGAGCCCGAGGGACGAACCCGCCAGCGCGCCCGATCCATAGGGCGAGACCCCTGCCCGGCGGTCCCAGTCCTTCAGCCGCTGCACGTCGCGCAGCAGCGCCCACGCGTGGGCGAGCAGGTGGTGGCTCAGCAGGACCGGCTGCGCGTGCTGCAGGTGCGTCCGGCCGGGCATGGGCACCTCGAGGTGGGCCTCCGCCTGGTCGACGAGCGCGCCGATCGTCGCGAGGACGCCGCCGGCGATGATCCGGGCGTGGTCCCTGAGGTACATGCGCCCGAGCGTCGCCACCTGGTCGTTGCGGGACCTGCCGGCGCGCAGCTTCCCGCCGAGGGCCGGCCCGGCACGCTCGATGAGGCCGCGCTCCAGCGAACCGTGCACGTCCTCGTCGGTCTCGGCCGGCAGGTAGGCGCCGGACCGCACGTCCTCGTCGAGCCGGTCCAGTGCGTCCAGCATGCCCGCGAGCTCGGCGTCGTCGAGCAGGCCCGCCCGGTGGAGCACCCGCGCGTGGGCGCGGGATCCCTCGATGTCGTACCGGGCCAGGCGCCAGTCGAAGTGGGTCGACTTGCTGAGGGCGGCGAGGGCGTCCGCGGGGCCGCCGGCGAACCGGCCGCCCCACAGCGAGCCCTCGTTGGTCCCGCCACCGTGCACTGGGGCCATCAGGCGCCCGCCCGCTGGTCCCGGCTCGATGCCACCTTCGAGGACAGGCCGAAGATCTCGATGAACCCACGGGCCATCGACTGGTCGAAGGTGTCGCCGGAGTCGTAGGTCGCGAGGTTGAAGTCGTAGAGGGCGACGTCCGAGCGGCGGCCGGTGACGGTGGCGCGGCCCCCGTGGAGGTCCATGCGGATGTCCCCCGTCACGTACTTCTGCGTGTCGTCCACGAAGGTGTCCAGCGAGCGCTTCAGCGGGGAGAACCACTGGCCGTCGTACACGAGCTCGGTCCAGCGCTGGTCGACGGTCTTCTTGAAGCGGGCCTGCTCGCGCTCGATGGTCACGTTCTCGAGTTCGCGGTGCGCGGCGATGAGGGCCATGGCGCCGGGGGCCTCGTAGATCTCGCGGCTCTTGATGCCGACCAGGCGGTCCTCGACGATGTCGATGCGGCCGATGCCCTGGGCACCCGCACGGCGGTTGAGCTCCTCGATGGCCTGCAGCGGGGTGACGGCGTGGCCGTCGATCGCCACGGGGACGCCCTCCCGGAAGGAGATGGTGACCTCGTCCACGGCGGGCGGGAACTCCGGCGACGCCGTGTAGTCGTAGACGTCCTTGGTGGGACCGTTCCAGATGTCCTCGAGGAAGCCCGTCTCGACGGCACGGCCCCACACGTTCTGGTCGATGGAGAACGGGTTCTTCTTGGTGGTCTCGATCGGCAGTCCCTTCTCCTCGGCGAAGGCGATCGCCTTGTCGCGGGTGAGGGCCAGGTCCCGGACGGGGGCGATGCACTTCAGGTCGGGGCCCAGGGTCTGGATGCCCACCTCGAAGCGCACCTGATCGTTGCCCTTGCCCGTGCAGCCGTGGGACACCGTCGTCGCGCCGAACTCGCGCGCGGCGGCGACGAGGTGCTTGACGATGACCGGACGGGACAGGGCCGAGACGAGCGGGTAGGCGTCCATGTAGAGGGCGTTGGCCTTCAGGGCGGGCATGCAGTAGTCGGTGGCGAACTCCTCGCGGGCGTCGGCCACGTACGCCTCGACGGCTCCGCAGCCGAGTGCGCGCTGGCGGATGGTCTCGAGGGATTCTCCGCCCTGTCCGACGTCGACGGCCACCGCGATCACCTCGGCCCCGGTGGCTTCCGCGATCCAGCCGATGGCGACGGAGGTGTCGAGTCCGCCGGAGTAGGCGAGGACGATGCGTTCTGTCACGGGAAATGCTCCTTCGATTGTCCGGGCGGGCGCCCGTGCTGTCTGTGGGTGTCTGTGGGTGTCTGTGGGTGTCTATGGGTGGCTGTAGGTGTTCGGGTGTTCGGTGTTCAGGTTTTCATGCGGCGGCCGGCCTGCGCAGGGCAAGCGTAGCGGCGCGCGGTCAGGACGGCTCGGCGGGCCCCTGCGGTTCCTGCGCGAGGCCGAGGAACCGCTCGGCGACGGCGGCGCCGCCGTCGGGTTCGCGGCTCACGAGCATCACGGTGTCGTCGCCCGCGATGGTCCCGAGGATCGAGGGCATCACGGAGTGGTCGATGGCCAGGGCGAGGAAGTTCGCCGCTCCCGGCGGAGTGCGCAGGATGACGATGTTGCCCGAGGACTCGGCGGTCACGAGCAGCTCGTTGCACAGTTTCGCCAGCCGCGCATCGAGGATCTCCTGGGAGACGGCAGTCTGCACGTGGCGTCCTCCGCCCTCCACCGGGACCGCGTAGATCAGGGCGCCGTCGGCACCGCGGACGCGGACGACGCCGAGCTCCACGAGGTCCCGCGAGAGCGTCCCCTGGTTGACCTGCACACCGTCCGCCGCGAGGAGCGTGGCCAGTTCGACCTGCGAGCGGACGGACTGCGCCGTGAGCAGGTCCGTGATCCGGGCGTGCCGGGCGGTCTTCGTGGTGGGACGGGCCGAGTCGCGCTGCACGGTCACGAGGGGCTCCCCGTCGTCCCCGGCGTCCCCGATCGCGCGACCAGCCAGGTCATGAGCGCCTTCTGGGCGTGCAGCCGGTTCTCCGCCTCGTCCCAGACCAGGGACTGCGGGCCGTCGATGACGTCGGCGCTGATCTCGTACCCGCGGTAGGCGGGCAGGCAGTGGAGCACGACGGCGTCGGGGGCGGCGTGCACCATGGCCGCCGCGTCGACGGCGTACGCGCGGAAGAGCTCCTGCCGCGCGGCCTTCTCGTCCTCCTGCCCCATGGACACCCACGTGTCCGTGGCGACGACGTCCGCACCCGCGAGCGCGGCGACGGCATCCGTGGTCACGAGGACCGACCCGCCGGTCTCGGCGGCGCGCTGCTCCGCCGCGCCCACGACCGCGGGGTCGGGGAGGTAGCCCTCCGGCCCCGCGATCCGGACGTGCATGCCGGCGGTGGCACCGGCGAGGAGGTAGGAGTTGGCCATGTTGTTGGCGCTGTCCCCGAGGTAGGTCATGGTCAGCCCGGCGAGGGTGCCCTTGTGCTCGCGGATGGTGAGGAGGTCCGCCAGCAGCTGGCACGGGTGGTAGTCGTCGGAGAGGGCGTTGATGACGGGGACGCTCGACGCGGCCGCCATCTCCTCGAGGCCAGCCTGGGCGTAGGTGCGCCAGACGATCGTCGCGACCATCCGCTCGAGCACCTTGGCGGTGTCGGTGATGGATTCCTTGTGGCCGAGCTGGGAGTCGCCCGCCCCGATGATGAGCGGCACTCCGCCCAGGTCCGCGATCCCGGCGGCGAAGGACACGCGGGTGCGCGTGGAGGTCTTGTCGAAGATGACGGCGACGGTCCTGCGGCCCGCCCCCTCGGCCGCGTAGGGGGCGTGGGAGTAGGGCTTCGCCTTGAGTTCCGCGGCGAGGTCGAGGACCTCCGCCTGCTCGGCGGGCGAGAGGTCCGTATCGACGAGGAAGTGGCGCGTCATGAGAGTGCCTCCCGGGCAGTCGTGAGGATCGAGGGCAGGGCGTCGAGGAAGCTCGCCGCCTGCTCCCGCGTGAGGATCAGCGGAGGTGCGAGGCGGATGGTGCCGGGGCCGGTCGCGTTGATGATGAACCCTGCAGCGAGAGCGGCCTGCACCGCTGCCGGGGCGTACTCGCCGTCGAGGTCGAACCCGATGAGCAGGCCCGCACCCCGCACCGCCGTGACACCCTGCACGGCGGCGAGGTGCTCCCGAAAAAAGGCGCCGACGTCGGCCACGTGCTGCAGCGCACCGGATGATTCGAGCGTATGGAGGGTCGCCAGTCCTGCCGCCGTGGCGACCGGGTTGCCGCCGAAGGTGGTGCCGTGCTGGCCCGCCGAGAGAAGCGCCGAGACGTCCTCGCCGAAGGTGACGAGGGCGCCGACGGGGAAGCCGCCGCCGAGGCCCTTGGCGAGGGTCATGGCGTCCGGGACCACGCCGTCGACCCACTGGTGGGCGAACCAGCGGCCCGTCCGCGCGATGCCCGACTGGACCTCGTCGAGGATCAGGAGGGCCCCGTGCTCGCGGGTCAGTTCGCGGGCGGCGCGGAGGTACTCCGGTGAGAGCGGACGGACGCCGGCCTCGCCCTGGATCGGTTCGAGCACCAGGGCCGCCACCGAGTCGTCCATGGCGGCGCGCAGGGCATCGACGTCGTCGAACGGGATGTGCTCCACGCCCCCCGGCAGCGGCTCGAACGGTGCACGGTAGGCCGTCTTCGAGGTGAGGGCGAGCGCTCCCATCGTCCTGCCGTGGAAGGCACCGTCGAGGGCGAGGATGCGGTGGCGCTCCGGCGTGCTGTTGCGGCGCGCCAGCTTCACCGCGGCCTCGAGGGCCTCGGCGCCGGAGTTGGTGAAGAAGACGCGCGAACCGGCGGGCGCCTCGGAGAGCTCGAGCAGCTTCTCCGCGAGCGCCACCTGCGTGGGGCTCGTGAAGAAGTTCGAGATGTGGCCGAGGGTCGCGAGCTGGGCCGAGACGACGGACGTGACGAAGGGGTGTGCGTGGCCGAGGGCGTTCACGGCGATCCCTGCGAGCAGGTCGAGGTACTCGTTGCCGTCGGCGTCCCACACCGTGCAGCCCGAGCCGCGCACGAGGACGCGCTGCGGCGTGCCGAACACGCCCAGCAGCGCCCCGTTGTACCGGGCGAGCCAGTCGGCGCCCGAGGCCGTGCCCGGGAGCGCGTCGGCCGGGGTCGCGGTTCCGGTGTCGGTCATGAGGGTGCTCCTGCCGTGGCGGTGTCGGTGTCGGTGGCCGTGTCGGTGTCGGTGTCCGGGACGACCTGTGTGCCGATGCCCGCGGTGGTGAAGGTCTCCAGCAGCATCGAGTGGGCCAGGCGCCCGTCCACGATGTGCGCGCGCTCGACGCCGGCGTCGACGGCCTGCAGGCAGGCCTTCATCTTGGGGATCATGCCGGACTGCAGGCTGGGCAGGAGTTCACGCAGTTGGGAGGCGGAGAGGGAGGAGATGAGGGAGCTGCGGTCCGGCCAGGCGGCGTAGAGGCCCTCGACGTCGGTGAGGATCACGAGCTTCGACGCTCCGAGGGCCGCGGCGAGCGCCGCGGCCGCCGAGTCGGCGTTGACGTTGAGCACCTGCTGGGTGGCGTCGCCGTCGTCGTCGTACTCGGGGGCGACGGTGGAGATGACGGGGATGCGCCCTGCCTGCAGGATGTCGAGGATCGCCCCCGGGTGCACGGCGGTCACCTCGCCGACGAGCCCGAGGTCCACGGGCTCGCCGTCGACGACGGTGCCGGTGCGGACCGCGCGGAGCAGTCCGCCGTCCTCCCCCGACAGCCCGACCGCGTAGGGACCGTGCGAATTGATGAGGCCCACCAGTTCGCGGCCCACCTGCCCGGTGAGGACCATCCGCACCACGTCCATCGCCTCGGGGGTCGTGACGCGCAGACCGCCCTTGAACTCGGACTCGATGCCCAGTTTCTCCAGCATCGCGTTGATCTGCGGCCCTCCCCCGTGGACGACGACGGGACGGATGCCGACGTGGTGCAGGAAGACGATGTCCTCCGCGAAGGCGCGCCGCATGGCGTCGTCCACCATCGCGTTGCCGCCGTACTTGACGACCATGGTGGTACCGGCGAACCGCTGGATCCACGGCAGGGCTTCCATCAGGGTGGCGGCCTTGTCCTGGGCCCGCAGCGTCGAGGCCGACGGTCCCGCCTCGGTCGGTCGGACGTCTGTCATGGTGTGTCCCGTCAGCTCGAGTACGCGGAGTTCTCGTGCACGTACTCGTGCGTGAGGTCGTTCGTCCAGATGGTCGCGCTCGCCGTCCCGGCGGCGAGGTCGATCTCGACCGTGACATCGTGTGCCGTGAGGTCCACGAGGTCCCGCGACTCCCCGATGCCGCCGTCCCGGCAGATCTGCACGCCGTTCATGGACACGTTGAGCTGCTCGGGCTCGAACACGGCGTCCGTGGTCCCGACCGCCGCCAGCACCCGGCCCCAGTTCGGGTCGTTGCCGAAGATCGCGGTCTTGAAGAGGTTGGAGCGGGCGACGGCGCGGGAGACCACCTCGGCATCGCGCTCGGAGGCGGCGTTCACGGTGGTCACGGCGATGGTGTGGCTCGCGCCCTCGGCGTCGTGGATGAGCTGCGCGGCGAGGTCGAGGCACACCTGCGTGAGCGCCTCCGTGAACTGGGTCTGGTCCGGGGCGACACCCGCGGAGCCGGACGCGAGGAGGACGACGGTGTCGTTCGTCGACATGCAGCCGTCGGCGTCGGTCCTGTCGAAGCTCACGCGGGTGGCTTCCCGCAGGGCGGCGTCGAGGGCGGCGGCGTCCAGCGCCGCGTCCGTCGTGAGGACCACGAGCATGGTGGCGAGACCCGGTGCGAGCATGCCGGCCCCCTTGGCCATGCCACCGATGGCGTATCCCTCGCTCGCGGAGTCGGCGGTGGCCGGGTACCGCGCCTCCTTGGACACGGTGTCGGTGGTCCTGATCGCCTCGGCAGCTGTGGGTCCGCCTCCCCTGCCGAGTGATCCGACCGCGTCGGCCACCCCCGCGAGGAGCTTGTCCATGGGGAGCTGTTCACCGATCAGGCCCGTGGAGCAGACGAACACGTCGGTCGCCGAGACGCCGAGCAGCCCGGCGGCGACCTCCGCCGTCCGGTGGGTGTTCTGGAACCCCTCTGCTCCGGTGCACGCGTTGGCTCCTCCGGAGTTGAGGACGACGGCGTCCACGCGTCCGTCGGACACGACCTGGCGCGACCACAGCACGGGCGCTGCCGCCACGCGGTTGGAGGTGAAGACGGCGGCCGCGTTGTGCAGGGGACCGTCGTTGACGACGAGCGCGACGTCGGGCTTGCCGGTGCTCTTGAGGCCGGCGGCGACACCCGCGGCGCGGAACCCGCCCGGATAGGTGATGCTCATGGTGCGATCCCCTGGATGGTCAGGCCCGCGGTCTCGTCGAGGCCGAGGGCGATGTTCATGGACTGCACGGCGCCGCCGGCGGTCCCCTTGGTGAGGTTGTCGATGACGCTGCTGACGATCACGCGGCCCGCGTGGTCGTCGAAGGCGAGCTGCAGGGCGGCATGGTTGCTGCCGAGCACCGATTTCGTGGCGGGCCACTGGCCCTCGGGCAGGACCCGGACGAACGGCTCGTCCGCGTAGGCCGCCTCCCATGCGGCGCGCAGCTGCGCGTACCCGACGCCCGGCTTCACCCGCGCGGTCGCCGTCGTCAGGATGCCGCGGGCCATGGGCGCGAGGGTGGGGGTGAAGGACAGCGAGACGGGCTCGCCGGCCGCGAGGCCGAGGCCCTGCTCCATCTCGGGGGTGTGGCGGTGCCCGCCGCCCACGCCGTAGGGGCTCATGCCGCCCATGACCTCGGAGCCGATGAGGCCGGGCTTGGCCGCCTTGCCCGCGCCGGAGGTGCCGGAGGCGGAGACGACGACGACGTCGTCGGGCTCCAAAAGGCCGGCGGCGAAACCGGGGGCGAGTGCGAGCAATACGCTCGTGGGATAGCAGCCCGGGACGGCGATGCGGCGTGCCCCTGCGAGGTCCGCCCGGTGGCCGGGAAGTTCGGGTAGCCCGTAGGGCCAGGTGCCGGCGTGTGCCGACCCGTAGAACTTCTCCCACGCGGCCGGGTCCTGCAGCCGGTGGTCGGCCCCGGCGTCGATGACCAGCGTCCCGGGCGACAGCTGCGCGGCGATCTCGGCGCTGGCGCCGTGCGGCAGTGCGAGGAAGACGACGTCGTGTCCCGCGAGCACCTCGGGCGTGGTGTCCTGGAGCACGCGGTCGGCGAGGGAGTGCAGGTGGGGCTGCAGCTCGCCGAGGGTCGATCCGGCGTTGCTGTGCGCCGTGATCGCTCCGATCTCGATGTCGGGGTGGTTCGCCAGGAGGCGCAGGAGCTCCCCTCCGGCATAGCCACTGGCCCCTGAAACCGCTGCGGTGAACGTCATGCACCCAACCCTACAGCAACTCCATGCATACTTTCACATAGTTATGCAGTCGAACCGGTCGGCGACGCACCGCCGATGAAGCGAAGAACCCGCACCGGGTGTCCCGGCACGGGTTCCCGGCTGTAGCGCCCTGATCACCTGCCCAGTGCGGCCGCCAGCTTCGCGGTGTAGAGCGGGGCGACCGCGTTGTGCCCGGCCTGCGACATGTGGACGCTGTCCAGGTACTGGGCATTGGCATCGCTGGCGAGGCCCGCCACGGAGATGAACGTGACGCCCTGCCTCGCCGCATTGGCCGCCAGTACCGCGTCGATGTGGCGGCGCCGGTCGTGCGAGGGATCGCTGCGGGACATCACGCCGTTGATGACGATCCGGCTCTGCGGATACATGAGTTTCAGCTTGGCCCACAGTGCCGAACTGTCGGCGATGACCTGCGCGTCACTTTTGAGCGTCGTCGCATCGTTGCCGCCCATGGAGACCAGGACCAGGCCAGGCGTTCCACCCGGGAAGGGAAGCAGTCCCTGCTCGACCGCCGTCCAGCCGGTCCCGCCGGACCAGGAACTGAAGGTGGAGTAGCCCATCCCGCCGTAGGCCAGGTGCGCCGCCTGGTCGGTGAAGCCCATGGCACGCGCGCCCTGCTCGCTCCAGGAGTCGCCGTCGAGCTGCGAATCGCCGTAGAGCACCACCGACGCCTCGGTGGCCGTGACCCCGGTGAACGGGTAGACGGGTCCACCCGGCGCGGCGACCGGAGGCGCCCCCGTGGTGATGATGCCCTTCTCGAACTGGGTGTGCGTACCGGCGGCATCCTTCCAGGTGTCCGCCGTCGGCCAGCCGTACCGGCCGAAGTCACCGCTCCAGGCGGCGAAGTGGCCGGCGTCGATACTCTTGGGGCCGGTGGTCTGCGCCCAGGTGATCACGCCGCCCTGGAAGCGCTGGTAGTACCCGCCCTGCCAGGCGGTCTTCGGGCCCGCCGGCATGCCCAGGTAGGACTCCGGGCCGCCCTTGTTCTCGTAGTAGGTCTGGATGTGTCCGCCCGTGGTGGACACCGTCCCGGTGGAGCCCGACCAGTACACCCTCCCGCCCTCGAAGTCCTGCCGGACGCCGTTCCGGACGGCGGCTTCCTCGGACCTGGGGTAGCCGAGGAAACCGCGCTCGTACCGGTTGGCGGCGTAGTAGCCCTTGATGGCTCCGGTGACGACGCGGGCGCCCGTCGCGGGCGACCAGTAGACGTAGCCGTTCTGGAAGTTCTGGACCGCTCCACCGCGGACCGTGAGTCCGAATTCATCGCCGGTGGGGAACCCGAGATAGCCCCTGGTCCAGCCGGCGGCCGAATACCTGGCACCGATGGCGTAGTTGAGCACCATCTGGGCGCCGGTCCGCTGGGTCCAGAGGATGTGGCCCTTCTGGAAGCGCTGCGAGCAACTGGTGGCGTCGCAGCTCTTGCTGCTGATCGGATTGCCGAGACGGGCGCGGTTGACGTTCCACTTGCTGTAGGTCGCGCCGTCGACGCTGTAGCCGGCGACCATGAGCGCCGGCACGGCAGTTGGGGGCGCGACAGCCGCCTGCACGGGCGGCGCGAACGCGGCCCCGGCGAGCAGGATCCCCCAGGCCAGCGCCAACGAGGTCACGGTCGATGCGATGCCGCACGGAGAACGCAGAGGGCGCAGCACACGCCTCGGATAGTGGACGACGTTGGCCAAGATTTCCCCATTCTCCGGTGTTCGTTGGGAGAAGACTACTCGGTACCGGTCCGGCCGCCGACCGTTCGGTTCCGCGCTCCGGCTCTGCGTCCGGCCCGCGTCGACCCGCAGGGTCGCCGTCTCCCGCGTAGCGCCGCGGAAAACAGCCTTCGACGGCGGACGGGAGCGCCCTCGGATTAGCATGAGGGGACGCCCCCGAAAGGACATGCCATGCCCTCAGCCATCGTCGTCACCGCCCCCGGCGGACCGGACGTCCTCACCCTTGCGACAGTCGATCGCCCCGACCCGGGGCCGGGCCGGCTCCTGGTGAAGGTGGCGGCCGCCGGGGTCAACTTCATCGAGACCTACCAGCGCAGCGGCGTCTACGCCATCGAGTACCCGTTCACGCCGGGCGCCGAGGCGGCCGGGACCGTGGAGGCCCTCGGTGAGGGCGTGACCGGCTTCGCCGTGGGTGACCGGGTGGCCTTCGCCGAGGGCACGGGCACCTACGCCGAGTACGCGCTCGTCGACGCCGACCGCGCCCTCCCCGTGCCCGACGGCGTGGACCTCGAGACCGCGGCGGCCCTCCCCCTGCAGGGGATGACCGCCCACTACCTCATCACGTCGACGTTCCCCGTCGAGGCAGGTCACACGGTCCTCGTCCACGCCGGGGCCGGCGGGGTGGGCCTGCTGCTGATCCAGCTGCTCAAGGCGAAGGGCGCGCGCGTGATCACCACGGTGTCCACGCCGGAGAAGGAGGAGCTCGCCCGCGGCGCGGGCGCGGACGAGGTCCTGCGGTACGAGGGCTTCGCCGACGCGGTGAGGACCTCGACCGGCGGGACGGGGGTCGACGTCGTGTTCGACGGCGTCGGCAGGGACACGTTCGACGAATCGCTGCGCTCGCTGCGGATCCGGGGCACGCTGGTGCTCTTCGGCGCCGCGTCCGGGCCGGTGCCCCCGTTCGACGTGCAGCGCCTCAACAGCGGCGGCTCGCTCTTCGTGACCCGTCCCACGCTCGCCCACTACCTGCTCACCCCCGAGGAGCGGCGGTGGCGGTCCGAGGAACTCTTCGGTGCCGTCGCGGCGGGCCAGCTCGACGTGCGGATCGGCGCCCGGTATGCGCTGGCCGACGCGGCCAGGGCCCACGAGGATCTCCAGGCGCGGCGGACCACCGGCAAGGTGCTGCTGATCCCCTGAGCGATCCCCCGATCCCCCGGAGACACGAAGGCCCGCCCCCGAGCCGGGGGCGGGCCTTCGTCCGCGTGCGGTCAGCGCTGGACGGCGCCGAACCTCTCCGCGGTGAGGGCCACGGCGGCGTCGCGTGCGGCGCTCGCCTCCTCGGCCGTCAGGGTGCGGTCGGGCGCCCTGAACCGCAGGGCGAACGCCAGTGACTTGCGACCCTCCCCGATGCCCTGGCCCGTGTAGACGTCGAACAGGCTGACGTCCTCGAGGAGCTCCCCGGCGCCGTCCCGGAGCGCCTCGAGCACGTCGCCCGCCACCACGTCGGCGGGCACGACGAGCGCGACGTCCTGCGTGGCCGGCGGGTAGGTGGAGAGCGGTCGGGCGACGATGACGTCGGCCGCGGCCTCGAACAGCAGGTCCACATCGACCTCGAGAGCGACTGTGCGTGCCGGCAGGTCCTCGGCGGCGATCAGCTTCGGGTGGAGCTCGCCGGCGTATCCCAGCACCTCGCCGCTCCGCAGGGAGAACTCCGCGGTACGGCCCGGGTGGAACGCCTGGTGGCTGCCCTGCCGGACGACGACGTCCACGCCCGTGACCTGCCCCATGAGCCGCACCACGTCCACGGCGTCGGCCCAGTCCCAGGCCCGGGGCGTCACCCCGGCGGACGGCGCGGCCTCGTGGCCGGTGAACAGCGCGGCGACGGTCTGCGGCTGGTCCGGGATACCGGTGTAGAGGGCGTCGAGCACCTCGTCGTCCGGCCGGATCCCGAGCGGCGGGATGGACCCGGTACCCAGCGGCCCGGCGGGCAGGAAGACGGCCCCCGCCTCGAACAGGGCGAGGTCACGGAAGCCCCGTGAATGGTTCCGCTTCGCGAGCTCGACGAGTCCCGGGAGGAGGGACCGGCGGAGGAGGCCGCGTTCGGCACTGAGCGGGTTGGCGAGCCGGACCGACGGTGCGGCTGCTCCCTCCTCCGGGCTGCCGAAGACGGCGTTGGCGCGTTCGCCCACGAACGGGTAGGACAGCACCTCGGTGAGCCCGGCCGCCGCGAGGGCGTTCAGGAGCCGGCGGCGCTGCTGCTGCACGCGCGTCAGGCCGCGGCCCGGAGGCGCGACCGGCAGGGTGGAGGGGATGGTGTCGTAGCCGACGAGCCGGATGATCTCCTCGGTCAGGTCCTCCCGCGTCTCGAGGTCGGTGCGCCAGCTCGGCGCGGTGACCTGGTAACCGCCGTCGACGCTCTCGACGGCGGCACCGAGGTCGGTGAGCGCACCGGTGATCTGCTCGTCGCTGAACTCGCGTCCGATCAGGCGCGCCGGGAAGTCGGCCGCGAGGTCGATCACGCGGGGCTCCGGTGCCCGGCCCACATCGGTGGCGGCGTCGTCGACGGTTCCGCCCGCGAGTTCGAGGAGGAGTTCGACGGCGCGCTGCGCGGCGATGTCCGCGACCTGCCAGTCGACGCCGCGCTCGAAGCGCTTGGACGCCTCGGACGGCAGCCGGTGGCGGCGGCGCGAGCGTCCGATGCTGACGTCGTCGAAGTGGGCGGACTCGATCAGCACGTCGCGCGTGCCGTCGGAGACCTCCGTGGAGGCGCCGCCCATCACGCCGGCGATGCCGATCGGGCCGGAGGCGTCCGTGATCAGGAGGTCCTCGGCGTCGAGCGTGCGTTCCTTGTCGTCGAGCGTCCGCAGTCGCTCGCCGGAGCGCGCCCGCCGCACCACGATGTCGCCCGAGAGCTTGTCGAGGTCGTAGAAGTGCAGCGGCTGGCCGAGCTCGAGCATGACGTAGTTGGAGATGTCGACCACGAGGGAGATGGAGCGGATGCCGGCCAGCCGCAGGCGCGCGGACAGCCAGGGCGGAGTGGGCCGCGTCGGGTCGACGCCGCGCACCGTCCGGGCCACGAACCGGTCGCAGCCGGGCGTGCCGTAGATGGGGGCGGTGTCCTCGAGGCGCACGGGGTACCCGGCGCCCGCGGCGGTCGGCACGACCACGGCACCCGCCGGATCGGTGAACGCCGTGCCGGTGGCGTGTGCGTACTCGCGGGCCACGCCCCGGATCGAGAAGCAGTAGCCGCGGTCCGGCGTCACGTTGATCTCGGCGGCCTCGTCGTACAGGCCGAGCAGCTCCATCGCGTCCGTGCCGACCTCGGGGTCCAGCCCCAGGGTCGAGAGCACGAGGATGCCGTCGTGGTCGTCGCCGATGCCGAGCTCGCGGACCGAGGCGATCATGCCCGCGGATACGTGGCCGTAGGTCTTGCGGGGACTGATCCGGAAGTCGCCCGGCAGGACGGCCCCGGGCAGGGTCACGACCACCTTGTCGCCCTCGGCGAAGTTGTGGGCGCCGCACACGATGCCCTGTACTCCCGAGGGCTCGATGCCGTCGCCGGTGAGGCTCTGCCCGGTGCCCTCCGGCACCACGCGGACCTGGCACCAGTTGATGGTCTTGCCGTTGGACTGCGGCTCCTTGACGAGGCTGAGCACCTGGCCCACCACGATCGGGCCGGTCAGCTCGTCGGTGGGGCGGTGGACGTCCTCCTCCTCCAGCCCCACCTTCACGAGCTCGGCCATGACGTCCTCCGCGGTCGCGTCCGCGGGGACGGCTGCGTATTCGCGCAGCCACGACAGTGGGATTCTCACCTAGATCTCCATCCCGAAGTGTTCGCTGAAACGTACGTCGCCCTCGATCATGTCGTGCATGTCGCTGACCTCGTTGCGGAACATGAGTGCCCGCTCGATCCCCATGCCGAAGGCGAAGCCGGAGTAGACGTCCGGGTCGATCCCGGTGGCGCGCAGCACGTTGGGGTTGACCATGCCGCAGCCACCCCACTCGATCCAGCGCGGCCCGCCCTTGGCGCCGGGGTGCCAGATGTCCAGTTCCGCGCTCGGTTCGGTGAAGGGGAAGTAGTTGGGGCGCAGCCGCACCCGGGCGTCGTCGCCGAACAGCTGCTGCGTGAAGTGCTCGAGGGTGCCCACGAGGTCGGCCATGGTGAGGCCCTTGTCGATGGCGAGCCCCTCGAACTGGTGGAACACCGGGGTGTGCGTGGCGTCGAGCTCGTCCGTGCGGAACACCTTGCCCGGGCACAGGACGTAGATCGGCAGGTCACGCTCGAGCATGGAGCGCACCTGCACCGGCGACGTGTGCGTGCGCAGCACGAGGTGGGCCTCCGGTGGCTCCACGAAGAAGGTGTCCTGCATCTCGCGGGCGGGGTGGTCCGGCTTGAAGTTCAGGGCGTCGAAGTTGAACCATTCCGACTCGAGCTCCGGCCCCTCGGCGATCTCCCAGCCCATGCCGACGAAGACGTCGCTGACCCGCTCCTGCAGGGTGGACAGCGGGTGCCGCGCGCCGGTCCGGCGGCGACGCGGGGCCGCGGTCACGTCGACGGCCTCCTCGACGAGGATCCGCGCGTCGCGCTCGGCCTCGAGCTCCACCGTGCGGGCGGCGAGCGCCTGGTTGATCCTGCCGCGGGCCGGGCCGATGTTCTTGCCGGCGGCCGACTTCTGCTCCTTCGGCAGGGCGCCGATCCCCCGGTTCGCGAGGCTCAGGGGCGACTTCTCGCCGGTGTGCGCGATCCGCACCGCCTTCAGCCCGTCGAGGTCGGCGGCGGCCGCGATCGCGGCGAGCGCGGCATCCACGGCGGCGGCGACCGACGAGGCGTCCAGCGGATCGGGGACCTGGGCGTCGGGGCCGTCGGGGCCTGTGTGCTCTGGGGTTTCGGACATGGGGATTGCTTACCTTGCACTCTCGGACGTGCGGCGGGCGGCTTGCCGGGGCGAGCCGCACCTCTGGCGGGAACAGGGACACGGACAGGAAAAGGCCGGGTCGCAGCGTGCGCGCACCGGCGGGTCAAGTCTAGGCGACCCGTTCGGCGGCGTCGCAACAGCCTCCGACGGCGCCCGTCACCCATCCGCTACGGGCCCGGTACGCCCCCGGCTGTGCGCTCCCCGCCGGTACGATGACCGGATGGACCGCAGGCTCGTGCCTCTGCTCAATTGGATCAACCTGTCGACGCCGTGCGGCCTCGCGGTGGCCCGCCTCTCGGGGTGCCGCGTCACCGCGGGCCCTCTCGGCCTGCTGCTCGCCGAGGGCTACCGGCGGCGCCTCCCGAAGGCGCGGGCGTTCACGGTGGGCAGCGTGGTGCTGCTCCGGGGCACCGTCCCGCCCGGCGCGCCCGCGGGCTTCGCCCGGTTGCTGGAGCATGAGGCCCGGCATGCCCGCCAGTACGCGGCGTGCCTCGGCCTCCCGTTCCTGCCGGCGTACGTCGCGGCGGCCGGATACTCGCTCCTGCGCACCGGTGACCCGGCGTCGCGTAATCTCTTCGAGCGCGGTGCGGGACTGTCCGACGGCGGCTACCCCGAACGGCCGCTCCGGCCGGTCGCCGGTGCCGTCCGGGCGGGGGCCAGGGCCGCCGTGACCGCGGTCGTGAGGGGCGCCCGGCGGCGGTGAGGCGTCCGCGCCCGTCCGCTGCCCCATAGGTGTTCTCCGGTGGTGTCCGGCGCTCTCCGGCGTTCTCCGGCGGGCGGATCAGTGTTCGGTGCCGGCGGTGATCCGCACGTCGGCCCGGGTGTCCGCCGTCGTCGCCGCGATCGCCGCGAGGGCCGTGGCCATCCGCTCGATGGCGAGTCCCGGCTGTCCGTGCGCCTCGCCCTGGTCGGTGGAGAACGGCACGTGGACGAATCCTCCCCGCGTCCCGTCCCGCCGGGCGAGGAGGTGCATGAGTCCGTAGAAGAGGTGGTTGCAGACGTACGTCCCGGCCGTCTGCGACACCTCGACCGGGATGCCCAGGGCCGCCACCGCCTCGCGGCACGCCTTGACGGGCAGCGAGGAGAAGTATGCGGCGGGCCCGGCCGGCACGACGGGTTCGTCGATGGGCTGCCGCCCGGCGTTGTCCGGGATGCGGGCGTCGTCGACGTTGATGGCGACGCGCTCCACCGAGACGCTCCCCCGCCCGCCCGCCTGCCCCACGCACAGCACGATCTCCGGCTGGAACCGCTCCAGCGCGGCGTCCAGCGCGTCGATGCTCTGCCCGAAGACGCACGGGACCTCCACGGCGACCGCGTCCATCCCCTGGCCCCGGAGCAGGTCCGCCGCATGCTCGGCCGCCAGCCAGGACGGGTTGGTCGATTCTCCCCCGAAGGGTTCGAAGCCGGTCAGCAGGATCATGTCCCCAGCCTAGGTCAGACCGCGGCTCGGTGGCATCGAATTAGAACACGTGTTCTACTGGGTCCATGCGGTGGGAAGGCCAGAAACTGACAGCGGACGACGTCGCCCCGGTGACGCCGGCCCTGCTGCCCCTGGCAGGACTGGTCAGGAGCGTGCAGACGCCGGAGTTCGCGGGGATCACCTTCCACGAGGTCACCGCCCGATCGGTCCTCAACAGGGTGCCGCCGACGTCGTCCATGCCGTTCTCCTGGACCATCAACCCGTTCCGGGGCTGCTCCCACGCGTGTGTCTACTGCTTCGCCCGCAAGACGCACAGCTACCTCGACCTCGACACGGGGCTGGACTTCGACGCGCAACTCGTCGTCAAGATCAACGCCGCCGAGGTGCTCGCCCGCGAACTGGCCCGCCCCTCCTGGGCGCGGGAGCACGTGGCCCTGGGCACGAACACCGACCCCTACCAGCGGGCGGAGGGCCGGTACCGGCTGATGCCGGGCATCATCGCGGCCCTCGCGGACTCGGGGACGCCGTTCTCCATCCTCACCAAGGGCACGCTGCTGGCACGCGACCTCCCGCTGCTGAAGGCGGCGGCGCAGTCGGTCGCCGTCGGCATGGGGATCTCCCTCGCGCTCGTGGATCCGGTCCTCGCCGAGGCGATCGAGCCCGGAACCCCCGCCCCGAAGGCGCGGCTGGCCCTCATCTCCCGGCTGCGCGACGCCGGCCTGCCCTGCGGCGTCATGGCCATGCCGATCCTCCCCTGGCTCACCGACGGCGACGAATCGCTGGACCGGCTGTTCGGCGAGCTGGCCGCGGCGGGCGCCACCGGCGTCACGGCCGGACCCCTGCACCTGAGGCCGGGCTCACGGGAATGGTTTCTGCAGTGGCTCGCGGCCCATCACCCGCACCTCGTGCCGCGGTACGAGGGGCTCTACCGCGGCGGCAGCTACGCGTCGAAGGAGTACCGGGACTGGCTCGCGGGCAGGATCCGGGTCTTCCGGAGGAAGCATCGGCTGGCGGCGGGCGCCGGGTTCTTCCGCAACCTCCCGACGGCGGGGCAGCCGGAGCCGGCCGTCCCGTCGGCACTCATGACGGGTCCGGTCCAGGCGCCGCTGTTCTAGCCGTCTCCACGAGGCGGGCGGTCAGGGCCCGCAGTGCGTCGACGATGGGCCGGTCGGCGGGGATCCAGGGCAGGGCGTCGAGCTCCCCGCCGGAGTCCAGGGCCACCCAGCGCACCTCGTCGTGATCCTGCAGGGGCGCCGCCTCGCCGGCCGATGGTTCGGCCAGCCACACGCGCATCACCGCCGTCGCGTTGAGCGGCCAGCCCTGCGGACCGGGACCCGGGACCTCGTGGCCGAGCCGTACCCGGATGCCGAGTTCCTCGTCGAGTTCGCGCAGCAGCGCCTCCTCGCACCCCTCACCGGGCTCCACCTTGCCCCCGGGGAACTCCCACATCCCGGCGAACTGCGGGGGCGCCGTCCTCCGGGCCACGAGCAGTCGCGTGGGGTGCCGGAGGGAGTCGACGACGGCCGCTCCGACGATCTGGCGGAGCGCGGTCTCTGCGGGTTGCGTCACCGGCCGAGTCTATCCACGCCACACCGTCACCGCGGCACGCGTCCTGTGCCGGGCGGGCCGATCGGCGGGGGTCAGCTCTCCTCGGGCGCTGCGAGTTCCTCCCCGGTGGGCGCCGTCCGGTGCTCCGGGTTGTCGCCGCGGCGGTACTCCCCGTGCGGGCTCAGACCGGGGACCTGCTGCCCCGCGTTGAGTTCGGTGGAGGTGTAGGTGTCCTCGGAGAACTCCGCGGCACTCTCGTTCTCGGGCTCCGCGGGAAGATTGATGTCCTCCCGCAGGTGCTCGCTCTGCGGCAGTTGGAAGGAGTTCGGCGTCCAGCCCATGATGCGATCCGATCGGTCGATGGTTCTCTGTTCGGCAGGTGGTCCCGGCGGGCCGCCCGCTTCGGGCGGCTCCCGGGCTCGTCATGATATCGCTGTGCGTCCTCGGCCCGCCCTGGCGAAGGCCCTGCGCGCGGGACGGAGCGCCGCCTCGTGGTGCTCCGCGATCCCGCCCCGTGGCAGGTGTGTCACCCGGACGGCCTCGGCGACGACGTCCTCGAGGCTGCCCCGGCGCAGGAGGGCGGCGCGTTGCCGCCGGGCGCCCGTGCCGCGTGCCAGGAGCTGGCGCAGGAGGGACTCGGCGATCTCCGCGTCGCCCTGGTCCTGGAGGGCCGGGCGGAGGTAGCGCAGCAGCGCCAGCGCCACGGATTCGGCGTCCTCGGGCCTCCCGGTCAGGGGATGCAGCAGCTTGCCGTCCATGCCGAACCTGCCCGCCCGCCAGGACGCCATCTTCACGAGGGCCGTGGGCACGGCGAGCGGAGCCTGCCCGGCCCGCCACTCCCGCGCCGTGGTCTCGACGAGCCCCCGTGTCAGCAGGGCGATCAGCACGGCGTCGTCCGAGTACAGGCAGACGTCGCTCACGCGCACCTCGACCGTCGGGTGGTGGTGGCTCAGGCGGGCGTCGAAGTAGATCTGCGCGAGATCGACCGGAACGGCCGTGTCGAGCAGGCCGGCGACGGTCGCGTGGTACCGCTCGGCCGTCCCGAAGATCTCGGACGGGCCGGTCATCGGCCAGCGGCTCCAGGCCTGCGACCGGTAGCTGGCGTACCCGGTGTCCGTGCCGTTCCAGAAGGGCGAGTTGCTCGACAGCGCCAGCAGGACCGGCAGCCAGGCCCGGATGCGGTCCAGGACCGCCACGCCCTCGTCGTCGTCGGCCACACCGACGTGGACGTGGCACCCGCAGGTGAGCTGCTCGCTGGCGGTGACCGCGAACCTGTCCTGCATCTCCTCGTACCGCGTGCCCGGCGAGGCGATCGGGCTCGCCGGGTGGGGTGAGGTGGCGAGGGCCGCAGCCCGGGCACCGACCCGCCGGGCCGTCTCGTCGGCGAGGGCCCGGCACCGGGCGATGTCCATGGCGAGGTCGTTGACGTCGTCGTACGGGTGGGTCCCCGTCTCGATCTGCTCCTGCTTGATCTCGCAGGTGAGGCGTTCGTCCTGGCAGAGGCCGAACGCCTCCTGGCCCAGGGGCACGGGGCGGCCGCTGTCGGCGTCGACGAGGAGGAACTCCTCCTCCACGCCGAAGGTCCTCATGAGTGCGCCCCCGAGGTGGGCGAGGATGCTGCCGTGGCGCGCTGCACTGCGCGTGAAGAGGGTGTGGACATGGTGGTACTCCTGCGAGGAACGATCGACAGGGCCATTGCTCAACCAAGATGTCGTCCGACAACCGTACGGCCGCCGCCGACGACGCAGCAATCCGCCCGCAGCGCAGGTTCCGGTTGACTTTCCGGCGCGACGCGGCCATCGCCTAGGCTTGACGGAGACGACGGCGTCCACGCCGCCGCCCACTTCCCGCCTCCGGGCGCAGCGGCGGCCTTCCCCCTCCCGACGATCCGCCGCAAGGACACCCATGACTGCCTCCGTTCCCCCGTCCCCCTCCCACCGGCTGAGCGGCCGGCGGCTGACCCTGGCCATCGGGGCGCTCGCGGTGGGGGGTTTCGCCCTCGGGACCACCGAGTTCACGATCATGGGCCTGCTCGAGGACATGCGCGCCGACCTCGGCGTCGACTACGACCGCGGCGGCCAGGTGATCTCCGCCTACGCGCTCGGCGTGGTCGTCGGAGCGCCGGTCCTCGCCACCCTGGGCGCGAAGAAACCCCAGCGCACTGTCGCGCTCGCCCTGGCGCTCGTCATCACCCTCGCCAACCTGTCCTCGTTCTTCGCCTCCGGCTTCGGGTGGATGCTGGCCTCCCGGTTCCTGTCCGGGCTTCCGCACGGGGCCTACTTCGGCGTCGCCGCGGTGATCGCCGCCTCCCTCGCCGACCCCGCCCGGCGCGGACGCGCCATCTCGATGGTCATGCTGGGGCTGAGCATCGCGAACGTCGTCGGGGTGCCGTTCGCGACGTGGGTCGGCCAGCAGTTCGGCTGGCGCTCGATGTTCCTGCTGGTGGGTCTGATCGGTGCGGTGACGGTGGTGCTGATCCGGGCGTTCGTCCCGGCGCTCCCCGTGCGGGCGGGCGCGAGTATCCGGGCGGAGCTGGGGGCGCTGCGCCGCCCGCAGCTCTGGATGACGCTGCTCATCGGGATCGTTGGTTTCGGCGGGTTCTTCGCCGTCTACTCCTACATCTCTCCGCTGATGACCGAGGTGGCCGGGATCGGGGTGTCCCTGCTGCCGTTCGTCGTCGCCCTGTACGGGGTCGGCATGGTCGTCGGCAACATCCTGGGCGGCCGCCTGGCGGACCGGTCGATCATGGGGAGCATCTACGGGTCCATGGCCGCCATCGCCGTCGTGCTGCTGGTCTTCCCGCTGGCCGCGGGTACGCCCTGGAGTGCGTGCTGCTTCGTCTTCCTGGTAGGTGCCAGCGGCTCCACGCTCATCCCGCCCCTGCAGGCGCGGCTCCTCGACGTCTCCCCCGGCGCGCCCTCGCTCGCGTCGTCCATGAACCACTCCTCGCTGAACCTGGCGAACGCGCTCGGTGCAGCACTCGGAGGTGCCGTCATCACGGCCGGCTGGGGCTTCACCGCCCCTGCGCTGGCGGGGGCCGTCCTCGCCGTCCTCGGGCTCGGTGTGGCCCTCGTCAGCGGTCGGATGGACCGCCGTCGTGGGGAGAGGGCGGAGCGGCGCTCGGTCCCGGTCGGGTGACGCGCTGCGCCCGGGCCGAGGCGTAGAGGCAGACCGTCGCGGCGGTGCCGACGTTGAGGGATTCCGCGTGCCCGTAGACGGGGACGGCGACGCGGGCGTCGGCAGCCTCGGTGATCTCCGGGGGAAGCCCCTGTGCCTCGTTGCCGAAGAGCCATGCGCTCGGCTCTTCCAGCCGGATGCTGCCGTCCGTGCCGGGAACCACATCGGCCGCCCGGGGGTCCGGCGTCGCGGCTGCTGGATCCTCACCCTCCGGGGCCGACCGGCCGGGGCCGGTTCCCACGAGGCGGGCCGCCCGCGCGTCCTGGAGGTCGTCGAGGTTCACGGCGCCGTAGCCGTCCGCGGCGAGCACGCTCATCCCGCCACCCTTCAGGCGCTCGATCAGGCCGTCCAGCTCGATCCCGAGGACGAGCGGGAGGTGGAACAGGGAGCCGACGGTGGAGCGCACCGTCTTCGGGTTGTAGGGATCGACGCTCGCACCCGTGAGGATGACGGCGTCGGCGCCCGCGGAGTCCGCTGCACGGATGATCGTGCCGGCGTTGCCCGGATCCCTCACCTCGACCAGAACGGCCACGAGCCGCGGTGCGGCGGCGAGCACGTCCTCGAGCGGGACGTCGACGAATCTGCACACCGCGACGAAACCCTGCGGGGTCACGGTTGAGGACATCGCCGCCAGGACCTCGGGCGTCGCCTGCCGGAGGACCGGCGCGGCGCCGGCGTCCAGCAGCGCGGCGATGTCGGGGTGCCGATCGAGCGCTTCCGCCGTGGCATAGGCCCCGACGACGACGCCCTCCCTGCCGGCCTCGCGCCTCTCGAGGTGCAGGCGTAGCGCCTCACGCACCGCCTGGGGCCCTTCGGCGAGGAACTCGCGGCGCCTTAAACGCGACGGACGCCCGGCCAAGCGAGCCACCTCCTTCACCCGATCAGCCTGGGTGTTGGTCATCAGTGGCGCCTGGGGGCGTCCGTCGTCAGTCATCGTGGACCGGTGGGCGGGCCGAGGGCCCGCTCCCGCCGATGGGCCTAGGCCGAAGCCTTGAGCGGAGCCGACGTGTCGGCCGGCAGGGCGTTCTTCGCGATCTGGACGAGCGCGGCGAACGCGGCCCCATCCGTGACGGCGAGGTCGGCGAGCATCCGGCGGTCGACCTGGATCTCGGCAGCCTTCAGGCCCTGGATCAGGCGGTTGTAGGTCAGGCCGTTGGCGCGGGATGCAGCGTTGATGCGCTGGATCCAGAGGCGACGGAAGTCACCCTTGCGCTTGCGGCGGTCGCCGTAGCTGTAGACGAACGAGTGGAGCAGCTGCTCCTTGGCCTTGCGGTACAGGCGCGAACGCTGGCCGCGGTAACCCTTGGCGCGCTCGAGGACGACCCGACGCTTCTTGTGGGCATTGACTGCCCGCTTCACACGTGCCACGTGCGTACTCCTTTGTGTTCTTCGGTAACGGCCGCAGCCGCAGCGCTGCACGGTGCGTGCATGCGCTTACCCGGGGTGGATAAGTGGTTAGACGCCCAGCATCTTCTTGATGGTCTTGGTGTCGGCCTTCGAGACGATCTGGTCGCTCGCGAGGCGGCGCGTCACGGTCGAGGACTTGTGCTCGAGGTAGTGACGGCGGTTGGCCTGCTGGCGCTTGAGCTTCCCGCTTCCGGTCAGCTTGAAGCGCTTCTTGGCGCCGCTGTGGGTCTTCATCTTCGGCATGGGGACCGATCTCCTTCTGGTAGCCGGGGCGGGTGCACCCGGAATTCGGCACCGGAACGGTGCCTGCTGGTTTTCGAACGAGCCCGTCGGGACCGGGCCGGGGCCCTAGTCCGTGCTTCCGGGCTTGGGACGGCTGGTCGGGCTCTTGGGCGCCGTCCTGCCGGCGGGCTTGGGGGTCGCCGACGGCTTCGGCGCTCCGGGCTTCGGCATGGCCGAGGGCTGGGCTGCTGCGGACGGCTTCGGTGCCGACGCGGCGGGCTTGGGTGCCGCAGCGGCGGGCCGCGGTGCCGGAGCTGCCGCAGCGGGCCTCGGCGCCGCAGCGGCCGGAGCGGCCGCCGCGGGCCGGGACACCGCCGGGCGCGAGGCCGACGAGGGCCTCGACGCCGCGGGGCGCTCGGTAGCCGGACGCTGCGTCGTCGACCGCGGGGCGGACGAGGTGCGCGTCGGGGCGGCGGCCGGAGCCGGTTCCGCCGTCGGTGCCTGGGCGGCCGGGGCCTCGACGGTCTCGGTCACCTCCGCGGCGGGCGCGTCCTGGGCGGGTGCCTGGGGCGCGTCGGTCTCGGGTGCCTCGGTCTCGGGCTCGCTCGTGATCGAGTACCCCTCCGGCAGCAGGTCCGCGAGGGACTGCGTCAGCGGTGCGCTGCCGACGCCCGAGGTATCGATGCGCGGCGCCTCGCCGTTCTTGGCGGCCTCGTTGGCGGCCTTCGCCTCGGCGCGCTGCGTGGCACGGCGGGCTTCCGCCTTGGCCTCGGCCTTGTTCTTCGTGGGACCGATGACCATGACCATGTTGCGTCCGTCGATCCGCGGCGACGACTCGACCACGCCGACCTCGGCGACATCCTCGGCGAACTTCTGCAGCAGGCGGATGCCCATCTCGGGCCGCTGCTGCTCACGTCCGCGGAACTGGATCATGGCCTTGACCTTGTCGCCGGCACCGAGGAAGCGGATGGCGTGCCCGCGCTTGGTCTCGTAGTCGTGCGTGTCGATCTTGAGGCGGAACCGGATCTCCTTCAGGACCGTGTTGGTCTGGTTCTTCCGCGCCTCGCGGGCCTTGACGGCCGCCTCGTACTTGTACTTACCAAAATCCATGAGCTTGGCGACCGGCGGCTTGGCCTGCGGTGCTACCTCGACAAGATCCAGGTCGGATTCGGCGGCAAGTCGGAGTGCGTCCTCGATACGGACGATTCCTACCTGTTCGCCGGCAGGTCCGACCAACCGCACCTCTGGAACGCGGATACGATCGTTGATTCTTGGCTCGCTGATGTGTGACTCCTGTGGATACTCAAGCTGAAACCGCCTGCAGACGAAAGAAGGCCTTCCATTGCAAGCGCAATCGAAGGCCTCGGTAACCGGTCTGCGCGGTCTGCGGAGGCGCGAGCCTCCTGCTCGACAGCAGGACCGACCATGGAACCCGGCTACCTGCAATGCGGCGAGCGGCCGCACCAGGCAAACGCGGGTGGGAGAGGACTCCGCTTGCGTTCCGGCCCGTTCCTCCAGCCCCTGACGGAGCACAGCGAGTAACAGCGACCGGTTGGTCTATGCCAAGCTTACCAGTATGGACACCCCACACGACAATCCGCAGCCGACCCCCGATGACGCGTCCGTACCGGCGACCCGGCGCAGCTTCGCCGACGAGCAGGAGCACGGCGCGGACACGCCGGACGCGGCGGAACAGGACGTCCGCCGGCAGATGCGGGACATCTCCGAGGTGGCGGCCGTGGAGGTCATCGTCACCTCCGCCGTCCACCTCATGAGCGCCGCGGCGGTCAAGTGCGGCCTCGGCCACGAGGAGAACGCGGAACAGCTCAAGGACCTCGACGAGGCGCGCAAGCTCATCACCGCCCTCGCCGGTTTCGTGACCGCCGCGGCACCGGAGATCGGCTCCCAGCACGCCGGACCGTTGCGCGACGGGCTCCGCTCGCTGCAGCTCGCCTTCCGGGAGGCATCGATCATCCCCGATCCCCCGGGACAGGGCCCCGGCGAGAAGTACACCGGCCCGGTCAACTAGGCGCCGGCCGGGCGGCCCTACTGTGCGGGCTGCTCGGTGGCCGTGCTCGTATGGACCCCGCGGTCGCGGGCGAGGAATCCGACGGCGCCGATGGCCGCCGAGACGAGGGACACGGCGGTGAAGCCGCCCCAGGGGCCGGTCGCGTCGATGAGCAGTCCGGCGACGGGCGCCCCGAGTGCGACGCCCGAGGTCAGCGCGGAGCCGTACCAGCCCATGGCCTCGCCCCTCCTGTCCTCCGCGACGAGGTCGGCGACCTTCTCCGACGCGGCGGAGAGGACCGGCGCGCACAGGAGGCCCGCCGGGATGGACAGCAGCGCCAGTGAGAGCGTGCTGTCGGCGAAGCCCATGGGCAGCGTCAGCAGGCCCATGCCGAGCAGGAGCAGCGACGGCGGGACCGGCCGGTGCAGGGCGCCGTAGAGGAGGCCGCCGACCACCGACGCCGCGCACCACGCCACGAACACGAGCCCGAGCTGGCCCTCCTTCCCCGCGAGCTCGAGGGCCGCGACGATGCCGACCTCGGAGCCGGAGAGGACGAGCCCGGCCCCCGCGGCGATCACCATGACCAGCACGAGCGGCGCGGTCAGCCACGGGAACGCCCTCCGCACCCCCCTGCGCAGCATCGCCGCCGGCCGGCGCGCCGCCGTCGTCGTCGCCGGTGAGGTGTACCCGACGAGGTCGGCCGGGGCCTCGCCGATGAGGGCCGGTGCGGCGGCCGGCACGGGCGAGGCACCGGGCAGCTGCTCCGAGCGCGTCGGCGGGTTGATCACCATGAGGAAGATCCCGGCGGAGGCGGCGGCGATGCCGACGAGGGTCAGGCCGAGCACGGAGGAGACCTGCGTGGCCAGGACGACGCCCACCGCGGGCCCCGCCATGAAGACGACCTCCGTGGAGATCGCGTCGAGCGTGAAGGCGGTGCGCCGGCGGTCGCCGTCGACGAGCACGCCGAGTGCCTGGCGGATCACCGAGAAGGCCGGGAGGGTGAAGAGGCCCCCGACCAGGGCCGCGACGAGCAGCCACTGGTAGGACAGGTGCGGTGCGACCGACCAGATGACCGCCTCCGCGACGACCGACGGGATGAGCGCCCGGCGCAGCCCCGCGGCGTCGATCCGCCGCCCGCGCCACGGCGCACCGACGGCGATGCCGATCGTGACGACGGCGGCGACCGCGCCCGCCTCGGCGTAGCCGCGGTCGAGGGTCTGCACCACGTGCAGGGTCAGCAGCACGCCTGCGGCGGAATGGGGGAAGCGGGCGATCATCCCGATGATCAGCAGTGTCCGTACGGAGCGGATGCGCAGCAGGTCCCGGTAGACGGCGAAGTTCACGATCTGTCTTTCTTGGCCGACGGCACTCCGTCAGCGGGTGAGTTTGATGTCGAGCGAGTCGACGCGTTCGACGAAGTCGGCGCGCTCCAGGAGCTTCCCCCGGAGGGAGGCGACGGCGTCGCGCACCTGCTGCGGCGACAGGCCGCCGCGGAGCTGCACGTCCATGCGCAGTTCCGGCCCAGGGCCTCCGCCGGAAGCAATGCTACCGTCGGCGGCCCGGGTGAGGACGCCGGCGGCCGGCCGGAGCGCCACGGAGAGGATGTCCGGCTCCTCGCGGGCGGCGGCCTCGACGAGCGATGCCAGCGCGGGGTCCTCGTAGGACGGGGTCCACGGGACCTGCCGGGCGAGCGCCCAGACGGCGGGACGACGGAGGACGACGGTCAGGTCCGCCCCCGGATCCAGCACCAGCAGTTCGGCGTCCTCCGCGGCGGCGGCGAGAGCGGCCCGTGCCGCGTACGCCGCGACCGGTCTCGCGTCGGGGTGCCACCGCGTGAGTGCCGGGGTGGACGAGAAGACGGGCAGTGCCTTCCGCCCGTCCGGCGCGGTCAGGGTGACGAGCGCCATCTCCGCCTCCTTGTCGGCGGGCAGACCCGAGGCTCCCTCCGCCTGCTCGCCGAGCTGCGCGACGATGGGGATGAACACGCGCGCGGTGGTGAGGGCCGCGAAGACCGCGCGCTCGCGCGGCCCGGGCTGGTCCGCGGCCCGGTCCGGGACCCCCAGGAGCCCGGCCATGGCCGCGGCCAGCGCGCGGTCGGCCGTGCCGTCGTCGTCGTCGAAGGCGTGCAGCGGGTTGTCCGACCCGGACAGGTCCCGGCCCGCCCACGGCCGGCCGGCGGAGTCGGCGGTGTTCCCCGCCAGCGCCGCCGCGATGTGCGCGGGGAGCCGGCGTCCGCTCACGCGTCCGAGGCGGGCAGCCCGGCCACGTCCAGTGCCTGGGGCAGCGTGAAGGCGCCGGCATAGAGCGCCTTGCCGACGATCGCGCCCTCGAGGCCGTGCGGGACGAGCTCGCGCAGGGCCGCGATGTCGTCGAGGCTGGAGATGCCGCCCGAGGCCACGACGGGCCGGGTGGTCTTCGCGAGGACCTCCTGGAGCAGGGCGATGTTCGGGCCCTTCAGCGTGCCGTCCTTCGTCACGTCCGTGACGACGTAGCGTGCGCAGCCCGCGTCCTCGAGGCGCTGCAGGACCTCCCACAGATCGCCGCCGTCCTCGGTCCAGCCCCGCGCCGCGAGGGTGGTCCCGCGGACGTCGAGCCCGACGGCGATGGCGTCGCCGTAACGGGCGATGGCCAGCTCGGTCCACTCGGGGTTCTCGAGGGCGGCCGTACCGAGGTTGACCCGGGTGGCGCCGAGCTCCAGTGCCGCGTCGAGCGATGCGTCGTCGCGGATGCCGCCGGAGAGTTCCACCTTGATGTCGAGGTGGCGGACCACGCGCTCGAGCAGGTCCCGGTTGGATCCGCGGCCGAAGGCCGCGTCCAGGTCCACGAGGTGCACCCACTCCGCCCCGTCCTCCTGCCAGGCGAGGGCGGCGTCGAGCGGGTCGCCGTAGCTGGTCTCGCTGCCGGCCTCGCCCTGGACCAGGCGCACGGCCTGGCCGTCGGCGACGTCGACGGCGGGGAGGAGTTCGAGCACGGGTGATTCGGCGAAGGGGGTCATGGTCTGCTTTCGTACGGGCGGCGGAGCTCGGGTGGGTCGGTCGGGGTCGGGCTGCGGCTAGTCGCCGGGGAGGGTGAACAGGTAGGCGGCGACGAGCGCGAGTCCGGCCAGCGCGAGGAAGGCGATCCACACCCAGCGCGGGAACTCCTGGCTGCGCAGCGAGTACGCCCCGCCGATGAGGAGGCCGGCGGCTCCCATGAGCAGGAGACTCACCATCGGCTCACCGCAGTCCCTCGATCCAGTTCCGCAGCAGCTGCGCTCCTGCGTCGCCCGACTTCTCGGGGTGGAACTGGGTGGCGCTGAGCGGGCCGTTCTCGACCGCGGCGATGAAGGGTCCCCCGTGGTGGGACCAGGTGACCTGCGGCGGCTTCATGGCGGGCTGGGTGACGTCGAAGGACCAGTCCTGCACGCCGTAGGAGTGCACGAAGTAGAAGCGCTCGTCACCGATGCCGTCGAACAGGACGGTGCCCTCGGGCGCCTGCACGGTGTTCCAGCCCATGTGCGGCACGACGTCCGCCTTCAGGCGCTCCACGGTGCCGGGCCACTCCCCCATGCCGGGCGTGCGCACACCGTGCTCCACGCCCTCGTCGAAGAGCACCTGCAGTCCCACGCAGATCCCGAGGACGGGCCGGCCACCGGCCACCCGGCGGCCGATCATGCGCAGGGCGTCGACGTCCTTCAGTCCCTTCATCACGGCGGCGAAGGCTCCGACGCCGGGGACGAGGAGCCCGTCGGCGTTGAGTACGTCGTCGGGCTTCGCGCTCAGGACGACGTCGGCCCCCACGTGCTCGAGGGCGCGGACGACGGAGCGGACGTTGCCGGAGCCGTAGTCGAGGACGGTGACGGTGCGGGCGGTCATAGCGCTCCCTTCGTGGAGGGGATGCCCTCGACGCGGGGATCCGGTTCCACAGCTGACCGCAGCGCCCGGGCCAGGGCCTTGAACTGGGCCTCGACGATGTGGTGCGGATCGCGGCCCGCGAGGACCGTGACGTGCAGGCAGATCTGGGCGTGCAGCGCGAGGGCCTCCAGGACGTGGCGGGTGAGTGATCCGGTGAAGTGCCCGCCGATGAGGTGGTACTCCTGGCCGGCGGGTTCCCCTCCGTGGACGAGGAACGGGCGGCCGGAGATGTCGACGACGGCAGTGGCGAGGGCCTCGTCGAGCGGCACGGTCGCCTCGCCGAAGCGGCGGATGCCGGCCTTCGTGCCGAGGGCGATCCGCAGTGCCTCGCCGATCGCGATCGCGGTGTCCTCGACGGTGTGGTGGACGTCGATGTGCGTGTCGCCGGAGGACCTGATGGTGAGGTCGATCAGCGAATGCTTCGACAGGGCCGTGAGCATGTGGTCGTAGAAGGGCACGGTGGTGTCGATCGAGGACACACCGGTGCCGTCGAGGTCGAGTTCGACGAGGACGCTCGACTCGCTCGTGACGCGCTCGATACGTGCCGTTCGGCCGCGGGCGGCATCAACTGTCATTGCATTCCTTCTGTGCGCTGCCCGGTGTCCGGGCACGGATCGAGGTTTGGGGCGTGCTGCTGTGGGGTGGAGGGGTGCGACGCCGGACCGTGCGCGCTCCTCAAGTCTAGGAGACCCGCGCGGGGTGGTCCGGCGGACGGTACCGACGGGCTAGAGCAGCTTCTCCAACGCCGAGAGGAACACCGTGGTCTCGCGTTCTGTTCCCGCGGTGACCCGCAGCGAGCCGGGGATACCGACGTCGCGGATGAGGACCCCTGCCTCCAGGAGCCCCTCCCACACGCGGTGCGGGTCCTCGAGGCCCGAGAAGAACACGAAGTTCGCGTCCGACGGGGCCGGCGAGAGGCCGAGGCCCCGGAGCTCCCGCACGATGCGGTCCCGCTGCACCTTGATGGCCTCGACATTGGACAGGAGGGTGGCCGCGTGCGTGAGGGCCGCGTTGGCCGCCGCCTGGGTGATCGCGGAGAGGTGGTACGGCAGGCGGACCAGCCGGAGCGCGTCGGCGACCTCCGGCGCTGCGGCGAGATACCCGATCCGGGCTCCGGCCAGGGCGAACGCCTTGCTCATCGTGCGGGACACGAGCAGTCGGGGGCGCCCGGGCAGCAGGGTGAGGGCGCTCGGCGTGTCCTTCTGGGCGAACTCCCCGTAGGCCTCGTCGACGATGATGATGGCGCGCGCCGCCTCGCCCGCCTCGTAGGCGGCCTCGATGACGTCGAGTCCCAGCGCCGTGCCCGTGGGGTTGTTCGGCGAGCACAGGAAGACGATGTTCGCGCCGGAGCTGCGCACGGCCCGGGCCGTGGCCTCCGGCGTCATGGCGTAGGAGGCCTCACGGTCCGCCGTGACGTAGCGGGTGCCCGTGCCGCTCGCCAGCAGGGGGTACATGGAGTAGGTCGGCGGGAATCCGATGGCCGTGCGCCCCGGGCCGCCGAAGGCCTGGAGCACCTGCTGCAGGACCTCGTTGGAGCCGTTCGCCGCCCAGAGCTGGTCCGGGGTGAGCCCGTGGCCGAGGTAGTCGGCGAGATTCTTCCGCAGTTCGGTGAATTCACGGTCCGGGTAGCGGTTCAGGCCCTGGGTGGCCGCGGCGACGGCCTCGACGATGGCCGCGTGCACGTCGGCCGGGACACCGTGCGTGTTCTCGTTGACGTTCAGGAGGATCGGGACGTCCAGCTGCGGAGCTCCGTAGGGGTGGAGCCCGACGAGATCGTCACGCAGCGGCAGGTTCGAGAGGGCGTCGACGGAGGAGGGCACCCCATGAGTTTAAGCGATGCCGCCTGCAGCGGCCAATGGCGGGTGTCCGGGTGCGACGATTGCCCCGCCCCGGACGGCGTGCCTAACCGCCGACGGGGACCGCGATGTCCTGCCCCGCCTGGACGACGGAGCTGCGGAGGTCGTTGAGTTCGACCATCTCGGCGACGACGTCCCGCGGGTCGCGGTCCGGCGCGTACCGGAGCGCGAGGTCCCAGAGGGACTCCCCCGCCGCGACGCTGACCTCGACGGCCGCCGCCGGCGCCGGCAGCGACTCGCCGGCCTGGGCCTGCGACGTCAGGAAGGCGCCGAGGAGGATCAGGGCCGCCACGCCCAGTGCGATCGGCAGGCCGACCAGGACGAGACGTCCCCGCCGCGTCAGGCTCAGGGGGCGCTCCGCACTCCGCTGCATGGAGGTACGGGGCTGGGCCGGTCCGGCGGCCTGCGGGATGCCACGGGACGGCCTGGGCACGCGCGGACCGAAGGTAGCGGCGCTGCGTGCGGCCCGCCCTGCGGGGACGGACCGGAGGCGTGCCTCAGGACGGGTGGGGGTCAGCGCCCATAACGCCGTGCTGCCGTGCAGTGCGGGTACTTCAGCCATTGCCAGCCTCTTTCCCTTCGAATAGCCGATCAGGTCTGGACTCCTGTTTCGAACGCGTGTTCTAATTAATCAGAGCTTATTTCTAGCACTGACGGACGACCGTTGTCGAGACTCGGTCGAACACATGTTTGAAAAGCTCCACCGTCTGCCCTAGCGTGATCAGGGCAGGGCATCGACGGCACCCGCCGCTACGGAGCGGCAGGCACGGCGTCGATGTACCTCAGGCAATCACCCGCCACTGACAGAAACGCCCGCCGCGGCCGCGGCGGGCGGCAGGCGGGCACAACGGGATCTGCAGTCCCAGGCGAAAGGCACAACAGTGGCGGAACGAACTCCGGCGGACGGGCAGGAATCGAACACGGTCGAGGGGCCGGCAGGCCCCGTGCCGATCTCGGCGGGCCGTGGCCGTCCCCGCGGCCGCTCCGTGTCGAAGGGACTGACGGCGCGTCAGCTGACGATCCTCGAGACCATCCAGCGCTCCATCGCGGACAAGGGCTACCCGCCGTCGATGCGGGAGATCGGCGACATCGTGGGCCTCGCCAGTCTTTCGAGCGTGACCCACCAGCTGTCGCAGCTCGAGCGTCTCGGCTACCTGCGGCGTGACCCGAAGCGCCCCCGGGCCATGGAGGTCCTGCTGCCGCTCACCCTGCCTCCCGAGGCACCCGTGGACGGATCGCCGGAGCGGAAGCCCTCCGCCGAGCACCGGGTCGCCGTGGACACGGCCCTGGTGCCGCTCGTGGGTCGTATCGCGGCCGGCGGGCCCATCCTCGCCGATCAGGTCGTCGAGGACGTCATGCCCCTCCCCCGGCAGCTCGTGGGCCACGGGGAGCTCTTCATGCTCAGGGTCTCGGGTGATTCGATGGTCGACGCCGCGATCTGCGACGGGGACTGGGTGGTGGTCCGCAAGCAGCAGAGCGCGCAGAACGGCGACATCGTCGCGGCGCTGCTCGACGACGAGGCCACCGTGAAGACGTTCCGCCAGCGCGACGGGCACACCTGGCTCCTGCCCCAGAACACGCGGTACGAGCCCATCCTCGGTGACCACGCGAGCATCATGGGCAAGGTCGTCTCGGTGATGCGCGCCCTGTAGTCGCCGGGCGGACCGCCGCACGACACCGGAAGGGAGCCGCAGTCCAGGACTGCGGCTCCCTTCTCGCGCATCCACCGCGGATCGGTCGGAGGCGGGTCAGCGGGCGGAGAGCCGCTCGAGGATGCCGGTGACCGTGGACCGGTCCGTCGTCGCCCAGAACGGTGGCAGCGCCGCCCGGAGGAAGCCCCCGTAGCGGGCCGTGGCGAGGCGGCTGTCGAGCACCGCGACGACCCCCCGGTCCCCCGCGGACCGGATGAGGCGCCCTGCCCCCTGGGCGAGCCGTACGGCCGCGTGGGTCGCGGAGACGCTCATGAAGCCGTTGCCGCCGTTGCGTGCGACGGCGCGGGTGCGGGCGGTCATGAGGGGATCGTCGGGCCGCGGGAAGGGGATGCGGTCGATGACGACCAAACGGCACGAGGCCCCGGGCACGTCCACGCCCTGCCACAGGGACATCGTGCCGAACAGGCAGGTGTCCGGTTCGGCGGCGAACCGGTCCACGAGGCCGCTGAGCGAGGATTCCCCCTGGCACAGGATCTCGAAGTCCACCTCGGGCCGCAGCGCCTCCGCTGCCTCCTCGGCGGCCCGCCGCGAGGAGAACAGGCCGAGCGCACCCCCGCGGGACGCCTTCAGGAGCGTCAGCAGTTCCTCCAGCTGCGCGGCCGAGGTGCCCCGTTCGGGCTTCGGCAGGTCCTTCGCCACGTACAGGACGCCCTGCCGCGGATAGTCGAACGGGCTGCCGACGTCGACGCCGGTCCACGCGGGCGCGCCCGGTCCGCTGAGGCCGAGGGATCCTGCCACGGGCCCGAACTCCGAGCCGATGGCGAGCGTCGCGGAGGTCAGGATCACCGTGTGGTCCTCGAAGAGTCCCTCCCGCAGGCGTCCCGCGACGGACAGGGGCGCGACGTTGAGCGTCGCGGGTGCGGTCTCGTCCGGCGAGGAGTAGCCGGATCCGGGGGTGAACGTGCTGGGCCGGGACGCCCACACCACCTCCTTGGAGTCCGCCGCCGCGAGGATCCGTTCGGCGAGGTCGAACACCAGGGTGACGCGGGAGCGTGCCACCTGCCGGCCGCCGTCGGCGTCGGCCTCGGACTTGCCGTCCGTCTTCGTGTCGGACAGCGCCGCCCGTGCGGCGTCCCGGACCTGCGCCAGGGACTGCTCGAGGTCATCGGGCAGGCCGCCGGGCAGGAGCCCCGACGGGACGAGTTCGGCCGCCGCCTCGAAGGCGGACGCTGCGGTGTCGAGGGCCGCGGTGCCGATCGACGCGTGGCGGCGGAGCGCCGTCGAGGCCGCACTCACCATGGCGGCGGACAGCTGCCCGGACACCGCGCCCGTGACGCGGTCGTGGAGTTCGTGGGCTTCGTCGATGACGACGACGTCGTACTCGGGCAGCACGGCCAGCCCCTCGAAGGCGCTGATCGCGAGCATCGCGTGGTTGGTGATGATGATGTCGGCGTCCGCCGCGGCGGCACGCGCCTTCTCGCTGAAGCACTGCTGCGCGACGGGACAGCGTGCGGCGCCGAGGCACTCCATGCTGGACACGGACACCTGGCGCCACGCCCGGTCGCTGACGCCGGGCACGAGGTCGTCGCGGTCGCCCGTGGCGGTGTCCTCCGCCCACTCGCGGAGCCTGACCACCTCCCGGCCGAGGGCGGACGCCGGGCCGCCGGCGCCGGGGGCCGGGGAGGGATGGGGTGCTGCGTCCTCGCCGAGGCTGAAGAGCGCGTCCGGGGCGTCCTCCTCGGGGAAGCCGCCGCCGGTCTTGTGGAGGCAGACGTAGTTCGAGCGCCCCTTGAGCAGCGCGACGTCCACCGGGCGCGCGAGGGCGGGCCGCACGGCGTCGAGCAGGCGCGGCAGATCCCGGCCCACGATCTGCGCCTGCAGGGCGAGCGTCGCGGTGGAGACCACCGACGGGCGGTCGCTGTCCATGGCGTGCGCGATCAGGGGTACCAGGTACGCCAGCGACTTCCCGGTGCCGGTGCCGGCCTGGACCAGCAGATGGTCGCCGGACCGGATGGCCTCGCTGACCTGCCGGACCATCTCGTGCTGGCCGGCGCGCATCTCCCCGCCCATCGCCCCGACGGCGGCATCGAGCAGCTCGAGCGCCTGCCGGGTCCCGGCGGTGGGGCGCGCCGGATCCGGCGCCGCGACGGCGGCGCCGGTCCGCATACTGTCACTCATGCCGCAGGTACGGCTCCAGGTCCGCTGCCAGGCCCTCGCGGACCATCACGTCGAGGCGTGTCCCCTCGTCGACGTGTTCCATGCCGAGGATCTCCACGTCCTCCTCGTGCAGGCGGCTGAGCACCTCGCCCCGCTCGTAGGGGACGAGGAGGTCCATCTTCACCCCGGGGCGCGGGATGCTCGTGCTGATGAGCTGCCGGAGCTCGGTGATCCCGGCTCCCGTGCGGGCGGAGACGACGACGGAGCGCGGTTCGCGCTGCCGCAGCCGCTCGATCACGAACGGGTCGGCGGCGTCCGCCTTGTTGAACACGACGATCTCGGGCACCTTGCGGGCGTCGATCTCGGTCAGGACGGCGCGGACGGCGGCGATCTGGCCCTCCGGGTCCGGGTGCGATGCGTCGACGACGTGCAGGATCAGGTCGGCGTCGGCAACCTCTTCCAGGGTCGAGCGGAACGCCTCGACCAGCTGGGTGGGCAACGACCGGACGAATCCGACGGTGTCGGCCAGCGTGTACCCGATGCCGTCCGGGGTCTCCGCCTTCCGCACGGTGGGATCCAGGGTGGCGAACAGGGCGTTCTGCACGAGCACACCGGCGTCGGTGAGGCGGTTCAGCAGGGACGACTTGCCGGCGTTGGTGTACCCGGCGATCGCGACGGAGGGTACCTGGTTCCGCCGGCGGTTGGCCCGCTTGGTCTCGCGCGCGGGCTTCATGCCGGCGATCTCCCGGCGCAGCTTTGCCATCCGGGTGCGGATCTTGCGGCGGTCGAGTTCGATCTTCGTCTCGCCGGGACCGCGGGAGCCCATGCCGGCGCTCGCGCTGCCGACCTGCCCACCGGCCTGGCGGGACATCGACTCGCCCCAGCCGCGCAGGCGCGGCAGCAGGTACTCGAGCTGCGCGAGTTCCACCTGCGCCTTGCCCTCGCGGCTCTTGGCGTGCTGGGCGAAGATGTCGAGGATCAGGGCGGTGCGGTCGATGACCTTCACCTTGACGATGTCCTCGAGCCCTCGGCGCTGCGACGGGGACAGCTCGCTGTCGACGATCACCGTGTCGGCTCCGGTCGCCTGGACGATGTCCTTCAGCTCCTGGGCCTTGCCCGAGCCGAGGAAGGTGCCGGGGTCCGGCTTCAGGCGGCGCTGGACGATGCCGTCAAGCACCTCCGAGCCGGCCGTCTCGGCGAGTGCTGCCAGTTCCTGCAGGGAGTTCTCGGCGTCCTGCGCTGTTCCTTCGCTCCACAGTCCGGCGAGGACGACCCGCTCCAGCCTCAGCTGCCGGTACTCGACCTCGGTGACGTCCTCGAGTTCGGTCGAGAGACCGGCGACGCGGCGCAGCGCACGGCGCTCGGCCAGGTCCTCCTGGTCGCCGTCGGCGTCCGACAGCTCGTCGTCGCCGGAAAGGGCGAGGGCCCGGGAGCGCCAGGACGTCTCGATGGGCGCTCTGGTCGTCTCCGGTTTCTTCCCGCTTCTCGCCTTCGCCGCGGCCGCTTCGTCGCTGGCCAGGATCCGGTCGATAACGGCTTGGATCTCCTCGGGGCCCATGTCGGCTCCGGTGGAATGTCCGTGATTCTCGGTCATGATCTCCCTAGGTGGATGTCCTCCAATGTTACGGCCGCACTGCGAGCCGTTCCATCGGATTCTCCCCCGGCGAAAACCTGGTGCACCGGTACCGGGCGACCACCGGTGGGGACGGCCAGGGGCGTGCCACTAGGCTTTCCCCATGGATTCACAGCAGGAGCCGCAGCACTATTTCAGCGCCCAGCCGGCAGGGCCGGACACGCGCAGGCCACTGGCCGTCGTCCTGGCAGGCGCGCGCCGCGATCTCGTGACGTCATCGGGCCTCTTCAGCCCCGACGGCGTGGACAAGGGCACCGCGATCCTGCTGGACACCGTGCCGGACCCCGAGGGGCCGCGCCTGCTGGACATCGGCTGCGGCTGGGGCCCGATCGCGCTCACGATGGCGCTCAAGGCGCCCGGCGCCGAGGTCCACGCCGTCGACGTCAACGAGCGGTGCGTCGCGCTGACCGCGGAGAACGCCCGGCGGCTGGGACTCGGCAACGTCACGGCCACGACGCCCGACGGCGTCGACCCCGACCTCGAGTTCTCCACGATCTGGTCGAACCCGCCGATCCGGATCGGGAAGCAGGAACTGCATGCGCTGCTGCTCCGCTGGCTCCCGCGCCTCGCCCCCGGCGGGAGCGCGTGGCTCGTCGTGCAGAAGAACCTCGGCGCGGACTCCCTGCAGCGCTGGCTCGCCGGGGAGCTGCCGGCAGGGTTCAGCGTGCGGCGCGCCGAGACGTCGAAGTCGTTCCGCGTCCTCGAGGTGTGCCGCCCGGAGTGACACCGGCGGCGGGCGACGGGACGCGCTGACGGGTCGGTGGCGGGTCAGCCGGCGGGTAGCAGGGTGCCGTCCGCCACGAGGACGGCGGGCCCGCTGAGCTGGACGTGCTCCCGGTTGTCCGGGCCGTCGAAGAAGGTCACGCCGACGACTCCGCCGGGTACCGCCACGAGCCACTGCGCGGGTGCGCCCTCGCCGGCCCAGAAGCGTGTGCCGGCGGCCGCGGCGCAGGCGCCCGTCCCGCAGGACTGCGTCTCCCCGACGCCCCGCTCGTGCACGCGCATGGTGAGGCGGCCGACGCCGTCGCTGCCCACGAGCGGATCGGACGGCACGACGAGTTCGACGTTGGTGCCCGCCGGCGGGACGGGCTGGACGGCGGGTGCCCGGTGCAGCTCCGTCCGGTCGAGCTCCGCCTGTTCGGCCAGCGCGACGACGGTGTGCGGGTTGCCCATGCTGATGGACAGGGCGGGCCGATCGACGTCGAGCCCGCCGATGTCGACGAGGGAGTCCATGCCGCGTGCCACGGCGGCGTCCGGGAAGATGAATTCCCAGGGACCCATGTCCACGGCGTAGCCGTCCCCTGACCGGGTCACGCGCTTGACCCCGGCCCGGGTGCCGACCGCCAGCTCGCCGCCCTCGGGCAGTTCGGCGACGCCCTTGGCGAGGAGGAAGTGGGCGAAGACCCTGACGCCGTTGCCGCACATCTCGGAGACGGACCCGTCCCCGTTGCGGTAGTCCATGAACCATTCGGCGCGCGGCTCCGTCTGCAGCAGGGCCCGGCCCTCGGGGAGCGCAGCCGAACGTACCGCCCGGATGTAGCCGTCCGCGCCGATCCCGCGGTGGCGGTCGCACACGGCGGCGACGAACGCCGGATCGATCGGCCCCGTGCCGTCGGGGTCGAGTGTCAGGACGAAGTCGTTGCCCGTCCCGTGCCCCTTGGTGAAGGGCAGCCCCGTGGGCGGCAGGGCGGTGGGGGTCGTCGTCTCGGCGAGGAAGTCGGTCACCGTTCTAGGATAGGTGCCGCGGCCTGCCGGACGAGTGCGGCGGCCGTCTCGGCGAGATCCGATGCCCGCCAGTCCAGCCAGGCGACGCGGGGGTCCCCGCGGAACCAGGTCAGCTGGCGGCGTGCGAAGCGCCGCGTCGCGGCGACGGTGTCCTCCACGGCGTCCGCCTCCGCCATGGTCCCGTCGAGGACCCGCAGGAACTGGCCGTAGCCCAGGGCGCGGGATGCCGTCCGTCCGTCCCGGAGCCCCGACGCGGCGAGGCGGCGGACCTCGTCCGCGAGGCCGTCCCGCACCATGGCATGGACCCGGTCCGCGAGCCGCTCGCGCAGCACCTCGCGGTCGACGGCGAGTCCGATCTGCAGCGCCGGGCGGTGGTACTCCCGCCGCGGCATGAAGGCGCTGAACGGTCGTCCGCTGACCTCGTGCACCTCGAGCGCCCGTACGAGGCGGCGGTCGTCGTCGATCCGCGCGGCGGAGACGGGATCAACGGTCCGCAGGCGCTCGCGGAACGCCGCGCTGCCTGCTGCGGCGAGTTCCTCCTCGAGCCGTGCCCGGACGCCGGGGTCGGTGGGCGGGAACTCGAGGCGGTCGAGGGCGGCCCTGACGTAGAGGCCCGATCCGCCCACCAGGATGGGGACGCGGCCGCGGTCGCGGATGCCGTCGATCATCCGCCGGGCGTCCTCCTGGTAGGCGGCGACGCTCGCCTCCTCGGTGACGTCGAGGACGTCGAGGAGGTGGTGCGGGATACCCTGACGCTCCTCAGGCGGGAGCTTGGCCGTGCCGATGTCCATCCCCCGGTAGAACTGCAGGGCGTCGGCATTGACGACCTCACCGTCGAGGCGCTGCGCCAGGGCGACCCCGAGGTCGGACTTGCCCGATCCCGTGGGACCGACGACCGCGACGACCGGGAGGGTCAAGGGGCGCCCGTCCGGACGGGCAGGGAGGGCATGCCCAGGGACACGGGCCGGGGGGCGTCGTCCGACGGTGCGGGGACGCCGCACGAGTCGGCCTGGCTGCGGTCCCACGCGTCGCCGGCCCGGGACCGGCGGAGGGCGTACTCGGCGGGCGACGGATCGGACAGCAGGTGGAAGGACGCGGCCTCGGTGATGGGGAGCGTCACGAAGTCACCGGGACGCGGTGCCTCCGCCCCGGCGGGCACGGAGAAGTGGACGAGTCGCTGGTCCCGCGCACGTCCCGTGAGGCGGTGGGTCTCGGCGCCCTTGCGGCCCTGCTGGTCGGTGACGAGCACCTCGACGGTCGTGCCGACCTGGCGCGCGTTCTCCTCGCGGGCGATGCGGTCCTGGAGGGCGGTGAGACGCTCGAAGCGTTCCTGCACCACGGCCTTCGGCAACTGGTCCGGCAGGTCGGCGGCCGGCGTGCCGGGGCGCTTGGAGTACTGGAACGTGAAGGCGGTGGCGAAGCGTGACTGCTCGACGACGTCGAGGGTGGCCTGGAAGTCCTCCTCCGTCTCGCCGGGGAACCCGACGATGATGTCCGTGGAGATGGCCGCGTGCGGCATCCGGTCACGGACCCGGTCGAGGATGCCGAGGAAGCGCGCGGACCGGTAGGAGCGTCGCATCGCCTTCAGCACGGTGTCCGAGCCGGACTGCAGGGGCATGTGTAGCTGCGGCATCACGTTGGGGGTCTCGGTCATGGCGTCGATGACGTCGTCCGTGAAGGCGGCCGGATGGGGGCTCGTGAAGCGGACGCGTTCGAGTCCCTCGATGGACCCGCAGGCACGGAGCAGCTTGGCGAAGGCGCCGCGATCCCCGAACTCGACGCCGTAGGAGTTGACGTTCTGCCCGAGGAGCGTGACCTCGACGGCGCCGTCGGCCACGAGGGCCTCGATCTCCGCGAGGATCTCCCCCGGCCGGCGGTCCCGCTCCTTGCCCCGCAGGGACGGCACGATGCAGAACGTGCAGGTGTTGTTGCAGCCGACGGAGATGGACACCCAGCCCGCGTAGACCGATTCGCGCCGGGTGGGCAGCGTGGACGGGAAGACGTCCAGGGATTCCAGGATCTCCAGCTGCGCGTCCTGGTTGTGCCGGGCCCTCTGCAGCAGGGCCGGGAGCGCACCGATGTTGTGGGTGCCGAACACGGCGTCCACCCAGGGCGCCCGGCGGAGGATGGTCTCGCGGTCCTTCTGGGCCAGGCAGCCGCCGACGGCGATCTGGAGGTCGGGGCGCGCTTCCTTCACGGCCTTGAGGATGCCGAGGTTGCCGTACAGCTTGTTGTCGGCGTTCTCGCGGACGGCGCAGGTGTTGAAGACGACGACGTCCGCCTGCCCCTCCTGCACGCGCGTCAGCCCGGCGCCCTCGAGCAGTCCCGAGATGCGCTCGGAGTCGTGCACGTTCATCTGGCAGCCGAAGGTGCGCACCTCGTAGGTGCGCCCCGCGGCGTCACGGGTGGTCTCGCCGGTCGTCTCGCCGGTGGTCTCGCTGGTGGTCCCGCTGACGGGAACCGGGACTGTGATGCTCACGCCATCAAGCGTACGGCGGGCGGCGCGGACGGCCACAATCGTCCGGTCGGTCAGCCCGCGTCCGCCTCGGCGAGGACGTCCTTGACGATCGAGAAGGCCGCACCCGGGCTGTACCCCTTGCGGGCGAGGACGCCGACGAGGCGGCGCACCTCCTTGTCGCGGACGGCGCGGTCCGTCAGGTCCGCGCTCCGGCGGAGCTTGCGGCGCACGACGTCGCGCGCCTGCTCGTGTTCGTCCTCGTCGGAGAGCTGCAGCAGCGCGTCCTCCGCCAGCTCACCGTCGATGCCCTTCTCCGCGAGCTCACGGCGCAGGGAGGAGCGTGACAGCGACTTCGCGGCGGTCCGGGTCCGCACCCACATCCGCGCGAACTCGGCGTCGTCGATCAGCTGCACCTCCTCGAACCGGTCGAGGAGTGCGGAGGCGACGGCGGGCGGGACGGAGCGCTCGGCGAGCTTCCGGTCGAGCTGGTGACGGCTCCGTGCTCCGAGGGCCAGTTGCCGCAGCAGGACGGACCGCGCTTCCGACGTCCACTCCTCGTCGCTCTTGTCGACGACGCCGTGCTCCGACGGATCCGCGCCGCCGGGACCCGCGCTGCCGGCCGGCCTGCGGCCGCTGCGGCCTGTCCTGCCCCGGCGTCCAGGGGGTGCGTCGGAGTCCGCTCGAAGGGGGGCATCCGTCCCCGCGCCCGAGGATCCGGACCCGGCGGACCGGCGGCGCCCCGCACCCGCCCACGGGCCGTCCGGTGCGTCGGCATCGAAGGCGGCCACGTCGTCCGCGGGCGGAGCATCTGCTGCCGAGCCGACGACCGGGCCGAACGGGTCATCGGCCGGTGCGCGACGCGCGCCCCCACGGCGGCCGCCTGAGCGGGCCTTCCGCTGCCCTCCGCCCCGGCTCCCGAAGGACGACGGGGAGCCCCGCCCGAAGGACGAGCGACGGGGTGCCGGCCCTGCCTCCGAGGGTCCTGCGTCGGGCTCGGAGCCGGGCGAGCCGAACCGGCCGGACGAGGTTCCCCATTCGACCGCGTCCGGACCGGGGTCGGATGCCACCCGGGCCTACTCGCCGCTGACGGCCTTGAGCTTGGGAGCCTCGGCCTCTACTTCCGCGGGCTGTACCCCGATGCCCAGCTTGACCCTGATCTTCTGCTCGAGCTCGTCCGCCAGGTCGGGGTTGTCCTTCAGGAACTTCCGGGCGTTCTCCTTGCCCTGCCCCAGCTGGTCCCCGTCGTAGGTGAACCAGGCTCCGGACTTCTTGACCAGGTTGTTCTCGACGCCGACGTCGATCAGGCCGCCCTCGCGGGAGATGCCGTGACCGTACAGGATGTCGAACTCGGCCTGCTTGAAGGGAGGAGCCATCTTGTTCTTGACGATCTTGGCGCGGGTCCGGTTACCCACCGGGTTCACGCCTTCCTTCAGGGTCTCGATGCGACGCACGTCGATGCGGACCGACGCGTAGAACTTCAGCGCCTTGCCACCCGTGGTCGTCTCGGGGCTTCCGAAGAAGACACCGATCTTCTCGCGCAGCTGGTTGATGAAGATGGCGGTGGTCTTGGTCTGGCTCAGGCGGCCGGTGATCTTGCGGAGTGCCTGGCTCATGAGCCGGGCCTGCAGGCCCACGTGGCTGTCACCCATCTCGCCCTCGATCTCGGCGCGCGGCACGAGGGCGGCGACGGAGTCGATGACGATGATGTCGATCGAGCCCGAACCGATCAGCATGTCCATGATCTCGAGGGCCTGCTCGCCCGTGTCGGGCTGCGAGACCAGCAGGGCGTCGGTATCGACGCCGAGCTTCTTGGCGTACTCGGGGTCGAGGGCGTGCTCGGCGTCGATGAAGGCGGCGATACCGCCGTTGCGCTGTGCGCTGGCGACGGCGTGGAGGGCGACGGTGGTCTTACCGGAGGATTCCGGACCGTAGATCTCGACGACCCTGCCACGCGGCAGCCCACCGATGCCGAGGGCGACGTCCAGGGCGATGGAGCTGGTCGAGATGGTCTCGATGGGTGCCCTGGTCTCGTCGCCGAGACGCATGACGGAACCCTTGCCGTACTGCTTGTCGATCTGGGCGAGAGCAGCTTCGAGGGCTTTCTCGCGGTCTGGAGCGGCCATTCTTCACCTCGGTTGTTCGTGGCCAACTGGCCTGATTAAGTGTTCGATACGACTGTATTGGCCTGCGCCGACAGTATGAGGTGGGGTCGCCGGTATGTGCGTAAGAGCGCTCCACCGCCACGACCATCATACCGCGGTCCGAACAGATATTCGATTATCCGCGGGCCTCCCGCGTGTCCGGCGGCGCGCCGCGGAGACACGGCGGCCCGGGTCACCGGGGCTTGATGTCCCGGCCGAGCCAGCGCTCCCGCGGCACGTCCTGGGTGCGGCACACCGCTTCCCAGACGGCCTTCGGATCGACGCCGGCGGCCAGCGCCTCGGCCGCGGTCCGGTCGCCCAGGCGGTCGACGACCAGGTCCCGGGCGAGGGTCCTCGAGTAGCCCTGACCGAACTCGTCGTCCATCAGCCGCCAGAAGTCGCTCAACCGCATGTGTCGTCCCTTGCTCTCATCGTCGTCCCGCGCGACGGTCCGGGTGCGCGACGGGCGGGTCCCTCCATTCTGCGCGCTCGGACCCCGTGGTCGGTCGTCCCGGACCCGGAGGGGCCCCGCCGCATGGTGTCCCGCCGACGGGTCGCCCTACAATTGGCCCATGAACGCGAAGCCGAGCACCAGGGACCCCGATCCGGGCATTGCCGCCTACCCCGGGGAGGATGCCGACACCGATGCGGCCATCGAGGCCCTCGAGCAGCAGTTGAGCATGCTCTGGCGGCGCGCGCGCTCCAATTCGTACAAGGTGGCCCGCCGCGTGCACCCCGACATGGAGCCGGCAGCCTACGGGCTCCTGGTGATCCTGCAGCGCGAGGGGTCCATGCGGCTCACGGACATCGCCGCGAGCGTGGGCGTCGGCAAGCCGTCCGTCAGCCGCCAGATCGCGATGCTCGAGCAGCTCGGGCTGGTGCAGAAGGAAGCCGACCCCCTCGACGGGCGGGCCCAGTCCATCTCCCTCACCGAGGCCGGGACGCATCAGCTCGTCGCGGCGCAGTCCGCCCGCAAGCAGGCGTTCCATCAGCTGATGGAGGACTGGGACGTGGACGACCTGACACGCCTCGGGACCCTGATCGCCCAGCTGAACAACACCTACACCAAGGACAACTGGTAGCAGACGGCAGGAAGGCCCGTCCCTCGAGGGACGGGCCTTCCTTGTCGGAGGGGAATCAGCGGTTCGTGGCCGCGAGTCCCCGACGGAAGTCGTCGTTCAGTTCGTCGGTGAGGTCGTCCCCGAACTCGCGGGAGAACTCCTGCGGGATGGTGTCCGGGATGGAGACGCCTTCTGCTACTGCCAGGCGGTCGCTGACTTCCCGCAGCATCGAGGAAAGAGGCACCTCGAGTGCACTGCAGATTGATGAGAGGAGTTCAGAGGATGCTTCCTTCTGTCCACGCTCGACCTCGCTGAGGTATCCGAGGGAAACCCTCGCACTGTGCGACACCTCTCGCAGGGTACGGCCCTGGCGCTGGCGGACGTCACGCAGGACGTCGCCGATCTCATGGCGAAGAACTACCATTTTGCGCTCCTTAGGCTTGCGTTGTGCATCATCTGCCAACCCCACATCACGCCAACGGACCACGCCGTTTACGGATACGGGTTGCTTTACCATCTGTATCGCCTTGCTCCCTCATGAGTGGGCACCGCCCGACGGGCGCGTGCACCGTGATGATGACCTGCCCGTCCTGCTTGAGCCTGAGTCGCCTACCCTATCAACGGCCGGCATTGTTTATAACTACCCCCGGGCACCGTTTGTTCCCCTCGACAGCGCTCCGAGGAGCTCCGTGAGGACCGCCTCGCAGGAGGCGCGGCGGACGGCGTCGCGTCCGCCGGGGAAGTGGTGCTCGAAGGTCTCCGTCCCCGATGCGGTCGAGATCGCCGTGAACACGGTGCCGACGGGCTTCCCCTGGTGCGCCGTCGGGCCGGCGACGCCGGTGGTCGCGACGCCGATATCGGCCGCCAGCGCCTCCCGGGCCCCCCGCGCCATGGCCTCCGCCACCCGCGGATCGACGGCGCCGGCCTCCGCGAGGAGCTGCGCGTCGACGCCCAGAAGGTTCTGCTTGACGGAGACCTGGTAGGCAACTATGCCGCCCTGCAGGACGGACGAGGCGCCGGGTACCTCGGCGAGGGCCGCCGCGACCATGCCCGCGGTGAGGGATTCGGCGGTGGCGACGGTGAGGCCGAGCCGGGTGGCCAGGGCGACGACGTCGGACGCGAGCTGCGCGCCGGTCACTTCCGGGCGCCCGCCCGCAGGCGCGCGGCCTGGAGGATGTAGTCCACGCCGGTCACCACGGTGATGACGACCGCGGCGGCCATGACGACGGCGCCGAGCCACCAGGCCCAGTCCCCGAGCAGGGCCTGCAGCGGGAGCAGGAACAGCAGGATGGCGGCGGTCTGGACAACGGTCTTCAGCTTGCCGCCGCGGGAGGCGGGCATCACGCCGTACCTGATCACCGCGAACCGCAGCAGGGTGATCCCGATCTCCCGGACCAGGATGACGATGGTCACCCACCACCAGAGCTCCCCCAGGACGGACAGCAGCACGAGCGCCGACCCGATGAGGAGCTTGTCCGCGATCGGATCGGCGATCTTCCCGAAGTCCGTGATGAGGCCCCGGCTGCGCGCGAGGTCGCCGTCGAGCTTGTCCGTGTAGATCGCCACCACGAACGTGAGCACCGCGAGCCAGCGGAACAGCCCGGCCTGCCCGTCGTCGAGCAGGAGGAACCAGATGAAGAACGGGACGAGCAGGATGCGCACGACCGTGAGGATGTTCGCGATGTTCAGGACCGGCACCGCCGGGCTCGGGGAGCTGTTCACCATGTCAGGCTACCTGCCGGTGAGGTTCCAGGCGTCGTTGTCGCCGTCGTCGTCCCCCGGGGCGTCGGCGCCGTCATAGTAGTCGACGGCCTGCGGCCGTGACGCGAGGTCCTCGGCCACGAGGTCGACCGGCCCCTGGGCGGGACGGGCCGGCGCCGGCGGCTCGTCGCCGCGCATGGCGGCCAGGACGGGCTCGAGGTCGTCGGGCTTGACCAGGACGTCGCGTGCCTTCGACCCCTCCGAGGGACCGACGACGCCGCGGGACTCGAGGAGGTCCATGAGGCGCCCCGCCTTCGCGAAGCCCACGCGGAGCTTGCGCTGCAGCATGGAGGTGGAGCCGAACTGCGTGGTGACGACGAGCTCGGTGGCCTGCAGCAGGACCTCGAGGTCGTCCCCGATGTCGTCGTCGATCTGCTTCTTCGGCGCCTCGACGGCGACGTCCTCGCGGTAGGTGGCCTGCAGCTGGCCCTTCACGTGCTCCACGACGCGGTGGATCTCGGACTCCGTGACCCAGGCACCCTGCACGCGCATGGGCTTGGAGGCGCCCATCGGCAGGAACAGGGCGTCGCCCTGGCCGATCAGCTTCTCGGCGCCGGGCTGGTCGAGCACCACGCGGGAGTCGGTGACGGAGGACGTGGCGAACGCCATGCGGGAGGGGACGTTGGCCTTGATCAGGCCGGTGACGACGTCCACCGACGGGCGCTGGGTCGCGAGGACGAGGTGGATGCCGGCGGCGCGCGCGAGCTGCGTGATCCTCACGATGGAGTCCTCGACGTCTCGCGGCGCGACCATCATGAGGTCGGCGAGCTCGTCCACGATGACCAGGAGGTACGGGTAGGGGCGGACGACGCGCTTGGAGCCCTCCGGCGGGACGACCTTGCCGTTCCGGACGGCCTTGTTGAAGTCGTCGATGTGCTTGTAGCCGAAGTTCGCGAGGTCGTCGTAGCGGGTGTCCATCTCGCGGACCACCCACTGCAGCGCCTCGGCGGCCTTCTTGGGGTTGGTGATGATCGGCGTGATGAGGTGCGGCACGCCCTCGTAGGCCGTCAGCTCCACGCGCTTCGGGTCCACCATGACCATGCGCACCTCGTCGGGCGTGGACCGCATGAGGATGGAGGTGATCATCGAGTTCACGAAGGAGGACTTGCCCGCACCGGTGGCACCGGCCACGAGGAGGTGCGGCATCTTGGCGAGGTTCGCGACGACGAACCCGCCCTCGACGTCCTTGCCGACGCCCATGACCATCGGGTGTTCGGTCTTGCGGGCGTTCCCGGAGCGCAGGACGTCGCCGAGCGATACGGTCTCGCGGTCCGTGTTCGGGATCTCGATGCCGATGGCCGACTTGCCGGGGATGGGCGAGAGGATGCGCACGTCGGAACTGGCGACGGCGTAGGAGATGTTCTTCGACAGGGCGGTGACGCGCTCCACCTTGGTGCCCGGGGCGAGTTCGATCTCGTAGCGCGTCACCGTGGGGCCGCGCGAGAACCCCGTCACCTTGGCGTCGACGTTGAACTGGTCCAGCGTGTGCGTGAGCGCGGCGACGACGGCGTCGTTGGCCTCCGAGCGCTCCTTCGGCGGGGTGCCGGCCGGCAGGTAGTCCGACGGCGGCAGCGTGTAGGCGACGTCGCCGGCGAGCTGCAGCTGCTCGGTGCGCTGCGGGATGGGCGTCGGCGGGACCTGCGGCTGCACCGGCGTGGAGGGGACGATCAGCGCCTTCGCGGCCGGGACCACGTCGATGGCCTCCGTGGCACCCTCCGGGGCGCGTTCGGGGGCCTCGGCGGCGGGGAGGCGGTGCGCGGCGGACCGCTTGAGCTCCTCGGCGGCGAGTTCCTGCTTCGTGGGGCGCCGCACGCCGGGCGGCACCGCGGCCTCGGCCTCGCGGGCCCGGCGTTCCTCGTCCTCGATGACGGCGCGCTCGAAGGCCTCGTCGCCCACGAAGCCGCCCTGGTCGGCGTCGTGCTCGGCGTCGAAGGGGGCGTCCTCCTTGTCCTTGCCGAACAGGCGCTTGCGCTTCTTCGGCTCCGGCTTCGCCGTGGCGCCGTGTGTCTCGTAGAGATAGCTCTGGTCGTGGCCGTCGTCGCGGCGGTGCGCGGCGTCGTCGGGGTCCTGGCCCATCAGGTGCTCGTAGAGCGTGCGCAGGCGGGCAGGGATGTGGCGGAAGGGCGTCGCGGTGACGATCAGGAGGCCGATGAAGGCCGCGACGGCGAGCAGGAGGCCGACCGGCCAGGCGGTGAGGACGCTGCTGAGGGGCCCGGCGACGAGGAAGCCCACCACGCCGCCCGCGCGCCACAGCGCGTCGAGGCCGTCGGACAGGCCCGGCCGGCCGCCGACGAGGTGCGCGATCCCCGAGCCGGCGAAGAGGATGACGAGCAGGCCGATCGCGATGCGGTTGTTGGCGCGGTGGCGCTCGGGGTACCGGAACAGGCGCACGGCGCCGATGCCGAGGAGGAACGGGACGAGCAGGGCAATCCAGCCGAAGGTCCCGCCGGCGGCGGCGTGCACGATGTCCGCCGGTGTGCCGCCCAGCGCCCACCACTCGACGGCGGCGACGGCGAGGGCGAGGATCAGGAGGAACAGGCCGGAACCGTCGCGCCGCAGCTCCCGCTCGGGGTTCGCGGTGTGGCCGAAGGCGCGGACGCCGGACCCGACGACGCGGGCCAGGCCCATCCAGACCGCCTGGACCGCCCGGAGCGGGAAGGCGAGGTGGTCCTCGTGCTGCGGTTCCGGGGGGGCCTGGATCGGCCGGGTCTTGGCCGGCGTGCGGGCGGTCCCCTTCGCGGGGGCCTTGCCGCGGGAGGTCCCGGCAGCGGCGGACGCTCCCCTGCCGCGGGTCTGCTGCTGGCCCCGCGGGGCAGGGGAAGTTCGAGTGGCCATGGTCTTCACGGTACCGGACGGCGTCCCCGAAGCGGCGGATTTCGGCCTCCTGCCGGGGAGGGGCCCGGTACCGGCGGGGGTCCGCGGGGTGCCCGGGTCAGGCCTCGAGGACCACCGGGATGATCATGGGTCGCCTGCGGTAGCGACGATTGACCCAGGTGCCGATGGTGCGCCGGACCACCTGCTGCAGCTGGTAGGTCGTGTGGTCCGTGGTGTTCGTCACGGCCTCCTCGAGGGCGGCGCTGATCTTCGGGGTGATCTCGTCGAAGACGGAGTCGTCCTCGGCGAACCCGCGCGCGTGGATGTCCGGCCCGGAGACGATCTTGCCCGTGGTGCGGTTGACGACCGTGATGATCGAGATGAAGCCCTCCTCGCCGAGGATGCGGCGGTCCTTGAGGTCGGCGTCCGTGATCTCGCCGACGCTGGAGCCGTCCACGTAGACGTAGCCGCACTCCACCGCGCCGACCACGCGGGCCGTCCCGTCCACGAGGTCGACCACGGAGCCGTCCTCGGTCAGCAGCACGTTCGACGCGGGCACGCCGGTCTGCTGCGCCAGCCTGCCGTTGGCGATGAGGTGGCGTGTCTCGCCATGGACGGGCATGACGTTCCGCGGGCGGAGGATGTTGTAGCAGTAGAGCAGTTCTCCGGCTGCCGCGTGGCCGGACACGTGCACCTTGGCGTTGCCCTTGTGGATCACGTCGGCGCCGAGCTTGAGCAGCCCGTTGATGACGCGGAACACGGCGTTCTCATTGCCGGGGATCAGCGACGACGCCAGGATCACGGTGTCGCCCTCGCCGACCGTGATGCGGTGGTCGCCGTTGGCCATCCGGGAGAGCGCCGCCATGGGTTCGCCCTGGGACCCGGTGGACATGAGGACCACGCGGTCGTCGGGCAGGTCGTCCACGTTCCTGATGTCCACGAGGATGCCGTCCGGGACCCTCAGGTAGCCGAGCTTCTCGGCGATGGCCATGTTGCGCACCATCGACCGGCCCGCGAAGCAGACGAAGCGGCCGTGGGCGTGCGCGGCGTCGAGCACCTGCTGCACCCGGTGCACGTGGGAGGAGAAGGACGCGACGATGATGCGCTTGCGCACCTGTCCGAACAGGTGCTCCAGGACGGGGCCGATCTCGCGTTCCGCCGTCGTGAAGCCGGGGACGTCCGCGTTCGTGGAGTCGACCAGGAACAGGTCGACGCCCTCCTCGCCGAGGCGGGCGAAGGCCCGCAGGTCGGTGATCCGGCCGTCGAGGGGCACCTGGTCCATCTTGAAGTCGCCCGTGTGCAGGACCGTGCCGGCCTCGGTGCGGAGGAACACGGCGAGGGCGTCCGGGATGGAGTGGTTGACGGCGACGAACTCGCACTCGAACGGGCCGAGCTGCTCGATCTGGCCCTCCGAGACGGTGAGCGTGTACGGGCGGATGCGGTGCTCCTGCAGCTTCGCCTCCACGAGCGCGAGCGTGAGCTGCGAGCCGATGACCGGGATGTCCGCCTTGAGCCGCAGGAGGTACGGGACCGCCCCGATGTGGTCCTCGTGGCCGTGCGTGAGGACCAGACCGACGACGTCGTCGAGCCGGTCCTCGAGATAGGAGAAGTCGGGCAGGATCAGGTCCACGCCGGGCTGGTTCTCCTCGGGGAAGAGCACGCCGCAGTCGACGATCAGGAGCTTCCCGCCGATCTCGAAGACCGTCATGTTCCGGCCGATCTCACCGATGCCGCCGAGGGGCACCACCCGCAGGGTGCCCGGCTCGAGGGCCGGGGGCGGGTTGCGCAGGGCGGCGGTGCCGGCGGCGTCGCTCACGCGCGTGCGCCCTGCCGTGCGTCCTGCCGTACGCCCTCGGAGGTGAGGTCCCAGCCGGCGGCGGCGAGGTCGGCGAGGACCGCCTCGAGTTCGTGCGGCTCGGCCCCGACGAGGGGCAGGCGGACGAGGGCGTTGGGCAGCACGCCCTGCAGGTGCAGGATGTGCTTCGCGGAGACCGCGCCCGGGATGTGCGTCATCACCGCGCGGACCACGGGGTCCAGCTCGAAGTGGATCCGGCGTGCCTCCGCGAAGTCGCCCGCGGCCGCCGCGTCGACGAGGGCCCGGAAGCCGCGGGTGGCGACGTGCGCGCTGACGCTGACGACGCCGACGGCCCCGGCGGCCATCCACGGCAGGGTGAGCCCGTCGTCGCCGGCGTAGACGTCGAGGTCGGTGGCGGCGAGGACCCGGGTGATGGCGGCGAAATCGGCCTTCGCGTCCTTCAGGGCGCCGATCTTCGGGTTCTCGGCGAGGCGGAGCATCGTCTCGGTGGTGATCGGGATCCCGGACCGGCCGGGGATGTCGTAGACCATGATCGGCAGGTCGCCGGCCGCGGCGACGGCCTCGAAGTGGGCCAGCACGCCGGACTGGGTGGGCTTGTTGTAATACGGCGTCACGACGAGCTGCGCGTGGGCGCCGGCCCGCTCGGCCCGCCGCGCCATCTCGACGGAGTGCGACGTGTGATTGGTGCCCGTGCCCGCGATCACGCGCGCCCGGTCCCCCACCGTCTCGGCGACCACGCGGTAGAGGTCCTCCTTCTCGGAATCCTCCAGGGTGGAGGTCTCCCCCGTGGTGCCGGAGACCACCAGCCCGTCGCAGCCGTCGTCGACGAGGCGGGTCGCGAGGGCGGCGGTGGCGTCGAAGTCGACGGCGCCGTCGGCGGTGAACGGCGTGACCATCGCCGTGACGAGGGAACCGAACGGGAGGGTGCGCGAGGGGGTGTCAGCCATGGGTAAAACGTTACCCGTTCGCGCGGTGCCGGGTGGTACGGGCCCCGCCGGGGACGCGGCGGGGGACTCGACGGGCACAGGGAGGGCGGGGGTGCCTGTGGGATTATGGCGGGATGCACACGAAGTCCGCCCCCCGGCGGTTGACCGGGATCGACGCAGCCCGCGGCGTGGCGCTCTTCGGCATGATGAGCACGCACATCCTCCCGCTCTACGCCCCGGGCACCATCGAGGCCACCTGGACGGCCCTGCTCTTCTCCGGCCGCGCGTCGGGGCTGTTCGCCGTCGTCGCGGGCATCGGCCTGGCCCTCCTGACCGGAGGGCGCTCGCCGCATCGTGACCGCCTGCTCGCCGCGGACCGGACCGGCATCGCCGTGCGGGCCGTGATCATCGCGCTGATCGGCCTCGTGCTCGGCGGCGTGGAGACGAACATCGCGATCATCCTGTTCCACTACGGTGTGCTCTTCCTCCTCGCCCTGCCGTTCACGGGCCTCCGGGTCCGGCCGCTCGCGGTGTGGGCCGCGGGCTGGGTGCTGCTGGCGCCCGTCGCGGCCCACCTGCTGCGGCCCGTGGTGACCGGGACCGTCGTCCCGCCCTCGCTCGGCGGGAACCCGCTCTTCGAGCACTTCCTCGTCCCGCAGACGCTGGCCGCGGACGTCTTCCTGACCGGCTACTACCCGGTGCTGCAGTGGCTCGGGTTCCTCCTGGTCGGCATGGTGATCGGGCGGCTGGATCTCTCGCGCCTCGGCGTGCAGGCGGGCCTGCTCGCGGCGGGCGTCGTCGCCGCCGTCGGCGCACGCCTGGTCAGCGCGCAGCTCCTCGGGCCGGGCGGCGGGCTCGCCGCGCTCGTCGCGACGCCCGAGGGCAGCCGCTACCCGCTCGAGGCGATGCTCGACGTCGGGCTCACCGGGGTGGACCAGTCGGGTTCCTGGTGGTGGCTCGCCGTCAGCGCACCGCACTCGGGGACGACGCTGGACCTGGTGCACGTGGCCGGGTCGGCCGCGGCCGTCGTCGCGCTGTGCCTCCTGCTGACGCGGCGGTTCCCCTCCGCGCTCCTGCCCCTCTCGGCGCCCGGCGCCATGACGCTCACGCTCTACAGCCTCCACGTCTGCGTGATGAGCTGGACGGACCAGCTGGTCCCGCTGCCGGATCCGCTGCAGCTCTTCTGGCTGCAGGCGGTCGCCGCGGTCGCGATCGGCATCCTGTTCCAGCGTGTGCACTCCCGGGGACCGCTGGAGCTGCTCACGTCCGGTGCCGCGAACGCCGCGCGCGAGGGCCGCGCCGAGGTGCGGCGCTAGCTGCCGGCCGAGGGCACTGCGTGCCCGGCGGCAGGGCTCAGGCTGCGGCGTCCTGCCGGTACAGCTTCGCGGCGTCGCGCATGGCCCTGCGGGCGCGCTTGCGGTCCCCTGAGGCGTCGTAGGCGTACGAGAGGCGGAACCAGCTGCGCCAGTTCCCGGGGTCGGCCTCGACCTCGGCCTCGTAGGCGGGGAACGCGCTGTCCGCGGCGGAGCGCACGATCCGCCCGCTCGGTGTCCTCGGCAGGTCGTCCACGGGGAGCCCTCCCTCGCCCTCGAGCTGCCGCGCCATCCGCTGCGTCTGCGCGCCGAAGAGCAGTTCCCGGATCAGGGCCCAGGCGCCGATGCACGGCAGGAGGAGATAGCCGGCGCCGATCGCCTTCGCGACCGGTTCGGGGTCGCCGAGCAGGAGGAAGCTGCGCTGGAAGGCCACGGCGAGCCAGAAGACGAGCAGGGCGGTGATGAGCAGGACCCCGAGCTTGACCCTGTGCTGGCGGTAGAACTCCACGGCGCTCACCGGGTCCCGCCGGCCCGCAGGTCGAGGTAGCCGTCGAGGCCGACGGTCAGGCCGGGATGGTCGGCGACCGAGCGGATGCCGAGGAGCACACCGGGCATGAACGAGGCGCGGTCGAAGGAGTCGTGACGGATGGTGAGCTGCTCCCCCGGGCTGCCGAGGAGCACCTCCTGGTGCGCGGTGAGCCCGCGGAGGCGCACGGAGTGGACCGGGACGCCGTCGACCCTGGCGCCGCGCGCACCGGTGAGCTGCTCGCGTGTCGCGTCGGGCGCGTCCGGGACGCCCGCGGCGGCGCGGGCGGCAGCCATGAGCTGGGCGGTCCGGACGGCGGTGCCCGAGGGGGCGTCCACCTTGTCGGGGTGGTGCAGCTCCACGACCTCGACGGATTCGAAGTAGCGCGCCGCCGTGGCGGCGAAGGCCGTGGCGAGCACGGAGCCGAGCGCGAAGTTCGGGGCGATCAGGACACCGGTGCCGGGGGTGGCGGCCAGGCGGGACTCCAGGTGGGCGAGGCGGTCGTCGGTCCAGCCCGTCGTCCCGACGACGGCGTGCATGCCGTGCTCGACGGCGAACACCACGTTGTCGAACGTGGCGTCCGGGACGGTGAGGTCGACGACGACGCGTGCCCCCGCGGACACCAGCGAGTCGAGCGGATCGCTGCTGCCGAGCGCCGCGACGAGTTCGAGGTCGGGAGCCGCCTCGACGGCGCGGACGGCCTCGGTCCCCATGCGGCCCCGGGCACCCAGGACGGCCACGGGCAGGTGTTCAGTCATGGGGTCAACCCTACTGTTCGGTCCCTGCGCCGACCCACTCCACGGTCCCGTCCGCGAAGAACTGCTCCTTCCAGATGGGCACGCGTTCCTTCACGAGGTCCACGAGGTCCGAGCACGCCCGGAACGCCTCCCCGCGGTGGGCCGCGCCCACGGCGGCGACGAGTGCCTGGTCGCCGATCGCGAGGGGGCCGATGCGGTGGGCCACCCAGATGCGGGTGCCGTCGTGACGGGCGGCGATCTCCCCGGCGACCTCGCGGATGACCCGTTCCGCGCTCGGGTGCGCGGAGTAGCTGAGCGACGTCACGGAGCGTCCCCCGTCGTGGTCCCGCACCACGCCGCTGAAGCCGACGACGGCGCCGCAGTGCGGGGAGTCGACGCCGGCGTGGGCTTCCTCGGGGGTGATCGGGGTGGCGGCGACGGCGGCGTGGACGACTTCACCGGTGGTCATGGTGGCCCTCCAGCTGGGCGCAGATGTGGTCGATGAGCGGTGCGAGGACGTCGAGTCCGTCGCGTACCCCGCCGGGCGAGCCGGGCAGGTTGAGGACGAAGGTCGAGCCCGCGGTGCCCGCCAGCCCCCGGCTGAGGGCGGCGGTGGGGACCGTGGCGGCGCCGGCGCGGCGCATGGCCTCCATGATGCCCGGCAGGCTGCGGGTCAGGTAGGGGGCGGTCTGCTCGGGGGTGGCGTCGTCGGGGCTCAGCCCGGTCCCGCCGCTCGTGAGGAGGACCGCCGGGCGGGTTTCGAGCGCGGCGCCGATGGCGGCTCCCACGGCGTCGCCGTCCGGCACCACGACGGCGTCCGCGACGGCGAAGCCGTGCCGGTAGAGCCAGTCCGCGATGGCGGGCCCGCACTCGTCCTCGTAGGTGCCGGCGGCGGCGCGCGTCGAGGCGATGACGACGGCGGCGGTGCGGAGGGCGCTCATACGCTCCAGTCCCCGCTCTTGCCGCCGGACTTCGCGAGGACGCGGGTGCCGTTGATCACGGCGTGCTTGTCCACGGCCTTGATCATGTCGTAGAGGGTCAGGGCCGCGACGGACGCCGCGGTGAGGGCTTCCATCTCCACGCCGGTGAGCGCTGTGGTCCGTACGAGCGCCGTGATGCGCACGCGTCCGCCGTCGGGCTCGAAGTCCACGGTCACCTTCGACAGCGGCAGCGGGTGGCACAGCGGGATCAGCGACGAGGTCTGCTTGGCGGCCATGATCCCGGCGACGCGCGCGACGGCGAGGGCGTCGCCCTTCGGCAGGTCCCCCTCGGTGATGAGCGCGACGACGTCGGCCCGGGTCTCGAGGGTGGCCTCGGCGACCGCCTGGCGGACGGTGGCCTGCTTGCCCGAGACGTCGACCATGTGGGCGGTGCCGTCGGCGCGGACGTGGGACAGGCCGTCGACGGGCGGCGGCGTGGAAGGTGGTGGGGTCATGGCTGGATCCTTTCTGCGGAGTCCATTCAACCAGTGCCGGCCGGATCCGTCCCTGCGTCCGCCAGGACGAGCACGTCCTCGACGGCGAAGGGATCCTCGGGCACGGGGCCCGTGAGCGTGACCTCCACGCGGTCCCCCGCGGCGAGGGCGGCGACCCCGACGGGCACGTGGACGAGGCAGTTGGAGGCGGCGAGGGCGTGCAGCAGATGGGAGCCGGGTCCGCCCACGAGGGTCACCTTCCCGTCCCGGTACAGGCCGCGGCGCACCTGATGCTTGGCGTCGGGGCTCTCGAGGCCGTCGACGAGGACGGCGTCGAGCACGGGACGCGGGGCCGGCGCACCGGTGAGCGTGCGGAGGGCGGGGCGGAGGAACATCTCGAAGGAGACGAGGGCGCTGACCGGGTTGCCGGGGAACCCGAGGAACGGGATGCCCGAGATGGTCCCGTGCGCCTGCGGGCCGCCGGGCTGCAGGGCGACGGAGGAGAACTCCACGCTGCTGTCCGCCAGCGCCTGCTTCACGACCTCGTACGCGCCCTGGCTGATCCCTCCCGTACTGAGCACGAGGTGGGTGCTGCCGGCGGGGATCGCGCCGATCGCGTCCCGGAGGACGGCCGGGTCGTCGCCGAGGGAGCCGGTGGCGCGTGACGTCGGCCCCGGCCTCCCGCAGGGCCGCTTCGAGGAGCGTGGAGTTGGCGTCGTAGATGGTCCCGGGAGCGAGCGGGGTGCCGGGCTCGGCCACCTCGTCGCCGGTGGAGAGCAGCAGCACGCGGAAGCGGGGGCGGACACGCACCGTCCCGACGCCGCAGGCCGCGAGGAGCCCCAGCTGGGCGGGGCCGAGCAGCGTGCCCGCCGGCAGGGCGACCTCGCCCTCGGCGATGTCGCTGCCCGCCCGCCGCACGAACAGCCCGGGGTGGATGCCGCCGGGCAGGCGGACGGTCACGGGGCCCGCCGCCCGGTCCGCCGCGGTGGGGAACTGCGCCGGGTCGGCACGTTCGATGGGCACGACGGCGGCCGCCCCCTCGGGCAGCATGGCGCCGGTCATGATAGGCGCGGCGGTGCCCGGCGCGAGGGGCCGCGGCACGGAGCCGGCGGGGATGGCGTCGGCCACGGGCAGCGGGGACACGGTCTCGAGGTCGTCGGAGTGGACGGCGTACCCGTCCATCTGCGAGTTGTCGAAGGGCGGCAGGCTCACCGGCGCGCGCACGTCCTCGGCGAGGGCGCGGCCCTGGGCGTCGATGAGCGGCAGGACCTCCGGTGCGCTGCCGTCGTATCCGCTGCTCCAGCGCAGGAGGCCGGCGACGGCGGCCCGGTGTTCGGCGACGGTTCTTCTCATGACTGCCTTCCCCTCATGACTGCCTTCCGCGCATCGGCCGGCGGTCCTGTCGCGGAGGGCCACGGGGACCGGCAGGTGGTCTAGGTCACCGTGAACGTTACCGTGTGCAGACCTTCGGCCCCGTCGGGGGCCGGTGCCACCGAGGCCTCCGACTGCACGCCTCCTGCCCGGTCCACCGCCCGCGACTGCACGGTGTGGGTGCCGGCCTCCAGCGGGATCGTGGCACGGTACTGGCACCAGGTGTCGGCGGAGATGGGCGTGCCGAGCGTCGCGCGCTGCCAGGGGCCGCCGTCGACCCTCACCTCGACGGCCTCCACGCCGGTGTGCTGCGCCCATGCCACGCCCGCGACGACGACGTCGCCCGCCGCCACGCGGGCGGAGGGCCGTGGCACGTCGACGCGGGAGGAGGTCTTGACGGGGCCGCGCTCGGACCAGCCGCGCGTGGACCAGTACGCGCGGTCGTCGGCGAAGCGGGTCACCGTCAGTTCGCTCACCCACTTGGTGGCGGACACGAACCCGTAGAGGCCCGGCACCACGAGCCGGACGGGGAACCCGTGCTCGACCGGCAGGGGTTCCCCGTTCATGCCGACCGCGAGCAGGGAGTCCCGGGAGTCGGTGAGCGCCTCCAGCGGCGTGCCTGCGGTGAACCCGTCGACGCTCCGCGACAGGACCATGTCCGCGCCCGGCTGCACGCCGGCGCGGGCCAGGAGCTCCCGGACCGGCCAGCCGAGCCAGCGGGCGGTGCCGGTGAGGTCCCCTCCGACGGTGTTGGACACGCAGGCGAGCGTGATGTGGCGCTCGATGAGGGGCAGGGCCAGCAGGTCGTCGAAGGTGATCTCGACCTCGCGGTCCACGCGTCCCGTGACCTTCAGGGACCACTGCGCCGGATCGACGACCGGCACCACGAGGGCCGTGTCGATGCGGTAGAAGTCGTCGGAGGGTGTCACGAGGCTGGTAAGCCCCTCGACGCCGAGGTCCGCGCCGGCGGGGATGACGGATCCCACCGGGGGCGGCGGGCCGGTCTCCGTGGGCGCGGGGAGCCGGACGGCCGCGCGCTGACCCGCCACGGCGGACTGCGTGGAGCGCACGCCCGTCGCGGCGGCGCCCGTGGCGACGGCGACGACGGCAGCACCGGAGGCGCCCTGCAGGAACCGTCGGCGTGCCGGGAGCCCTCCTGCGCCGTCCTCGGACGCCCGGTCCCAGGCGCGCAGGGACCGCACCAGGGCGCCGAGCACGAGGATCGCCACCAGTGCGGCGAGGACCGGCGCCACGAACGACACGAGCGACGACTGCGGCCGGGAGGCGACGGCGAGGGCGCCGATCACGCCGAAGCCCGCGACGACCGCGCGGCCCGCGAAGGTCCTGCGGTACTCGAGGATGCCTGCCGCGAGGGCGAGGACCGTGATGAGGACGGCGACGGCGGCGAGGAAGACGGTCTTGTCCGCGGTCCCGAACCAGGCGATCGCCCAGTCCTTGACGCCGGGCGGCAGGATGTCGATCACGGCGGAGCCCACGGCGCTGACCGGGGTCACCGAGGGGCTCAGGGCTGCGGCGGCGAGCTCGCCGCCGATGACGCCGAGACCGACCGCGAGGGCTCCGGAGAGCGCGGCCCAGGTGCGCCGTCGGATCATCGCTGCCTTCCCGTCCGGCCCGGCGACGGAACGCCGCCGACGAGGCCACCCTGTACACGACCGCGGGCACCGGCTCGTTCCCCGTGCACCGATAGGGCCGGATCCGCCGGAGGGCGTACCCTCGATCCATGGGAGTTGACCTCGGAATGCCGCGTGATGCCCGCAGGGCTGCCGCCCAGGGGCTCCTGGACGTCCACGGCCGGCGCGCGACGGACATGCGCCTGTCCCTCACGGACAAGTGCAACCTGCGCTGCACCTACTGCATGCCCGCGGAGGGCCTGAACTGGCTGCAGAAGGACCAGGTCCTGACGCGTGCCGAGATCGTGCGCCTGGTGCGCATCGGCGTCGACCGGCTCGGCATCCGCGAGCTGCGCCTGACCGGCGGCGAGCCGCTCGTGCGCGCCGACCTCCTCGACATCATCCGGGACCTGCGCGCCGACCACGCCGACCTGCCGATCTCCATGACGACCAACGCCCTGGGCCTCGACCGGCGCGCCGCACAGCTGAAGGACGCCGGGCTGACGCGCATCAACGTCTCCATGGACTCGCTGCACCCCGACACCTTCGCGCAGCTGACGCGCCGGCCGTTCCTGGACCGGGTGCTCAGGGGCATCGAGGCCGCCGCGGCCGCCGGCCTCGGACTCGTGAAGATCAACGCCGTGCTCATGCGCGGCATCAACGACCACGAGGCACCGGACCTCGTGGAGTGGGCGGTGGCCCGCGGCTTCGAACTGCGCTTCATCGAGCAGATGCCGCTCGACGCCGATCACGGCTGGACGAAGGAGGGCATGGTGACGGCCGCCGAGATGCGCGCGCTCGTCGAGACCCGCTTCGTCCTCACCCCGGATCCCCGCACCCGCGACGGCGCGCCCGCCGAGCGGTGGGAGGTCCGCGCGAAGGCGGACCCCGGCGTGGTCCTCGGCACGGTGGGCATCATCGCGTCCGTGACGGAGCCGTTCTGCGCCGACTGCCGCCGCACGCGCGTCACCGCGGAGGGCAAGGTCATGAGCTGCCTGTTCTCCCGGGAGGAGACGGACCTGAGGGAGCTGCTGCGCTCCGGGGCGGACGACGACGCGGTGGCGCAGCGCTGGCAGGACGCCATGTGGCTGAAGCCCCGCGCCCACGGCATGGACCACACGGGACTCGGCGCCGCGGACTTCGTGCAGCCCGACCGGTCGATGAGCGCCATCGGTGGCTGACGTGCTCGTGCGGTACTTCGGCGCGGCCCGGGCCGCCACCGGCGTGGACGAGGAGCGCCTGGCCGGCGGCCGCACCCTCGCGGCCGTGCTGGCGGACCTGCAGGCGCGTCCCGGGGCGAGCGGGGGGCCGTCCCTGGCGAAGGTCCTGGCCCGCAGCAGCTTCCTGCTCAACGAGGTGGCGCTGCGCGATCCGGCCACCGTGCTGCAGGACGACGACGTGCTGGACGTCCTGCCGCCCTTCGCCGGCGGCTAGCGGCCCCGGCGGGTGAAGTCGGCCTCGGAGTCGAACGGTCCGACGACGACCGTGGTGCGGGGGGCGGCGGCCAGCCCACGCGCCAGCGACTGCACCTCCTCCGCTGTGACGGACCGGATCCGGTCGAGGGACGTGTCCATGTCCACGAACTCCCCCGACACCAGCTCCGACCGGCCGAGCCGGGACATGCGGGAGCTGCTGTCCTCCAGGGCCATGACGAGTCCGCCGGAGAGCTGTCCGACCGCCTTGCGGAGCTCCTCCGCGTCGATCCCGTCGGCGGCCAGCCGGTCCAGCTCCGCGCCGAGCAGCTCGATGACCTGCCCGGTCTTGGCGGGCGAGCACCCGGCGTACATGCCGAAGTATCCGGCGTCGGCGTAGGAGGCCGAGAAGGAGTAGGTCGAGTAGACCAGGCCGCGCTTCTCCCGGATCTCCTGGAAGAGCCGGGAGGACATGCCGCCGCCCAGGACGGCGTTCAGGACGCTCATCGCGAAGCGGCGCTCGTCGGTCGCGGTGAGGGACGGGCAGCCGATCAGGATGTTCGACTGCTCGACGGCCCGGCGGATGACGTGCGTGCCCGTCACGCCGGTCACGGCGGACTCGGCGGTCGAGCGGCGTGCCACCGGCAGGGCGCCCTCGTCGAGCGTCCAGCCCGCGGTCTCGAGGGCTTCCTGCACGAGCCGGCAGACGACGTCGTGGTCGAGGCCGCCCGCGGCGGTGACCACCAGTTCGGCCGGGGTGTAGTAGCGGCGGTAGTGCTCGAGCACGGAGTCCCGCGGGACCTCCCGGATGGCCTCCGGGGTCCCGCCGATCGGCCGGCCGAGCGGGTGGTCCCCCAGGACCAGCTCGACGAACTTCTCGTGGGCGACGTCCGCCGGGTCGTCGCTGTCCATCGCGATCTCCTCGAGGATGACGTCGCGTTCCTGCTCGAGCTCCTCCGGGTCGAGGACGGCCGACGTCACCATGTCGGCGATGACGTCGATGGCCATGGGCAGGTCGGAGTCGAGCACCCGCGCGTAGTAGCAGGTGTTCTCCTTCGCGGTGGCGGCGTTCGACTCGCCACCGACCTCGTCGAACGCCGACGCGATGTCCATGGCGGAGCGGCGCGTGGTGCCCTTGAAGAGCAGGTGTTCGAGGAAGTGGGTGCTGCCGTGCTGGCCGTCGGCCTCGTCACGGGAGCCGACGCCCACCCAGAAGCCGATCGTCGCCGACCGCTGGCCGGGCATGGCCTCGGTGAGCACGCGCACCCCGCCGGGCAGCACGCTGCGCCGCACGACGTTGCCCCCCGGATCCCCGGCCACGAAGGTGGGGTCGAGGCCGTCGGCGCCCGTGCGGGGCGTCGGCAGCAGGGGCAGGGACACTACGGAGGACAGGGGCATCCTGGTCTTTCTGGGAGTTCGGGAAAGGCCGACGGCCCCGGCGCCGACCGAGTCGATCGGTCGGCGCCGGGGCCGCGGGCCAGGGGTTGCTCGGGACGAGCGCGGCGACAGGTTAGTCGTCGCCCTCCGTCGCGGCGGGCAGCTCGATGCCGACCTCGTCGGCCGGCTCGTCGGCAACGACGGGCGACAGCGAGAGCTTTCCGCGATCGTCCACCTTGGTGATCTCGACCTGGACCTTCTGGCCCACGGACACGATCTCGTCGACGTTGTCGACGCGCTTGCCACCGGCGAGCTTGCGCAGCTCGGAGATGTGCAGCAGGCCGTCCTTGCCCGGGGTCAGCGAGACGAACGCGCCGAAGGTCGTGGTCTTGACGACCGTGCCCAGGTAGCGCTCGCCGATCTCGGGGACCTGCGGGTTCGCGATGGCGTTCACGGCGGCGCGGGCGGCCTCGGCCGACTCGCCGTTCGTGGCGCCGATCAGCACGGTGCCGTCGTCCTCGATCGAGATGTCGGCTCCGGTGTCCTCCTGGATCTGGTTGATCATCTTGCCCTTGGGGCCGATGACCTCGCCGATCTTGTCCACGGGGATCTTGACCGAGATGATCCGCGGGGCGAACTCGGAGAGCTCGTCCGGTGCGTCGATCGCGGCCTGCAGGACACCGAGGATGTGCAGTCGGGCCTCGCGGGCCTGCTTCAGCGCGGCTGCCAGCACGGAGGCGGGGATGCCGTCGAGCTTGGTGTCGAGCTGGATCGCGGTGACGAACTCCGACGTGCCGGCGACCTTGAAGTCCATGTCGCCGAAGGCGTCCTCGGCTCCCAGGATGTCGGTCAGCGCGGCGTAGCGGGTCTGGCCGTCGACGACGTCGGACACGAGGCCCATGGCGATGCCGGCGACGGGCGCCCGGAGGGGCACACCGGCGTTGAGCAGCGACAGCGTCGAGGCGCAGACCGAGCCCATCGACGTGGAGCCGTTGGAGCTCAGCGCCTCGGAGACCTGGCGGATCGCGTAGGGGAACTCCTCGCGGGTCGGCAGGACGGGCACGAGGGCGCGCTCTGCCAGTGCTCCGTGGCCGATCTCGCGGCGCTTCGGCGAACCGACGCGGCCGGTCTCGCCGGTGGAGTAGGGCGGGAAGTTGTAGTTGTGCATGTAGCGCTTGCGCGTGACGGGCGACAGCGAGTCGATCTGCTGCTCCATCTTGAGCATGTTCAGCGTGGTGACGCCCATGATCTGGGTCTCGCCGCGCTCGAAGATGGCGGAGCCGTGCACGCGCGGCAGGACCTCGACCTCGGCGGTGAGCTTGCGGATGTCGCTCAGGCCACGGCCGTCGATGCGGACCTGGTCCTTGAGGATGCGCTGGCGGACGACGGCCTTGTTGAGGGAGCGGAAGGCTGCGGGGAGCTCCTTCTCGCGTCCCTCGAACTGGGCGCCGAGGGCGTCCATGAGCTCTGCCTTGAGCGCGTCGGTCGCCGTGTTGCGCTCCTGCTTGTCGGCGATCTGGAAGACCTGCGAGAGCTTCTCGGAGCCGGCGGCCTCGATGGCTTCGTAGACGTCGTCCTGGTAGTCGAGGAAGACGGGGAACTCGACGGTCGGCTTCGCGGCACGGGCGGCGAGGTCGGCCTGCGCCTCGCACAGGGCGCGGATGAAGGGCTTCGCGGCCTCGAGGCCGTCGGCGACGATCTCCTCGGTGGGAGCCGTGGCGCCGTTCTCCTTGATGAGGTTCCAGGAGTTGTCGGTGGCCTCGGCCTCGACCATCATGATGGCGACGTCGTCACCGGCGATGCGCCCGGCGACGACCATGTCGAAGACGGAGTTCTCGAGCTCGGAGTGCTTCGGGAAGGCGATCCACTGGTCGTTGCCGCTGCCGTCGGAGACGAGGGCGACGCGCACGCCGCCGATCGGGCCGGAGAAGGGCAGCCCGGACAGCTGGGTGGACATCGAGGCCGCGTTGATGGCGACGACGTCGTAGCGGACGTCCGGGTTGATCGCGAGGACGGTCACGACGACCTGGACCTCGTTGCGGAGGCCCTTGACGAACGCGGGGCGCAGCGGGCGGTCCATGAGGCGGCACGCGAGGATGGCCTCGGTGGAGGGGCGGCCCTCGCGGCGGAAGAACGAGCCCGGGATGCGGCCCGCGGCGTACATGCGCTCTTCGACGTCGACGGTCAGGGGGAAGAAGTCGAAGCCTTCACGCGGCTGCTTGCCCGCGGTCGTGGCCGAGAGCAGGGCGGTGTCCTCGTCGATGTAGACCATGGCGGAGCCGGCGGCCTGCTGGGCGAGACGCCCGGTCTCGAAGCGGACGGTGCGTGTTCCGAAGCGACCGTTGTCGATCACTGCTTCGGCGAACTGAATTTCGGGACCCTCCAAGAGAGTCACCTCCGTTTCTCAGGTATCGGAGGCAATCGGCACCCGTCGTGGTCCCGTCCCTGGTGGACGGTCCACAGCACCCGGTCTTCGATCGAGATCCACGGAGCGGCATGTCGTATGCGTTCCGGAGACCACTACCGAGGACCGCGAATGCGCGGTGCCGGTTGACCCCTGTTGTGCGTTGGTTTCTCCTGCTGCTGCAGGCCCTGCTGGTGGTGCTGGTCGTCCAGCGCAAGAAGGCGGCTTCCGCCCGGGGAGGGAGGATGCCGCCTTCCGATGCTGTTATCGACGCAGGCCGAGGCGCTCGATGAGCGACCGGTAACGCGTGATGTCGGTGTCCCGCAGGTAGTCCAGCAGGCGACGACGGCGACCCACGAGAAGCAGCAGGCCACGACGCGTGTGGTGGTCGTGCTTGTGCATCTTCAGGTGCTCGGTCAGGTCGAGGATACGACGGGAAAGCATCGCGATCTGAACCTCGGGTGAACCGGTGTCACCTTCGGCCAGAGCGTATTCCTTGATGATTTCCTGCTTGATGGCGGCGTCAAGGGCCACGAGTAACTCCTAGAGTTGTACCGTGAACAAGTGCTGAGCGTCGCTTGCACGACGACACAGAAAAATCCAGCCACCACGGACTGCAGCCGGATCTGGGACCAGTTTACCGTCTGGGCTGTTGTTCTGTCGAAAGCAGGCCGCGCGCCTGGTCGACGTCGAGCTTCATCTGCTCGATCAGCGCCTCGGGCCCCCTGTACGCCACCTGCCCGCGCAGCCGTTCGACGAATTCGACGACGACGGCCTGCCCGTACAGGTCGAAATCCTGCACGCGCTCGGGCGGCCGGTTGATGACGTGCGCCTCCACCTGCCGGTCGACGCCGTCGAAGGTCGGGTTGGACCCGACCGAGATGGCCGCCGGCCACCGGGTGCCGGCCTGGTCGACGAGCCAGCCCGCGTAGATGCCGTCCGCCGGGATGAAGCCCTGCGAGGACGCCGCGAGGTTCGCCGTCGGGTAGCCGAGCTCGCGTCCCCGCGCTGCGCCGTGCACCACGTCGCCGCGCATGCGGTGGTAGCGGCCGAGCACGCGGGCGGCGGTGCCCACGTCGCCGGCTTCCAGGGCCTCCCTCACCCAGGTGGACGAGCACCGGCGGTCACCGTCGGCGTCCGTCGCGTCCACGGGGAAGCTCGCGCCGAAGTCGTCGATGGTGATGACCTCGAAACCGAGCGTCCGGCCGAGCGCCCGCATGGTGTCGAGGTCGCCGCTGTTGCCCCGGCCGAACCGGACGTCGTGCCCGATCACCACGGCCTTGGCCTTCAGCGCCCGCACGAAGACCCGCTCGACGAACTCCTCCGGGGAGTCTGCGGCCAGGTCGAGGGTGTAGTGCATCATCAGCAGCGCGTCGATGCCCGTCTCGGCGAGGGTGGCGACGCGGTCCTCGAGGCCCATGATCAGTTCGGGCGCCGACTCGGGACGGTGCACCTGGGCGGGATGCGGATCGAAGGACACGACGACGGCGGCCGCGGAGCGCTGCCGTGCCGCCTCGACGACCTGCTGCAGGACCCGCTGGTGGCCCCGATGCACGCCGTCGAAGTTGCCGAGCGTCAGGACGGACGGCCCGAACTCCGCGGGCACGCTGTCCAGGTCTCTCCAGTAGTACACGCATCTCCTTCGTGATCCGGCCGATGCCCGCGACCCCGGACGGGTTCCGGCGGGTGCAACGCCGATCTCATTATGGCCGAAAGCCCCGCTGCGGACGGCATCGCGCGGCATGCCCGAAGGGCTCCGCGGGTGTGCTGCAGACCCGGCGGGAGGCCTCCGGGCGGGCGGGAGGGGCGCCGTGGGGTCAGCCGCGCTGCGCGAACTCCCGGCGGAGGTCGCTGGTCTTCGCGATGTACCTGTGCCAGACGAGCAGGGCCGGAGGGAACGCGAGCTCCACCACCATGAGGATGATGAGGATGTAGTTGGGGGTGCCGGAGAAGGCCCAGGACAGCACCCGCCCGATACCGCCGATGAAGACCATCAGGCACACGAGCCAGAGCATGTTGGCCCACTGGAACTTGATGGCGATGGTGATGAAGGCCGCGCCGACGCCGACCATCATGGCCGAGAAGAACCGGAACTGGCTCTCGAGGGTGGGGTTCACGGGATCCGCCTCGGTGTCGGGCAGCCCCGCGGTCCCGAGGATCAGGTAGTACGCGCCGAAGGCGGCGAGGACCAGTCCCACGAGGACGACGACGGTGCGGAAGACGTTCCAGTCGTCCCCCGAGGAGGAGCCCTTGCCCGGCTTCCTGCCCTTGGCGGGGGCGGTCCCGCTCCGGGCCGGGGTGGTCGCGCCCGTGGTCGAGCCCGTGGTCGCAGCTGTCGTCGCACCCGTGGCGTCTCCGGCCGCGGTCGTGTCGGCCCGCCGGGAGGGCGGCGTCGACGGCGCCACCGGCCGCTCCGGCTCCCGGGGCGTCCCGGCCGGTCCTGCACCGTCGCGGCCGCGCCCGCCGGAGGCGGAGGGGCTCTCGTGCTCGGGGCTGTTGCTGGTCATGTCACTCCCTGGAGGCGGGCCGGATGATGCTCTTCGGCCATACTCTCACGGTGCAGGGCACCGCCGGCGGCCGATCCTCCGACACCGGCAGCCCGCACCCGGTGTGCGGGTACGAGGGGGTCAGCGTGCGACGCGGCCCGGCCTGTTCCTGGCCAGCCACACCAGCCCGAGGATCGGCAGGACGAGGGGCACGAATCCGTAGCCGCGGCCGAAGGCGGACCAGACGGTCTCGTGGGGGAAGGCCTGTGCGTCGAAGACGCTGAGGAGCCCCACCGCAACGACGCCCACCAGTTCCGTGGTCACCGCCACCACCGACACCCGGTAGGCCCGCGGGCCGCGGCGCGCCAGGGACACGGTCGCGACGATGTACACCACCGCCGCCACCGCCGAGAGCAGGTACGCGAGCGGCGCCTCGTCGAACTTCGTGGCGATCTGGAAGGCCGCCCGTGCCGTCGCCGCCAGGGCGAACACACCGTACACGGCCACCAGGAGCCGCCCGGGCCCGCTCGCGCGGCTCGTCCCCGCCCCGTCCGCGGCGCCGCCGGCACCGGTAGCGCCGGTAGCACCGGCTGCACCGGCTGCGGTCTGCGCCTGCGCCTGCGCCGTCTGCGCCTCGTCCTTCGGGTCCGTCACAGTCCCGCCACCCCGTCCCAGATCTGCTCCATGCGGAAGAGCATGACGAACACCGTCAGCCCTGCTGCGGCGAGCACGAAGTTGCTCCACCGCGTCCTCTCCAGGATCGCCCACCAGAAGGCGCCCACGGGCACCAGGAGCGCCGTGAGGAGGTAGCCCCAGAACTCCCAGGCCTCCCCCAGCACGGGTTCACCCGTCACCTGCCGGATGACGGCTCCCACCGTGTAGGCCAGCAGGAAGAGTTCGACGGCCGCGACGGAGAGGATGGTGATGTCGTTCGGGGGCTGCCGCAGCAGGGCTGCGCCGATGCAGAGGAGGGCGGCCACGGCGCAGACCAGTGCCCCGATGAGGAAGAAGGGGTCCATGGCTAGTCCTGCCCGCCCGGCGCGAACACCAGCGCGGTCCGGGCGGCCCCGCCGCGGTTCTCGAGCAGCGCCACGAGCGTGCCGTCGGGGGCGAACGCCGCCACGGGGACGTCGGCGTCGCTGGTCGGTCCGATGCGCCGGCCGTGCGAGACGTCGGCGGCCTCCGCCTCCGTGAGCTCGCGGACGGGGAACAGGGCGCGTCCGGCGGCGTCGAGCGGGAGGACCGCCAGGTCCTCCGCGAGCTGGTCGAGGGTGCGGGCCTGGTCGATCGAGTACGGGCCGACCCTCGTGCGGCGGAGGGCCGTCAGGTGCCCGCCGACCCCGAGGGCGTTCCCGAGGTCCCGTGCCAGGGCACGCACGTAGGTGCCGGAGCTGCACTCGACCGTGACGTCGACGTCCTGCAGGCGCCCGTTGCTGACCCTTCGGATCGCGGAGATGTCGAAGCGGTGGACGGTGACGGGGCGCGCGGGGAGGTCCACCTCCTCCCCTGAGCGGACGCGGGCGTAGGACCTCTCGCCCTTGACCTTGATGGCGCTCACGCTGCTCGGCACCTGCTGGATCTCGCCCGTCAGTGCGGCGACCGCGGCGCGGATCTCCTCCTCCGTCACGGCGGCGGCGATGCTGCCGCCGGTGACCTCGCCCTCGGCGTCGTCCGTGATGGTCGACTGGCCGAGGCGGATCGTCGCGGTGTACGTCTTCGAGGTGCCCACGATGAAGGTCAGCAGGCGCGTCGCGCGGTTGATGCCGATCACGAGGACGCCGGTCGCCATCGGGTCGAGGGTCCCGGCGTGGCCGACCTTCCGCGTTCCCGCGAGCCGGCGCAGCCGCCCCACGACGTCATGGCTGGTCCAGCCCTGAGGCTTGTCCACGATGATCAGCCCTGAGTGGACCTGCCCGGAATTCACGCCTCCCAGTATATGGGCCGATGCCCGGCGGCGCCGCGCCACCGGCCGTCCGCGGATCCACTGCGCCTCCCCGGCCGTCCCCGCCCGTCCTGGTGGTCGGGTGCGCGATACCATCCTGCCTATGCCTTCTGCTCCGTCCCGCGTGGTCAATGTCCCCGTCAACCAGATCCGCGAGATCACGCAGGCGGCGTGGGCGACGCCGGATTCCATCGTCCTCAGCATCGGGGAACCGGGCTTCCCGGTGGCGCGCCACGTGCTCGAGGCCGGCATGGCCGCCCTGGACAGGGACGACACCAACTACACGCCCAATGCGGGCCTGGCCCCCGTGCGGGCCGCCTTCGCCGAGCGGTTCTCACGCCTCGCCGGCGTGGCGGAGGACCCCTCCCGGGTCTTCGTCGTCGCGGGAGCCCAGCAGGGACTGCACCTGGCCCTCAGTACCCTCATCGGGACCGGCGACGAGGTCCTGATCCCGGACCCGGGCTATCCCACGTTCACCATGACGGTGGGCCTGCTGGGCGGCGTCCCCGTGCCGTACCCCCTCGTGCCCCACCACGGCTTCCAGCCCCGCATCGAGGACCTGCAGCGGCTCGTCACCGAGCGGACGAAGGTGCTCATGCTGAACTCGCCGTCGAACCCGCTCGGCTCGGTGTTCGGCGCCGACCTCACGCGCGAGCTCGTCCGCTTCGCCCACCGGAACGACCTGTGGATCATCTCGGACGAGTGCTACGAGGCCTTCACCTACGACGTCCCGCACGTCAGCCCCGCGCGGTTCGACGCCGGTGGGCCCGAGGCCGTGCCGGAGGCGGACGAGGCACGCGTCATCACGTCGCTCACGCTGTCCAAGACCTACGGCCTGACGGGCCTGCGCATCGGCGCACTGGTCACCCCGCCCGGCATGGAGCAGCTGCTGAGCAACATCATGGAGGCCACGGTGTCCTGCGTCGCGGCGGCGTCGCAGTACGCGGCCCTGGCCGCCCTGACGGGTCCGCAGGACTACGTGGCCACCGCCCTGGAGCACTACCGGCACAACCGCGACGCGGCGACCGCCGTCCTCGACGCACGCGGCATCGCGTACCTCGACGCCCGGGGGGCGTTCTACCTGTGGGCCGACCTGTCCCACGCCACGGGCGGGGACGTGCGGGCATGGACGCGGCGGTTCCTGGCGGAACGGGGCGTCGCCCTGGCTCCCGGGACGGCGTTCGGGGCGATGGGCGAGGGGTGGGTCAGGATCGCCCTGTGCGGCCGGACGGACGAACTGGTCGAGGGGCTCTCCCGGCTCCCCTCCCCGCAGGGCTGAGCGCGGAGATGCGAGAAGGCAGCCGACCCGCGGGTCGGCTGCCTTCTCGGTGCGTGCCGGACGGGAACGTCCGGCGGGGGGACTAGCGTCCCGCCTCGTCGTCCTCGGACGTACGGTACGGGTCCGCGTCGCCCGCGAAGTCGGCGCCCTGGGCGATCGCCGCTACTTCGGCGTCGCGCTCGCGCGCCTTCTGCAGCAGCTCCTCGAGGTGGCTGGCGTTGACCGGCACCTCGTCGGGGACGAACTCGAGCGTCGGGGTGAGGCGCGCCGTGATGTTCTTCCCGACCTCCGAGCGCAGCACGCCGCGCGCGGACTCGAGGGCCACCCGGGTGGCCTGCTGCTCCTCGGCATCGCCCAGCACCGTGTAGTACAGGGTCGCGTGCTGGAGGTCGTTGGTGACGCGGGCATCCGTGATGGTGACCGCCTCCAGCCGCGGATCCTTCACGCGGCGCCGGAGCGCCTCTGCGACGATGACTTTGATGCGCTGCGCGAGCCGCGCGGCGCGGGCCGGATCTGCCATTGCTGATACTCCTACTGAAGCGGATGGGGACCCTGGGGGTCCTGAGGGTACGAATGGCGCAGGCGCCCCGGTGGAACCAGGGCGCCTGCGCCGACCGACATGTCAGACGCGGGGCTTCTCCCGCATCTCGAAGGTCTCGATGATGTCGCCTTCCTTGACATCATTGAACGACCCGAGGCCGATACCGCACTCGAAGTCCGTACGGACCTCGGTGGCGTCGTCCTTGAACCGCTTGAGCGAGTCCACGGAGAGGTTGTCCCCGATGACCTTGCCGTCGCGCAGGACACGCGCCCTCGTGTTGCGGCGGATGATGCCCGACCGGACGATCGAACCGGCGATGTTGCCGAACTTCGAGGAACGGAACACTTCCCGGACCTCTGCGGTTCCGAGCTGCACCTCCTCGTACTCCGGCTTGAGCATGCCCTTGAGGGCCAGCTCGATGTCGTCAATCGCTGCGTAGATCACCGAGTAGAAGCGCATGTCCACGCCTTCACGCTCGGCGAGGTCCGCCACGCGCTCCGCCGGCTTCACGTTGAAGCCGATGATGATCGCGTTGTCGACCGTTGCCAGGTTGACGTCGTTCTGCGTGATCGCACCGACGCCGCGGTGGATGACGCGCAGCTGCACGCCCTCTCCGACGTCGATCTTGAGCAGCGAGTCCTCCAGGGCCTCGACAGCACCCGACACGTCACCCTTGAGGATGAGGTTGAGGGTGTCGACCTTGCCCTCGGCGACGGCCTGGTCGAAGTCCTCGAGGCTGATGCGCTTGCGGCGCTTCGCGAGGGCCGCGTTGCGGTCGGCCGCTTCACGCTTCTCGGCGATCTGGCGGGCGGTGCGCTCGTCGTCGGTGACGAAGAACGTGTCACCGGCGCGGGGCACGTTGGACAGACCCAGGACCTGGACCGGACGCGACGGCTCCGCCTTCGTGACGATGTCGCCGTTCTCGTCGAACATCGCACGCACACGGCCGTGGGCCGTACCGGCGACGATGGTGTCTCCGACGTTCAGCGTTCCGGACTGCACGAGCACCGTCGCGACGGCACCCCGACCACGGTCGAGGTTGGCCTCGATCGCGATACCGCGGGCGTCCTTGTTCGGGTTGGCCCGCATGTCGAGGGCGGCGTCGGCCGTGAGCAGGACGGCCTCGAGGAGGTCGTCGATGCCCATGCCCTGCAGCGCGGACACGTGGACGAACATGGTGTCGCCACCGTATTCCTCGGGCACGAGGCCGTACTCGGTGAGCTGGCCCTTGACCTTGTCCGGGTTCGCGCCTTCTTTGTCCATCTTGTTGACGGCCACCACGATCGGCACGTTGGCCGCCTGCGCGTGGTTGAGCGCCTCCACGGTCTGCGGCATGACGCCGTCGTCCGCGGCGACGACGAGCACCGCGATGTCCGTGACCTTCGCGCCACGGGCACGCATGGCGGTGAACGCCTCGTGGCCCGGGGTGTCGATGAAGGTGATGGCGCGCGTGGTGTCCTCGTGGACGTGCTGGATCTGGTAGGCACCGATGTGCTGGGTGATGCCACCGTGCTCGCCCTCGACGACCTTGGTGTTGCGGACCGCGTCGAGCAGTCGCGTCTTACCGTGGTCGACGTGGCCCATGACCGTGACGACGGGCGGGCGGACCTCGAGGTCCTCGTCGCCCTCGGCCTCGAGCTCGGCTTCGAAGTCGATGTCGAAGCTGCTGAGGAGCTCGCGCTCCTCGTCCTCGGGCGAGACGACCTGGATCTTGTAGCCGAGCTCGGTCCCGAGCACCTCGAAGGTGTCCTCGTCCAGCGACTGGGTGGCCGTTGCCATCTCACCGAGGTGGAACAGCACGGTGACCAGTGCGGCGGGGTTCGCCTCGATCTTGTCGGCGAAGTCCGTGATGGACGAACCACGGCGCAGGCGGACGATGGTGTTGCCGTCTCCGCGGGGTACGCTCACGCCACCCAGCGAAGGAGCCGACATCTGCTCCAGTTCCTGCCGCTTCGCACGCTTGGACTTGCGCTGCTTGCCGCGGCCTGCTCCACCCTTGCCGAAGGCGCCGGCTGTGCCGCCGCGTCCGCGGGTGCCCTTGCCGAAGCCGCCGCCGGCGGGTGCTCCGCTGGGGCTGTTCGGCGCTCCGCCGGGTCCGCGTCGCGGACCGGCTCCTGCACCGGGTGCTCCGCGGCCGGGGGCAGCGGGGCGTTCGGTGCGGTTGGGCATCATGCCGGGAGTGGGACGCGAGCCCGGGGCTCCGGGGCGGGGAGCGCCGGGGCGCGGTGCACCCGGGCGTGGTCCACCGGCACCGGCGGCCGGACGGGGTCCACCGGCACCGGCGGCCGGGCGGGGTCCACCGGCACCGGCAGCGGGACGGGGTCCACCGGCACCGGCGTCGTCACGACGACCGGGACGGGGCATGCCCTGCGACGGAGCGAAGGGGTTGTTGCCCGGGCGCGGGGGACGCTCGGACGTGCGGTCGGCACCACGATCGGTGTCGCCGCGACGGGAGCCCATGCCCTGTGAGGGGGCGAAGGGGTTGTTGCCCGGACGGGGTGCGCCACCGGGACGGGCGCCCGTGGGACGGGTGCCTGCCGAGGGAGCTGCGGGCGGCGTCGCCGGGCGGGGCGCAGGGCGCGTTCCCGGCGTCGGGCCGCCCTGGCCTGCCTGCGGGGCGGGCGCGGGGGTCTCCGGTGCGGCAGGGGCCGGGGCTTCCGCCGGGGCGGATCCGTTCGAGAACGGGGATGCCTGCGGGACGGCCGGGGCCGGTGCTGCCGGTGCTGCCGGAGCTGCGGGAGTCGTGGGTGCTGCCGGCGCGGCCGGGGCGGGTGCCTCGGGAGCTGCCTGGGCAGCGCCCGGCTTGGGACCCGACGGCGCGGGGGCCGCAGGGCGTGACGGTGCGGGGGCGGTCTTCGCGCCGCCGCTGTCGGGGAATGCGCCGCGAAGCTTCTTCACGACGGGGGCCTCGATAGTGGACGAGGCTGAACGGACGAACTCGCCCAGTTCCTGCAGTTTCGCAACTGCGTCTTTCGAGGTTATACCGAGCTCTTTCGCGAGCTCATGTACGCGGACCTTGGCCACATTTCTCCTGTCTCGGTCCGCACCGAGCCAGGCACGAACCGTCTATTTCCTACTGCTGATCCCAGCCGCCGGGGCGCCTGGACGATCGAATGCAGAGCGCAACTGATGGGTCATCGTTGCGCACTCATCGCTGGGTGCTCATCGGGTTTCCATGAGGGTTCTGACCCGCTTTCAGGGAGGACGGTGGTGAATCGGGGCGTCCTTCTCGACGCTCCAGGGATGCCTGGAAGTCCGCTGCCAACTGCGCAGTGTCCACCGGCCCGCGGAAGGCCCTCGAAAAGGCTCTCCGCTTGACGGCGGTTTCCATGCATGCCGGATCGGGGTGCAGCCAGGCGCCCCGTCCGGATAGCCGGCGCCGCTCATCGATGACGGCGATCTGGATCCCGTCGATCGGTTGTACGACAACCCGCATCACGTGTGACTGGCGATCGCGCCGGCGGCATCCCACGCAGGTGCGTATCGGATGATGCCCCTCCGGGTGCTGCCCGGACTCTCGTCGGACAACGGAGCCTTCCGGGCGCGACTTCACAGCAGTCACCTCTATTCTACCCCTTCCGGTCCGGTCGGCAGACCGGTCCGCTAGGCCTTGGCCGCCTGCGCCGGCTTGGCGGCGTCGGAGACGATGTCGATCCGCCAGCCCGTGAGCTTCGCGGCGAGGCGGGCGTTCTGGCCCTCCTTGCCGATCGCGAGCGAGAGCTGATAGTCCGGCACGACGACGCGCGCGGACCTCGTGGCCTCGTCCGTGATCGTCACCGACGTCACGCGCGACGGCGAGAGGGAACTGGCGATGAAGGAGGCGGCGTCGTCGTTGTAGTCGACGATGTCGATCTTCTCGTCGTTCAGCTCATTCATCACGGCGCGCACGCGGGTGCCCATCTCGCCGATGCACGCGCCCTTGGCGTTGACGCCGGGCACGTTCGCCTTCACCGCGATCTTGGTGCGGTGACCGGCCTCGCGGGCGAGGGCGACGATCTCGACCGTCCGGTCGGCGATCTCGGGTACTTCGAGTTCGAAGAGCTTCCGCACGAGGCCCGGGTGCGAGCGGGACAGGGTGATCGAGGGGCCCTTCATGCCGCGGTGGACGTCGACGACGAACGCGCGCAGCCTCGTGCCGTGCAGGTACTTCTCCCCCGGGACCTGCTCGGGCGGCGGCAGCACGGCCTCGACCGAGCCCAGGTTCACCTGGATCATGTGCGGGTTGGTGCCCTGCTGGATCATGCCCGCGACGAGCTCGCCCTCCTTGCCGCGGAACTCCCCGAGGATGTTGTCGTCCTCGGCGTCGCGCAGGCGCTGGAGGATGATCTGGCGCGCGGTGCTGGCCGCGATGCGGCCGAACCCGCTGGGCGTGTCGTCGAACTCGCCGACGGCCTCGCCGTCGTCGTCCTTCTCGGTGGCCCAGATGGTGACGTGCCCGTTTCGGCGGTCCAGCTCGGCCCGTGCGGTCTCGTGCGCTCCGGGGGTGCGGTGGTACGCGATCAGCAGTGCCTGCTCGATCGTGGGGACCAGCTTGTCCAGCGGGATCTCGCGTTCACGCTCGAGCAGCCTCAATGCGCTCATGTCGATGTCCATGTGGTTCTCCTTACGCGAGGTGCTCGGCGCCGGAGTCATCCGGTTCGGCACCCTCGCTGTTCTCGTGGTGTTCATCCTCAAGATGCGCGAATTCGACCTGAACGGTCCCCTTGCGGATCTTGGAAAACTCGAGGGCGAGCGGATCGCCCAGTTTGGGCTTCATGCCCTTTTTGACCGGCAGCTGGGGGATCAGCCGGATCCCCGTGGCGGTGACGTCCTGAAGGCGTCCGACGACGGTGTCGCCGGTCGCCGGCTTGACCTCGACCATGCGTCCCACGTTGCGGCGCCAGTGCCGCGGCTCCGTGAGGGGGCGTGAAACGCCGGGCGAGGAGATCTCGAGGCTGTACGGGCGGTCGTCGTCCTCGGGGTCGCTGTCCATGGCCGCGGACAGGTCCGAGGAGATGGCGGAGATCACATCGAGTCCTACGCTTCCCGTGGCATCCTCGGGCAGGTCGACGACGATGTGGACGGTGCGGTGGGAGCCGGCGACCTTGACCTCGACGTCCTCGAGGTAGAGATCGTGCTCCTCCACGACGGGCTGCAGCCTGGTCCGCAGGCGCTGTGCTTCAACCTGCAGTTCGGCCTCCACGGCAGACCTGCGGGTCGAGGCATGTTTTTCGTTCCCGGACCGGACCGCCATGACTGCCTCCCACTCGATGATGTTGTCTCCCAAGAGTACCGACATTCCGCGACCCCGGGTGTATGGCCGGGTGAAACCCGGACTGCCGTGGGATCATCGGGAACTGTGATCAGGCGGGCGGATGCAGGCGGACGGCAGGGGCGGGGCGGCAGCACCACCTCCGGCGTGCGGAGGATCGGCCGGTGGGCGTCGAGGCTCGTCGGCCTCTTCGTGGTGGTCCTCCTCGTGGTCGGCATCGGGGTCGGCATGACCCCGTCCGAGCCCCAGGTTCCGGTTTACTCGGCCGCCGAACAGGTACAGCTCGACGCCGAGGGACGGTACCGTGCGCTGGCCGCGGACGCCCGGGAGGCCGCTGCGGCGGACCCGGCGCTCGCACCCGCCCTGGTGGCGGTCGCCGACGACCTCTCCGCGCAGGCCGCCGCCGTCGCCCTGCCCCGCTCCCCCGCGGCGCCGGAATCCTCCCCGGCATCCCCGTCCCCGGAGACGTCGGCCACCGATCCCGCTCCTCCGGCACCTGCTCCTGCACCGGTGGACGGACGGCAGGTGTTCGACCTGCTCCGGGACAGCGCCCTCCGGAGCCTGCGTGATGCCGTCGAAGCCGAGCCGGGCCCCGCCCGCGTCCTCGCAGCCGCCGGCGCGAACCAGTGGCGGCACACGGTGCTGCTGGGCGCTGCCCTCGGCATCGACACCGGCCTGCCGTCCGCCGATGCGCTCCCTGCCGGGGATCTCGCCGGCGGGACGGGCCTGTTCGCCGGGTCCGCCTCGTCCGGCCCGGACTCCACTCCACCCGCAGCAGTGCTCGCGGCCGGTCCCGGAGCGGGCGACGGCGCGGTCCCCGGCGACTGCGCCGGAACACCGCGGGGGTCGGAGGCCGACCGCAAGGCCCTGCTCGGCGCGAAGCTGGCGGAGGATCGGGCGCGCTTCGGCTACGAGGTCGCGGCCGCGCTGCTCCCGGATCCGCCGGCCCTGCTGGCCCGCTCGACCGTGCACCGGGCGGCAGCCGACGCCGCCGCCCGGCGGCTCGCGGACCTGTGCACCCCGGTCACCCCGGCCCCTGCCGGCTTCGCGATCGGACCTGCCTTCCGGACCGACCCGGCCCTGGCCCTGCGTGAACTCGAACAGGACCACGCCGCGCTGTACGCGGACCTCATCCCCGCCGTCGGGCCCGACACCCGGCCATGGGCCGTCGCCGCCTTCAACGCTGCAGCCCAGCGGAGCCTCGATGCCGGTACCGGCCTGGGGACGTTCCCGGCGCTGGAGGACGGCGCGGCGGGCAGCACCACGCCGTCCGGGGCCGCGGGGCAGGAGGAGCCAGCCGATGGCTAGCGGGGCGGACACCAGGCCCGACGAGGAGCGGGACGATCGACGGCCGGATCGACAGCACGGCCACACCCCCGGGAGCTCCGCCGCGGCGGCACCGGAGACGCTCCCGGATCTCCCGCGACGCCTCGTGGAGAGTGCCCGGACCATCGTTGGAGGGGCACGGTGGCTGCGGGACTGGCGGGACCTGCTCGCGGACCGGCTCGCGGACTGGGACCTCGCCCTGGACCTGCCGCCCGGGCAGCCCGCGTGGGCCGGTCGGTGCGCCGTCGTCGTGCCCGTGGTGCTCCCTGCGGGCGGGGAAGCGCGGCAGGGCGTCCTCAAGCTCACCATCCCGCACGACGAGGCTCTGCCGGAACCCGATGCCCTGGAGCTGTGGGACGGGACGGGCGCGGTGCGGCTCCTCGCAGCGTCGCGCCCGGACTTCGCGCTGCTGCTCGCACGCCTCGACGGCGATTCCTCCCTCCGGGACGTGCCCCTCGATGCGACCCCCGGGCCGTGGGGCGCCGTGGTGCGGCAGCTGTCCATCCGGCCGGGGGACAGTGCGACCTGGGCAGCCATCCCCCACCTGGCCCCCGCCGCGGAACAGTGGACGGACACGCTGCCGGCCCGGTGGAGCGAGCTCGGCGAACCGTTCCCGCGGTGGCTGATGGAGGCCGCGCTCGAGGTGTGCCAGTCGCGCGGCGCGGTGGGCAGGAGATCCGATCACGACGTACTCGTGCATTCCGACCTGCACTACGCCAACCTGCTGCCGTCGTCGCCCGGGCAGGTGCGGGACTTCACGGCGATCGACCCGAAGCCGGTGCTCGGCGACGCCGAGTACGCGCTGGCCCCCATGCTGTGGAACCGTCTCGACGAGCTCGACGCCGGCGATCCCGCCGGGCACCTCCGGGCGCACGGCACGGCCCTGTCGGCCGCCGCCGGGCTCGACACGGAACTGGCACACGGGTGGACGGTGGTCCGGGAGGTCCGGAACGCCCTGTCCTACCTCGGACACGGCCTGACCGGCGACGCGCAGCGGTCGCTCTGGGTGGCGAGTTCCGTGCTGGGGCGGACGCTGGACGGGCTGCCGCCGGTCACCGGGCTGCCCGCCCTCTAGGCGCAGGGGGTCAGGACGCCGCGTCCATCCACGGACGGATGTTCTCCACCCAGACGTCGGAGCCGAGCTTGAGGATCAGGGCCCCGACGACCACGAGGAACACGATCCGGATGAACCTGCTGCCCTGGCTGATGGCCATCCGGGATCCGGTGTAGCCGCCGACCATGTTGGCGAGGCCGAGCAGGAGGCCGAGTCCCCAAAGGATGGACCCGTGGGGCAGGAAGAACATCAGCGCACCGAAGTTGGTGGCCATGTTCACGATCTTCGCCTTCGCGCTGGCGCCGAGGAAGTTGTAGCCCAGCAGCGTGACCATCGCGATGATCAGGAAGGATCCGGTGCCGGGCCCGATCAGCCCGTCGTAGAAGCCGATGACCAGGCCGATCGCGCCGGCCGTCCAGTAGTGCCGCGCTCCCTGGTGCCGCAGCTGCGTCAGCGTCCCCACGGAGGGCTTGAGGGCCGTGAACACGGCCACGGCCACGAGCGCCACCACGATGATCGGCTTGAACACCGAGGACGGCAGCGAGGCGGCGAGGACCGCCCCGCCGAAACTGCCGAGAAGGGCCACGCCCGCCATGGGCAGCGCCGTGCGCAGATCCGGATGGGCCCTCCGGTAGTAGGTGACGGCGCTCGTCGTCGTCCCGAAGATGGAACCCATCTTGTTGGTCGCCAGGGCCTCCACGGGCGTGATGCCGGGCACCAGCAGGAGGGCCGGCAGCTGCAGCAGCCCTCCTCCCCCGACGACGGCATCCACCCAGCCCGCGGCGAACCCGGCGACGAGGACCAGCAGGATCGTGGCGAGGTGCAGCTCCTCGAGTCCCGAGACCACCGCGGCCTAGTGGCCGGTGAGCTCGCGCAGCAGCGCGGCGGCCTCGTCCACGGCGACGTTCCGGGCCTCGCCCGTGCGGCGGTCCTTGACCTCAAGGACACCGTCGGCGAGGCCGCGGCCGACGACGACGATCGTCGGCACGCCGATGAGCTCGGCGTCCCCGAACTTGACGCCCGGGGAGACCTTGGGGCGGTCGTCGTACAGCACGGTCAGGCCGGCCGATTCGAGCTCTGCGGCGAGCTTCTCGGCCGCCTCGAACACCTCGGTGCCCTTGCCGGTCGCGACGATGTGCACGTCGGCGGGCGCGACGTTGCGGGGCCAGATGATGCCGCGCTCGTCGTGGTTGGACTCGGCGAGGGCGGCGATGGCGCGCGTGACGCCGACCCCGTAGGAGCCCATGGTGACCGTCGCCAGCTTCCCGTTGCGGTCCAGGACCTTGAGCCCGAGCGCGTCCGCGTACTTGCGGCCGAGCTGGAAGATGTGGCCCATCTCGATGCCGCGCGCGGCGACGAGCGGTCCGGAGCCGTCCGGTGCCTCGTCGCCCTCGCGGACCTCGACGGCCTCGATGACCCCGTCCCAGGTGAAGTCGCGGCCCGCGATAAGGCCGAAGACGTGGCGGCCCTGCTCGTTGGCACCGGTGATCCACGAGGTGCCGCTGACCACGCGGGGATCGACGAGGTAGCGGAGGCCCGTGGTCCCCTCGGCGCCGAGCACGGCGGCGTCCAGCGCGAGGCCGGGCCCGATGTAGCCCTTGACGAGGCCCGGGTGCTTCTTCAGGTCCTCCTCGCCGGCGGCCTCGACGGCCACCTCGCCGCCCGTCTCGAGGTGGCCGGCGATGTTCGCCTCGATGCGCTTGAGATCCACTGTTCGGTCCCCGGGCACGCCGACGACGACGATCTCGCGCTCACCCGTGGGCAGCACGGCGGCGAGGACCACGTTCTTGAGGGTGTCCGCGGCCGTCCACGGCCGGTCGCCCCGTGCCACTGCGGCGTTGGCGTGGTCCACGAGGGTGTCGATGGTCGGGGTGTCGGGGGTGTCGCGGACCTCCGCTGCGGGTGCGTCGGTGAAGTCGACGGCGTCGGGCACCACAGTGGTGACGGCCTCGACGTTCGCCGTGTAGCCGCCCTCGGAGCGGACGAAGGTGTCCTCGCCGATGGCGGTGGGGTGCAGGAACTCCTCGCTCCGGGAGCCGCCCATGGCGCCCGCGGTGGCGGTCACGGGGACCACCTCGAGGCCGAGGCGCTCGAAGATCCGCAGGTAGGCGCCGCGGTGGAGCTGGTAGCTCGCCTCGAGGCCCTCGTCGTCGATGTCGAACGAGTAGGAGTCCTTCATGATGAACTCGCGTCCGCGCAGCAGGCCCGCGCGGGGCCGGGCCTCGTCGCGGTACTTGGTCTGGATCTGGAACAGGCTCACGGGCAGGTCCTTGTACGAGGTGTACAGGTCCTTCACGAGCAGCGTGAACATCTCCTCGTGGGTGGGCGCCAGGAGGTAGTCGGCGTCCTTGCGGTCCTTCAGGCGGAAGATGCCGTCGCCGTACTCGGTCCAGCGGTTGGTCGCCTCGTAGGGCTCCTTGGGCAGCAGCGCCGGGAAGTGGACCTCCTGCGCGCCGATGGCCTCCATCTCTTCGCGGATGATCCCCTCGACGCGGGCGAGGACCTTCAGGCCCAGCGGCAGCCAGCTGTAGATCCCGGGTGCCGCACGCCGGATGTAGCCGGCACGCACCAGGAGGCGGTGGCTGGCGACTTCGGCGTCGGCGGGGTCTTCACGCAGGGTGCGGAGGAAAAGGGTCGAGAGTCGTAAGACCACGCGGGTGTCCGTTCGTATTCGATAGAGCACTGCCATTCACTCTCCCGCCGTCCGGCAGGAAACAACAGGTACCAATCTAGCGGGTCCGGCCCCTGCACCTGCTCCCCCACCGGCCCGGCGGCCCCGGAGGCCGCGGCTCAGAAGAGGATGGTCGCGAAGGTGTCCACCTGGTCGAAGCCCACGCGCTTGTACGCGGCGATGGCACGGGCGTTGTAGGAGTTCACGTAGAGGCTCACGGTGGGCGCCAGGGCCCGGGCGGCGACGACGACGCCGGCCATGTACGCGGCGCTCAGTCCCCTGCCGCGGTGGTCCGGGTTCATCCACACGCCCTGCACCTGCACGGCCTGGGAGGACACCGTGCCGAGTTCGGCCTTGAAGACCACCTGCCCGGAGTCGTCGAACGCCGCGAGCGAGTGCTTCCGGCTGATGAGGGAGGCGACGCGGCGGCGGTAGTGCTCCGACCCGCCGATGAACGGCGAGTAGCCCACCTCCTCCTCGAACATCGCCGCGCAGGCGGGCAGGAGCCGATCGAGCTCCTCCGGCCGGGTGAACCGGAGGTCGGTCGCCGGCGGGATGAGCGGGTCCGTGTCGATGGACATGAGCGGCTGGGTGGGGCGGACGTCGAACGGCTCGGCACTGTAGTCCTCGAACGTGGACCAGAGGTCCATCACGCCCTCGGAGAGACCGAAGATCGACGAGAAGCTGCGCCCCGACCGACCGAGGTGGTCCCCGAAGATGGCACCGGTCTCGTCCGTGACACCGACGGGCACGAGGTTGACGCCCGCCCAGCACGCGGCACGCAGCTCGTGGTGGCGGAACATGCCGATGATCTCGCCGCCCGAGAAGGAGGGTGCGGCGCTGCCCATGGATTCGAGGTGGGAGGCGACGAAGACATTGGCCACGGGATCGTCGTTCACGATGGCCCAGAGGTCCCGGGTGTCCTCCTCCCCGAGGACGCGGAAGGACCAGGGGCCCTCGGGGTCGGCCTGCGCCCTAGCTGACGGTAACCATGGGGCCACCCTGGCCAGCAGTTTCGCCATCGGACTCACCCATTTCCTCTGCGAGCCGCATGGCTTCCTCGATGAGGGTCTCTACGATCTGGTCCTCGGGGACGGTCTTGATGACCTCGCCGCGAACGAAGATCTGGCCCTTGCCGTTGCCCGACGCGACGCCGAGGTCGGCCTCGCGGGCCTCGCCGGGACCGTTGACGACGCAGCCCATCACGGCCACGCGGAGGGGGACCTCCATGCCTTCGAGGCCGGCGGTCACCTCCTCGGCGAGCGTGTAGACATCCACCTGGGCCCTGCCGCACGAGGGGCAGGAGACGATCTCGAGCTTGCGGGGGCGCAGGTTGAGCGACTGCAGGATCTGCGCTCCGACCTTGACCTCCTCGACCGGCGGGGCGGAGAGCGACACGCGGATGGTGTCGCCGATGCCCTTGGAGAGCAGGGCCCCAAAGGCCGTGGCGGACTTGATGGTGCCCTGGAAGGCGGGACCGGCCTCGGTGACCCCGAGGTGCAGGGGCCAGTCGCCGCGCTCCGCCAGGAGCTCGTAGGCCCGCACCATGATCACGGGGTCGTTGTGCTTGACGGAGATCTTGAAGTCGTGGAAGTCGTGCTCCTCGAAGAGCGACGCCTCCCAGACCGCGGATTCGACGAGCGCCTCGGGCGTGGCCTTGCCGTACTTCTGCATGAGGCGCGGGTCGAGGGAACCGGCGTTGACGCCGATGCGGATCGAGGTGCCCGCGGCCTTGGCCGCGTCGGCGATCTGCTTGACCTGGTCGTCGAACTTGCGGATGTTGCCCGGGTTCACGCGGACCGCGGCACATCCGGCGTCGATCGCGGCGAACACGTACTTCGGCTGGAAGTGGATGTCCGCGATCACGGGGATCTGCGACTTCTTCGCGATGATCGGCAGGGCTGCCGCGTCGTCGGCCGACGGGCAGGCCACGCGGACGATGTCGCAGCCCGTCGCCGTCAGCTCGGCGATCTGCTGGAGCGTGGCGTTGATGTCCGTGGTCGGCGTCGTGGTCATCGACTGGATGCTGATCGGTGAGTCCGATCCGACGCCCACCGAACCGACCTTGATCTGGCGGGTCTTGCGACGGGGCGCGAGGACCGGTGGGGGCGCTGCTGGCATTCCTAGGCTGACCGAGGTCAAAACTTCCTCCATGCTGGCGGCCTTGACCGCACATCCGACGAGAATCTTTTTTTCATTATCCACCCGCCCCGGCGGTCCGGGGCGCGGTGGCGATGCACGTCACACGTGGTCGCGGAAGGCCCCGATGATGGGATTCCATTCGGTGGCCTTCACGGCGGAGATCGCTCCCGCACGGGCGAAGGGGTCCTGCCCGACCAGCCGGCTGAGGTCCGCCTCGCTCTCGGAGGTGAAGAGCAGCAGTGCGCCGCTGCCGTCGGCGAAGGGCCCGGAGGCGAGGACGCGGCCCTGGCCGACGAGCTCTTCGAGCCATTGCCGGTGCGCCGGCCGGTGCTCGGCGCGGAGGTCCTCGTGGTCGGGGCTGTAGACGTACTCGACGGCGAAAATGCTCATGGGCTCACCCTACGTGAGTTACAGCAGGTAGACCTTGACGAGGGTCGCGACCCCCGCGGCCCACAGCATGGAGGTCAGGGTGCCGATGATGAACCGCTCAGCGGCCGCCGGGGTCTCCTTCAGTTCGGCGTAGCGGCCCAGGGCCTTGACGGCCACCACGTAGGCGATCGCGACGGGCTGGCCGCCGAGGATCGCGACGGTCACCGCGAGGCGCTCGAGCACGCCGATGACGAGTCCGCCGCGGAGCACCCCCGGCGGCAGGGCGTCGACGGGCGCGCGGGGCGGCTGGTCGGGCGGTGCCGGGAGGTCGAGCTGGGGCTGGTCAGCGGGCTCCGGGAGCTCGGCGCGGCGTCGTTCGGCGGTGTCCACGGAGCGCGCCAGGCGCAGCACGAGCATGGTCACGGGCAGGCCGACACCGCCCGCCACCACCAGCGCCGCCACGATCCACAGTGCGTCCACCGAACCTCCTCCGTGTCCTGCCGGTGTCTGATCCATATCTACAGCACCGCACCCCCAGACAGCCTGTCGCCGGCCCTACCTGTCGGCGTCGGCCCAGGCCAGGAGCCGCGCCGCGGCAGGCCGGACGGCGTGCTCCTCGTGCCAGGCGGCCCGGGCGGCGGCCTTGCTCACGGCCTGCGGGCTGATCCCCAGGGTGCGGGCGACGGCGGTCTGGGTGCCGCGCTTGCCGGGCTGCAGGAGATCGATGATGCGCCACTCGGCCTCCGAGCGCTCCAGGACGTGCCGGCCGAGCAGGGCGAGCACTCCCTCCGCCTCGGCAGCAGCAGGGCCTCCGGCGTCGGACGCCTCCACGGCCAGGGGCGCCCGCTCCCCCGTCTTCTTGGCGCGCTCGACGGCGTGCCGGGCCGCGACGAAAGCCGATCCACGGGCCTCCCGCGGCGAGCGCGGGTAGGGCTGCTCCACCTCACCGATGCCGATGCCGATGTACCAGCCACCGGCGCGCAGGCAGAGCAGGACGGCGTCGACGGCAGCGGCCGCATCGGCTACGACACCCTGGGCCTCGTCGCCGACGGAGCGCTCCCACGGCAGGACCGTCGGAACCGCGGCGAGGAGGTCCAGCAGTTCCGGGATGCGGTCGGCCGAGCTCCGGCTACGGGCCTGGTCGATGGTGAGGACGAACACTGATCAACCATATGAGGTTGAAATTCGATTTACAACCAATCAGCCGAAGAGGTCGACCGGCTTCACGATGTCCGCGTAGATCAGCAGGACACCCATGCCCATCAGCAGGATCGCGACGGCATAGGTGAGGGGCAGGAGTCTGGCCATGTCGAACGGGCCTGGATCCGGTCGCCCGAACAGGCGGGCGACGGTCCGTCGGAGGCCCTCCCACAGCGCGCCGGCCACGTGGCCGCCGTCGAGCGGGAGAAGCGGGATGAGGTTGAACACGAACAGGGCCAGGTTCACCCCGGCCACCAGTCCGATCAGCGTCGCGGCACGCGATGCCACGGGGATCTCCTCCATGGCGGAGATCTCGCCCGCGATCCGTCCCACGCCCACCACGCTGATGGGCCCCTCGGGATCACGGGGTGCGTCCGAGAAGGCGGCCTGCCCGACCTCCACGACGCGCTGCGGGAGGTTCAGCACCACCCCGGCCACGCGCGCGAGCGAGTCGCCGACGGCGGGAAGCACAGCACCCGCGGGCTGCGGGACGAGCTCCTGCGTCGATCCGACGCCGATGAAGCCCACCTCCTGCATCACGGTGTCGCCCTCGTCGTCGACCTCCGCCGTGCCGTCCGCCGCGACCACGGGCCGCTCGGTCAGCAGGGGCGTGATGGTCGAGTCGACGGTCTCGCCGTTCCGCACGTAGCTGATGCCCACCTCGCGTCCGGCCGCGTCCCTGATCCAGCCGGAGAGCTCGTCCCAGCTCGTGACGTCCCGGCCGTCGAAGGTGACCACGCGGTCCCCCGGCAGGAGGCCCGCCTCGTAGGCGGGAGCGGCGGGATCGTCGGCGCCGCACTCCGTCTGGCCGGTCTCGGCCTGCTGGCTCGCCGGGACCACGCACTCGGACACGGAGGCGATCGTGGTGGTGGGCTGCGCGGTACCGAATCCCATGAGGAGGACGGCGAACAGCACCGTCCCGATCAGGAGGTTCATCAGCGGACCTCCCATCATGATGATGATCCGCTTCCAGATGGGCAGCCTGTAGAAGACACGGTTCTCGTCGCCCGGCTGCAGCTGCTCCGCCGCGGCTTGCCGCGCGTCGTTGGTGAGCTGCTGGAAGACGCCGGTACTGGACGGGCGGACGGCGCCGTCCTCCGTCGCGGCGGGCGGGAACATGCCGACCATCGAGACATACCCGCCGGCGGGGATCGCCTTCAACCCGTACTCGGTCTCCCCGCGGCGGCGCGACCAGACGGTGGGGCCGAACCCCACCATGTACTGGGTGACCCGGACCTTGAAGAGCTTCGCGGGCACGAGGTGTCCCACCTCGTGCAGCGCGATCGAGGCGGCGATCCCGAGGACGACGAAGAGCACCCCGACGATGAACAACAGAACAGTCACAGCTTTTCCTTCTGGCCTTCCTCTGCGGCCGCCGCCGTCGGCAGCGAGTCCCGCGGCGGGTCTCCGAGCCCACAACGGGCCCGGGCGTTCGTGCGTGCCCACCGCTCGGCCTCGAGGACCGCGGCGAGCGTGAGCTCGCCTCCGGCGCCGCCTGCGGGATCCTGCGCGCGCTGGTCGTCGACCACGGCGGACACCGTGTCCACGATGTCAGGAAAACCTATGGCTCCCCTGTGAAAGGCGTCCACGGCTTCCTCGTTCGCGGCGTTGTACACGGCCATGAGGGTGCCGCCCTCGGCCGCGGCCCGCTTGGCGAGGGTGATGGCGGGGAAGGCCTCCTCGTCGAGGGGCTCGAAGTTCCATTCGGCGGGGCGCCTCCAGTCGCAGGCCTTCGCCGATCCCCGCACCCGGAACGGCCAGCCCATACCGAGGGCGATCGGGAGCCGCATGTCCGGCGGTGAGGCCTGTGCCAGTGTGGAGCCGTCGATGAACTGGACCATCGAGTGGATCACGGACTGAGGGTGGACGACGACGTCGATCCGCTCCAGCGGGATGTCGAAGAGCAGATGTGCCTCGACGACCTCGAGGGCCTTGTTGACCATCGAGGCCGAGTTGGTACTGATCACGCGGCCCATGTCCCACGTGGGGTGGGCGACGGCCTGCGCGGGGGTGACGTTCCGCAGCTGCGAGCGGGTGAGGCCTCGGAACGGGCCGCCCGACGCCGTGAGGACGAGGCGGTCCACCTCGTCCGCCGTCCCTCCGCGCAGGGCCTGGGCGATGGCCGAGTGCTCGGAATCGACGGGTACGAGCTGTCCGGGGGCGGCGGCGGCCCGCACGAGGGCTCCCCCGGCGATCAGAGATTCCTTGTTGGCGAGCGCGAGCAGGTGCCCGGCGGCGAGCGCGGCGAGGGTCGGCTCGAGGCCGATGGATCCGGTGATGCCGTTGAGGACGACGTCGGCATCGGGCCACGCGGCGATGCTCGCCGCGGCGCCGTCCCCCGCGAAGAGCTGCGGAGCGTAGCCCGAGACGCCGGCGGCGTCGGCAGCGGCTCCGATGGCGTGCTCGAGCTCGGACTCGGTGGCGGACGCGACCCCGACGGCGGGCGCGTGGACGGCGACGGCCTGGCGGGCGAGGAGGTCCAGGTTCCGCCCGCCCGCGCTGAGCCCGGCGACGCTGAAGCGGTCCGGGGCGGCGGCGATCACGTCGAGTGCCTGGGTGCCGATCGAGCCGGTGGAGCCGAGGATGGAGACGCGCCGGTGCTCGCGGGTGGGGTTGCTGAAATCCATGGCCCCAGTATCCCGCAGACCGGCGGTCGGCACTCCCTCCGAGCCCGGTCGGGAGCCGGGCGTGGGTGACCCGGGTAGGCGCTCGGACGACACTCGGGCTGCGCCCAGGTCGTGGCTCGGGCATGGGTGGTGCGTGGTCGCTTGCGCCCGCTCCACGCGCGCACGTCAGTCTGGTGCCCGGCGTCGGCCTCGCGGCGCCGGGTGGCACCGCGGCGCGGGGCTGGCATCGGGGCCGCGGGAACCGTCGCTTCAGGCCTCCGGCGGGCAGCGATAGTGTCGGAGTCGGGTGATGGAATGAGGTATGTCCATCGGATCGCTGCAGACCCTGGAGGACGCCTACGACGAGGCGACCTGGGGCTGGCCTGCGGAGGCGTTCGACGAGGTCCTGGGCATGATGGACGAGTCAGGGGCAGACGACACCGGGATCGACGAGCATGCGCGTACCCGCGTCGAGGAAGCGTCGCCGTACGGCCTGGTGGCGCGGTTGCAGGATGACCCGATGATCGCGGCCACCTCCGGCCTCGGTGACACGCTCGACCTGCTGCGTGCGGCCGACCGCCTCGCGTCCTGGGCGGCCGCCAGGCGGGCCCGCCTGGTCGCTCGGGTCCATACGTTCAGCGATCGTGAGCACCACACGTGGTCGGGCCGGTCATCGTCCCTCGCATTTACCGAGACGGTCGTGGAGACCGCGGCACTGCTGAAGCTGTCCGAAGGCTCCGCCGCGCGGCTCGTCTCGGAATCGCTGGCGCTGACCGGTGAGCTGACCGACACCCTGGAGGCCCTCGAAGCGGGCGAGATCTGCCCCGCGCGGACGTCGGTCATCGTGGAGCAATCCCGAACCCTTCCCGACGAGGCCGTGCACGCCTTCGAGGCAGAGATCCTCGAGACCGCAGGTGATCTGAACCGGCCGAAGCTGACGGCGAGGTGCCGACGGGTGAGGGAGAAGCTGCACCCGGAGTCGCTGACAGCCCGACGGGTGAAGGCGGCATCGGACCGGTGCGTCGTGTTCGAGCCGGATCGCGACGGGATGGCGTGGTTAAACGCCTTCCTCCCGGCGGAGCAGGCGCTCGCACTCCACACCACGGTCGACGCTGCCGCCCGCACGCTCCGGTCCGGGGATGATCCACGGACGCTGCCCCAACTGCGGGCCGATGTCCTGGCGGGCATGCTCTTCAGCAGCGGAGGCACCACCGATGTAGCAGGCGCCTCCCGGGAGAGCTGCCACTGCGGGCCCGGTTCCGAGGACAGCCGAACCGCCATGGGTGCGCCGTCCCCCTCGGCGAAGATCGTGGTCACGGTTCCGGTGTTCTCGCTCATGGGGATCACCGATGAGCCGGCGGAGCTGGAGGGCTACGGTCCCATCCCACCCGATGCAGCGAGGACGCTGGCTGCAGGAGCAACCTCATGGCTCCGCCTGCTCACCCATCCCTTCACCGGCGCCGTCCTCGGCCTGGACCGGACCCGGTATCGTCCGAGCGAGGACCTCCGGACGTGGGTCCACCTCAGGGACAGGACCTGCAGCTTCTACGGCTGCTCGCGTCCCGCCAGCCGCTGTGACCTCGATCATCTGATCGCCTGGGCCGACGCCGGATCGACCGGTCCGGACAATCTGTATCCCGCCTGCAGGCGACACCACATGCTCAAGCACCAGACGGACTGGACGCCGCGGCCCGGTCCCGACGGTGCACTCACCTGGCTGTCACCGGGTGGCCGTACCTATACGACACGGCCCGAACCGCCGCCCTGCGGCCCGGGCCCCTCGGCCACCACGAAGGTGCTGCTCGACCTCGCCAGCGCACGGAGCACTGAACCGACCCACCCGGCCGACGCCTTGCCGCCGTTCTGAAGGCACCTGCAGGTCCTGAAGGGCGCGTGTGAGTTCCCGTGGGGCTGGTGCTGGAGGTACGGATCCCTGAAGAGTGGATTCGAGGTCGTGAAGGGCGGGTCGTGAAGGGCGGTCGCGGCAGCGTGGGCTACCGACCCCGGCCGGACCCGACAGCCGAGCGGTCTAGCGGTCTAGCGGTCTAGCGGTCCGAAGCATTCACGGAGCCCATCCGCCCGGCTCCTGCTGCTCACCTTCGCGGTTCGTACCGCAGTGCCACAGCTCCTGAGCCGAACTCCTGCCGGTCCACGAGCCGCAGGTCCAGCCACTTCGTCAGCCCGGCGAAGAGCGTGGGGCCGTGGCCTGCGATCCGTGGGTGCACCACGAACTCGTACTCGTCGATCAGACCGAGCTCCGCCAGTGCGAGAGGGAGCGTCACCCCTCCCGTGAACAACCCCTTGCCCGGCGCCTGCTTGAGCTCCAGCACCGCCTCTGCCAGATCGCCGCGCAGCAGTTCGGCATTCCAGTCGACGCGCTCCAGGGTGCTGGACACGACGTACTTCCGCGCCGCATCGATCGTTCGTGCGAAGGGCTCCGTCCACGCAGGCCCTACACCTGCGTGCGCCGGACCGCGGAACGCGGACTCCATCATTTCGTAGGCCACACGACCGAACAGCAGTGCATCGGCCCGCTCGAGATTCTCCACCGCATGGCGGTGCAGCTCCTCGTCCGTCTCACCTGCACGGTGGTCGCAGCAGCCGTCCAGGGTGAGGTTGATGGAGTACCGCAGCGGCTGCATCGCCCCAGCGTACGGAAATCGACGCCGGGCACAACCCCTCAGCTGCGATCCGCCCGGCCCAGGATGCTGCGGGCGTGGCGGAGGATGGGCTCGTCCACCATGCGCCCCTCGTACGTGAAGACACCGCGCTCGTGCTCGGCAGCCGCGAGCAGGGCGCGGGCGTGCTCCACCTCCTCGGCGTCGGGTGCGAACGCGGCGCGGATCGCGGCGACCTGGCCCGGGTGGATTGACGCCTTCGCGGCGAAACCCGAGGCGATGGCGTCGTCGGCCTCCGCGGCAAGGCCCTCCACATCGGCGATGTCCACATAGACGGCGTCGATCGCCTGCCGGCCGGCGGCCCCCGCAGCGAGCAGGACCTGCGAGCGCGCGTGCAGGGCCACCGCGCGGTAGGTGCCTGAGGGCGTCCTGCTCGAGGTCCCGCCGAGGGACGCAACGAGGTCCTCCGCTCCCCACATGAGCGCGCTGACGCCGTCGGTCCGGGCGATGTCCACGGCGTTCACGACGCCGCGCGCTGTCTCGCACAGCGCGATGACATCCACGTCACCCAGGGCGGCCCGGACGGCGCCGATGTCCTCGGGCGACTCCGTCTTGGCGAGCATGACCGTGCGGTAGGCGGTGCGGCCGACGGCCTCGCAGTCCAGGGTGAAGTCCGGCGTCCCGACGGCGTTGAGGCGCACCACCGTGCGGTCCGGGGAGAGCGTCGATCCGGCGAGCGCCGCGCGCGCCCCCTCCTTCGCGGCGGGTGCGACGGCGTCCTCGAGGTCGAGGATGACGGTGTCCGCCCGGTCCGCCGCCTTCGCGTAGCGTTCGGGCCGGTCCGCGGGGCAGAACAGCAGGGCCGGGCCCAGGATGATGCCGCTCATGCCCGCCCTGCCCGGTGCGCCGTCGAGGACCACATGAGGACGCTGCGGGTCGCCGTCGCCACGGTCTCGCCGTGCTGGTTCCGCCCCGTGTGGGCCATCGACACGACGCCCTGCCCGGGGCGGGACGACGACGGCCGCACACCGGTGATCTCGGTCTCCGTGTACAGGGTGTCGCCGTGGAAGAGCGGCTTCGGGAAGGCGACGTCGGTGAGTCCGAGCTGCGCCACGAGCGTGCCCTGCGTGAGCTGCGAGACGGACTGGCCGACGAGGGTGGCGAGCGTCAGCATCGAGTTCACGAGCCGCCGGCCGAACGGCTGTCCCGCCGACCAGGCGGCGTCGAGGTGCAGGGCCTGGGTGTTCATGGTCAGCGTGGTGAAGAGGACGTTGTCCGCCTCGGTCAGTGTCCGGCCAGGGCGGTGGGCGTAGATGGTGCCGACGGTGAGCTCGTCGAAGTACAGCCCGCGCTGCTCGATCACGGGGCGATCGGCGGTGGTGCGCTCGGTCGCCGTGCCGGCGGGAGCTCCGGGACCTGCGTCCCGGCTCCCGGACGCTTCACCACTCACGCCGCAACTCCTCCGAGATCGATGCGCAGGGGCGCCCCGGTGACCGCGACGACGTCCTCCGCGCTCACGCCGGGAGCGGTCTCGCGCAGCACCAGGCCGTCCGGTTCGACGTCGATCACGGCGAGGTCCGTGATGATCCGGTCCACGCAGCCCTTGCCTGTCAGCGGCAGCGAGCAGGAGTCCACGATCTTCGGCCGGCCGGCGCGGTCCACGTGCTCCATCATGACGATCACGCGCTTGGCGCCGAACACGAGGTCCATCGCCCCGCCCATCCCCTTGACCATCTTGCCGGGCACCATCCAGTTCGCGAGGTCCCCGTTCCGGGCGACCTCCATGGCCCCCAGCACCGCGACGTCGACGTGCCCACCGCGGATCATGCCGAAGGACGACGCCGAGTCGAAGAACGCAGCGCCCGCATTGGCCGTGACGGTCTCCTTGCCGGCGTTGATGAGGTCGGGGTCCACGGCGTCCTCCGCCGGGTACGGGCCGACGCCGAGGATCCCGTTCTCGGAGTGCAGCACCACCTCGACGCCGTCGGGGATGTAGTTGGGGATCAGCGTGGGCATGCCGATCCCGAGGTTGACGTACTGTCCGTTCTCGAGTTCCTGGGCAACCCGGGCAGCGAGTTCGTTGCGCGTTCGAGCCATGCTCATGCTCCTTCGGGTGCGGTCGGTGCCGCCAGTGCGACGGTGCGCTTCTCCACGCGCTTGGTGACGTCCGGGGCGACGACGACCCGCTGCACGAAGATGCCGGGCGTGTGGATCTGGCCCGGGTCGAGCTCGCCGGGTTCGACGAGCTCCTCCACCTCGGCGATGGTGGTCCTGCCGGCCTGGGCGCACAGCGGGTTGAAGTTCATCGCGGTCGCGTGGAACACGAGGTTGCCGTGGCGATCGCCCTTCCAGGCGTGCACCAGCGCGAAGTCCGGGCGGAGCGACTCCTCCAGCACGTAGTCGACGCCGTCGAAGGACCGCACCTCCTTCGCCTTCGACGCGACGGTGACGTTCCCCTCGGCGTCGTAGCGCTGCGGCAGGCCGCCCTCGCTCACCTGGGTGCCGACGCCCGCCGTCGTGTAGAAGGCGGGGATGCCCGCCCCACCGGCGCGGAGCTTCTCGGCGAGCGTGCCCTGCGGGGTGAGCTCCACCTCGAGCTCCCCCGCGAGGTACTGGCGGGCGAACTCCTTGTTCTCGCCGACGTAGGAGCTCACGGTGCGACGGATGCGATGGTCGGACAGCAGGATGCCGAGGCCCCAGTCGTCCACACCGCAGTTGTTGCTCACGGTCTCCAGGTCCGCCGTGCCCTGCGCGTGCAGGGCGTCGATGAGCGACACCGGGATGCCGCACAGGCCGAACCCGCCGACGGCGAGGGACGCGCCGTCGGGGATGTCCGCGACGGCCTCGGCCGCGCTGCTGACCACCTTGTTGATCACTGCTTCTCCTTCGTGTCGCCGCTGCCGCCGTCGGCCGGATGTACCTAGAGCCCCAGTTCCCGCGCGATCAGCATGAGCTGGACCTCCGTGGTCCCCTCGCCGATCTCGAGGATCTTCGAGTCACGGTAGTGCCTGGACACCACGAACTCGTTGATGAAACCGTAACCGCCGAAGATCTGCGTGGCGTCGCGCGCGTTGTCCATGGCTGCCTCGCCGGCCACCAGCTTCGCGATGGACGCCTGCGTCTTGAACGGCTTGCCCGCGAGCATGCGCGACGCCGCGTCGTAGTAGGCCAGCCGCGCGGTGTGGGCGCGGACCTGCATCCGGGCGATCTTGAACTGGATGGACTGGTAGGCGCCGATGTTGCTGCCGAAGGCCATGCGCTCGCCGGCATAGCGGATGGACTGTTCCACGCAACCCTGCGCCGCGCCGGTCGCGAGCGCCGCGATGGCGATCCGCCCCTCGTCGAGGATCTGCAGGAAGTTGGCGTAGCCGCGGCCCCGCGTGCCGAGCAGGTTCGCTTCGGGGACGCGGACGTCACGGAGGGTGAGCGGATGCGTGTCGGACGCATTCCAGCCCACCTTGTTGTAGGCCTTCTCCGCGGTGAAACCGGGCGTGTCCGAGGGCACGAGGAGGGTGGAGATCTCCTTCTTCACCGTGCCGTCCGGTCGTTCGGAGGTGCCCGTGACGGCGGTGACCGTCACCAGCGAGGTGATGTCGGTGCCCGAGTTCGTGATGAACTCCTTGGTGCCGTTGATCACCCACTCGGGGCCTGAGGCGCCGTCCTCGAGCGTCGCCGTCGTCTTCGTGCCCGAGGCGTCGGAGCCGGCCTCGGACTCGGTCAGGCCGAATCCGCCGAGGGCCTGGCCGGAGGCGAGGGAGGGCAGCCACTGCTGCTTCTGCTCCTCGGTGCCGAAGCGGTAGACCGGCATGGCACCCAGGGACACCCCGGCCTCGAGGGTGATGGCCACGGACTGGTCCACCCGTGCCAGCTGCTCTAGTGCCAGGCACAGCGCGAAGTAGTCGCCGCCCATTCCTCCGTACTCCTCGGGGAACGGCAGGCCGAACAGGCCCATGTCCCCCATCTGCTTGACCACCGCGTAGGGGAAGCTGTGCTCGGCGTCGTGCTTGGCGGAGACCGGGGCCACGACCTCGTCGGCGAACTCGCGGACGGTGTCGACGAGGTCCTGGTACTCCTCGCTCAGTTCGAAATTCATGCTGCGTTCCCTTCCGTGGGGATGGTTGCCGGGCCGCCCTCGGGGGCGGACTCGATGGTGGCGAGGATCTGGTGTGCCCGGACGAGGTCGCCGGGCTTGAGGGAGAGTCGGACGACGCCGGACAGGGCGGCGGTGAGCTGGTGTTCCATCTTCATGGCCTCGACGGCGACGAGGACGTCGCCCGCCTCGACGGTCGCGCCGTCCTCGACGGACACCGACACCACGGTGCCCGGCATGGGGCTGCGGACCAGGGGGTCGGCCGCGCCCTCCTCGCGGGTGATGCGGGACAGCGCGGCGTCGAGCAGTTCGCGGCGGCCCGGGCGGCGCAGGCGGGCGGACCAGCCCGCGTCGCCCAGCCAGACGGTGTCCCCGTCGAGCGCGTACCGCCGGCGGGAGCGGAGGCCGTCGATGGTCGCTCCCCCGCCGGCATCGACGACGACGCTGTGGGTGGCACCGGAGTCGCCCACCGTCGCATCCCATCCGATGCCGGACCGCACGAGCCGGACGGTCGGGCTCCCGCCGTCGTGCTCCAGGACGACCGTGCGCGGCCGGGGCGTCCCGAGCCTGAAGCCGTCCCCCCGGTGCCAGGGCGAGCCGCCGACCGGAGCAGGTTCGGCCTCGAGGAGCAGGACGGCGGCGAGCGCGAGGTCCTCGGTGCCGACGTGGCGAAAGACCAGGTCCGGGAGCTTGCGTTCGATCAGCGTGGTGTCGAGCCGCGCGGCCCGTACGTCGTCATCGCCCACGAGCAGGCGGAGGTACTCGATGTTGGTGTCCACGCCGAGGACCACGGTGCCGGCGAGGGCCGCGTCGAGGCGGTCGAGCGCCTCACCCCGGTCCGCGCCCCACGCGATGACCTTCGCGAGCATGGGGTCGTACGACGACGCGACGGTGCCCCCGGGCAGGAGCGAGCTGTCCACCCGGATGCCCTCCCCGGTCGGTTCGGTCAGCGCCAGGACGGTCCCGGTGGAGGGGAGGAACCCTGCCTCGGGGTTCTCCGCGTACACGCGGGCCTCGACGGCGTGCCCGGTGAGCACGACGTCGTCCTGCGTGAGCGGCAGCTCCTCGCCCGCGGCGATGCGGATCTGCCACTCCACGAGGTCGATGCCGGTCACCAGTTCCGTGACGGGGTGCTCGACCTGCAGGCGCGTGTTCATCTCCATGAAGAAGAACTCGTCCGGCGCGGCGTCGGAGACGAGGAACTCGACGGTCCCGGCTCCCGTGTAGTCGACGCTGCGGGCCGCGGCGCACGCGGCCTCGCCGATCCGGCGCCGCGTCGCGTCGTCGAGCAGGGCCGACGGCGCCTCCTCGATGACCTTCTGGTGGCGGCGCTGCAGCGAGCACTCGCGCTCCCCGAGGTGGATCACGGTGCCGGAGCTGTCGGCCAGGACCTGCACCTCGATGTGCCGGGGCCGCTCGATCAGGCGTTCCAGGAACAGGGTGTCGTCGCCGAACGCGCGGGCCGCGACGCGACGCGCCGTGACGAGGACCTCGGCTAGGTCCTCCGCCCGGTGGACGGCGTGCATGCCCTTGCCGCCGCCACCCGCGGACGGCTTGATGAGCAGCGGGAAGCCGACGTCGTCCGCTGCGCGCAGCAGGTCGTCGTCGGAGAGTCCCGGTTCGGCGATGCCGGGTACCACGGGGACGCCGGACGCGGCCACGTGGTTCTTCGACCGGATCTTGTCGCCCATGACGTCCAGGGCGTGGACGGACGGGCCGATGAAGACGATCCCGGCGTCGCGGAGGGCGTCGGCGAAGGCCGCGTTCTCGCTGAGGAACCCGTAGCCCGGATGCACGGCGCCGGCGCCCGTGCGGCGGCAGGCGTCGAGGACTGCGGGGATGGACAGGTAGCTCTCCGACGGCGCCGCCGCGCCGAGGCGTACCGCGAGGTCGGCCTCGAGGACGTGCCGGGCGCCGGCGTCGGCGTCGCTGTACACGGCGACGGAACGCAGGCCCAGTGCCCGGACGGAGCGGATCACGCGGCTCGCGATCTCGCCGCGGTTCGCCACGAGGACGGTGTCGAAGGGCCACGAGCGGAGGGGGGTGTTCGCGAAGGGGGTCATCAGGTCACATCCGGAAGAGGCCGAAGGAGGTATCGGGCAGGGGCGCGTCGGCGCAGACGTCGAGCGCGAGGCCGAGCACGGTGCGGGTGTCCGCGGGATCGATCACGCCGTCGTCCCACAGGCGGGCCGTCGAGTAGTAGGGGTTGCCCTGGGCCTCGTACTGGTCGCGGATCGGCGCCCGGAACGCCTCCTCCTCCTCGGCCGGCCAGTCCTCCCCGCGCGCCTCGAGCTGGTCCCGCTTGACGGTGGCGAGGACCGACGACGCCTGGTTGCCGCCCATCACCGAGATCCGCGCGGCGGGCCACATCCACAGGAAGCGCGGCGAGAAGGCCCGCCCGCACATCGAGTAGTTGCCGGCGCCGAAGGACCCGCCGACGACGACGGTCAGCTTCGGCACGCGGGCGGTGGCGACGGCGGTGACCATCTTGGCGCCGTTCTTCGCGATCCCGCCCGCCTCGTAGTCCTTTCCGACCATGAAGCCGGAGAGGTTCTGCAGGAACACCAGCGGCACACCGCGCTGGTCGCAGAGCTCGATGAAGTGGGCACCCTTGAGCGCGGATTCACTGAACAGCACCCCGTTGTTGGCGATGATGCCCACACGGTGGCCGTGGATGCTCGCGAAGCCGGTGACGAGCGTGGTGCCGTACTCGCGCTTGAACTCGTGGAACTGTGAACCGTCGACGAGGCGGGCGATGATCTCGCGGGCGTCGTAGGAGGCGTTGACGTCGGTCGGCACGGCGCCGTAGAGCTCGTCCTGCGCGACGGCGGGCTCGAGGACGGGCGCCTGCACCGCCGGCGGCGTCGCCGTCGCAGGCGGCGGCAGGGTGGCGATGATGTCGCGCACGATCTCCAGGGCGTGCCGGTCGTTCTCCGCGAGGTGGTCCGTGACGCCGGAGACGCGGGAGTGGACCTCGCCGCCGCCGAGTTCCTCCGCCGTGACCACCTCGCCGATGGCCGCCTTCACGAGGGGCGGGCCGCCCAGGAAGATGGTGCCCTGGTTGCGGACGATCACCGTTTCGTCGCTCATGGCCGGCACGTAGGCGCCGCCCGCGGTGCAGCTGCCGAGCACGGCGGCGATCTGCGGGATCTTGCGGGCCGACATGGTGGCCTGGTTGTAGAAGATGCGGCCGAAGTGGTTGCGGTCGGGGAAGACGTCGTCCTGCCGGGGCAGGAACGCGCCGCCCGAGTCCACGAGGTAGACGCACGGCAGGAGATTCTCGAGGGCGATCTCCTGCGCCCGCAGGTGCTTCTTCACGGTCATCGGGTAGTAGGTCCCGCCCTTGACGGTCGCGTCGTTGGAGATCACCAGGACGTGCCGGCCGTGCACCAGGCCGATGCCCGCGATGACGCCCGCGCCGGGGCACTCGTCGTCGTACATCCCGTTGGCCGCCAGCGGGGCGATCTCGAGGAAGGGACTACCGTCGTCGAGCAGCTCGTCGATACGCTCGCGCGGCAGGAGCTTGCCGCGCGCCACATGGCGCTCCCGGGAGCGTTCCGGGCCGCCCAGTGCGGCCGCGGCGAGGCGGCGCCGGAGATCGCCGACGAGGTCCGCCTGGGCCGCGGCATTCGCGGAGAACGCCGGTGAGAGCGGATCGACCTTCGATGTCAGAGTCTCCATCGACTACTTCCTCGCGCGCAGTTCAGTTAGCAGACGCTAACCGGATTCAGGTTAGTGGTCATTAACCCGGTTGTCCATGAGAATGAGGGAACCACTTTCCCCGGCGAACGACAAGGACCCGCATGGAGGCACTGCCCACCGAGGAGCGCGTGACCGGCCGGAGCATCGCGAAGGCGACCCGCCGTGCTGCGCTGCTCGACGCCGCTGCCCAGCTGTTCGCGGACCGCGGGTACAACGGGGTCTCGATCGAGGACCTCGGCGCCGCCGCCGGGGTGAGCGGCCCGGCGGTGTACCGCCACTTCCCCGGCAAGCCCTCCGTCCTGTCGGCCCTCCTCATCGGGGTCAGCGAGGACCTGCTCGAGGGCGGGCGCGGCGTCGCGGCCGCGGCCGCCTCCCCGGAGGAGGCACTGCGCGGCCTCATCCGGTTCCAGGTGGAGTTCGCGCTGAACAACGCGAACGTGATCCGCGTCCAGGACCGCGACCTCGGGTCCCTCCCGCACGACGACGAACGCACCGTCCGGTCCCTGCAGCGCAGCTATGTCCAGGTCTGGGTGGGCGAACTCGCCCGCCACCTGCCCGACACCGACCGGTCGCTGCTGCGGCGGAAGGTCCACGCCGTCTTCGGGCTCATCAACTCGACACCCCACACCACGCACGGCACCACCTCGACCCGCGAGCTCGCCGCGCTCCGGGACCTGCTGCAGGACATGGCATGGGCCGCGCTGACGGTGTGATGCGTCGGGCGGACCCGGCCGCCCCCGCCCTCCGGGCCGGGGCGCGCCGGGCGGCTAGTACGCTGATTCCACGAGAAGTTCCGGCCGCGCCGCCCGCCCGGCCCTCCACCGACTGAAAGTGCCGCTGTGATCACGCTACGTCCCGTTGAAGCAACCGACCTCGACGAGTTCTTCTCGCACCAGCTCGACCCCGGCGCCAACCACATGGCCGCGTTCGGCGCCAAGAACCCCTCCGACCGGGGCGTCTTCGACCACCACTGGCAGGACATCCTGAACGACAGCCGGATCACGGTGCGGACCATCCTCTCGGACGGCGAGGTGGTGGGCAGCATCCTCGCCTACCACGACGCCGACACCCCGGAGATCAGCTACTGGATCGACCGCTCCCGGTGGGGCCAGGGCATCACCACGTCCGCCGTCGGCCAGTTCCTCGCCGAGGTCACCGAGCGGCCCATCCGGGCGCGCGCCGTGGCCGACAACGTGAGTTCGATCCGCATCCTCGAGCGCTGGGGTTTCCAGCAGGTCGGCGAGACACAGGGCTTCGCCCCGTCCCGCGGCGCCGTGGTGAAGGAACTCATCCTCGAACTGGCCTAGCGCCCCGACGGCTCCGAAGAAGGAAGCGACCTCCAGGAGGACACGGCATGGAAACTCCCGCCCCGCTCGGTCACCGCGAGACGCGCGACGGCGTCGGGCACCTGGTCTTCACCCGCTCACTGGCCGCCCCGGCCGCCGACGTCTGGGCGGCCTGCACGGACCCGGCCCGCATGCGGCGCTGGATCGGCACGTGGAGCGGTGATCCGTCCTCCGGCGAGGTGCGGTTCCGCATGACGGCCGAGGGCGACGACGTCCCCGAGGAGGTCTACCTCGTGGATGCCTGCGAGCCGCCCCGCCGCTTCGCGGTCCGCAGCCGCGACGCCGCCCCCTTCTCCCCCGACGGATCCGGCCCCCGCGTGACCTGGCAGCACACCCTCGAGCTCCGCGCGTCCGCCGGCAGCGGGACGACGCTGGTCTTCACCCAGGTGGTCCCCGACGGGCCGGTGGGAGCCGCCATGGCGGCCAGTGTCGGCCCCGGGTGGGACTACTACCTCGATCGCCTCGAAGCCGCCGTCGGTGGCGCCGACCCCGAGTCGATCGCCTGGGAGCCCTACCTCGGGCGCATGGAAGGCTACCGCGACCTCTTCGGGTGACGCCTCCGTCCGCTACACCATCGCCAGGACCATCGCCGGGTTCCGGAGGATGGTGCCGACGTCCGCGAGGAAGCGTGAGCCCTGCTCGCCGTCGACCAGCCGGTGGTCGAAGGACAGGCTCAGCGTCAGGACGGAGCGCAGGGCGACGGCGCCCTGGTACTCCCACGGCGTGCTGCGGACGGCGCCCACGGCCAGGATCGCGGCCTCGCCCGGGTTGAGGATCGGCGTGCCCGCGTCGATCCCGAACACCCCGATATTGGTCATCGTGAGGGTCCCCCCAGTCAGGTCCGCCGGCGTGGTCTTCCCGGCGCGCGCGGTGTCCGTGAGGGAACCGAGTGCCCGTGCGAGGTCCACGAGGGGCAGCGACTGCGCGGCCTTGATGTTCGGGACGAGCAGTCCGCGCGGGGTGGCCGCGGCGATGCCGAGGTTCACGTCCGCGTACTGCACGATCTCCTGCGCCTCCTCGTCCCAGGACGAGTTGAGGACCGGGTTCCGCGCGACCGCGATGCACACGGCCTTCGCCACGAGGGCGAGCGGCGTGAGCCGCGTGCCCTCGAACGCGCGGCTCTGCTTCAGGTCGGCCAGCAGGTCCATGGTCGGCGTGACGTCGATGGTGAGGAACTCCGTCACGTGCGGCGCGGTGAAGGCACTTGCCACCATGGCCGCCGCGGTGTGCTTCCGCACGCCCTTGATCGGGATCCGCGTCGCACCCGCCGCGGGGGCCGCCCCCTGCGCGGACGGAACGGCAGCGGTGTCCGTCACCGGGCTGCCGGCCGTTCCGGCGAGGGCCGCCAGGACGTCGGCGCGGGTGATCAGCGAGCCCGGGCCGGTCCCGGCGAGGCTGTCGAGCGGGATCCCGAGGTCGCGGGCGAGCTTCCGCACCGGCGGCGTGGACCGCGGCCGCTCGGCACGGGGCGGGGCCATGCCCGGCCCACGGGACCCTGCCGGTCCGTCCGCCGGCAGCACGCGGCTGCGGCGCTGCGGGTGCCCGCCCTTCTCCACCGCTGCGCCGTATCCCACGAGGTTCGGTTCGCGCCGGGCGGGAGCGGCGTCGGACGGTGTGGATGCCGGCCCGGACGCCAGTGCCGGTGCGGGTGCGGGTACCGGCGCGGGCGCGGCGCGGCCGGGCTCCGGCCCCACCTCGGACCGGACCTCGAAGGAGACGATCGGCGCTCCGACGTCGACGACGGTCCCGGCGGCCTCGTGGAGGCGGACGACGACGCCGGCGTAGGGCGAGGGCAGCTCGACGACCGCCTTGGCGGTCTCGACGTCGGCGATGATCTGGTTCAGTTCGACCGTGTCGCCCTCGGCGATGTGCCACTGGACGATCTCGGACTCCGTGAGGCCCTCCCCGAGATCGGGCAGGCGGAACTCCCTCACGGTGGACGCGGTGGACGCAGTCGTCTCGCCGGGTACGGTCGCCGTCACAGTGCCGCTCCTTCGCTGGTGGGTGCGCCGTCGAGCCCGCTCAGGGAGTTCGGCCGGCGCATCACGCGGTCCACGCCGTCCAGGATCCGGTCGAGATCGGGCAGGTGGTGGAATTCGAGCTTGGAGTACGGGTACGGGATGTCGAAGCCGGTGACGCGCACGGGAGCATGCTCGAGGTAGTCGAAGCACCGCTCCGTGATGCTCGCGGCGATCTCCGCCCCGAGTCCGCCGGACTGCGCGGCCTCGTGGGTGATGACGAGCCGGCCGGTCTTCCGGACGGACGCCTCGACGGTGGCGAAGTCGATGGGCGCGAGCGACCGGAGATCGATCACCTCGATCGAGATGCCGTCGTCGGACGCCGCGATGGCGGCGTCGCGCGCGGTGGACACCAGCGGTCCGTACGTCACGAGCGTGACGTCGCTCCCCGCCGTGACCACGCGGGCGGCCCCCAGGTCGGACGACGCCGGGTCCGCGGCCTCGTCGACCTCGCCCTTGACGTGGTAACGCCGCTTGGGCTCGAAGTACAGCACGGGGTCGTCGCAGGCGATGGCCTGCTGGATCATCGTGTAGGCGTCCTGCGGATTGGAGACACTGACCACGCGCAGGCCCGAGGTGTGGGTGAAGTACGCCTCGGGTGACTCGGAGTGGTGCTCGGGCGAGCCGATGCCGCCGCCGAAGGGCACGCGGATGGTGATGGGCATCTTCACGGCGCCCTGCGTGCGGTAGTGCAGCTTGGCCACCTGGCACACGATCTGGTCGAAGGCCGGGTAGATGAAGCCGTCGAACTGGATCTCCACCACGGGGCGGTACCCCCGGTAGGCCATCCCGACGGCGGTGCCCATGATGCCGGCCTCGGCGAGCGGGCTGTCGAGGACCCGGTGCGGCCCGAAGTCCTTCTGCAGCCCGTCGGTGATGCGGAAGACACCGCCGAGCTTGCCGATGTCCTCGCCCATCAGGATCACCCTGGGGTCGTCGTCCATGGCGCGGCGCAGGCCCGCGGTGATCGCGCGGCCGAAGGTCATGGTGGTCATCAGCGGGATCCTTCCTGGGGCGCCTGGGAGAAGGACGCGAGGTAGCGCTCGTAGTGGTCCTGCTGGCGGTCCAGCCAGGAGTTCGGGGTGCTGTAGACGTGCTTGAAGACGTCCGACGGCGCCGGTTCGGGCATCGAGAGGCAGCCCTGGCGGAGTTCGGCGGCGACGGCGTCGGCCTTCGCCTTCACGGAATCGGTGTAGTCCGCCTCGAGCAGGCCGAGCGAGTCCAGCAGCGTGGCGAGGCGGGCCAGCGGGTCGCGGGCCGCCCAGTCCTCGAGCTCGTTCGCGTCGCGGTAGCGCGTGGGATCGTCCGCCGTCGTGTGGGGTCCCATGCGGTAGGTGACCGCCTCGATGAAGGTGGGACCGCCGCCCGAGCGCGCGCGGGCGAGGGCCTCGCGGGTCACGGCGAGGCAGGCCAGGACGTCGTTGCCGTCGACGCGCACCGAGGGGATGCCGAAGCCGGGAGCACGGCGTGCGATGGGCACGTGCGCCTGCAGCCCCACCGGCTCGGAGATGGCCCAGTGGTTGTTCTGGCAGAAGAACACCACCGGCGCCTGGTAGCTCGCGGCGAAGACCATCGCCTCGTTGACGTCGCCCTGGCTCGTGGCGCCGTCGCCGAAGTAGGCGACCGCGACGGCGTCGGCGCCGTCGTTGATGATGCCCATCGCGTAGCCCGTGGCGTGGAGGGTCTGCGCCCCGATGATGACCTGCGGGGTCGCCATGTTGATGGTGTACGGGTCCCAGCCGGAGGAGGCGTTGCCGCGCCACACGCGGAGGATGTCGGCGAGGTCGACGCCGCGGCAGTAGGCCACGGCGTTCTCGCGGTAGCTGGAGAAGACGAAGTCGTCGGAGCGCAGGGCGCGCCCGGATCCGATCTGGGCCGCCTCCTGGCCGAGCAGCGGGGGCCAGAGTGCGAGCTCGCCCTGGCGCTGCAGGGCGGTGGCCTCGGCGTCGATGCGCCGCACCACCACCATGTCCTCGTAGAGCTTCTGCAGGGCGGGGCCGTCGACGTCGGCGACCAGGCCGTCGTAGTGTCCGTGCGGGTGGCGGACACCGTGGTGGTCGATGAGCTGGACGAGTTCGTCGGCGCCGGGACGCGAGGGGCCGGGGTGTACCGTGCCGCTCGCCTGTTCCGCCGTTCCGCCGACCGCTTCGGTCCTGCCGGATCGCGGCAGGGAGCCTTCCTGGGTCATTGCATGCAACCTTCGCACTCGCAGGCAACCCTCCGCCGGACAGCCGGGTCGAGGGGCTCCGGGCACCTTTACCCGGAGTGATTGTGACCCTACTCACAGGGGGCAGGTGGCACAACCGTCGGCTCGTCGACTGAGCAGAGTGCCCTATTGCGGCGCAATGTGCCGTGTTAGCGTTGCGCACTATGCAACCCCTCGACCTCACCGACACGCGCCTGCTGCAGGCCATGGCCAAGGACCCGCGGCGCACCGTCGTCGCCCTCGCGCAGAAGCTCGGCCTGTCACGGAACACCGTGCAGGCGAGGATGGCGCAGCTCGAGAAGAAGAGTGTCTTCCTCTCCTTCGAGCGGCGTATCAACACGGTCTCGCTGGGCTATCCGCTGACCGCCTTCATCCATGTCCACGTGCAGCAGCAGAAGCTGGCGGCCATCACCCACAGCATCGCGGCGGTGCCCGAGGTGGTCGAGGCGTTCGGACTGACCGGACAGGCCGACATCCTGGTCCGGGTGGTCGCCGTCGACGCCGAGGACCTGTTCCGCATCAACGGCAAGATCCTCGGCTGCGACGGCGTGGAGCGCTGCGACACCTCGCTCGCGATGGGCGAACTCATCCCGTTCCGGGTCGAGCCGCTGCTCGCCCGCGGACCACGGACCTCGTCCTGACCCCGGCCGCCCGAGCCCGCGGGTGACTCCCCGCCCTACACTCGTCGCATGGGCAGACGGGCGCAGGGCACCTACGCCAAGGGCATCGAGCGGCGGCGTGAGCTGCTGACGACCGCCGCGGAGGTCTTCGCGGCGGAGGGCTTCGACGGCACCACGCTGAAGCTCGTGGCGGAGCGTGCAGGCATCGGCGAGGCGACGCTCTTCCACTACTTCCGGGGCAAGCAGGACCTGCTCACGGCCGTCCTCGCCGACCGCGACGAGCGGAACGTCGCCCTGCGCGGCGGGACCGCCACCGCCCTGGCCGACCTGCCGGCGGTCGCCGAGCAGAACGCGCGGCACCCGGGGCTGACCGCGCTCTTCGCAGTGGCCTCCGCGGCGGCGACGCGACCGGGGCATGCGGCGCGCGACTACTTCCGGGACCGCTACGCGTGGCTCGTGACCGCGACCGCGCGGGACGTCGCACGCGCCCAGGAGCGGGGGGAGCTCCGCTCCGACATCGCACCCGAGGAGGCCGCGCGGATCATCATCGGGGTCTTCGACGGCATCCAGCTGCAGTGGCTGTACGACCCGTCGGTGAGCATGCCCGCGGCCCTCACGGCCGTCCTCCGCCTCCTCGAACCGCCGGCCCCGCCCCCTTCCTGAGGACGGCGGACCGTCCGCCCGCAACGCGCGAGGCCGCCCCACCGGCAGGTGGGACGGCCTCGCAGTGCAGACCTGACGGTCAGGGACGGATCAGTGGTCCACGGCCTTCTCGGCGCCGACGCCGGTGAGCGAGCGGACCTCCATCTCGGCCTGCTTCATCGGGTCCTCCGTGGTCCGGGACAGGATGGTCCCCAGCCAGCCGAGGAAGAACGCGAGCGGGATCGAGACGATGCCCGGGTTGCTCAGCGGGAACAGGGAGAAGTCCGCGCTCGTGATCATGGACTTCTCACCGCCGGAGACGACGGGCGAGAGCGCGATCAGCAGGATCGCCGAGCCGAGGCCGCCGTACATGCTCCAGATGGCGCCCTGGGTGTTGAAGCGCTTCCAGAACAGCGAGTAGAGGATGGTCGGCAGGTTGGCGCTGGCCGCGACGGCGAACGCGAGCGCCACGAGGAATGCGACGTTCTGCCCCTGCGCCCCGATACCGCCGAGGATCGAGAGCAGGCCGATCACGACGACGGTGCGGCGTGCCACCTTGACCTCGCCGTCGGGGTCCACCTTGCCGCGCCGGATGACGTTCGCGTAGATGTCGTGCGCGAACGAGGCGGCCGCCGTGATCGTCAATCCGGCGACGACCGCGAGGATCGTGGCGAACGCGACGGCGGAGATGAGCCCGAGCAGGATCGAGCCGCCGAGCTCGTAGGCCAGGAGCGGGGCGGCCGAGTTGACGCCACCGGGGGCTGCCGCGATGCGCTCCGAACCGATGAGGGCGCTCGCACCGTACCCGAGCACGAGCGTGAACAGGTAGAACGCACCGATGAGCCAGATGGCCCAGACTACCGAACGACGGGCCTCCTTGGCCGTCGGCACGGTGTAGAAGCGCATGAGCACGTGCGGCAGGGCCGCGGTGCCGAGCACCAGGGCGAGCGCCAGGGAGAGGAAGTCGAGCCGCGTGGTGGCGCTGACGCCGTACTGCAGGCCCGGGCTCGTGATGGCGGCATTGCCGGAGGTCTCGATGGCCGCACCGAGCAGCGTGGACAGGTTGAAGTCGTGCAGGGCCAGGACCCAGACGGTCATGATGAACGCACCGGCGATCAGCAGGCACGCCTTGATGATCTGCACCCAGGTGGTGCCCTTCATGCCGCCGATCAGCACGTACATGATCATGAGCACGCCGACCACCGTGATGACCACGGACTGGCCGACGCGGTCGTTGATGCCGAGCAGGAGCGAGACGAGGCCGCCGGCACCCGCCATCTGCGCGAGGAGGTAGAAGAAGCAGACGGCCAGCGTGGTGATGGCGGCCGCGATGCGGACCGGGCGCGCTGCTTGAGGCGGAAGGACAGGACGTCGGCCATGGTGAACTTGCCGGTGTTGCGCAGCAGTTCGGCGACGAGGAGCAGGGCCACGAGCCAGGCGACGAGGAACCCGATCGAGTACAGGAAACCGTCGTAGCCGTTGACGGCGATGGCACCCACGATGCCGAGGAAGGATGCCGCGGAGAGGTAGTCGCCGGCGATGGCGGTGCCGTTCTGCCCTCCGGTGAAGGAGCGGCCGGCGGCGTAGTAGTCCGCGGCCGTCTTGTTGTTGCGGCTGGCCCGCAGCACGATCACGAGGGTGATCGCGACGAACAGTCCGAAGATGGCGATGTTCAGCAGCGGTGAGCCGACCGTCGTCGCCTCGGCGGTCTGGAGCGGCACGCGGACGGCGGCGCTGGGAGTGATCACTTGGTTCCTCCTGCGGGGTCGATGAAGGCCTCGGGTGCTGCTCCCTCGAGCTCGTGCCGCAGCTCCGCGGCGATCGGGTCAAGGCGACGGTTGGCGTAGCTGACGTACCACATGGTGATGGCGAAGGTCGAGACGAACTGCAGCAGCCCCAGGATGATGCCGATGTTGATGTTGCCGAAGACCGGCGTGGCCATGAACTCGTGCGCGTAATCGGCCAGCAGCACGTAGGCGAAGTACCAGAGCAGGAAGAACACTGCCATGGGGAAAACGAAACTGCGGTGGCGCTTGCGCAGTTCCTTGAACTGCCCGGTCTGCTGGACTTCGGTGAAGTCGACGGCAGCACCGGAGCCGGCGTCCGGCTCTACTGGGTGCGAACCCATGGTTCCTCCTTCTTCTCGGGGGTCACCCCGGGCGCGGTGCGGCAGGACGGCCGCGCAGGAGGGCACACCGGTGTGACTCCCATCACTGTGCAGGACGACGGCGGCGGGGACCACCCGCGCCGGGGCGTGTGTCGCCGAGCGTGCCGCCACGTGCGCCGAACGGTCGCCGGCGGCGACGGATGCGACCGGGAGCACCGCGCGCGGGCGATACGCTGAACCCATGTCCAGTGCCGCCGTCGACACCGCCCTGGTGTGCGCCGTGGCCGTCCTCGCCCTCGCCGTCGTGGCGGCGCTCGGGTTCCGGCTCTCGCGCTCGTACCGGGACCTCGGGTCCGACGCCGACCGCGCCACCTATGCCACCCTCCACACCGCGGCCCTCGCCTCGGAGCACCTGCGGGAGGGCCTGACCCCGTCGGGCGCCTCGCGGGCGAGCCGGCACCTGCGCGGGCTGCTGCGGTGCGACGTGCTCATGATCAGCGACGACGCCGCGGTGCTGGCATGGGAGGGCGGGCGCGGGGCCCCGCCGGAGGTGATGCCGCTCGTGCGGCAGGTCCTCGAGAGCGGGCGGACCCAGATCGTGCGGCGGCAGCGCCTCGACGCCGCGGGGCTGACCGACCTCGGCGAGCTCGTCCTCTCCCCCATCCGCGTGGACGACCGCGTGGTCGGGACGGTCGGCGCCTTCACCGGTGACGTCGACGCGGGCCTGGTCCGCGCCACCAACGAACTGGCGAACTGGGTGTCCACCCAGGTGGAGCTCGCGGAGCTCGACTCGTCCCGCCGGCTCCTGGCCGAGGCCGAGGTCCGGGCGCTCCGTGCCCAGATCAGCCCGCACTTCATCTACAACTCGCTGAACGCGATCGCGTCCTTCATCAACACCGACCCCCAGCGGGCCCGCGAGCTGGTGGTCGAGTTCGCCGACTTCACCCGCTACTCCTTCCGCCGCCACGGCGACTTCACGACCGTCGCCGAGGAGCTGCGCAGCATCGACCGCTACCTCCTGCTCGAACGCGCCCGCTTCGGCGACCGCCTCCGGGTCAGCCTGGAGATCGGCCCCGAGGTGCTCAGCACGGTCATCCCGTTCCTCAGCCTCCAGCCCCTCGTCGAGAACGCGGTCCGGCACGGGCTGGACTCGAAGGACGGCGTCGGGAACATCACCATCACCGCGCACGACGTCGGGCCCTACGCCGAGGTGACCATCGAGGACGATGGCGTCGGGATCGACCCGGAGCACCTGCGGTCCGTCCTCGCGGGCCACACCGAGGACGTCCACGTGGGCCTGCGGAACGTCGACTCGCGCCTGCGGCAGGTGTACGGCGACGACCACGGCCTCATCATCGACACCGCACCGGGCGCGGGCACCCTCATCACCATGCGCGTGCCCAAGTCGCAGCCCGATCACCAGGCATGGGACGCGTAACCTAGGCATCATGGTCAATGTCATCATCGCCGACGACGAGCTGCCCGCCGTCGAGGAGCTGGCCTTCCTGCTCGGCAAGGACGCCCGCATCGGCACCATCCACCGGGCCTCCAGCGGTGCCGAGGTGCTCCGGACCCTCGAGTCGCACAGCGTCGACGCCCTGTTCCTCGACATCCATATGCCGTCCCTCTCCGGCCTCGACATCGCGCGGGGCGTGTCCCGCTTCGCCCGCCCGCCCGCCGTCGTCTTCGTCACCGCCGACGAGGACCGCGCCCTGGAGGCGTTCGAGCTGCGGGCCGTCGACTACCTCCTGAAGCCCGTGCGGCTCGAGCGCCTCGCGGAATCGGTCCGCAGGGTCTGCGAACGCGTCGACGGCTCCACGGCCGCGCCCGAGGTCATCACCGTGGACCAGGGCGGCGTGAGCCGGATGATCCGGCGGGACGACGTCCGCTACGTGCAGGCCCAGGGCGACTATGCGCGCCTCCACACCGCGGAGGCCAGCTACCTCATCCGCATCCCGCTGAACGACCTCGAGCGCCAGTGGGCCGACGCCGGGTTCCTGCGCACGCACCGCTCCTACCTCGTCTCCATGGACCAGGTGCGCCAGGTGCGGATCGGCGCCGGCCGTGCGAGCCTCTTCGTCGGCGACGCCGAACTGCCCGTCAGCCGCCGGCACCTGCCCGACGTCCGCGAGAAGCTCGAGGCCACGCGCCTCCGCCCGAGCTCCTGACCGCCGGTGGGCATGCCCAGCATCCGGTCCCGGTGCACGTGAGCGAGGACCAGCCCGCAGCTCCGCGCCGGGGTACGCGTGACGGCGCCGAGGACGGCCGCCCGTGCCACCGGCGCGTCCTTCCCCGTGTCCCGCGAGATGGCGGAGCAGTCCGAGGTGGGACAGCTGTTCGTCGCATCGCTGATCCGGTCGCAGCTGCGCCTGGCCCTCGTGGTGGCGGCCGGCTTCCTGGTCATCCTGATCGGGATCCCCGTCCTCCTCGCGGTGTTCCCCGGCATCGGCGGCGTCACGGTCCTCACCGTGCCGGTGCCCTGGCTGCTGCTCGGCCTCGCCGTCTACCCCCTCGTCATCGGCTGCGCCATCCTCTACGTACGGAGCGCCACCCGCAACGAGCGGCGCTTCCAGGACCTCGTCGACGATGACTGACGTGTTCGACGACGACCTCCTGCGGCTGAGCCCCGCCATCGGCTACACGGCCCTCGTCCTCGTGGCGCTCAGCACCGTGCTCATCGGGATCTACGGCCTCCGCATCTCCAGGACCACCGGCGACTTCTACGTGGCGTCCCGCACGGTGCGCCCGTGGTGGAACGCCTCGGCGATCGGCGGCGAGTACCTGTCCGCCGCGAGCTTCCTGGGCATCGCCGGCCTCATCCTCGTCTCCGGCGTGGACGCCCTGTGGTTCCCCATCGGCTACACGGCCGGCTATCTGATGCTGCTGCTGTTCGTCGCCGCTCCCCTGCGCCGCTCCGGCGCGTACACCATCCCCGACTTCGCCCAGGCGCGGCTCGACTCCCTGCTGGTGCGCCGTGTGACCAGCCTCCTCGTCGTGGTGATCGGCTGGCTGTACATCGTGCCGCAGCTGCACGGCGCAGCGCTGACCGTGCGCGTCACCACGGGCCTGCCCGCGTGGGCGGGCCCACTCGCCGTCGTCGTCGTGGTGTGCCTGAGCGTGGTGACCGGGGGCATGCGCTCCATCACCTTCGTGCAGGCCTTCCAGTACTGGCTGAAGCTGACGGCGCTGGCCGTGCCGGTGGTCTTCATGCTCTTCCGCCTCGGCGACGCCGGCCTCCCGGTCACGGCGGGTGGCAGCGCCTTCACCGCGGATCTGGACACGACGGCGGACGCCTCGCTGTACGGGACGATCTCGCTCGTCATCGCGCTGCTGTTCGGGACGCTCGGGCTGCCCCATGTCCTGGTCCGCTTCTACACGAACCCGGACGGGGCCTCGGCGCGCCGGACCACGCTGATCGTGCTCGGACTGCTGTCGGTGTTCTACCTGTTCCCCACCGTGTACGGGATCCTCGGCCGCATCCACACGCCCGAACTCGCGGCGGCGGGAGCGGCCGATGCCACGGTCCTCCTGCTGCCCGGGCGGATCCTCGGCGGTACCGCGGGCGATCTCCTGTCCGCCCTGGTCACGGCCGGGGCGTTCGCCGCGTTCCTCTCGACGACGAGCGGCCTCGTGGTGTCGCTCGCCGGGGTGGTCAGCCAGGAGTTCTTCAAGGGCAGCGTGCGGGGCTTCAGGGCGGCGGCGCTGCTGTCCGCGACGGTCCCCCTCGGCATCGCGTTGCTGACCGACAGCCTCGCGCTGGCCGGGAGCGTCGGCTCCGTCTTCGCCTTCACGGCCTCCACCATCTGCCCGCTGCTGCTGCTCGGGATCTGGTGGCGGGGACTGACGGACGCCGGCGCCGTCGCGGGGATGCTCGCCGGCGCGGTCACGTGCGGCGGCGCGATCGCCGCGACGGCGGCGATGGGCGCGGACGCGGGCGACCGGTGGGTCTGGCTGGGCCAGCCCGCCCTGTGGACGGTGCCGACGGCGTTCCTCACCATGGTGCTGGTCTCGCGGGCAACCGCGGGACGGCGGCCCGCATCGACCTCACGCGTGCTCGCGCGGCTGCACACCCCGGAGCCGCGGTAGGCCGGGACACCCCCGGCCCGGCCTCGGGAAGGTCAGTCGATGCCCGCCATGAGTTCCACGACGCGGTCCAGGAACACGTCCACCTGGTTCTCCTCGTACCCCTCGGCCCCGCGGGCCTCCCGGAACACCGCGCGCCGGACGACGTCGACGCTCAGCGGGACCTCCTGCTCGAGGTACCGGAGCAGTTCGTCGCACAATCGGTCGACGTCCTCGACGTCGTAGCTGGGGGCGTTCTTGCTGTCGGGGCGCCGGAAGCGCTCCCCCGCCGGCCGGTGGAGCCGGTTGCGGAGGACGGCGGCGGACCGGCCGATCTGCCGCAGCCAGGCGTCCTCGCCCTCCGTGCGGATGAGGTGGTCCCGTTCCCGGAGGGCGAAGACGTCCTCGAGCCGGTCAAGCGCCGCGTCCACGGCCTGCGGCTCGTAGCCGCCCCTGGCCGGGTCGAACGCCATGGCACGGACGTCCTTGCTGGTGATGGTGTCGCTGTCGGGGCTCTCGGCGTTGTAGTAGCCGCGCGCCTTCGTCAGGAATTTATCCACCTGGCGCGTGTTGTAGCCGAACTCGGTGCGCCCGACGCGCGCGAACGGAGAGCTGCCCGGGCGAGCCACATGCATCGTATTCAGTCCTTCTGATCAAACCCTCGTGAGACCTTGCGGGAGCCGGCGGCTCCGGGGTGCCTTCTGACCTGCGGTTACAGCAACCCCGGAACCAATGTAGCGGACAGCAGGTAGGCCATCGGGGAGGCCAGGACGATCGAGTCGAGGCGGTCCATCACCCCGCCGTGGCCGGGGAGGAGGTTCCCCATGTCCTTGACGCCGAGTTCCCGCTTGATCATCGACTCGGCGAGGTCCCCTGCGGTCGCCGACGCGACGATGGCCACCGCCAGCACGAGCCCCACCCACAGCGGCTGGCCCAGCAGGAAGACGGAGCAGAGCCCGCCGACGACGAAGGCCCCGCCGATCGACCCGCCGAAGCCCTCCCAGGACTTCTTGGGGCTGATCTTGGGAGCCATCGCGTGCTTGCCGAAGAATGCTCCGATCAGGTACCCGAACGTGTCGTTCGCCACGACAAGCAGCAGCAGCGTCGCGATGACGAGGAAGCCGCCCTCCGAGCGCATCAGGATCATCGCGAAGCTCAGCATGAAGGGCACCCACAGCAGGGTGAACGTCCCGGCCATGAGTCCCTTGCCGGCCTCGGGTGCCGGGTCCACCGTGCGCCAGATGAACAGGGCGAGGACGGAGAGGACGGTGGCGAGGGCGAGCCCCTCACCGCCGCCGAAGTACGCGGCGAACGGGAGGACCAGCGTCCCGGCGAGAGTGGGCGCCAGGGGCGCATGGATGCGCCGGAGCTCGAGGGCGCGGCACGTCTCCCAGACGCCCACCAGGGCGAACAGGGTGACGATGCCGACGAAGACGACCGGGAAGAACAGCAGTCCCACGAGGGTGGGGATCAGGAGGGCCGCACCGACGCCGATCGCGGCCGGCAGGTTCCGGCCCGCACGGGATGCCTCCCCGGGCTTCCGGGGCCTGCGCCGGAACAGCCGATGCGACAGCCGTGCGGCGCGGAGGGCCCTGCGGGAGCCGGGGGCGGGCGGGGCGACGGGGGCGGTGGCGACGCCGCGGGCGTTGTCTGTCCCGGCGTCGGACCTGGCAGCCGGGCCGAGGTCCGCGCCGGGAGGATCGAGGTCAGCCATCAGACCTCGAGCAGCTCAGCTTCCTTGCGCTTCAGCAGCTCGTCGATGAGGTCCACGCGGGACTTCGTCAGGGCGTCGAGCTCCTTCTCGGCGCGCGAGCCCTCGTCCTCGCCGGCGTCGCCGTCCTTGACGGCCTTGTCGATGCCGTCCTTCGCCTTACGGCGGATGTTGCGCACGGAGATCTTGGCGTCCTCGGCCTTGGTCTTCACGAGCTTCACGTATTCCTTGCGGCGCTCCTGCGTCAGCTCGGGCAGGACCACCCGGATGACGTTCCCGTCGTTGGACGGGTTCGCCCCGAGGTCGGAGTCACGCAACGCCCGCTCGATGTCGTTGAGCGCGGTGCGGTCGAACGGGGTGATGAGCAGCGTGCGTGCCTCGGGGTTCTGGAACGAGGCCAGCTGCTGCAGCGGGGTGGGAGCGCCGTAGTACATGACGACCACCTTGGAAAACAGGGAGGCGTTGGCGCGGCCCGTGCGGACCGTCGCGAAATCGTCCTTTGCAACCTCCACGGCCTTGTCCATCTTGTCGTTGGCTTCCAGCAAGGTCTCTTCGATCACAATGTGCTCCTTCGCTCTGCAGTCGGCTGCCCGGCAACCATTCCAGTGTTCAATCCTAGTTCAACGGGGTGCCTCCCCCCGGCGCGGGCCGGGCGGCATTGCCCCGCCCGGCCGGACCGGCTAGGCCACGCGCCGCCGGGGTGGGGCCGTGTCCGGATCCGTCCCGCGGATCCTCCCGGCCGGCTCAGGCGGTGACGAGGGTGCCGAGCTTCTCGCCACGGATGGCACGGGTGACGTTGCCCTCGCCCTCCATACCGAAGACCACCATGGCGAGCTTGTTGTCCTTGCACATCGTCATGGCGGTCTGGTCCATCACCCGGATGTCGCGGCGCAGGGCCTCGTCGTAGGACAGCGTGTCGAGCTTCTCCGCCGTCGGGTCCTTGTGCGGGTCCGCGGTGTAGACGCCGTCCACACCGCTCTTCGCCATGAGCACCTCGTCCGCGTGCACTTCGAGGGCGCGCTGGGCGGCGACGGTGTCGGTGGAGAAGTAGGGCAGGCCGGCGCCGGCGCCGAAGATGACCACGCGCCCCTTCTCGAGGTGGCGGATGGCACGCCGAGGGATGTAGGCCTCGGCCACCTGGCCCATGGTGATGGCGCTCTGCACGCGCGTCTCGACGCCTGCCTGCTCGAGGAAGTCCTGCAGCGCCAGGCAGTTCATCACTGTGCCGAGCATGCCCATGTAGTCGGCGCGCGAGCGGTCCATGCCGCTCTGGGAGAGTTCGGCGCCGCGGAAGAAGTTGCCGCCACCGACCACGATGGCCACTTCGACGTCACCCACGGTGGCGGCGATCTGCTTCGACACGGAGCGCACGGTCTCCGGATCGACGCCCAGCTTGCCGCCGCCGAACACCTCCCCGGAGAGCTTGAGGAGGACCCGGCGCCGGCGTCCGGAGCCGTCCGTCGCAGCAGTCGAGGTGGTGTCCATGGGGTGCCTCCCGGGCGTAGAACTGGGGGCCGTTCCTGAGCGGACGGCCGGGGGTGCGAGCGGTGGGGATGTTGCCGGACCCGTTACAGGATACGGTGCGCCTCCCGGGCGCAGGAAAGGGCGGCCACCTGACCGGCGGCCGCCCTTCACCTTCATACTTCGGACCGGACCTGGTGCCTAGGCTCCGACGCGGAACCGGGCGAAGGCCGTGGCCTTGGCGCCGGCATCGGCGAGGACCGTGGCGACGGACTTCTTCGCGTCCTTCGCGAAGGCCTGGTCGAGCAGGACACCCTCCTTGAAGAAGCCGGTGAGGCGTCCCTCGACGATCTTCGCCAGGGCCTGCTCGGGCTTGCCCTCGGCGCGTGCGGTCTCGTCGGCGATGCGGCGCTCCGACTCGACGAGCTCCGCGGGGACGTCCTCGCGGGTCAGGTAGGTGGGCGAGTACGCGGCGATGTGCACGGCGACGTCGTGCGCGGCCTCGACCGCGGTGTCACCGGAGCCCTCGACGGCGAACAGCACGCCGACCTGGGCGGGGAGGTCTTTGGACGTCTTGTGCAGGTAGGCGTCGACGATCTGGCCCTCGACGCGTGCGATGCGACGGACGTCGACCTTCTCGCCCAGCAGTGCGCCGGCTTCGATGACGTGCTCGGAGACGGGCTTGCCCTCGAGCTCGTACGCCAGGAGGCTCTCGACGTCGGACGCGCCGGACTCGATGGCCGCGGCGAGCACCTTGTTCGAGAACTCGATGAAGGGGCCGGCCTTCGCGACGAAGTCGGTCTCGCAGTTGACCTCGACCATGACGCCGACGGTGCCGTCGACGCGCGCGGCGACGAGGCCCTCGGCGGTCGAACGGCCTTCGCGCTTCGTCGCGCCCTTGAGGCCCTTGATACGGATCAGTTCCAGGGCCTTGTCGGCGTCGCCGTTGGCTTCGTCGAGGGCCTTCTTGACGTCCATCATGCCGGCGCCCGTGCGCTCACGCAGGGCCTTGATGTCAGCGGCAGTGAAATTTGCCATACGAACTCCTAAGTTGATGTGGATCTACGACAAGCTTGCGCGGGCCACGGCCCGCGGTACGAACGGTTCGCGGTGATCATCCGCGGAACATGCGTAAGGGGCATGGTTTGACCCACACCCCTTACGCACTGGGTACTACTTGGCGTCGTCTGCTGCGGCTTCCGTGACGGGAGCTACTGCTTCGGGGACTTCCTCGGCGATCGGAGCCTGCAGGCCTGCAGGGGCTTCGTCGGCGGCGGGAGCCGCTGCCTCGGGAGCGGCGGTCTCCGTCGCCTCGGGAGCGGCGGTCGCTGCCTCGGGTGCTTCGGCGGCGTTGCCCTGGAGGAGCTCGCGCTCCCACTCGGCCATCGGCTCGTCGGCCACGGCCGATTCGTTGTTGCCGGAGCGGTTGTGGCGGGCGATCAGGCCCTCGGCCACGGCGTCGGCGACGACGCGCGTGAGCAGGTTGACGGCGCGGATGGCGTCGTCGTTGCCCGGGATCGGGAAGTCGACCTCGTCGGGATCGCAGTTGGTGTCGAGGATCGCGACGACGGGGATGCCGAGCTTCTTCGCCTCGTCGATCGCGAGGTGTTCCTTCTTGGTGTCGACGACCCACACGACCGAGGGAGCCTTGGTCAGGTTGCGGATACCACCGAGGTTGCTCTGCAGCTTGGTGAGCTCACGCTTGAGGAGCAGGAGCTCCTTCTTGGTGTGGCCCGAACCGGCGACGTCGTCGAAGTCGATCTCTTCGAGTTCCTTCATGCGCTGGATGCGCTTGGACACCGTCTGGAAGTTGGTGAGCATGCCACCGAGCCAGCGCTGGTTGACGTACGGCTGGCCGACGCGCGTCGCCTGGTCGGCGATCGCTTCCTGGGCCTGCTTCTTCGTGCCGACGAAGAGGACGGTGCCGCCGTGGGCGACGGTGGCCTTCACGAACTCGTAGGCGCGGTCGATGTAGGACAGCGACTGCTGGAGGTCGATGATGTAGATGCCGTTGCGCTCGGTGAAGATGAAGCGCTTCATCTTCGGGTTCCAACGGCGGGTCTGGTGACCGAAGTGGACGCCGCTGTCGAGCAGCTGGCGCATGGTTACGACTGGCATGTTCTGCCTTTCTTCAGCTTCGGCTCTGGCGCAGTGCGCTGCCTGAAGCTTGTTGACGGTTATCTCAGTACAGGCCGGGGTGGCCGGTACGTCCTGGTGCCCGGTCGTCATCGGGACGTTCCCTCCCGTACCGGTTCTCACCGGACCGTGGGGAAGGCACTTCAGCGTTCTTCGAGGGCGCTGAATCGCGGGCACGCGTAGTCAGCCTGACGATCCCGGACCGCGTCGATGCCAGAGACACCGGGAGGAGGGAGCAGCAGACTGCTCGGTCAAGTGTACTACAGGGGCGGTGCCGGATCCGTCGCCCGGCGGGCAGCCCGGGCACCGCCGGGAGGCCGTTGTGGCGGCCGGCGTCCTGTCCACATACGCCGCCGGCACGCCACGTGGCGGTTCGGGTGCTGCAGGATCTGCGCATGGATGAATCCGTCCGGGCCCGGCCCCACTCCCGCGGGTACGCGCGACGACCGGCCCCGCAGCATGTGGAGGCCGGCCGTGCACCCCGCGGGCGTGCACGGCCGGCGGCCCTGCGCGTGCTGCGCGTGCTGCGCGGCCTGCGGCGCCGGGCCCTGACCGAGCTGCTCCTGGGCCTGCTGGTCGTCGTGCTGGTTCCTGCGGGGACGGGCGGGTCCGCGGCCTTCGCGCAGGACGGCCCGCCGGCGGGCCGGCGCCTGTCCCCCGGCCCGGTGCCGGCAGAGTTCGTCCCCGAGTGGTCCTGGCCGCTGTCGCCTCCCCCGGCGGTCCTCCGCCCGTTCGAGAGGCCGCCCCGGCCGTGGCAGCGCGGCCACCGCGGGGTCGATCTGGCAGTCGGAACAGCCACGACCCCCGTGCTGAGCCCCGCGGACGGCATCGTGTCCTTCGCCGGCACGGTGGTGGACCGGGGCGTGCTGTCGATCGATCACGGCGGTGGACGGATCAGCAGCTTCGAGCCGGTGACGACTCCCCTGGTGAAGGGCCGGCGTGTCACCGGGGGCGAGGTGGTCGCCGGCATCGAGGGCGCCGGACCCGACGCCCTCCCCCGGGGTCACTGCGGGACGGCCTGCCTGCACTGGGGCGTGCGCGTGGACGGCGAGTACGTGGACCCGCTGTCCTTCGTGATGGACCGGCGCCCGTCGGTCCTCCTGCCGCTCGACGGGTGGGAGAACACACGGAACCGACGCGGCTCACCTCCGGACGTCGCGGGGCGCCCGCCATACCTGCTGTCACTCGACGCAGGGCCGGGACCCGGGACTAGACGAAGGCCGCGATCCCGGTGATCGACCGGCCGGCCACGAGCGTGTTGATCTCCTGCGTGCCCTCGTAGGAGTACACGGCCTCGGCGTCGGAGAAGATCTTCGCCATCTCGTAGTCGGCGACGATCCCGTTGCCGCCGAGGATGTTGCGCCCCGCAGCGACGCTCTCGCGCATGCGGGCGGTGGTGAAGGCCTTGGCGAGCGCGGACTGCTCGTCCTTGGCCTTGCCCGCGTCCTCGAGCTGCGACAGGCGGACCATCATGCCCATCGAGCTCATCGCGTTGCCGAGGATCTGGACGAGCTGCTGCTGCACGAGCTGGAAGCTGGCGATCGGCCGGCCGAACTGCTCGCGCTCCACCGCATAGCGGCGGGCGACGTCGAATGCGGCCAGCTGCTGGCCCACGGCCTGCCAGCCGACCGCGAGCCGGGTGACCTTGAGGACCTTGTTGGTGTCCCGGAAGCTGTTGGCGCCCTTGAGGTGGAAGTCGTCGGACACGACGACGTCGTCGAGGACGATGTCCGCGTTCTCCACGGTGCGCAGGGCGATCTTGTTCTCGATCTTCGTGGCGCTGAAGCCCGGCGTGGCGGTGTCCACCATGAATCCCTTGACCTGGTTGTCCGCCAGGTCCCGTGCGTAGACGACCACCCAGTCCGAGAAGGTGGCGTTGCCGATCCAGCGCTTGGCGCCGTTGAGCACCCACGAGTTCCCGTCGCGACGGGCGGTCGTCCGGGTGCCGCCGGCGACGTCGGAGCCGCCGAGCGGCTCGGTGAGGCCGAAGGCGCCGATCTTCTTCATCGCGTAGATGTCCGGCAGCCACTCCTCCTGCTGCTCCTTCGAGGCGAGGGCCTCTATCGACCCGGTGAAGAGGCCGTCGTGCACGCCCATGAACGTGGCGATCGAGGTGTCGGCGCGCGTGAACTCCGCGTGGGTGATCCCGGCGAACAGGTTCGAGTAGCCCTGCCGGTGCACGGGGCTCATGGGGTCCAGGTCGGCGAGCTTCGGGATGAGGTCCATCGGGAAGGCGGCCCTGTTCCACCAGTCGACGGCGTTCGGGCGGACCTCGCGGGCCAGCCAGGCGCGGATCTCCTCGAGGCGGGAGCGCTCCTTGTCGGACATCAGCTCCTCGAAAGCGTAGAAGTCGCCGTCGGCGTAGGGCAGATTGTTCACATCGATCGACGTCTTGCTCATCGGAATTCCTTCGCTCCGGTCGTCGGCGACCAGATCTCACTCGAACAGGTGGGCCATGCGGCGGGCGCTCGCTGCGCTCAGCAATATGTTACCCGCCGGTAACTTAGGGCGCCAGTGGAGCTGCGGGCGCCAGGGCGAGGGCCGGCATTAAACAGGACCGCGCCCCCTCGATGAGGTGGCGCGGTCCTGTGCGTGGCGCGTCGGGTCGTCGGTCGACGCAGGAGTAGGGCTGCTGGGGCTTGAACCCAGGACAAACGGATTATGAGTCCGCTGCTCTAACCAGCTGAGCTACAGCCCCGAGGGGCGTGGCACCCCGGTGGTCCGGCTCCGGAATCATCCTCCGGCCGCCGGCGCAGGTCCTATTGTATGCGGAGGTGCCGCTCGGTCCCGCCGGCCTCCCGGGCCGTGGGCATGCCGCCGGCGACGTCCTTCGGCGACAGCGTCCCGTAGTACAGGCCCTCGAAGATCTCGAGGGTCGTGTTGATGTCGTGCTTGCCCACCATCCTCCGGCTGGCGGCACCCATCTTCTGCTGGTCCTCCCGCGAGAGCTCGAGGATCTGCGTGATCCGGTCACCGAGCTCCTCGGAACTGCCGGGCGTGAACAGATAGCCGTTCTCGCCGTCGGACACCAGGTGCGGCAACGCCATCGCGTTCGCCAGCAGGACCGGCGTCGAGGCCGACATCGCCTCGAGGGTCACCAGCGACTGCAGCTCGGCGGTCCCCGGCTGGCAGAACAGGGAGGCGCGGATGTAGCTCTTGCGCAGCTCGCCGTCGTCGATCAGGCCGCGGAAGGTGACGCGGTGGGCGATGCCGAGGCGGGCGGCCTGCGCCTGCAGCGCCTGCTTCACCTCCCCGCCTCCGACGATCTCGAGGTGGACGTTCAGGTGCTCCGGGGTCCCGGCCACGGCGTCGATCAGCACGTCCACGTGCTTCTCCTCGGCCAGGCGGCCGACGAACAGGACCGTCGGATGCTCGTGGGGCTCGACGACCTCGCCCGGCTGCAGCTCGTAGGCCGCGGAGTCGATCCCGTTGGACACCGGCAGCACCTCGGTCAGGAAGGCGTGGTCGCGCATGGCCTTCGCCGCGAGGGGCGTGGGGGTGGTGACGGCGGCAGCCTTGCCCATCACCTTGCCCATGTCCTTCCACGAGTTCCGGGCGATGACCTTCTTGAACCACTCGGGGAACGGCAGGAACGGGTTGAGGTTCTCGGGCATGAAGTGGTTGGTGGCGACCACGCGGATGCCGCGCCGCACCGCTTCGTACAGCGTGTACTCCCCCACCATGTAGTGGCACTGGATGTGCACGACGTCGGGCTGCACCTGGTCGAACAGCATGCTGATGTCCCGCCGGATCTCCCACGGGTAGCAGATGCGCCAGTAGTCGTGGGTCGGGACGCTGTGGGAGCGGAGGCGGTGGACCGTCCAGTCGCCCCCTGGTTCCGTGAAGCTCCTGCCGTTCGAGGCGCGGGGCGCGAGGACGTGGACGTCGTGGCCGCGGCCGGTCATGCCCTTCGCCAGCCGGTACCCGAACTGGGCCGCCCCGTTCACGTTGGGCGGATAGGTGTCCGCGGCGATCAGGATGGTCAGGGGCTTGGAATCAGCCGGGTGGCTCACGCGTGAATCCCTACGTCGGTGTGCTGGACGGAACTGGAACGGGTCGGGTCAGCGCTGCCGCTTGACGACGTCCGGGTGATGGCGCGACAGGGCAACGACCCCAACAATAGCAACGAGCGCGGCCGCGCCCATGCCCAGGGCGGTCACGGTTCGGACATCGGGCTGGAGTTCGTCGAGGATGGTGATGCCCACCGCGATGCCGACGATGGGGTCGATGACCGTGAGGCCGGCGATGACGAGATCGGGCGGGCCGGTGGCGTAGGCGCTCTGCACGAACCAGGACCCGAGGGCGGCGGCCGCGGCGAGGGCCACGAGGGTGAGGATCGGGACGTTCAGCAGGAACCGGCCGTTGGGATCGAGCAGGTGGCCGGCGATCACCTTCGTCAGGACGGCCACGAAGCCGAAGAGGACACCCGCCCCGAGGATGTAGGCGAACGCGTTGAGCCGGTGCCGGCCGACCACGGCCAGGGAGCCGAACACCACGACGGCGGCGCCGAGCAGGAGCACCACCGAGAGTTCCTGCGCGGGGTCGATGGCGTGGTTCTCGCGGGTGACGTTCACCGCGAGGAGAACGAAGAGGGCGCTGCCCGTGACGCAGGCGGTGATCGCGGCGACGGTCGGCCGATTGATCCGGATGCCCTGGTCGCGGGAGTTGACGATGGTGGTGATCACCAGGGCGATCGCGCCGATGGGCTGCACGACCGTCAGGCTCGCCAGTGACAGCGCCACCACGTTGAGGGCAGTACCGGCGCCGAGCAGGAACAGCCCCAGCAGCCACCGCGGGTTGGTGAGGAGGCGTGTGAAACCGGACGAGGAGAGGGACAGGCCGCCGGTGTTCGCCCGCACGGCGCTGCCCTGGCGCTGCGCTCCGAACGCGAGGAAGACGGCGCCGAGCAGCGCCAGCGCGATGGCTAGGACGGGCACGACTGCTGCTCGGCCTGCTCCAGCCGGTAGGTGCGGTGCGCCGCACGGAAGTAGGCGGAGAACGCCACGAGGTGCAGCACGCACCCGACGGCGAGCAGCCCCTGGGCGACGACGAGGATCCAGTCCTGGCCGAATCCCTCGACGCGGTGCAGCAGGAGCAGCGGCGCCCCCACGAGCAGCAGCGCGGTCCGGATCTTCCCGACCGTGATGACGGGCAGGTGCAGGGGTCCGTGGAAGAGGACGAGTGCGTTGACGATGAGGATGGCGTCCGGGATGACGATGGCCCACACGAACCAGGCCGGCGTGATGCCGGCCACCACGAAGACGACGGCCACCACGATCATGGCCGTGCGGTCGGCCAGCGGGTCGAGCCACTTCCCCACCGTGGAGACCTGGTTCAGCCGCCGGGCGACGAAGCCGTCCACCCAGTCGGTGGAGCCGACGACCACGAGGACGAGGACCGCGGCCCCGTACCGCTGGTGCATCATGAACCAGACGAACAGCGGTACGCCGAGGAACCGGACGATCGTGATGAGGTTCGGCAGGGTCCACACCGTCGCGAGTTCCGTGCCCCCACTACCGGTCCGTGCCCCCGCGCCGATCGAATCCATCACCCGTGCCTCCCCACCCCATTATGCAGGCAGGCGACCGCTCCTCCGTGACCACCGCAGCCTCCTGCGGTCGTCACGGACGGGCGGCCGCCTCGTCTGCGGTCCTCCGTGCTGCGGTCCTACGTGCTGCGGCCCTACTTGCTGAGGAGCCTGCGCAGCATCACCAGCATGGCGACCACGGACGCGCCGAGCACGCTCAGGGGCTTCCAGCGGTCGGCCAGCGTCGTGTTGAGCGGGACATCCCGTCGCACGGCGACCGCAGCGACACGGTTGCCCGTGGGGCCGCCCGCCTGCGGGGTGCCCTGGGCGGAGCTGTGGCGGGCCTTGCCGAGCCGGGCCTTGACGTCCGCGCGGGCGCCGAGCGAGTCCCTCGCCTCGGCGATGTGCGAGCGGCGCTCCCCGGAACGGCCACGCAGCTCCTCGTACGACGGCGTGGGCTCCTTGGGCTTCGCGTCCTTCGCGTCGTCGTCCTTGCGGTCCTTGTCCGGCTTCGGCTTCTTGACGTCGAGGGTGGCCGGATCGAAGCTGCGGCCCTCCTTCAGCACGCCGAGGTCGTAGCGGATGCCGCGGATGGCGTCCTCCGGCACCAGGGGCAGCTGCTTCTTGAGGCGCGAGACGCCGATCAGCGCGAGGACGCCGGCGATCACGAGGAAGAGCAGGGCGACCAGCAGGGCGGCGAGCCACGCGGGCAGGACCTCGGCCAGTCCCATGATGGCGGCGACGATCAGGGCCACGGCGAAGAACAGCACGAAGACCAGCGCGACGACGAGGAACGCGGCGGCGATCCCCGCCTTGATCCCCTTCTGCTTCATCTGCTGGACGGCGATCGAGAATTCGTCGCTGACCTGGCGCGGGGTCAGGCGCGCGAGGAGCCTGATGAGTCCAAACAGCGAGAGCGAGCCCGTGGACCGCCTGCCGCGCGTACTAGCCGAGCTGTTCATAGGCCCTGCCTCCATTCGTGAGTGTGTTGCTGGACATTGGCTGAACCAAAATTACCACCGGGCGTGCGCCCCGATTCTGCGGGGTGGCCACCGTGCGATCAGGGCACCGCGAGCAGCCCGCATGGGGTAGGCGCGGGGAGGCCGTGCTCACGCGGTGGAGAGCTCCGCGTTGTCCTCGAGGTCCTTGCCCGTGAACTCGGGGAGCCGGGTACGGACGAAGATGAACGACAGGACGGCGAAGACGGTGAACGCCGCGTACATGATCCAGAGACCGAGATTCTCGCTGACCCACGGGAACGTGAGGGTGACGATGAAGTTGAACACCCAGTTCACCATCGTGGCCACGCCGAGGGCGATCGAGCGGATGCGGTTGGGGAACATCTCGCCGAGGGTCACCCACATGACCGGGCCCCAGGTGGCGGCGAAGAAGATGACGAAGAGGTTCGCGCCGACCAGCGCGATGGGACCCCAGGCTCCCGGCAGGGTGAGCTCCTCCCCGGTGCCTTCGGCCTGCAGGAAGGCGAGCGTCGCGGCGAGCAGGCCCACGGTCATGCCGACGGACCCGATGAGGAGCAGCCGGCGGCGCCCCACGCGGTCGACGAAGAAGATGGCGACGAAGGTCATGGCGACGTTGATGACCGAGGTGATCACGGACGTCGTGAAGGAATCGCTCTCGCTGAAGCCGACGGACTTCCACAGCGTCGTGGAGTAGTAGAAGATCGCGTTGATGCCCACCAGCTGCTGCAGCGCGGCGATCGCCATGCCGACCCACAGGATGGGCTGGAGTCCGAACGCCGGGCCGCGCAGGTCGCGGTAGCTCGCCCGGTCCTCCCGCTCGAAGCTCTCCCGGATCTGGCCGATCTTGCCGTCGGTGTCGCTCACGCCGGAGACCCGCGAGAGGACGCGCGCGGCCTCGGCGTCGCGGCCCGCCCGGATGAGGAACTGCGGGGACTCGGGGATGACCAGTGCGAGGATCCCGTAGACGACGGCGGGGATCACGCCGACCAGGAGCATCCAGCGCCACGCGGCCAGGCCCCACCAGAACTCGCCGTCGGCACTCCCCGCGGCGTTGGCGAGGGATGCGTCCGAGAGCAGGGCGGCGAAGATGCCGACCGTGATGGCCAGCTGCTGGACGGAGGCGAGCCCGCCGCGCCATTTCGACGGCGCGATCTCCGCGATGTACCCGGGGACGATGACGGATGCGATGCCGATGGCGAGGCCCCCGACGAGCCGCCAGGCCATCAGGTCCCACTCCGAGAAGGCATAGGCGGACCCCGCGGAGTTGACGGCGAACAGGATCGCCGCCGCCACCATGACCTTCTTGCGGCCCCACCGGTCGGCGAGCCCGCCGGCGAACCAGGCGCCGGCCGCGCAGCCCAGCAGGGTGATGGCGACGGTGAAGCCGAGGACGCTCGGGCTCAGGTCGAACTCGCCCTGGATGGAATCGACGGCTCCGTTGATGACGGCGGTGTCGAACCCGAACAGGAGACCTCCGACGGCCGCTGCGACCGTGATCGCGATGACCCGTGCGAGGTGCTTCGGTGATTGCTCTGCCTCAGGTTCGGTGCCGTTCCCGCTCATCTACCGCTCTTCCTGCTCGTCCCGTGTCTCCTTCATCACCCTACGTCAATCGGAAGCGTGCTTAGCAGCAGGATCCGCGTCAGGATCCCCGGCTTCCGATGGCCCGGAGGCTTGACGCGGGCCATAAGATGAAAGAACCATTGATTCGCCTTAGCAACCAAATTGCTCTCTGGAGCTGCCGGTCGCTCCCTGGAAGCCGCTCCGCCGTCGTCGCCGGGCCGCTGCGGTCGATGCCGATCCCGTCCTGTTCCCGCCCGTTCCGTAAGGCAGCATCTTGAGTACCCTCACCCACCCCGGCGACACCCTCTCCCGTCGCGAGAAGATCGTCTACGTCTTCATCCTTGGCACCCTCACGGCCCTCGGCCCGTTCACGATCGATCTCTACCTCCCGGCGTTCCCTGCGCTGCAGTCGGACCTCGGCGTCACCGAGGCGGCGGTGCAGCTGACCCTCACGGGGACGATCATCGGTTTCGCGGCCGGGCAGCTGCTCGTGGGCCCGCTGAGCGACAAGATCGGCCGGCGCGTCCCCCTCATCCTGGCGACCACCCTGCACGTCGGCGCCTCGATCGGCGCGGCGTCGTCCGACGACATCAATGTGCTCATGCTGTTCCGGGTGCTCCAGGGCATCGGCGCGGCCGGCGGCGGCGTGGTGGCAATGGCCATGGTGCGCGACCTGTTCGGCGGCTACACCCTCGTGCGCATGCTGTCCTACATGGCGCTCGTCAACGGCATGGCGCCCATCTTCGCCCCGGTGATCGGCTCGCAGCTGCTGCTGCTCTTCCCCTGGCCTGGCATCTTCTGGTTCCTCGCGTGCTACGGCGTGCTGGTGATCATCGCCGTGAGCCTGTTCATCATCGAGACCCTGCCGAAGGAGAACCGCCGCCGGTCGGGCCTGACGGTGGCCCAGCGGTACCGCGCGGTGCTGAGCGACAGGATCTTCATCGGCGTGCTGCTGGTGGGCGGCATGAACTTCTCCGGGCTGTTCTCCTACCTGTCGGCGTCGCCGTTCCTCTTCCAGGGCCCGTACGAGCTGAACGAGCAGCAGTACGGCCTGCTGTTCGCCATCAACTCCCTCGGCATCGTCGCCGGCGTGCAGGTCAGCTCACGGGTGCTCCGCCGGGTCGGGCCCCAGTGGGTGATCGCGACGGCGACCGTCGTCCAGCTCGTCATGGCGATGCTCATCCTGGCCTTCGACCAGCTGGGCCTCGGCTTCTGGGGCACGGCGATCCCCCTGTGGTTCTACATCATGGCGACGGGCTTCATCTTCCCGTGCGTCCAGGTGCTGGCGCTCATCAACAACGGGGCGCAGGCGGGCACCGCCGCCTCGCTGCTCGGTGCGGTGACGTTCGGGACGGCCGGGATCATCTCCCCGCTCGTCGGCCTGCTGGGCGAGGGCATCGAGACTGCCACCCCGATGGCGCTCATCATGGCCTCCTGCATCGCGCTGGGCGTGGTGTTCCTGTGGACGGTGGTCCGGCCACGCACCGTGCCCGCACTGCAGTAGCGCGGGCACGGTCCGCAGGGCCGGCCAGGCCAGTCAGGGACGTCAGGCGGCGGCGGGCTCGGACTCCGTGGGCAGCGCCTCCGCGGCCCGCGCGATGTTGCGGGCCATCGCCGAGAAGATGAACCCGTGGAACGGCAGCACCGCCAGCCAGTAGAGCCGCCCGGACAGGCCCTGCGGGAAGAAGACGGCCCGCTGGAAGTAGGCGCTGCCCGAACCCTCCGGTTCCACGCGGAACTCCAGCCACGCACGGCCGGGCACCTTCATCTCCGCGCGGAGCCGCAGCCGCTCACCGCGCACGAGTTCCTCCACGCGCCAGAAATCGAGGGCCTCCCCCGTGAGGAGCTCCCTCGCGTCCCGTCGTCCGCGGCGGAGCCCCACGCCGCCGGCCAGCTTGTCCATCCAGCCGCGGGCGGCCCAGCCGACGGGCCAGGAGTACCAGCCGTTCTCGCCGCCGATGCCCTCGACGACGCTCCACAGCTTCGCGGGCGAGGCGGTCGAGCTGTACGTCTGGACGTCGGTGTAGACGGTGTGGCCCGCCCACTGCGGGTCGGAGGGCAGCGGATCGGCCTCGGAGGGCAGCTGGGACGCTCCGGCCCAGCTCGTCTCCACCTCCCCTGCGCGCATCTTCCCGAGCGCGAGGTCCACGGACCGTCGGTATCCCGTCAGCCCGTCCTCCGGCTGCGGGATGTACTGGTCGATGTCGTGTTCGGACGGCACGGCGTCGTGCTGCAGCGACTCGATGAGCGGCATCGCCATGGCCCGCGGGATGGGCGTGACCAGGTTCACCCAGTGACCGGCGAGACGCGGGGTGAGGACGGGCAGCGCGAGGATCCGCCGGCGCGGGAGGCCGGCGGCCTCGGCGTACTGGTTCATCATCTCGGCATAGGTGAGCACCTCGCGGGATCCGATGTCGAACGTCCGGTTCAGGTCCACGGGGAGATCGAGTGCGCCCACGAGGTAATGGATGACGTCGCGGACGGCGATGGGCTCGATGTGGTTGAGCACCCATTTGGGTGCGGGCATCACGGGCAGGACGTCGGAGAGGTGCCGGATCATCTCGAAGGACGCCGAGCCGGACCCGATGACCACCCCGGCCTGGAAGGCGATGGTCGGCGTACCGGACTCGAGGAGGATCCGCCCCACCCCGGTGCGTGAGCGCATGTGGGTGGAGAGCTCCACGCCGTCGGGGTGCAGACCGCCCAGGTAGACGATGCGGCGCACTCCGGCCTCCGTGGCCGCCCGGGAGACCGTCGACGCGATCTCCGCCTCGCGCGCGTCGAAGTTCCGGCCCGAGCCCATCGAGTGCACGAGGTAGTAGACGGTGTCCACGCCCCGGCTGGCCTCGCGCAGGGTGTCGACGTCCTGCAGGTCACCCTGCACGATGTCGACGGACGATGCCCACGGGACGTCCTTCAGCTTCTGCGGTGACCGGACGATGACGCGGACCCGGCGCCCGTCCGCGACGAGTTTGGTGACGAGCCGGCCGCCGATGTACCCCGTGGCGCCGGTGACCAGGATGAGCTTGTCCGTGCTGTCAGTCTCCATGGGGCACAGCCTACGCCGGGCCTCTGACACGCCCTGACGCGGCCGGCGCCTGCTCCCACGCCCTGCGGGGCCTCCACGCGCCCGCCGGCCTCCTACGCGCCCGGGAACGGGCGGAGCTGCACCGGGCTCCGCCCGCCGCGCAGGGCCCCCGGGATGAAGAGGGTGCGGGATGAAGAAGAGGGTCCCCTACCGGCGTTTCCGCTGGTGGGGGACCCTCTCATCTGCTCCTCCGACTGGACTTGAACCAGTTTAACCCTTCGATTAACAGTCGAATGCTCTGCCAATTGAGCTACGGAGGAAAGCGCGAGTATTACTCTACATACGTTCCGGAGCGAAGTGAAATCGGCGCCGGGCTAGTCCTCGCGGAGCAGGCGCCGCTGCATCTCGAGCTCCATGAGGTCGCGCTGCAACTGGTTGTAGAGCACCGGGTCGGCCGCGGGATCCATGCGCTGGAGCTGCCCCAGCTTCTCGGCCTTCCGCTGCGTGATACGGAGCTCGGTGAGCCGGTTCAGGATGTCGCGGCAGTACACCACCATGGCGTCGGCGTCCTTCGCCGGCAGGGGACGGACCGCCAGTTCGCTGACGAGCGGGCGGAGGACGTCCGGGACACCCTCCCGCACCGACTCCACCCAGCGGGAGAGCTCGGTGCCGGCGGCTCCTGCCGCGAGGACGGCGTTGTGGAGCGCCTCGTACACGGGGACGGTGAAGCGGGACGTGGAGAAGCTCTCCCACTGGGCCTCGGTGAGCAGCGTGGGCTGCTGCAGCACCACCTCGAGGGCCTCGCGCTCCATGCGCGCCATCGGGTCCCGGGGATCGGGGCGCTCGAAGAACAGCTCGGAGGCCGTACTGGTCTCGCCGGCTCCGGTACCCCCGCCTGGCTGACCCTGCTGGCCCGGCTGACCCTGCTGGCCCGGCTGACCCTGCTGGCCCTGCTGGGTACGCTGGCGGGCACCGGACGGCGCGCCCGCATCACGGCGGGCCGCCGCGGCGACGGCGCGGGCCACCTGGTCCTCCCCGACGTACTGCATGCCGAGCCAGCGCGAGAGCTCGCGGGTGTAGGTGGACCGCAGGGAGACGTCGCGGATCTGCGCCACGATCGGCGCGGCGTGCCGGAGCGCCTTGACCTGCCCCTCCCCCGACGAGAGGTCGAAGTTCCCGAACGACGCCTTGATCGCGAACTCGAAGAGCGGCCGGCGGTCCGCGATGAGCTCGCGGACGGCGTCGTCGCCCCGCGTCTGCCGCAGCTCGCACGGATCGGCGCCGGACGCCTCCACGGCGACGTAGGTCTGCGAGTTGAAGCGCTGGTCCTCCTCGAAGGCGCGCAGGGCGGCCTTCTGGCCCGCGGCGTCGCCGTCGAACGTGAAGATGACCTCGCCGCCGGTGCCGTCGTCGGACAGGAGCCTGCGGGCGATCTTGATGTGGTCCGTGCCGAACGCCGTGCCGCAGGTGGCGACGGCGGTGCCGACGCCCGCGAGATGGCAGGCCATGACGTCGGTGTAGCCCTCGACGACGACGAGCTGCCGGTTCTTGGCGATCTCCCGCTTGGCGAGGTCGATGCCGTAGAGCACCTGGGACTTCTTGTAGAGCGAGGTCTCGGGGGTGTTGAGGTACTTCGGCCCCTGGTCGTCCTCGTAGAGCTTCCGGGCGCCGAACCCGACGGTGTCCCCGGTGATGTCGCGGATGGGCCAGATGAGGCGCCCGCGGAAGCGGTCGTAGAAGCGGCCGGCGTTGCTCGAGGACGCGCTGAACATGCCGGTCAGCTTGAGTTCGTCGAGCGTGAACCCGCGCCCGGTGAGATGGTTCAGCAGCGTGTCCCAGCCCTGGGGTGCGTAGCCGACGCCGAACTGTTCGGCGGCCGCGCGGTCGAAGCCCCGCTCCTGCAGGAACTGGCGCGCGGTCGCGGCACCCTGCGTGAGGAGCTGGTCGCGGAAGAACTCGGCGGCGATCTTGTGGGCGTCGAGCAGGCGCTGCCGCCTGCCCACGTCCTCGCGGCGCGGGCCGGTGCCGCCGTCCTCGTAGTGCAGCTCGAAGCCGATGCGCGCCGCGAGCTTCTCGACCGTCTCGCTGAAGGAGGTGTGGTCCAGCTTCTGCACGAAGGAGATGACGTCGCCGCCCTCGCCGCAGCCGAAGCAGTGGTAGGAGCCCATCTGGGGCCGGACGTGGAAGGACGGCGAGCGCTCGTCGTGGAAGGGGCAGAGTCCCTTCCACGAGCCGATGCCCGCGGACTTCAGGGTCACGTAGGCCTCGACGACCTCCTTGATGTCGGTGCGCTGGCGTACCTCATCGATGTCTTCACGCTTGATGAGTCCGGCCATGACCCCAGTTTAGGCCCGCCCCACCGACACCCCGACCGGCGCGGGAGCGGATGTGTGCAACACCTCGCCGGGCACGACGGCGGGCATCACCGGATGCCGGGCAGGGCGCGCCGGGAGCCGGGAGCTCCTACCAGAGCGCGGGCACGGGCCCGACGATGCGCTCGTGGAGACCGAGCGCGGAGGCGTCGGTGAGGGAGGCCACCTGGTCGATGACGACGCGCAGGCGGGCGTCGTCGTCGGGGGCCTCGCGCCAGTCGGCGGCGAACATCGGTTCGAGGTAGCGGTCGCCGTCGGCGTGGACCTGGGCGACAAGGGAGGCGAGGATCTCCCGCTGGCGCTCGTAGAGGGGCTGGCGGTGGTCCGTCGTCATCACGTACGTGGTGGCGAGGCCCTTCATGACGGCGATCTCGAAGACGGTCTCCTCGGGTACCACCATCTCCGCGTTGTAGCGGGTCAGGGAGTCCGGTCCGTAGATGGATCGCGTGGACTGCATGGCGCTGAGGCAGAACCGGCCGATCAGCTGGCTCGTCATGTTCTTCAGCGCCGCCATGGACCGGCGCGTGCCGTCCGCCTCGCGGACCCACACCGGGGTCTTCTCCAGGCGGGCCAGGGCGGCATCGACGGCGGCCCGGTCGCTGCCCGGGAGGTACCACTGCTGGGTGTAGCCGACCACGCGGGCGCGGGCGTCGGCGCTGTCCATCCACTTGAGCTGGAGGTGCCCTGCGACGATCGCGTCCTCGACGTCGTGCACCGAGTAGGAGATGTCGTCGGCGAGATCCATGACCTGCGCCTCGAGGCACGAGCGGCCTTCCGGGGCGCCGTCGCGGAGCCAGTCGAACACGGGGAGGTCGTCGTCGTACGCACCGAATTTCGTGGTGCGCTGGCCGCTGATCACGGGCGCGGACGCGGCGGTCCACGGGTACTTGCAGGCGGCGTCGAGGCTCGCGCGGGTGAGGTTCAGGCCGGCGGGGCTGCCGTCGGGCGCGAGGACCTTGGGCTCGAGCCGGGTCAGCAGGCGCAGGGTCTGGGCGTTGCCCTCGAAGCCGCCGATGCCGTGCGCGATGTCGTTGAGGGCCGATTCGCCGTTGTGCCCGAAGGGCGGGTGCCCGAGGTCGTGGGCCAGGCACGCGGTGTCCACGATGTCCGGATCGCACCCGAGCGTCCGTCCCAGTTCGCGGCCCACCTGCGCGACCTCCAGGGAGTGCGTGAGGCGGGTGCGGACGAAGTCGTCGGTGTCGGGCGCCACGACCTGCGTCTTCGCGCCGAGGCGTCGCAGGGCGGACGAGTGGAGCACGCGCGCCCGGTCGCGTTCGAAGTCGGTGCGGTGCGAGCTCTTGGGCGGCTCCTCCACCCAGCGCGCGGTGTCCGAGGAGCTGTAGCCGGAGTCGGCGGACGGTTGGGGGAAGCTCATGATGCCTTTCTAGCGCAACGTGTGTGTGCTGGTATGCCGGCGTCCTAGGATGTGGACGGGCAGACGCCGGGGAGCACGGGGAGCACGCGAGTTCCCGGGCTCCCGCTCAGCCTCCGGATACGTCCACCTCGGCGGCGGCGATGTCCGCCTGCTGGGCCTCGTTGAGGACCCGGCCGTCGAGCCAGTGCTCCGGCAGGGCCGTCCGCTTCGGGGAGCCGGCACGGCCACGGGGACCTTCGGCATCCTGGCCCGGGTAGGGCGAATCCTTGTCGAGTTCGTCGAGGAGACCGCGCAGGACCTCGAGCGTGGGGACCGTGGCGAGCTTCGCCCGCAGCTCGCCCCCGACGATATAGCCCTTGAAGTACCAGGCCATGTGCTTGCGGATGTCCCGCAGGCCCATCATCTCGCTGCCGAACGTCTCCACGAGGAGCTCGGCGTGCCGGTAGACGGTGTCGGCGACCTGCCCGAGCCCGGGCCGGTAGCGGGACGCGCTGCCCTCGAAGGCGTTCATCAGGTCGCCGAACAGCCAGGGCCGTCCCTGGCACCCGCGGCCGATGACCACGCCGTCGACGCCGGTCTGCCGCACCATGCGCACGGCGTCCTCGGCGCTCCAGATGTCGCCGTTGCCGAGCACGGGGATGTCCGGCAGGGCCTCGCGCAGTTCGGCGATCGCGTTCCAGTCGGCCGTGCCCGAGTAGAACTGGGACGCGGTGCGGCCATGCAGCGCGACGGCGGCCACGCCGCTGTCGCGGGCGATCTTCCCCGCCTCGCGGAACGTGAGGTGGTCCTCGTCGATGCCCTTGCGCATCTTGATGGTGAGCGGGACGTTGCCCTTCGACGCCTCGCGCACGGCGGTCTGCACGATGCCCGTGAACAGGTCGAGCTTCCACGGCAGGGCCGCTCCCCCGCCCTTGCGGGTGACCTTCGGCACCGGGCAGCCGAAGTTGAGGTCGATGTGGTCGGCGCGGTCCTCCTCCACGAGCAGGCGCACCGCGGCACCCACCGTCTTCGGGTCGACGCCGTACAGCTGGACCGAGCGCACCTTCTCGTCGTCGTCGTGGGAGATGATCCGCAGGGACTCCGGGCTGCGCTCCACGAGCGCGCGGGAGGTGACCATCTCGGACACGTAGAGGCCGCCGCCGTACTCGCGGCACAGCCGGCGGAAGGCCTTGTTGGTGATGCCGGCCATGGGCGCGAGGATCACGGGGGTGGTCACCGTGATGTCGCCGAGGGTCAGCGGCGGGAGGTCGAGCTTCAGGGCGCCGTGGGGTGCGTCCAGGGCGTCGCCGGTACCGGCAGGGCCGGTGGGAGCGGGGAGGGTCGATACTGCGGTCACCTCTCCATTGTCGCAAGGGCCCGCAAATCCGGGGCCGCTGTTCGCTGTGCGCCTGCGCTCCCGGCCGGCCTTGCCCGCCCTGCGCCATGCGTTCGTCATGCGTCCTCCTCCTCCACGGGCCGTCGGCGCCGCTCGCCGAGCGCCACGAGCCGCTGGCCCGGGGCGAGCGTCCCGGCGCCCTCGACGGCGAGGACCGCCGGGGTCGCGCCCCCGCCCCCGCCCGCGGCGTGGTTGTGCCGGCCGGCCGGGACCCGGGGGCGGCCCGTCGTTGGGGCGACGGACTTCACCACGAGCACCGCGATCCCCGTGGTCAGCGGGATCGCCAGGACGAGGCCGATCGACCCGACCAGCGTCCGCACGACCTCCTCGGCGAGCTCGCCGCTGGTCAGGGTGTCGAGCAGGGCGCGGTCGTAGAGCGAGACGAGGATCAGCACGGGCAGCGCCGCCCCCGCATAGGCGAACGCGATGGTGTAGACGGTGGACGCGATGTGGTCGCGGCCGATCCTCATGGCGGACGCGAAGAGCCGGCGCGCCGACGTGTCCGGTGCCAGTTCGTACAGCTCCCAGACAGAGGAGGACTGCGTGATGGTCACGTCGTTGAGGACCCCGAGGCCGGAGATGATCAGGCCGCACAGGATGATCGAGGAGATCGACAGCTCGTCGGCGCCGTTCACCAGGGTGTAGGCGTTCTCGTCCCCCACCCCGGTCAGGTGGGCCGCGTCCGTGGCCCAGGCCGCGAGCAGCGCCGTCACGCCGAGGCCGAAGACCGTCCCGAGGAGGGCCGTGGAGGTGCGGGCGGAGACACCGTGCGCGAAATAGAGGACCCCGTACATGATGACGACCGAGCCCACGAGACCGAGCAGCAGGGGCGGCTTCCCGTCGACGAGGCCGGGCAGGATGAACTGCGCCAGGACCACCAGCGCGCCCACGAGGCCGATGATGGCGCGCAGTCCCCGCCAGCGCGCGACGGCGATCACGACGACGGCGTACACGACGGCGAGCGCCACGATGGGCACCGACCGCACGAAGTCCACGAAGACGTAGGGCGCCGCCCCGCCCTGGATGACGCCCGCGAGGTCCAGGTAGCGGATCTCGTCGCCCGCCTCGACCGCGTTGGCCTTCGCGAGTTCCGGGGTGACCTCGACGGGGATGACGCCCCCGCCGGACGCCGGCCGGGTGTACGCGATGGTGCAGGTCATGGCCGTCCCGCCGGCGTCGACGGTGGGGCGGGAGGACGGGCAGTCGCCTTGGCCGACCTCCCGGACCGTCCCGCGCTCGAAGCTCACCCCCTCCGCCGTCGCGTAGGGGCTCGCGACGTCCAGGGAGCTGCGGTCCCCGCTCGGCCAGAGCAGCACCATGGCGAGGAGGGTGACCACCCCGAGGGGCACGAGGACGGCCGAGAGCAGCACGGTCGCCCGCCTCCGGGCTGCCATCGCGGAGGCCGACGGCTCCGAACTCTCGGTGGCGTGCAGGTGGCTGTGGCCCACGGACTTCCCTCGGTGGTCGGGCGATTGCTGGACAATGCAGACGGGTACCAGACGAATGGCGGACGGACGGCGGACGGGTGGCAGCCGGCCGGTGGTTGCCGACGGCCGGGCACCGATTGAGATTCTACGCAGGAGCGACCGGGCGCAGGGCCCGGGAGCGCTGGACGACGGACGCCTTCCGGGGCGCCAGGAGGAGGGCACATGGCAGTCGAGGCATCGCGGGCCGGGGACAGGGATCCCGTGGTCCGGGTCGGCGGGGCGCGTACCGGCGTGCGCGCAGTGGCGCTCGTCCTGCACGGCGGGCGGGCGGAGAGTTTCGACGCCGTCCAGCCCCAGCACCTCAGCCCGCTGCGCATGCGTCCTTTCGCCGCGCGCCTCGCCGCCGGGGGCCGGGCGCACGGCCTCGCCGTCTGGGCCCTCCGCAACAGGGTCCGCGGGTGGAACGGCGCCGACCAGTCGGCCCTGGTGGACGCCCGCTGGGCGCTGGACCGGATCGCCGCACAGCACCCCGCGGTGCCCGTCTACCTCCTGGGCCACTCGATGGGCGGACTGACCGCGCTCTACGCGGCCGGGCACCCGCAGGTCCGCGCCGTCGCCGCCCTCGCCCCGTGGCTGGAGCCGACGAGCCCGGTGGAGTCCGTCCGCGGGCGCAGCGTCCTCATCATGCACGGTGACACCGACCGCTGGACGAGCCCCGCGGCGTCGCTGTCCTTCGCCCGCCGCGCCCAGGCCGTCGCCCGGGACGTCCACTACGTCCGCATGCTCGGGGCCGGGCATTTCATGTTCCGCACCCTGCCCGTCTGGCACGGGCTGAGCACCTCCTTCCTGCTCCGCCACTTCGCGGAGGACACGGGTGCCACCCTCGACGCCCGCGTGCTCGAGCGCTCCGCCGCCCTGTACCGTGCCCCGGATCCGCTCGGCATCACCGCCTGACCCTGCGCCGCCGGGTCCGTCCGCTGCCCGGCCTCATGGCGCGGGGAGGCGTAGGTCCGGCCGTCCGGGGTACAAAGAGTACGTGGACAGCACGAGCGGGTTCCTCCCGCTCCCGCCGAAGGCCGGAAGAAGGAGCTGGGTATGGGATGGAAGCCGCGGCAGAGCGACCGCATGTACCGGAGCGTGGTCTACGCGGGCAAGGCGGTCTTCGCAGCCCTCCGCCTGCCCGTCACGGTCACGGGGACGGAGAACCTGCCCGCATCCGACCCGCTCGACGGCCGGTCGCGCCGGGCGGTGCCCGGGCACGGCGCCGTCGTCGCGATCACGCACTTCGGGTACCTCGACTTCGCCTTCGCCGAACTGGTCCTGTGGAACCATGCCCGCATCCAGGCGCGCTACATGATCTCCAAGCGGGCGGCGGAACACTGGTTCGTCAGCCCGTTCGTGTTCGGGCTCGGCCACGTGATCACGGACCGGATGGCCGGCGCGGAGGCGTACGACGACGCGCTCGCGAAGCTGCGTGCCGGCGAGTACGTTGCGATCCTGCCCGAGGCCGGCGTGTCCCGCAGCTACACCGTCCGCGGCCTGAAGACCGGTGCGGTACGGCTCGCCGCCGAGGCCGCCGTACCGGTGATCCCGGTCTCCGTGTGGGGTGCGCACCGGCTCCTGACGCGCGGCCACGGGTTCTCCGTCCGGCGGGCGTGGAAGTCCCCCGTCCGGGTGCACATCGGACGGCCCATCCGCCACACCCCCGGCCTCGACGTCGCCGAGGAGACGGAGGGGCTCCGCCGGGAGCTGCAGGACGGCATCGAGAGGTGCATCGCCGACTTCCCGCTGGCCCCCGCGCCCGGCGCCTGGTGGATGCCCGCCCATCTCGGCGGCGGCGCCATGACCGACGCCGAGCGCGAGGCCGCCGACGTGGCGGACCGGAAGGCCGGCCGGCACGACCGGGGCTGACGGCGCGGCCCGGCATCCGGGCCGCACCGTTGCTCCCGCCGTGAACGTGCTCAGGCCGTCGCGACGACGAGCGTCTCCGGCCCTCCGAGCCGTGCGGCGCCCGTGGCGAGCAGGGGCTCGACGACGGCGACGAGCGCCTCCATCGAGTCGTCCACCTCGAGCTGGATGGGGTACTGGTGCACGAGCATCGCGATCATGGTGGCGACGGCGGCCTGCTGCTCCTGCGGGGCGAGCGTGGTGTCGTAGCCCAGCAGCACATCGGCGGGGTCGTCCGTCCGGGCCTGCGTGTAGCTGACCGCGAATGCCGCGATGGCCCCGCCGTCGGCCTTCGGCCTGTCACGCAGCACGATCGCCCCGCCGGCGCCGCTCGCGTCGCCGAGGAACAGCTGCTGCGCGCGCCCCAGGCCGAGCTCGGCGCGGTCCCAGGCGTGCACCGATTCGTAGAACGTGGCCAGTGCCCGCGTGAGCTCCACCGAGCCGGTCGCGGCCTCCTCGAGCTGCGGCCCGGCGGCGTCGTCGAACGCGGGGGCCGCGAGGGCTCCCGGCGCGATGACGACGAGCCGCGAGCGCTGCAGCGCCGTGAAGCCCGTGGCCTCGGCGAACGCGGCGCCCGTGGTGCCCGGCGCCACCTTGGACCGCAGGGCGGTGACGCCCGACGGCGAGGCCGCGGCCTCGTGCTGGAGCATGGTGAGGAGGGTCGAGGCGACGCCCGCGCGCCGGTGGTCCTCGGCGACCTCGATGTAGCACCAGAGCCGGTCGGGGTGGAGGGCCGCGCCGTAGACGCAGCCGGCCGCGACGGGGATCCCCTGGTCCACCACGGTGATGCAGCGGTTCCACGGCTCGTCGGAGGGCGTCCGGAAGGAGCCGCGGAACTGCTCGGCGGCCGCCGATTCGGGGCCGCCCCACAGCTGGATGAGCTCGAGGTCGTCCCCTTCCTGCCAGGCGCGGTACTCGAGGGCCATCAGGCTCCGATCAGGCGGGCGGCGAGGTAGCCCTGCACCTGGTCGAGGGAGACTCGCTCCTGGGCCATGGTGTCGCGTTCGCGGATGGTCACGGCCTGGTCCTCGAGCGTGTCGAAGTCCACGGTGATGCAGAACGGCGTGCCGATCTCGTCCTGCCGGCGGTAGCGCCGGCCGATCGCCCCGGCGTCGTCGAAGTCGATGTTCCAGCCCTTGCGCAGCTGCGCTGCGAGGTCCTTGGCTTTCGGGGAGAGGTCCTCGTTGCGGCTGAGCGGCAGCACGGCGGCCTTCACCGGGGCGAGGCGCGGGTCGAGCTTGAGCACGGTGCGCTTGTCCACGCCGCCCTTGGCGTTGGGCGCCTCGTCCTCCGTGTAGGAATCGACGAGGAACGCCATGAAGGAGCGGGTCAGGCCGGCCGCGGGCTCGATCACGTACGGCGTGTAGCGCTCGTTGGTGGCCTGGTTGAAGTAGCCGAGATCCGTGCCCGAGTGCTTGGAGTGCGTCGAGAGGTCGAAGTCGGTGCGGTTGGCGATGCCCTCGAGCTCACCCCACTCGGAGCCGGTGAACCCGAAGCGGTATTCGATGTCCGTGGTGCCCTTGGAGTAGTGGCTGAGCTTCTCGAGCGGGTGCTCGAAGAGGCGCAGGTTGTCCGGGTTGATGCCGAGGTCGGTGTACCAGGCGAAGCGCTGGTCGATCCAGTACCGGTGCCATTCCTCGTCCGTGCCCGGCTCGACGAAGAACTCCATCTCCATCTGCTCGAACTCGCGGGTGCGGAAGATGAAGTTGCCGGGAGTGATCTCGTTGCGGAAGCTCTTGCCGATCTGGCCGATGCCGAACGGCGGCTTCTTGCGCGCCGTGGTCAGCACGTTGTTGAAGTTCACGAAGATGCCCTGCGCGGTCTCGGGGCGCAGGTAGTGCATGCCCTCCTCCGAGGCCACGGGGCCGAGGAAGGTCTTGAGGAGCCCGGAGAACTCCTGCGGTTCGGTCCACTGGCCCTTGGTGCCGCAGTTGGCGCAGGTGACGTCCTTCAGCCCGTTCTCCGGCGCACGGCCCTTCTTCTCCTCGTATTCCTCCTCGAGGTGGTCCGCCCGGTAGCGCTTGTGGCAGGAGAGGCATTCCACCAGCGGGTCGCTGAAGACCTCGACGTGCCCCGAGGCCTCCCACACCTGGCGGGGCAGGATGACGGCGGAATCGAGCCCGACGACGTCCTCGCGGCCGCGCACCATGGTCTGCCACCACTGCCGCTTGATGTTCTCCTTGAACTCGGCGCCCAGGGGCCCGTAGTCCCACGCCGACCGGGATCCGCCGTAGATCTCCCCCGACTGGAACACGAAGCCGCGCCGCTTGGCGAGCGAGATGATGGGGTCGAGTGCTGACTTGGCTGCTGCCATGGGATGTCTTCTCCAGTTCTGTGCAGGCCGCTGGGTGCGGTCCGCAGGTGGGGGGGCGCGTGCTGCGGGCTGTCCGGGCCGCCGGACGGGGCGCGGAAAGCTACCGGAGCAAGCCTACCGGGTCCGCTTTCACCGGCCTCCGCGAGTCCGTGAGCCTGTTGCCCGCGAGCCGGGTGTCCGTGAGCCTGCGGCCGGCGCTGCTGCCGGCTGCTAGGCGCGGACCCGCCGGGGCCAGGGCAGGGTGGTGAGGATGATCGCGCCCAGCGTCAGGAGGGTGCCGGCGACCGTCGCGAACACCACGATGGTGCCGGGCGCCGGGAACACGAGGTCCAGCAGAAGCGAGCCGACGAGCTGCCCGCCGATCATGCAGAGACCGGTGAGCAGGACGCCGAGGCTGCGCACGAGCAGGGCGCCGAGGGCGATGAAGATGCAGCCCATGGGACCGCCGAGGTAGTACCACCACTCCGACGGCAGCGGGTTGCCGGGCCCGGCGATCGCGATCTTGATGAGCCAGGCCGTGAGCAGCACGGCGGTCCCGGCGATGAAGTTCATCAGCGTGGCCGCCAGCGGCGTCCCGTAGTGGAGGGCCGCCGTGCCGTTCATGGCCTGCTGGAAGCTCATGAGCACGCCGGCCGCGACGGGCAGCAGGACGGGCAGCAGCCAGCTCGAGAGCTCCCCCGCGGCGCCGAACCGCGGCGACACGGCCCACACCACGGACAGGACGGTCAGGACGACGCCGATCACCCGCATGGGCGTGGCCGCGCGCTTCCCGCCGGGCCCGATACCCGCCTTGTCGACGAGGAGCCCGCTGAGGGTCTGGCCCATGACGGCGGCGACCGTGAACAGGGCGACGCCGAGCAGGCCGATGGTCAGGGACTGCGAGAACACGAAGAACGCGCCGATGGCGCCGGCGGCGATGTAGTAGGGCGGGAAGCGGCGTTCGCGCACCGAGGGGATGATCTGGCGCGCACCGGCCCGCGCGCTCGGCACCACCAGCGTCAGCACGATCATCACGATCAGGCCCGTGCCGAAGCTGATGAGCGCCGCCGCGATGCCGTCGTCGAGCACCGTCCCGAGCGCACCGTTGATCCTGCCCTGGACGGGGATGGCGAGCCCGGCGGCGAGGGCGAGGGGGAAACCGACAACGGGAGGGAGGGCAGGCGCATCAGACACCCGTCCAGCCTAGTCGCGCGGCATCCGGCATGATGGACGCATGACCGACGACGCATCCACCGCAGAACTCCCCATCCGGGACGACATGATCCGGCTCGGGCAGCTGCTGAAGCTCGCGTCCCTCGCCGAGGACGGCGTGGAGGCGAAGACGCTCATCGACAACGGCCTGGTGCAGGTCAACGGCGAGATCGAGGAGCGCCGCGGACGGCAGCTCCATCCCGGGGACACCGTGGCCGTCAACGGCGCCACGGTCCGCATCACCCGGGGCTGACGCGCAGGGCCGCGACCGGGGTCAGCGGCGCCCGAGGACCGTCATGCTGAGGAACTCGCGGACGTGCCCGAGTTCCCGCAGGTTGATGCCGTGGAACATGTTCGAGTACAGGATCTTCGTCAGCGCGGTGTGCTTCACCAGCCACGCGTGCGTGAACTCGATCATCTCCGCCGTGATCACGGGATCCTCCTGGTCCCGCCCCCAGAAGAACGGCGTCCTCGAGGCCGCGACCGCGTCGTCGCGGAAGAAGGCGTGGTCCTCGGCGGGCACGGCGAAGCCCGAGAGCCCGACGACGCACGCGAAGTCCGTGGGCCGGTGCCGCAGGAGCGACGTCGCGACACCCATCCCCTGGGAGAAGCCGAGGATGCTGACGCTGGAGTGGACCCCGCGGACGCCGTCCAGCCAGGCGGAGACGGCGGTGACGCTCTCCACCACGTGCTCCACCGAGTAGTCGGCGTCCCGCTCCAGCGGGAACCAGGAGAACCCGGGTCCGGCCGGCAGGGGCGCGCGGACCGATGCCACAGTGAACTCGGCCGGGAGGTGGTCGGTGAGGCCCATCAGGTCCGCCTCGTCGGCCATGTAGCCGTGGAACAGGACGAGCAGGGGCGTGCCCCGGCGCTCGTCCTCGGGCTTCGACCACAGGACCACCGGAGCCCAGGAGTCGAGGGGGGTCGCAGCGTCGCCGCGGGCGGTGTCAGTCATGGTTTCCATTCTGGCACGCACCTGCCGGGGCCCGGTCGGCGTGCTGCACGCGCACCCTGCGTCGGCGCACCGCGTTGGCGCACCTCACCCGGCAGTTGCAAGAATGAACCGGTGAGCACACCCAGCGCGGAGACACCCCTGCCGAAGGCGAACGACCCCATCCCGAACGGGCCGACCGTCGATCCCGCCCTCCACTCGGAGCCGCACCCCTGGCACCGCTACGCGGCCCTCGGGGACTCCTTCACGGAGGGTATCGGCGACCCGAACCCGGAGAGCATCGGCGGCAACCGCGGCTGGGCCGACCGGGTCGCGGAGGAGCTGGCCCGGGGCCAGAACGATTTCGCCTACGCGAACCTCGCGGTCCGTGGGCGCCTGCTGCAGCAGATCATCGACCAGCAGGTGGAGCCCGCCCTGGCGCTCCGCCCGGACCTGGTGACCATCTCGGCCGGCGGCAACGACCTGCTCCGGCCCGGCGGGGACCCCGACGTGCTCGCCGAGAAGCTCGACGCCGTCGTCGCCACCCTCACCGGCTCCGGGGCCACCGTGGTGCTGTTCACCGGGCCGGACATCCGCGAGACGGTCCTGGGCAGCATCCGCTCGAAGACCGCCATCTACAACGAGAACCTGCGCACCGTCGCGGCACGCCACGAGGCGGTCATCGCGGACATGTGGGCGCTGCGACAGCTGAAGAACCCGCAGATGTGGTCCTCCGACCGCCTGCACTTCTCGCCGCTCGGCCACCACACGATCGCCGCGATGGTACTGGACACCCTCGCCGTGCGGCACACGCTCGAGCCCCTGCAGCCCAAGGACCTCCCGGCCCGGACGTGGCGAGCAGCACGGGCCGAGGACTTCGTCTGGGCCCGTGAATACTTCGTGCCGTGGGTGCTCCGGCGCCTGCGCCACCAGTCATCCGGCGACGGCGTCATCGCGAAGCGCCCGGAGCCCGTGCCGATCTTCGGCCCGGGCATGCCGCCGGGTGCCGCCGACTAGCCCGGGCCGACCGGCCCGGGCCGGCTCGGGCGATCAGCCGTCGAGGGAGACCTCGCCGTTGGCCACCGCGTCGGCGCACGCGCTGAGGTCGGGCCCGGGCTTGAAGTCCACGAACTGCGGCTGCAGTTTCTGGAAGAGGAATTCGTAGACCTCGTCGCGGGACTTCCCGCCCATGGTCTCCACGGCCTCGCGCACGGCGCCCTGGAGGGCGCGGTCGGAGTCCAGCAGGATCTTGTCGCGTGCTTCCTGGTTCCAGCCGATGGTGCTCAGTTCCACGAACAGCTCCTCGCGTCGATGGGTCCGCGGCGGATGCCCCGGACGTGCCCGCCGCTCATTCGTAAGCAGGCTTAGCTCCTAGCCTAGGTGGCCGCGGGAGGAAACCCAACCGCCGGCTGCGCCCCGGGGTAGAAGGCGGCGCGGAGCTTGCCATCGAGCTGGTGGATCTGCGTCAGGAAGGCGTCGTGGCCCACCGGCGAGGAGATCAGGTGGACGGGCACGTCGCCGGGCAGGCCGGCGGCCAGGCGCCTGGACTGTTCGGGCACGTAGAGCCGGTCGCTGTCGACGGCCGCGATGAAGAACTCCGCCGTAGCCGTGCCCAGGGCCCCGTCGAGGCTCCCGCGCCCGCGCGCCGCGTCGTGGCTCATGAGCGCCTCGGTGAGGATGACGTAGCTGTTGGCGTCGAACCGGTCCACCAGTTTCTCCGCCTGGTGGTCGAGGTAGCTCTCCACCTGGTAGCGCCCCCGGTCGGCGGGCAGGACGGCGCCCAGGGTCTGCTCGCCGTCCTGCTCCGCGCGGCCGAAGCGCGCGTCCAGCTCCTTCTCGGACCGGTACGTGACGTGCGCGATGCGCCGGGCGATGCCGAGGCCCGCATCCGGATGCGGGCCGCCGTAGTAGTCGCCGCCGCGATAGGCGGGGTCGAGCCGGAGGGCCTGCAGCTGTGCCTGGGCGAACGCTATCTGTTCGGCCGAGCTGGCGGCAGTGCAGGCGATGACGGCACACCGGGCCACGCGCTGCGGGAACATCAGGGCCCACTCGAGGGCGCGCGCCCCGCCCATCGACCCGCCGAGCACCGAGTGCCAGCGGTCGATGCCGAGCCGGTCGGCGAGGAGGGCCTCCGCGCGCACGGAGTCGCGGATCGTGACGAACGGGAAGCGCGATCCCCAGGGCTGTCCGTCGGGTGCGAGGCTGGCCGGGCCCGTCGACCCGTAGCAGCCCCCCACCATGTTGACGGACACCACGAAGTAGCGGTCGGTGTCCACCGTGCGGCCGGGGCCCACGAGCGAATCCCACCAGCCCTCCTCCTCCGAGGCCCCGCGGGCCACGTGGGAGCTGCCCGTCAGGGCATGCTGCACGAGCACGGCGTTGGAGCCGTCCTCGTCGAGCCGGCCCCAGGTCTCGAAGGCGAGCTGGACGTCGGGCAGCTCACCCCCGGCCTCCAAGGCCAGCGGCCCGATCGACGCGATGCGCAGGAGTCCGTCTCCCGACGGAGCGCCGTCGATCCCGGGGTGCAGCGGTGCAGCAGGGTAGGCGGTCACGAAGGGCTAGGCTCCTTTGGCGGCGCGGAAGCCCGCGTCGAGGTCGGCGAGGATGTCGTTGATGTTCTCGAGGCCCACGGCCAGCCGGACCAGGCCGGGACGCACCCCCGCGGTGAGCTGGGCCTCCGCGCCGAGCTGGCTGTGCGTGGTGGACGCCGGGTGGATGACCAGCGAGCGGACGTCGCCCACGTTCGCGACGTGGGAGTGCAGCTCGAGGGCGTCGACGAAGCGCTTGCCCGCCTCCAGTCCCCCGGCGATGTCGAAGCTGACGATGGCCCCCGTGCCGCCCGGGCCGTACTTCCGCCCGCGCTCGTACCACGGGCTGGAGGCGAGCCCGGCATAGGCGACGCCCTCGACGTCGTCGTGCCCCTCGAGCCACTCGGCGACCGCCTGGGCGTTCTGGACGTGGCGCTCCAGGCGCAGGCTGAGGGTCTCGATGCCCTGCGCGATGAGGAAGGCGTTGAAGGGCGACACGGCGGAGCCGAGGTCCCGCAGCAGCTGCACCCGGGCCTTCAGGATGTAGGCGAGGTTGGCGCCGAGCGCGCCGCCGACCCCGAGGTCCCGCGCGTAGACGAGCCCGTGGTAGCTCTCGTCGGGCGTGTTGAAACCGGGGAAACGGTCCGGGTACTGCGCGAAGTCGAAGTTCCCCGAGTCGACGATGACGCCGGCGATCGCGGTGCCGTGCCCGCCGAGGTACTTCGTGGCCGAGTGCACCACGATGTCCGCGCCCCACTCGATGGGCCGGATCAGGTAGGGCGTGGAGAGGGTGTTGTCGACGATCAGGGGCAGCCCGTGCTCGTGGGCGACGGCGCTGATGCCCTCGAGGTCGAGGACGTCCTGCCGCGGGTTGGACACGACCTCCCCGAAGAACAGCTTCGTGTTCGGCCGGACGGCGGCGCGCCACTGCTCGAGGTCGTCCGGGTCCTCCACGAAGGTGGTCTCGATGCCGAACTTCTTCAGGGTGTGCTTGAAGAGGTTGTAGGTGCCGCCGTAGAGGCTGGGGCTGGCCACGATGTGGTCCCCGGCCTCCGCGATGTTGAGGACCGCGAAGGTCTCCGCGGCCTGCCCCGAGGCGAGCAGCAGCGCGCCGACGCCGCCCTCGAGGCTCGCGATCCTCGTCTCCACCGCTTCCTGGGTGGGGTTCCCGATGCGGGTGTAGATAGGGGCGAGTTCCGTCAGTGCGAACCGGTTGGCAGCACTCTCCGCACTCGGGAAGACGAACGACGTCGTCTGGTAGATGGGGAGCGCACGCGCTCCCGTGGCTGCGTCCGGCACCTGGCCGGCGTGGATCTGGCGTGTCTCAAAGGACCAATCGTTGGACATGGTGCTCCCTGTCGAAAGGGCTCCTCCTCGTCCGCTGCCCCGCCGGCGGACTTGCCGCCCCGGGACCTCGGCCCCGCAGGAGCCCGCGCTTGCGCGGCGCCGGTCTGGCGCCGCACCTGGTCCTCACCCGGGGCACCCCACCGCGGTTGGAGGGTTGCCGGCCAGCAAGCCGGGGCTTCGTGCTGGCACTCATGACCTGCATTCATGAAAGCCCATGCGGGCGGATCCGGCAACACGTATGACATTGCGTGAAGTGGTGCCCCCGGCGTGCCCGCGGCGGGCGATGCGGCGGGCAGGACGGCGGACGGAACCGAGGGCGATCCCGGGGGCGAAACCGAGGGCGATGTCGAGGTGGCGGGAGGTGCGTCGAGGGGCGCACAGGGCGCGGGAACGGGAGTAAGGCAAGCCTTAGTCGAGACGCACATCACTTAGTGCAACACTGTCGGCATGCGCCTGGACCACGTCTCTTACGCCTGTGAACCCGATGGACTCGCCGCGACGGCCGACCGTATCTCGGCCCGGCTCGGCATGGAGCCCGTGAAGGGCGGTGTGCACCCGCGCTTCGGCACCCGCAACATGATCTTCCCCCTGGCGAACGGCCAGTACCTCGAGGTCGTCGAGGTCCTCAACCACCCCGCGTCGGACAAGGCCCCCTTCGGTCAGGCCGTCCGCGCCCGCTCCGAGGCCGGCGGCGGCTGGATGGGCTGGTGCGTCGCCGTCGACGACCTCGGGCCGTTCGAGGAGCGCCTCGGCCGCAGCGCCGTCCCCGGCAACCGCAAGTTCCCGGACGGCCAGGAACTGACCTGGCAGCAGATCGGCATCAAGGGCCTGATCGCGGACCCGCAGGTCCCCTACCTGCTCCGCTGGGACGACGGCACCGAGGACCTCCACCCCTCCAAGGCCCGCCCCGCGTCCGTCAAGCTGGACTGCCTGACGATCGCCGGCTCCTCCGAGCGCGTCACGGAGTGGCTCGGCACGGATGTCGAGGCGACGCTCGACGGCGTCCAGGTCCAGTGGATCGCGCCGAACGGCACACCCGGCATCATGTCGGTGACGTTCGAGACGGCCGACGGGCGCATCGAGATCTAGCAGTCGGTCGGGCATCGGCCCGGACGACGCGGAAGGGACCGGACGATTCGTCCGGTCCCTTCCTCGTTCCCGCCTCCGGTGGAGGCGCGGACGGCCCGCGGAGAGCCGCCCGGATCAGGCGTGGGTGTAGGTGAGGCAGTCGGCGGCCTCGGCGCCGGGGCCCACCTTGACGGCGGGGGCGCTGCACAGCAGGTCGTGGTTGAAGGAGCATTCCGCACGCTGGCAGGCGCCGACGTGGGCCAGCATCTTCGGCAGGCCACCGCTGACGGACGTGTCGATGAACGTGGCGCAGGACGCGTGCTCCTCGGACCCGGACACCGTGATGGCGACGGCCGTACAGCCGTCGTGGTTGAACGAGCAGTTGTGGACACTGCACTCGGAGACACTCGTGACGACGCTCATCGTTCCTCCTGGTTCACATCCGTAGCGGCCCGGCTGGAACCGCGGTTCAATTCCGTGAATGAAGTCACTGTAGCACCGCGATCACCCGATAATTTAGTCACGATTCGTGCGCGCAAAGAAGCAAAGCAAGGCTGTCCTTGGTCATCCGCCGATGCCGATGGCGGGCCCGAGGAGCGCGAATCCGACGAACCCCGTGGTGTCGATGAGCGCATGCGCGACGACCAGCGGCATGACCCTCCGGGTCCGCGTGTAGAACCACGCGAACAGCAGGCCCATGAGCACGTTCCCGATGAACGGGCCGAACCCCTGGTAGAGGTGGTAGCTGCCGCGCACCAGTGCGCTCGTGAGGACGATGGCCGGGGTGGACCAGCCGAGTTCCCGCAGCCGGATGAAGAGGTAGCCCACCACGATGACCTCCTCGAGCACGGCGTGCCGTACCGCGGACAGGACGAGCACCGGGACGGTCCACCAGTAGGAGTCGAGCGCGGCGGGCACCAGCGCCGTCGTGATGCCGAGGGCGCGCCCGCCGGCATACACGCCCAGGGTGCCGACGCCGATGACGAGCGCCAGGCCCACACCGAAGCCCACCGTGCGCAGGGGCTTCTCGAAGGTGAAGCCGAGCCGGCGGAAAGCCGAGACGCCGTGCCCGCCGAGCAGGAACAGGACGAGCGCCACCGGGACGAGCGCGAAGAGGATGTCCAGCAGCTGGTAGGTGAGGTCGAAGGACGGCCGGTCGTTGAGCACCGGGTTCAGGGTGGTGGTCTGCCCCGCGAGCGGCCCCCGCGAGAGCTTCTCCGCCAGGTTCACCACCGCGTACACCCCGGACTGGCCGAGCGAGAGCCCGAAGACGATCAGCACCTCCGCCGTGATGCGCCGCTTCCGTGCCGCGGCGTCGGGCTGGGGGCGGTCGGCGGTCGACGCGGCGGCGTGTTCTGCAGGCATGGCGCTATCCTCGCAGCGGCCGCCGGGGATTCCCAGTCGGAGCTCCGTGCCCGGCGGGTCTACCGCACGCGGCGGCCGGCCTTCCAGACGGCGTGCACGAGCGGCATCCCCGGGCGGTAGGCGAGGTGCGTGGCCGACGGCGCGTCCAGCAGCTGCAGGTCGGCCCGGTGCCCGACGGCGAGGGATCCGACGGCGCGCCGGCCGTCCGCGTCGTCGCCGGTGTGGCGGCGCAGGGCGAGCGCCCCGCCGTAGGTCGCGGCGCGGACGGCCTCGTGCACGGTGAGGCCCATCTGCAGCACGGCGGTGGCGACGCAGAAGCCCATGGAGCTCGTGTAGGAGGTCCCCGGATTGCAGTTGCTGGCCAGGGCCACCTGTACACCGGCGTCGAGCAGTCTCCGGGCGGGCGGGAAGGGCTGGCGCGTGGAGAGGTCGCAGGCGGGCAGGCACGTGGCGACGGTGCCGGGCGTGCCGTCCCCGGCGAAACCGGTCCAGGTGCCGGCGAGCGCCTCGACGTCGCCCTCGGACAGGTGATTGACGTGGTCCACGCTGGCGGCGCCGAACTCGACGGCGAGCGCGACGCCGTCGCCCGGGCCCAGCTGGTTCCCGTGGACGCGCAGGCCGAGCCCGGCCGCGGCGCAGGCCTCGAGCACGTGGCGCGACTGGTCCCGGGTGAACGCCCCCGTCTCGCAGAAGACGTCGGCCCAGCGGACGTGGGGCAGCACGGCGTCGAGCATGGGCCCGGCGACGAGGTCCGTGTAGGCGTCGGCGTCCCAGCCCTCCGGCACGAGGTGCGCGCCGAGATAGGTGACCTCGTCCACGGCGCCGGCGGCCAGGCGGGCGCTGCGGGCCTCGTGGGCGACGTCGAGCCCGTAGCCCGTCTTCGTCTCGAGGTAGGTGGTCCCGCCCGCCGCGGCCTCCGCGACGCGGGCGAGGAGCAGCCGCATGAGGTCGTAGTCGCCGGCGGCGCGTGTCGCCCGGACGGTCACCGCGATGCCGCCCGCCGCGTACTCCTGCCCCGCCATACGTGCCTCGAACTCGGTCGTCCGGTCGCCCGCGAACACGAGGTGGGTGTGGCTGTCGACCCAGCCCGGCAGGCCGGCGCGGCCCCCGGCGTCGTACGCCTCGTCCGCCGCGGGGGCGGCCGCGGCCGGACCGATCCAGCTGACGCGCTCCCCCTCGAGCACCACGGCGGCGCCGCGGAGGACCGCCGCGTCGGTGTCCTGCGTGGTGAGCTCGCCGATGTTCGTGATGAGGACGGACATCAGGAGCTCCCCTGGTGTGCGGGGGCCGCCGCCCCGTCCGTGGCGGGGACGGACGCCGCGTCCAGGCGGGCGATGGCCCCGGCGAGCAGGGGCCCGGGTGCACCGAGCCGGGTGTGGACGCCGTCGCGGGCCACCGGGACTCCCCCGACGACGACGCCGGTGACGTCCTGCCCGGTCGCGGTGTAGGCGAGCTGCTCCCGGGAGGATCCCGCCGTGCGGGCGCTGCCCGGATCGACGGCCATGAAGTCCGCGGCGCAGCCCGGACGGAAGCCTGCCCCGCGGCGGCCCTGCGCCGCGGCTCCTCCGAGCGAGGCGATGCCGTGCAGCTCCTCGGGAGCGAAGTGGCCCCGCCGTCCGGTGCGCAGCCGCTCCCCGTGCTCGAGGGCCCGCATCTCGAGCCAGGGGTCGAGGGAGGCGTGCTGGTCGCTGCCGAGGGCGAGCGTCACCCCCGCCGCCCGGAACCCCCCCGCCGGTCCGATGCCGTCCGCGAGATCCGCCTCGGTGGTGGGACAGAGGACGACGGCGGCGCCGGCAGCGGCGAGCACGCCGATGTCCGGTGCGCTGACGTGGGTCGCGTGGACGGCGGACAGCCGGCCCCCGACGAGCCCGTGGGCGGCGAGCAGCGCGGTGGGTGTGCGGCCGGTGGCGCGCAGGCAGTCCTCGTTCTCCGCGGGCTGCTCGGAGAGGTGGACGTGCAGGGGCAGCCCGGGGGGCAGCTGCGCGGCGATGACCGCCAGGTCCCGTTCCGGTACTGCGCGCACGGAGTGGATGGCAGCGCCGACGGACACCTGGTGCGCCGGGTGGAGCGCCGCGACGGCGGCACGCAGCGAGGCGAGCCGTGCCAGCCAACGCTCGGCGGTGCCGTCCGAGAAGCGTCGCTGGCCCGCCTCGAGCGGTGCCCCGAAGCCGCCGGCGAGGTAGCAGGTGTCGAGCAGCGTCAGCCGGATACCGGCGCGGACGGCCGCCCGGGCGAGGGCCAGTTCCATGGCGTGCGGCCCGTGGCCGTCGCCCTGTCCGTCGCCCTGTCCGTACGGCGTGCCGTCGGGGCGGTGGTGGACGTAGTGGAATTCGGCGACGCTCGTCCAGCCGACCGTGACCATCTCCGCGTACACGGCCGTCGCGAGCTCCTCGTAGAGCTCGGGGGTCAGGGCTGCGGCCGCACGGTACATCGTCTCCCGCCACGTCCAGAACGTCCCGCCGCCGTCGTGGGTGCGGCCGCGCAGGGCGCGGTGGAACGCGTGCGAATGCGCGTTGGCGGCGCCGGGGAAGGCCACGCCGGAGAGGACGGCGTCGCCGTCCTGTGCGGGGACGCCCGGGAGGACGCCGACCACCATCCCGGCGTCGTCGACCTCCACGCGGACCGCGTCCGCCACGCCGCCGGCTCCCAGCCAGGCGGACTCGCACCAGACGGCGCGGGCGGGCCCGGTCACAGCAGGTCTTCGAGGACGTCCGCGAGCGCGGTCGCCCCGGCGTCGGCGTCGTCGCGCTCCACGAACTCCTCGGGCGAGTGGCTGATGCCGGTGGGGTTCCGGACGAACAGCATGGCGGTCGGCGCGACGGTGCCGAGGATGCCGGCGTCGTGTCCGGCACCCGTGGGCAGCGTGGGCGTGCCGGGGAAGGAGCGACCGAGGGCGAGGCCGAGCGTGCGCTGCAGTGCGCCGTCGAAGTGGACGGTGCCGCTGCGGGACTCCTCCGTGAGGGTGGCCCGGCACCCCTCGAAGGCGCAGATCTTCTGGGCCTGGCCGTGGATCCTCTCGATGAGCGACGCCGTCACGGCGTCCTCCTCGTGGCGGACGTCGAGCCAGAGGTCCACGCGGGAGGCGATGACGTTCGTGCCGCCGGGCACGGGCTGCAGGCGTCCGACGGTGGCGCGGGCGCCGTCCTGCTCGGCAGCGATCTTCCGGGCTGCGAGGACCACCTGGGCGGCGGCGATCATGGGGTCGGCGCGGTCCGCCATGAGCGTGGTGCCGGCGTGGTTGCCCTGGCCGGTGATGGACAGGCGCCAGCGGCCGTGGCCGAGCATCGTGGAGCCGATGGCGACGGCGGCGTCGAGGTCGATCAGTCCGCGCCCCTGCTCCACGTGCAGTTCCACGAAGTCGCCGATGCGGCGGATCGCCTGCTCGTCGCGGCCGAGGTGCGTGGGGTCGAGGCCCGCGGCGCGGGCGGCGTCGGCGAAGGTGGTGCCGTCGGCGTCCGTGAGGGCGCGCACCCGGTCCGGGTCGAGCGTCCCGGTGAGCAGGCGGGAGCCGAGGCAGGAGACGCCGAAGCGGGAGCCCTCCTCCTCGGGGAACACCGTGACCGCGAGCGAGCGGTTCGGCCGGACGCCGCGCTCCCGCAGCAGGTCGACGGCGACGAGCGCGGAGGCCACGCCGAGCGGGCCGTCGAAGGCGCCGCCGCCGGGTACCGAGTCGAGGTGGCTGCCGGTGACGAGGGCGCCGTCGCGGCTGTCCGTCGCGTCCCACCATGCCCAGAGGATGCCGTTCCGGTCGGTCTCGACCGACAGCCCGCGGGCGGTGGCCTCCGTGGAGAACCACTCGCGCAGCGACAGTTCCGGGGAGGTGAACACGCCGCGCGAGTAGCCTCCGCGGGTGGCGTCGCGGCCCACGTCGCTGATGGAGTCGAGGACTGAGGATACGGTCTGCACGGGTGCCTTCCGGTGGTCTGGACGGGCTGGAACGGTCTGCTGCCGTCTGTTCAGGATTGCATGGGGATGCGCACCCCGCGCTCGGCGGCGACCTCGCGGGCGCGGTCGTAGCCGGCGTCGACGTGGCGGATGACGCCCATCCCCGGATCGTTCGTGAGGAGGCGTTCGAGCTTCTGGGCGGCGAGGTCGGTCCCGTCGGCCACCGAGACCTGCCCGGCGTGGATGGACCGGCCGATGCCGACGCCGCCGCCGTGGTGGATGGACACCCAGGTGGCGCCGGAGGAGGTGTTCAGCAGCGCGTTCAGGAGCGGCCAGTCGGCGACGGCGTCCGAGCCGTCGGCCATGGCCTCGGTCTCGCGGTAGGGCGAGGCGACGGAGCCCGAGTCGAGGTGGTCGCGGCCGATGACGATCGGCGCGGACACCTTCCCCTCGGCCACGAGCCGGTTGAAGAGCAGTCCCGCCTTCGCGCGGTCCCCGTAACCGAGCCAGCAGATCCGTGCGGGCAGGCCCTCGAACTCCACGTGCTCGGCGGCGGCGTCGAGCCAGCGGTGCAGGTGCCCGTTGTCCGGGAACAGGTCCTTGAGGGCGGCGTCCGTGACGGCGATGTCCGCGGGATCCCCCGAGAGCGCCACCCAGCGGAACGGGCCCAGCCCCTCGCAGAAGAGCGGGCGGATGTAGGCGGGGACGAAGCCGGGCACGTCGAACGCCCGGCCGAAGCCGCCCGTGCGGGCCTCGTCGCGGATGGAGTTGCCGTAGTCGAAGACCTCCGCGCCGGCGTCGAGGAAGCCGACCATCGCCTCGACATGCAGCGCCATGGAGGCCTGCGCCTTCTTGGTGAAGCCGTCGGGGTCGGCCGCGGCCTCCTGCTCCCACTCGTCGGGGGCGATCCCCTCGGGCAGGTAGCTGAGCGGGTCGTGGGCGGACGTCTGGTCGGTGACGATGTCGACGTCGAGCCCGCGCCGCAGCAGTTCCGGGAAGACGGTCGCGGCATTGCCGACGACACCCACGGACAGGGCGCGCTTGCCGTGCTTCGCCGCGAGGACCTGCGCGACGGCGTCGTCGAGCGTGTCCGCGACGGTGTCCAGGTACCGCTTGGCGACGCGGCGGCGCAGGCGCGCCTCGCTGACGTCGACGATGAGGACGGCCCCGCCGTTGAGCGTGACGGCGAGCGGCTGGGCACCGCCCATGCCGCCGCAGCCCGCGGTGAGCGTCAGGGTGCCGGCGAGGGTGCCGCCGAACCGCTTGCGGGCGATGGCGGCGAACGTCTCGAACGTCCCCTGGAGGATGCCCTGCGTGCCGATGTAGATCCAGGAGCCCGCCGTCATCTGCCCGTACATCATGAGGCCCTCGGCTTCGAGGCGGCGGAACTCCGGCCAGGTGGCCCAGTCGCCCACGAGGTTGGAGTTGGCGAGCAGCACGCGCGGTGCCCACGGGTTGGTGCGGAACACGCCGACGGGTTTGCCGGACTGCACGAGCAGGGTCTCGTCGTCCTCGAGGGTCTCCAGCGTGCGGACGATCGCGTCGTACGCCGCCCAGCTGCGCGCCGCGCGGCCCGTGCCCCCGTAGACCACGAGGTCCTCGGGCCGCTCGGCCACCTCGGGGTCGAGGTTGTTCATGAGCATGCGCAGCGGTGCCTCCGTCTGCCAGCTCTTCGCGGTCAGGCGCGTGCCGCGGGCTGCGCGGATGGAGCGGGACGGATCGTGGGTGGCGCTGGGGACGCTCGTCATGCTGGTTCTCCTGGTGGGTTCTCGGGGATGGCGGGTGCACCCGGCCGGCTCAGGAGCGCGGCCGCCTCCTGCGCGACGAGCGCCCCGATGCGGTGGGCCTCGGCCTCGGTGATGCGGTAGCTGGGGACGACGACGCTGAGGGCTGCGGCCGCCCTTCCGCCGGGCGAGACCGGCGCGGCGATGGCTGTGACGTCGGCCTCGATGCCGTCGCGGACGATGACGAAGCCGCCGGTCGGCGGGCCGCCGGTGAGGACGGCGCCGACGGCGGTGCCGTCCAGCGGGATGCTGCGGCCGACCCAGCTGGCGTGGCGGACCGAGTGGGTGCCCTCCCGCATGGCGAGGTAGACGCCCTCGCCGTCGTGCGAGGGGACGCTGAGGTAGGCCGACTCGCCCGTCTGCCGCACGAGGCGTTCGAGGGCGGGTTCGGCGAGGGAGACGAGCGACTCGTGCCCGAGCGCCTGCGCGCCGAGCTGCACCACGCGCAGTCCCGGCCGGTAGGCGCCGAGGGGGTCGCGCCGCACGAAGCCCGTGCCCTCGAGCGTCCGCAGCAGGCGGAGCGCCGTGGACGCCGACAGGTCGGCTTCCCGGGCCGCGTCGGCGAGGCTCAGCGAGCCGGCGTCGCAGACGGCGCCGAGCAGCACGAGGGCGCGCTCCACGGTGCGGGTCGAGGATTCCGCCATGCTCGCCTCCTTGCGTTCGGACCTGCTGTGGTTTTCACTTATTGAAACGTCCTTTCCACTCAATGGCAATAGCGGTCAGAACCGCAGGAACCGAGGCAGACCGTGTCCCAGCCCTCCGTGATCATCGGAACCGGCCCCCTCTCCCCCGCCGACGTCGTCGCCGTGACCCGGTACGACGCCCGGGTCGAGCTGGCCCCCGAGGCCCTCGACGCCATGGCGGCGTCACGCCGGGTGATCGATGCGCTCGTCGACGACGGCACCCCGCACTACGGCGTCTCCACCGGCTTCGGTGCCCTGGCCACCCGGCACATCCCGCTCGACCAGCGCACACAGCTCCAGCGCAGCCTCATCCGCAGCCACGCGGCGTCCTCCGGCGCGGAGGTGGACCGCGAGGTGGTGCGGGGCCTCATGCTCGGGCGCCTCTCCACCCTCGCGACGGGCCGCACCGGCGTGCGCCCCCTCGTCGCCTCCACCGCCGCGGCGCTGCTCAACGCCGGCATCACCCCCGTGGTCGGCGAGTACGGGTCGCTCGGCTGCTCCGGCGACCTCGCACCGCTCTCGCACGTGGCCCTGGCCCTCATGGGCGAGGGCACGGTGCGGAACGGCGCCGGGGAGCTCGTGCCGGCCGCCGAGGCCCTGGCGGCGGCCGGCATCCCGCCGGTGGAACTGCGCGAGAAGGAGGGCCTGGCCCTCATCAACGGGACGGACGGCATGCTCGGCATGCTGGTCCTCGCCTCGACCGACCTCCACCGCCTCCTGACGACGGCGGACCTCGCCGCCGCCATGAGCGTCGAGGGACTGCTCGGCACCGACGCCGTCTTCGCCGAGGACCTGCACGCCCTGCGGCCCCACGCCGGGCAGGTGGCCTCGGCCGCGAACATCCGGGCGCTGCTCGAGGGATCGCCGCTGATCGGCGAGCAGCTGACCTCCGAGACCGGCCGCCACCGGTTCACGCGCGTCCAGGACGCCTACTCCCTGCGGTGCGCGCCGCAGGTGCACGGCGCGGCACGCGGCACCCTCGCCCACGCCGACGCGGTGGCCGCCGTCGAACTCGGCTCCGCGATCGACAACCCGGTGATCACCCCGGACGGGCGCATCGAGTCGAACGGCAACTTCCACGGCGCCCCCGTGGGCTACGTGCTGGACTTCCTCGCGATCGCCGTCGCCGACGTCGCCTCCATGAGCGAACGCCGGACCGACCGCTTCCTCGACAAGGCACGCAGCCATGGACTCAACGCCTTCCTCGCGGACGATCCCGGCGTGGACTCCGGGCACATGATCGCCCAGTACACGCAGGCGGGCATCGTGTCCGAACTCAAGCGGCTCGCCAACCCCGCCTCCGTGGACTCCATCCCGTCCTCCGCGATGCAGGAGGACCACGTCTCCATGGGCTGGGCCGCCGGCCTCAAGCTGCGCAGGGCCGTGGACGGCCTCACGCGGGTGCTCGCCATCGAGATCCTCACGGCCGCGAGGGGCCTGGACATGCGCGACGGCGGAGCACCCGGCTACCGCAGCTCCGCCCCGATCACGGCCGTCCGGCAGCGGCTGCGCCAGGACGTGGAGGGCCCGGGGACGGACCGCTACCTCGCCCCCGAGATCGAGGCCGCCCGCCTCCTGGTGGAGGACGGCTCGCTGCTCGACGCGGCGCTCGGGGTGCTCCCAGCGACGCTCCAGTGAACCTTGTTAGGGTGGCCTGACCCCCTGTCGAAAGAAGCGCCTCCCCGTGTCCTCGCCTGTTCCCTCGCCCGTTCCCTCGCCCGTTCCCGCCCCCGATCCTTCACCGGCGTCGCCGCCGGCCGCACCTGACGCCGCACCGCACCGCAAGGCCCCGCGTCCGCAGGCGGTCCTCACCGTGCAGGAGACCCGGTGGCTCAGCCCGCACCTCGTGCGGGTCGTGGCGGGCGGGCCCGGGTTCGCCGACCTGCAGGACTGCGAGGCGACGGACAAGTACGCCAAGCTGCTCTTCGCCAAGCCGAGGCTCGGACTGGTGCCGCCCTACGATCTCGCGGCGCTGAAGGACGAACTGGCTCCGGGCGACCGCCCCGTGAAGCGGACCTACACCATCCGCTGGCTCGACCGCGCCTCCCGGCGGCTGGCCATCGACTTCGTGGTGCACGGGGACGCGGGGATCGCCGGGCCGTGGGCGGCGGCCGCGGTACCGGGTGACAGCCTCGTGCTGATGGGCCCCTCGGGCAAATGGTCCCCCGACCAGGACGCCGACTGGCACCTCTTCGTGGGCGACGACTCCGCCCTGCCGGCCGTCGCCGCAGGCATCGAAGCGCTACACCCTGCCGCCGTGGGGCACGCGTACCTGGAGGTGGACGGTGCCGCCGACGTCATCCCGCTCCGGGCCCCCGCGGGCCTCGAGCTGCACTGGCTGTTCCGGGACGGGCAGGCGGCGGGGACGACGACGCTGCTCGCGGACGCCGTCGCCGACGGGCCGTGGCCCGACGGGCGCGTCGACGCGTTCGTGCACGGCGAGCGGGGTGCGATGAAGGCGCTCCGCGACGTCCTGTTCAGGGACAGGGGACTGGCGCGCTCGCAGGTCTCCCTCTCCGGCTACTGGGCGTACGGCCGCGAGGAGGACACGTTCCAGGCCGAGAAGCGCGAACCGATCGGCAAGATCCTCGACGACTAGCGGGCCGGGCGTCCGGTCAGGTGCTCTCGGCGGTCGGAACCGTCCGCAGGCGCCGGCTCGACAGGCGTTCGGCCAGTTCCATGCCCGGTTCGGCGAGCCGCGCCAGTACCGGGCCGAGGACGGCCATGAGGAGCACGTACGTGGTGGCCAGCGCGGCCAGTTCGGGGAGCACGGCCCCGGAGGTCACCGCGAGACCGGCGATGACGATCGAGAACTCGCCGCGCGCCACGAGCGCCGTGCCGGCACGCGCCCGCCCCATCCGCCCGATCCCCTGCCGCCCGGCGGCCCACCAGCCGGTCGCGATCTTGGTCGCCGAGGTCACCACGGCCAGGAGCAGGGCGACGCCGAGCACGGGAGGGATGGAGGACGGATCGGTGTTCAGCCCGAACACGACGAAGAAGATGGCCGCGAAGAGGTCCCTGAGGGGTTCCAGGACGCGCGCGGCGTTCTCCGCCGTCGCGCCGGAGATCGCGATGCCGAGCAGGAACGCGCCGACGGCCGCCGAGACCTGCAGGGCGGAGGCCAGTCCGGCGACGAGGAGGGCCGCGCCGATCAGGGTCAGGAGGAACACCTCACGGTCGGTGCTGTCGACGACGGCGGAGACGATGTTCCCCCACCGCAGGGCGATGACGAGCACGAGCGTGACCACGAGCAGGGAGATGCCGACGGTTCCGAGGCCGCCGGCGAAACTGAGCCCGGCGAGGACCGCCGTGAGCACCGGCAGGTAGATGGCCATGGCGAGGTCCTCGAAGACGAGGATCGCGAGGACCGTGGGCGTCTCGCGGTTGCCGAGCCGGCCGAGGTCGCCGATGACTTTCGCGGCGATCCCCGACGACGAGATGTAGGTGACGCCGCCCATGACGAGGGCGGCGACGGGCCCCCAGCCGAGGACGACGGCGACGAGGGCGCCCGGCGTGAAGTTGAGGACGAAGTCCACGATCCCGGCCAGCCATGACTGGCGCAGACCGGTGACGAGTTCCTTCGCGGTGTATTCGAGGCCGAGCATGAGCAGCAGCAGGACGATGCCGATCTCGCTGGCGACCTCGCTGAAGTCGAGGACGCCCTCGAGCTCGATGAACCCGCCCTGCCCGAAGAACAGGCCTCCGATGAGGTAGAGCGGGATCGGCGAGAGCCCGATCCGGCCGGCGAGCCGCCCGAGGATACCGAGGAACAGCAGGATCGCGCCGAGTTCGATCAGGGTCAGGGCGGTCGTGTGCACAGGCGGCTCAGCCGTTGCGCAGGATGTCCGCCGCGGCGTCGAGGCCCTCGGAGGTACCCACCACCACCAGCAGATCGCCCGCGGTGAGGGTGAAATCGGGTGTCGGCGAGGCCTGCACCTGGCCCGAGCGGAGGACGGCGACGAGCGAGGCACCCGAGCGGGAGCGCATGCGCGTGTCCGCGAGGGGCCGGCCGTCGAAGGGCGACCCGCGCTCGATCAGGAACTGCCGCGTGGAGACTCCCGGGAGATCGCGGTGCTCCTCCGTCAGCTGGGCGACGAGCTGCCGCGAGCCGAGGAGGTTGCCGATCGTCGCGGCCTCGTCGGGGGTCAGCGGGATGGAGGCGACACAGGCATCCGGGTCGCTCGCCTTCGAGATGATGAGGTCCAGATCACCGTCGCGCTGGGCGACGATCCCCACCCTGCGACCGGAGCCCGTGACGATCTCCCGCCGCACTCCGATGCCGGGAAGGCGTGTTTCGATGACGTTCATGCGCTCATCCTAGACCCGCCGCGACGGGTCGCCGCCCGGTGCGACCTCTGGAGGGTTCCCGTTCGCTGAGGGCGTCGCGGCGGCCGCGGGATGGAACAGATCGGGCTCCAGGTAGATGGCCGTGGCGATGGGTACGGCGGCCCGGACGCGCTCCTCGGCACTGTTGATGTCCGCCGCGATCTGCTCGCCGCTCTCGCGGCTCCCGACCGTGATCTTGGCGGCGACGAGCAGTTCGTCCGGGCCGAGGTGCAGGGTCTTCAGGTGGATGATGCGCGTGGAGCCGCCGTTGCTGATGGCGGCCTCGATCTTCGCGACGTCCGCGGCGGTCGCCGATTCCCCGAGGAGCAGGCTCTTGGTCTCGATGGCGAGGATGGCGGCGATGGCCACGAGGAGCAGGCCGATCATCGCGGTGCCCGCCGCGTCCCAGAGGCCGTTGTCGGTGAGCAGCGTCATGGAGACACCGACCAGCGCGAACGCGAGGCCCACGAGCGCGCCGAGGTCCTCGAGGAGGATCACCGGCAGTTCGGGCGACTTGGCGGTGCGCACGAAGCGCACCCAGCCCATGCCGCCGCGCGTGTGGTTGGACTCCTTGATGGCGGTGCGGAGCGAGAACGACTCGGCGATGATCGCGCCGATCAGGACCGCGAGCGGCACCCACCAGAAGGGGCCCTCGATGGGGTGCGGGTCCTGGTACTTGTGATAGGCCTCGTACAGCGCGAAGAGGCCTCCGACGCTGAACAGGACGATGGAGACGATGAAGGCGTAGATGTACCGTTCACGGCCGTAGCCGAAGGGATGCTCGGCACTCGCCTGCCGCCTGGACCGTTTGCCGCCGACCAGCAGGAGGACCTGGTTGCCCGAATCCGCGACGGAGTGGATGCCCTCGGCGAGCATGGACGAGGAGCGCGTGAGCGCGAAGGCCACGAACTTGAGCGCGGCGATCGTGAGGTTCGCGGCCAGGGCCGCGACGATCGCCTTGTTGCCTCCACTTGCTGACATGATCCGTTCCGTTCGATGAGTCCGCCACTGCGGCGGATGATCCTGCGATGACCAGGCCCGCCGCCGGCGTACCGGGGCTGCCTCCGGCCACTACTCTACGGAAACGACGGAGGCCCGGGCGGGCGGCGCGGCGCAGGGCCACCCGTTGCGGGCGGGCAGCCCGGTCGGCAAGGGTCGGGACCCGGTTCATTCCCGGCTCATTCCCGGCGCAGGCCCGGTCCGGGCACCTCTCAGGCCGGCCGCAGCGCCGTGGCGGCGGCCGCGATGCTGCCGGGGTCGGCGCCCAGATCGGCGGGATCGGCACCCGTGAGCAGGACCGCCGCCAGTTCGGCGATGCCCGACGACGTCTGGAAGCCGTAGCCCCCCTGGCCGGCGAGCCAGAAGAAACCGGGATGCGCGTTATCGAAGCCGACCACGGGCAGCCCGGACTCTCGCTGTGTCCGCAGCCCCGTCCAGGACCGCTGCACCGAGGTGATGCCGAGGGTGGTGACGGTGGCCAGGTGCTCCACGAGCCGCTCGACGTCCCCCGGGTGGGGCTGCGCGTCGCCCGGGTCCGACGGCTCCGCCTCACACGGGGAGATCAGGACGCCGGCGGCGTCCGGGCGGTAGTAGAACGAGTCGTCGGCGGCCGCCACCATGGGTGTGCCGACCGGGGGCGCATCGGTCGCCGAGACGATCGCCGCCGTCCGGCGCAGCGGCACGAGGCCCTGCGGCGCGACGCCGCAGAGGGACGCGACGCCGTCGGCCCACGCACCGGCGGCATCGACCACCACCTCCGCGCTGATGCTGCGGTAGCCGGCGCGCACACTCCACCCGGCGCCGTCGTACCGGGCGGACGTGACGGGTGCGCCCGTGAGGATGAGCACGCCGTCGTCGCCGGCGCTGCGCCGGTGGTACTCCAGCAGCAGGTCCGTGTCCGTGCCGACGCAGCCGGTATCGAGGGCGGCGGCCTCGAAGGCGCCGGGGCGCAGTTGCGGGCACAGGTCGAGGGCCTCGGCGCGGGCCACGGGGCGCATGGCGGCATTCGCCTTCGCCGCGACGTCGGCCTCGGACCCGATGAGCAGGACGGACCGCGGGACGGTGAGCGGGAGCCCGGTGGAGGACTGCACACCGGAGAGCACGTCGAGCGTGCGGCGCGTCAGGTCCCGGAGCGGCTCGGGACCGTAGCTGGGGATGAGCTGCCGGGCGGAGCGCGAGGACGTGTGGTACCCGAGCGTCGCCTCGGCCTCCACGAGGACCACGCTCGAGAACGGGGCGAGCGCGGACGCCAGGGACAGCCCGGCGATCCCGCCGCCGATGATCAGGACGTCGCACTCGAGGGAGGTCATCCCGTCATCCTAGGGCGGGCCTCCCCCATCCGGTGCCCGCCCGGGACGCAGCGGTCCTCCCGGGCCCGGTCCGCGCCGGTCTCGGGCCCGGTCCGCGCCGGTCTCGGGCCCGGTCCGCGCCGGTCTCGGGCCCGGTCCGCGCCGGTCGCGGGACCGGGTCAGGCGCCGCCCACGTGGGCGCCCGGCGCGCCCGCACCGGCGGGGTCCTGCTGCTCCGTGGCCGCGTCGGCACCGACCTCCGGTGCCACCTCGGCGCGGGCGGCCACGAAGGCCTGCACGCAGGCCTCGACGTCGTCCCCCGTGTGGGCGGCCGAGAGCTGCACGCGGATGCGGGCGGCGCCCTTGGGGACCACGGGGTAGCTGAAGGCGGTGACGAAGACGCCGTGCGCGAGCATCGCGTCGGCGGTCCGCGCGGCGAGGACGGCGTCGCCGAACATCACGGGGATGATCGCGTGCTCGCCGGCCAGCAGGTCGAAGCCCTCCTCCGTCATGCGGCGGCGGAACTGCGCCGCGTTGCGGGTGAGGGTCTCGCGGAGCTCCCTGCTGTTCTCCACCAGGTCCAGCGCGGTGAGGGTGGCCGCGACGATCGAGGGGGCGAGGGAGTTGGAGAACAGGTAGGGCCGTGCCCGCTGGCGCAGCAGGGCCACGATCTCGGCGCGGGCGGCGACGTACCCGCCGGATGCCCCGCCGAGCGCCTTGCCGAACGTCCCCGTGAAGATGTCCACCCGGTGGGCGACGCCCGCATGCTCGGGTGTGCCGGCGCCGGTCGCGCCCATGAAGCCGACGGCGTGGGAGTCGTCGACCATGACCATCGCGTCGTACCGCTCGGCGAGATCGCAGATGGCCTCGAGGGGCGCGAGGTAACCGTCCATGGAGAAGACGCCGTCGGTCACGATGAGGCGGCGCCGCGCATCGGAGGCCTCCTGCAGTTTCGCCTCCAGGTCCGCCATGTCGCGGTTCGCGTAGCGGAAGCGCCGGGCCTTGGAGAGGCGGATGCCGTCGATGATCGACGCGTGGTTCAGGGCGTCGGAGATCACGGCGTCCTCTGCCCCGAGGAGCGATTCGAAGACCCCGCCGTTCGCGTCGAAGCAGGAGGAGAAGAGGATGGTGTCCTCGGTGCCGAGGAACTGCGAGACGCGCCGCTCGAGGTCGAGGTGCAGGTCCTGCGTGCCGCAGATGAAGCGCACCGAGGCCATGCCGAACCCGCGCTCGTCGAGCGCCGTCTTGGCGGCCGCGATGATGTCCGGGTGGTCGGCGAGGCCGAGGTAGTTGTTGGCGCAGAAGTTCAGCACCCGGGCGTCGGGGGCGCCCTGCGCACCCGCCGTGATGGAGCTGGACTGCGGCGACGAGATGCGCCGCTCGTGCTTGAAGAGGCCTGCGCTGCGGATGTCGTCGAGTTCACCGGCGAGCTGGTCGCGGACTGCTGCGTACATGGTGTTCCTGCTTCCTAGAAGGTGGTCCAGTCGAGGACCACTTTGCCGCTGGCGCCGTCGCGCGCCGTCCGAAAGCCCTCCTGCCACCGGTGGGCCGGCAGGCAGTCGGTGACCACGGACGCGACCGCCTCACGCAGCGTCCGGTTGGACTGCAGCATGGCGCTCATCGCGTACCAGGTCTCGAACATCTCCCGTCCGTAGATGCCCTTGAGGGTGAGCATATGCGTGACCACCTTGCCCCAGTCGATGGAGATGGGACCGGACGGCAGCCCCAGCATGGCGATCTTCCCGCCGTGGTTCATGTTGTCGATCATCTCGGGCAGGGCGGTCGCGTGCCCGGACATCTCCATCCCGATGTCGAAGCCCTCCTTCATGCCGAGCTCGCGCTGGGCGTCCGCGACGCGCATGCGGCTGACGTCGACGGCGAGATCGGCGCCGACGCCGCGGGCGAGTTCGAGGCGGGGGGCGGAGACGTCGGTGATGGCGATCTTCCGGGCGCCCGCGTGCCGGGCGACGGCGACGGCCATGAGCCCGATGGGGCCGGCGCCCGTGATGAGCACGTCCTCGCCGACGAGCGGGAAACTGAGCGCGGTGTGCACGGCGTTGCCGAAGGGGTCGAAGACGGCGCCGAGCTCGGGTGTGATGGTCGCGTCGTGCACCCACACGTTGGTCTCGGGGACGACGACGAACTCGGCGAACGCGCCGTCGCGCTGCACGCCGACGCTCGAGGTGTGGATGCACATCTGGCGGCGCCCCGCGCGGCAGTTGCGGCAGATCCCGCAGACGATGTGCCCCTCGCCGGAGACGCGGTCTCCGACCCTGATGTCGCGGACGCCGTCGCCGAGGCCGACGACCTCGCCGTAGAACTCGTGGCCGGGGATGAGGGGCGCGGTGATCATGCCCTGCGCCCAGGCGTCCCAGCTCTCGATATGGAGGTCCGTACCGCAGATGCCCGTGGTGATGACGCGGATCTTGACCTCGCCCCACCCTGCCTCGGGTTCGGGGCGGTCCACGAGTTCGAAGCCGGGATGCGCCCCGGATTTGTACAGCGCCTTCACTGAACGGTTCCTTCCATCCCGCCGGATGCTCCAGCGGGATGGGCTGGGCCTGGGCGGTACGAGTGCCGGGCGGGATATTGCCCGGGGCAACACTACCAGTGGGCGGGATCGGACCGCGGACCGGCCGGGAGGCATCAGCCCTCGAGGACCGCTCCGAGGATCCCGACGCCGAGCGCGTGGAGGGCAGGGGCATCGTCCGACGCCGCGGCCAGCGCGCTGCCCATGCTCACGGCCCAGCCGCGCGCCCGGGTCCACGTCGGGGCGTCGGTGGGGCGCAGCGCCTCGAGTGCGGCACGGAACGCGGACCGGCCGGCGGCGTCGAAGTGGAGCCAGGCCGCGGCGAGGTCCGTCGCCGGGTCCCCGGAGCACAGGTCACCGAAGTCGACGACGCCGGCCAGCGCGCCGTCGGGTCCCAGGACGACGTTCCCGGGGTGCAGGTCGCCGTGCAGCCACAGGGGTGCCCGTGTCCAGGCGGGCGCGGCGAGGGACGCCTCCCAGACCTCCAGCAGCTGCGGACCGGGCATGCCTGGAGTGTCGCCGAGCGAGGCGAGCCGCGCCCGGACGACGGCGTCGCGCGCCACCAGCGGACCCCCGCGGCCGACGGGACTCACGGGGGCGTCGGCCGGGGCGGGGCGCTGGAACGCGGCGAGGAACCGAGCGAGCGGAACGGCCGCGGCGGAGCGACGGTCCCGCGGGACGGTGAGGCCGCCGACCCCGTCGATCCACCGGGACACGGACCAGTGCCACGGGTAGCCGGAACCGGGCCGGCCGAGCCGGAGGGGCGCCGACGTCGGGACGGACACGGACGCGGCGAGGCCGGGGAGCCAGCGCTGCTCGGCGACCATCAGGGCGTCCGCGACCGCACGCCGGGGCAGGCGCACCACGAGGTCCTCCCCCAGCCGGAACAGCGTGTTGTCCCAGCCGCCGCCCACGGACCGTACCGGCAGGTGGGCCAGGTCCGGCGCCTGCGCGGCGAGCAGCGCGGTGACGAGCGACGGCGCCACGTCGATCTCCGCCTGCGGCATCAGGGCCATCGGGACCTCCTGGGAGCGCCGGATCCGGCGCGGCGGCACCGGGTGGAGCCGTCCACCCGGTCCCGCCGCTGCACGCCGTCGGGAACGCCGGCGGCTATCCCTCGACGCCGAGGCGCTGCAGGATGAGTTCGCGGACGCGGCCGGCGTCGGCCTGCCCGCGGGTCGCCTTCATAACGCCGCCCACGATCGCGCCGACGGCCTGGATCTTGCCGCCGCGGATCTTGTCGGCGACGTCGGGCTGGGCCGCGAGGGCGCCGTCGATCGCCTCGAGGAGGGGCCCGTCGTCGGACACGACGGCGAGTCCGCGCTGCTCGACGACCTCCGCGGGCGTGCCCTCGCCGGCGAGGACGCCGTCGAGCACGTCGCGGGAGAGCTTGTCGTTGATCTTGCCGGACTCGATGAGCGCGTTGAGCTCCACGATCAGCTCGGGTGTGACGCCGAGCTCGGCCGGCTCGACGTCCGCGAGCTTGGCGCGGCGGGAGATCTCGCCCATCCACCACTTGCGGGCGACGGCTGCGCTCACGCCGGCGGCGACGGTGTCCTCGATGGAGGACATGACGCCGGCGTTGACGACGTCGCGGAACTCGGCGTCGGAGTAGCCCCAGTCGGCCTGCAGGCGCTTGCGGCGCTCGGCGGGAGGCTCGGGCAGCTCGGCGCGGAGCTTCTCGATCCAGGCCTCGTTCGTCACGACGGGCACGAGGTCCGGCTCCGGGAAGTAGCGGTAGTCGTCGGCGTCGGACTTGGGCCGTCCGGACGTCGTCGACCGTGTGTCCTCGTGCCAGTGGCGCGTCTCCTGCAGGATCGGCGTGCCGGAGTCCAGGACGGCGGCGTGGCGCTGGATCTCGTAGGTGACCGCGTGCTCGACGGCGCGCAGCGAGTTCACGTTCTTGGTCTCGGTGCGCGTGCCGAACTTCTCCTGGCCCTTGGGCTTGAGGGAGACGTTCGCGTCGCAGCGCACGTTGCCGCGCTCCATGCGGGCGTCGGAGACGCCGAGGTTCTTGACGATCTCGCGGATCGCGGCGACGTAGGCCTTCGCGAGCTCGGGGGCGCGGGACCCGGCACCGACGATCGGCTTGGTGACGATCTCGATGAGCGGCACGCCCGCCCGGTTGTAGTCCACGAGGGAGAACTCGGCACCCTGGATGCGGCCCGTGGAGCCGCCCATGTGGGTGAGCTTGCCGGCGTCCTCCTCCATGTGGGCGCGCTCGATCTCGACCGTGAAGACGGTGCCGTCGGCGAGCTCGATGTCGATGGAGCCGTCGTACGCGATCGGGTCCTCGAACTGGGAGGTCTGGAAGTTCTTCGGGGTGTCCGGGTAGAAGTAGTTCTTCCGCGCGAAGTAGCACTTCTCGGCGATCTTGCAGTTCAGCGCGAGGCCGATCTTGATCGCGGACTCCACGGCCACGCCGTTGACGACGGGCAGGACACCGGGCAGGCCGAGGTCCACGGGCGTCACGTTGGTGTTGGGCACGTCCCCGAAGGCGTTGGGGGCGGAGGAGAACATCTTGGTCTTCGTGTTGAGCTCCACGTGGACCTCGAACCCGAGCACGGGATCGTACTTCTCCATGGCCTCGTCGAAGGAGAGGACCTCATCGGTTACAGCAGTCATTACTTCCCACCTGCGATCGTCGTGATCTCCGGGGCCTGGGCCAGCAGCGGCCCGCCCCACGTGTCTTCGAGCAGTGATTCGAGGACGGCGCCCACGCGGTACAGGCGTGCGTCCTGGCGGGCGGGCGCGAGGAGCTGGATGCCGACCGGCAGTCCGTCCTCGTCCGCGAGGCCGCCCGGCAGCGACAGGCCGGGCACGCCGGCGAGGTTCGCCGGGATGGTGGCGACATCGTTGAGGTACATCGCCAGCGGGTCGTCGAGCTTCTCGCCCAGCTTGAACGCGGTGGTCGGGGCGGTCGGCGAGACGAGCACGTCCGCCTGCTCGAAGGCTGCGGCGAAGTCGCGCTGGATGAGCGTGCGGACCTTCTGCGCGGACCCGTAGTAGGCGTCGTAGTAGCCGGCGCTCAGCGCGTAGGTGCCGAGGATGATGCGGCGCTTGACCTCGTCGCCGAATCCGGCGGCGCGGGTGGCGCCCATGACGCGCTCGATCGTCGGGGTGCCCTCGGGCACCACGCGCAGGCCGAACCGGACGCCGTCGTACTTGGCGAGGTTGCTGGACGCCTCCGACGGCATGATCAGGTAGTAGGCGCCGAGCGCGTACCGGAAGTTGGGGCAGGAGACCTCGACGATCTCCGCGCCCGCCGAACGCAGCAGCTCGAGCGACTCGGAGAAGCGCGCGAGGACGCCGGCCTGGTAGCCCTCGCCCTGCAGTTCCTTGATGACGCCGATCCGCATGCCCTGCACGTGGCCCAGGCGTGCGGCCTCGACGAGTGCGCCCACGGGGTCGGTGAGCGATGTCGAATCGTGCGGGTCGTGGCCGCCGATGACCTCGTGCAGCAGGGCGCTGTCGAGGACGGTGCGGGAGACGGGGCCGATCTGGTCGAGCGAGGACGCCATGGCGATGGCGCCGTAGCGGGAGACGCCGCCGTAGGTGGGCTTCACGCCGACCGTCCCGGTCACGGCGCCGGGCTGGCGGATGGACCCGCCGGTGTCGGTGCCGAGGGCCAGGGGCGCCTCGAACGCGGCGACGGCGGCGGCGGATCCGCCGCCGGACCCGCCGGGGATGCGGTCCAGGTCCCAGGGGTTCCGGGTGGGGCCGAATGCGGAGTGCTCGGTCGAGGAGCCCATCGCGAACTCGTCCAGGTTGGTCTTGCCGAGGATCGGCATCTTCGCGTCCCGGAGCCGGCGGACCACCGTGGCGTCGTACGGGCTCTGCCAGCCCTCGAGGATCTTCGAGCCGGCCGTGGTGGGCTGGCCCCGCGTGACGATGAGGTCCTTCACCGCGATCGGCACGCCGGCCAGCGGGTGCAGGGTGTCGCCGATGCTGCGGGCCTTGTCCACCTCGGCGGCGACGAGCAGCGCCTCCTCGGTGTTCACGTGCAGGAAGGCGTTGAGGGCGCCGTCCACGGCGTCGATGCGGTCCAGGTGGGCCTGCGTCACCTCGACGGCGGAGACCTCCTTGGCGGCGAGCTTCTGCGCCAGGGCGTCGGCGGACAGGCGGATCAGGTCGGTCATGGGTTACTCCCCGTCCAGGATGGCCGGGACCTTGAAGCGGCCGTCGGCGTTGTCGGGCGCACCGAGCAGCGCGTCCTCGTTGCTGAGGGTCTCCCCCACCACGTCGTCGCGGAACACATTGCTCAGCGGGATGGGGTGGCTGGTCGCGGGGACGTCGTCGCCCGCCACCTCGCTCACGGACTTGATGGAGTCGACGATCACGGCGAGCTCCCCCGCCATGCGGTCGAGCTCGTCGTCGTTCATGTCGATGTGGGCGAGCCGCGCGAGGTGCGCGACGTCGTCCCGGTTGATCTCAGCCATGGATCTCCCCTGGAAGTCGGAGGTGGGTGTCTGCCTCCAGTCTAGTGGCGGCGCGCGAGGCGCCCGCCATCGGAGAACCGGGCGACGGCCGCGGCTCCCGCCCGTTCCCGGCGGGTCAGAGGGGCAGGCGGAAGACCCAGAGCAGGATGTCCTCGTTCGGGACCTCCCAGTCCCGCTCGGGGACCCGGACGAAGCCCATCGATGTGTAGAGGCGGTGGGCGCGCACCATGTCGGAGCCGCTGGTCAGGCTCACGGCCTCGATGCCGGGCAGCGTCCGGGCGTGCTCGATGATCCGCTCCACCATGGCCCGGCCCACGCCGCCGCGCTGCACGGTCGGGTCCACCGCGAGCATGCGGAACTCGAGCTCCCCCTCCACCGCGATGTCCGTGTACCGCTGGCCGGCGAACGTCAGCGCGACCGACCCCACCACGGCGCCGTCGCGCTCGGCCACCCAGACCTCGGCGTGCTCTGCACGGTGCTCGACGTCGGCCAGCACCGCCATGTAGGGGTGGGCCTCGTCGGCGAAGTACCCGGCCTCGAGGTAGGCGCCGCGCGTGATCCGGCGGACGTCCTCGTAGTCCTCGGGCTGGATGGGTCTGATGATGGCGCGGGAGGAGGGGGCATTGCCGGGCGTCGCGGTGGTCACCGGCCTATTTTGCCACGCGCTGCGCCACGCGGCCGGTCGGCAGCGGCGTACGGTCAGCGAGCGCCCGGCCGGCCGTCGGTGCCACCGCTTCCGTCACCGGATCCGTCACCGAATCCGTCGTCATGTCCGTCGCCCGCTCCGTCGCGGGTCCCGCCGCCGGTCCCGTTGCTGCGGAACAGGTTGCCCCGCAGGGCGTACAGCTGGGCCGCGCCGAGGACGAACGCGATCAGGATGCACACTGCCGCCGGGAGTGACGTCGTATACAGGAGGACGAAACCGAGCGAGGCGGCGAAGACGGCGACGGCCACGCCCACGAGCAGGCGCGCCGGCCCGGGGAGCAGCCGGGCGGGTCGCCGGCCGGGCGGGCCGGTGCCAGGATCCCTGTTCGCGGTCACGGTCCCTCCTTCCCCGGCCCCCGCGGGGCCGGGCGCCGTCCCCACGATTGTCGCCCGCCGGGCACGCCCCCGTCACTCCCCCGCACCCGAGTGGGGCACCCATGACCGCCGGAGCCACGATCGCTCCCAGCACGATCCCGCGCCGGCGTGCGGTCGCCTCGTCGACCGCGCTCCTTGCCCCGTGCGGCAACCGGGCTACCGGTGGGCGGGTCCTTCGACGAGGTACCGGTTCCGGGTCTCGATGAGCGTCCTGAGGTATCGGGCGAGCACGAGCTTCTCGACAACGCGTCCCAGTGGACCGAAGGGCGCCGCGAACTCGATCCGGTCGGTCATCGTGGTGATCCCGTCGGCGTGGCTGAACTCGTGGACGTGCCGGAATCGCCGGAAGGGACCCCTGATCTGCTGGTCCACGAAACGGTTCGGCGCTTCCATGTCCGTGATCCGGCTCGTCATGCGGATGGGGACGCCGAAGTGCCGGGCCCGCCACGTCACGTGCTGCCCCAGGGAGATGAGGCCGGTCGTGGTGCCTGCAACGGCTGTCTCCCGAGACCGGGCCATGGAACGGGTGTGGGCATCGATGCTCCGGGAACGGTCGAACAACTCGGCCTGCGGCACGCGCGCGCGGGTGATGCACTCGAAGGAGACAGCCATACGACCAGTGTCGCAGCAGGTCCGTGTCGCACCCTCCCCCACGAGGGCACGGCAGGGCCCGCGCCACGCCGTCGTGGTGCCCTGTCAGGACTGTGGTGGCTGCCCCAGCACTCCTGTGGCCGTGAGGTGGGCGGCGACGGCGGACAGCTTGCTGCTGCTGGCCGAACTCGTGGCGACCAGCAGCTCGAAGGCCTGCTCGCTGGTGAGCCGGTAGCGTTCCATCAGGATCCCCTTGGCCTGCCCGATGACGTCCCGGCTCTGGACCGCCCGCGTGAGGTGCTCCACCTTCTCGGTCACCTCCGCCAGGCGCTGCAGCACCAGGCGTAGTTCGGCATCCTGGCCGTCGGCGCCGCTTCGCTGTGCCGAGTCGACGCCCAGCGGTGGTTCCGCGGTGAGGCCCGCCCGGCCGGAGAGGAATCGGGATCCGGGGAATCGGTCCTCGATGCCGTCCATGGGGTACGGCACTACGAGGTCGTCCGCGGAGCTCCCCCCGTGGGGGAAGGGGTGTGTTTCGGCCGGCGGCCGCGAAGGACGCGGTCGCGGCCCCTGGGGGACGTCTGCTGGCACAGTCAACCTGCTTGAGTAGGGCGGGGTGGTCGTTCCTCCCGCCGGGCTGGCAGGCCCGCTCTTCTACAGGCCGTTCATCAGCGTCAGAAGTACGTGATCGGACCACCGAGGCTGTGTTCACGTAACGATACTGGTTTTCCGGATCGCGGCGCTCCCCCTTCGAGGCTCACGCGCGCCCGGCCGGCCGCCATCGGCTCACCGCAGACGGGCGAGATCGCGCCGGATGTAGCGCAGATGCGCCCACTCCTCCTCCAGGATCACGCGGATGCAGTCGCCGACGGTGGGATGCCAGTCCCCGCCGCCCCACGGGTTCTCGCGCTCCTCCGCCAGCAGCTCCGCCGTGGCCGTGGCCAGGAAGCCGGTCACCAGCCGTTGCCGCTCGGCCCGTACCTCGAGGATCTCCTCGTACGCCGGGGCGTCCGCACGGAAGACCGACATGTCGAAGCCCATCTCCTCGGCACCGGTGAAGATCTGGCCGATCTCGTGCAGCGGCTGCTCCACCCGAAGGATCCCCCCTCGAAGCCACGCATCGGTGGCCAGGACGAGGTGCCGCAGGGTCTGGGACAGGGACCACTCGTCCTCGACATGGGCGTCCACGAGGTCCGGCGGCGTGCCCGTCACCGTCTCCTGCCATGCGGCCTGCACAGCCACCCAGCCCTCGCGGAGACCGTCGGGCGTCTGCGCCTTCTGCAGCTCGCGGCCCGGGAACTGCCGGTTGAGCTCGGCGTCCACGAGCGGCACCACGTCGACGCCGTTGACGACGAGGCTGCCGAGGAACAGGTCGTGGCTGTCGATGTCGAGCCCGTCCAGGTCGACCCCGCGCATCGTCACACCGCTGACATCGGAGAACCGCAGGGTGGCGCCCTTGAAGCTCGCCCTGACGAAGGTCGCGCCTTCGAACTCCTTCGTGCCGGAATAAGCCGTCATCGCTCCATTATCACTGCGGTCGGGGACATTCCGGGGCGACGGCGGCGGACGACCCGAGGTGCGGGCCCGCGCAACGGATGCGGCCCAGGACCGGAGGCCACACCCCTCAGGACGCCTCGGTCACCCGCCGGTAGCCGGTGCCGTCGGGGTAGCGCTCCATGAAGCCGTGATCGACGAGCGCGCGGCGCAGGGTCGGGATGTCGTGCGTGACGGTGGCGAGCAGCCGGTTGACCTCCGGTTCGCTGATCTCCCCGTCGGCGGGCAGCAACCGCTCGGCGAGGTGTCCCAGCAGGTCGGTGCGGTCCTGCCCGGCACGCGGGAGGCCGTCGATCCGCCCCTCCCGGAAGAACCGGTCCACGCCCTTCGGCGTGCCCGGCCCGGCAGCGGCGAGCACCTCCTTGAACAGCCCGCCGGCGACGGTCTGCTCCGGTGTCAGGAGCCCGGCGTCGACGAGGCGCTGCACCTCCCTGGGTGCGGCGTCGAGCGGCTGTCCGAGGACGGCCCGCGCATACAGTTCGCGGGACCGCTCGCCGGCGAGCGTGGACAGGACCTTCTGCCAGGACGGCGTGGTCATGGGTGCCTCCCGAGGGATGTGGGATCGGTGACGGAACGGATGAGGTCGGGACCGCCGGCGACCGTCACGGCCGCGAGGCGCTCGGCCTCGGTGGGCCCGCCGTCGAGCACGGACCGCAGCGGCGGCCGGAGGACGACGACGCCCGCCTCCTCGGCGATCAGTGCACCGGCCGCGATGTCGTGCTCGTGCAGCCCGCGCTCCACGAAGGCGTCGAGGGAGCCGTCCGCGACCATGCAGAGATCGAGGGCCGCGGAACCGAGCGTCCGCAGGTCGCCGAACCCGTGGAGGAGCCCGTCGAGGTCGTCCACCTGCCCCGCCCGCGTCGCGGCGTCGTACGAGAAGCCGGTGGCGAGGATCCGCCCCCGGTCGGAGCCCGGCCCGGTGAGGCGCCGTACCCTGCCCTGGTCGCTCAGCCACGCTCCGCCGCCGCGGGACGCCCAGTAGATGCGGCGCAGCGCGGGGGCGTGCACGACGCCGGCCAGCCAGGTGCCGTCCTGATCGGCCGCCGCCACGGACGTGCCGTAGTAGACGATGTTGCGGATGAAGTTCGTGGTGCCGTCCAGGGGGTCGATCGACCAGCGGATCCGGACGCCGTCGCGCTGCCCGGCCGGGACCGTGGTGCCGAGCTCCTCGCCCGTGATGATGTCGTGCGGTCGCGAGTCCCCGATGACGGACCGGACGGCCCGCTCGGCGGCGACGTCGTACGCCGTCACCCAGTCGCTGTCCGAGCTCTTGCTGGTGGCCTCGAGCGCCGTCGGGTCCCGGCGGGAGAGCACCTCGGCGCCTGCCGCCGCGGCGTGGCGGGCCACGTGCAGGAGCGCGGAAGGGGACGACATGGGGCTCATGCGGTGTCCCCGGTGTCCCCGGTGTCCGTCCCGCCGGCTCCGGCCTCCAGTTCTTCGGCGGCCTCCTCGTCCTCGCTCGGCTCGTCCTCCGGCGCCGCGGGTCCGTGTGCCAGCAGTGCGGTGAATCCTTCCTCGTCGAGCACGGGGATGCCGAGCGCCTCGGCCTTCTCGAGCTTGGTGCCCGCGTTCTCGCCGGCCACCACGTAGCTGGTGTTCTTCGACACCGACCCGGCGGCCTTGCCACCGCGGGTGATGATCGCTTCCTTCGCCTCGTCGCGGTTGTAGTGCTCCAGGGATCCGGTCACCACGACGGTGAGGCCCTCGAGGGTGCGCGGCGTGCTCTCGTCCACCTCGTCCTCCATGCGGACACCCGCAGCGGCCCACCGGTCCACGATCTCCCGGTGCCAGTCCTCCGCGAACCACTCCTTCAGGGCGACGGCGATGGTGGGGCCGACGCCGTCGACGTGCGCGAGCTCCTCCTCACTGGCAGCCCGGATCCGGTCCATGGATCCGAAGGCGGTGGCGAGGGCGCGTGACGCCGTGGGGCCGACGTGCCGGATGGACAGGGCGACCAGCACCCGCCACAGCGGCTGCTTCTTCGCCTTCTCCAGCTCCGTGAACAGCTTGCGGGTGGTGGCGCTCGGCTCGGAGGGCTTCTTCGCCGTGCCCTTCGAGTAGAAGTAGGGCACGAGCTCCCGGCCCGTCACCACGCCCTTGACCTTCTTGTCCCGCTCGATCCGGACGTCCGCCAGCTTCTCCGGGGTGAGGTCGAAGATCTCGGCCTCGGTGGTGATCGGCGGGACGTCGGGTTCGGCGGGCTGGGTGAGGGCGATGGCCGCTTCCCAGCCCAGCGCCTCGATGTCGAACGCGCCGCGGCCCGCGAGGTGGAACACGCGCTCGCGCAGCTGCGAGGGGCAGGACCGGGCGTTGGGGCAGCGGATGTCGACGTCGCCCTCCTTCGCGGGCTGCAGCGGGGTCCCGCAGGACGGGCACTCGGTGGGCATGACGAACTCGCGGACCTTCTCGGGATCGCGCAGGGCCATGACCGGGCCCACGATCTCGGGGATGACGTCGCCGGCCTTCCGCAGCACCACGATGTCGCCGATCATCACGCCCTTGGCCTTGACGACCTCCTGGTTGTGCAGCGTGGCCATGCCCACGGTGGACCCGGCGACCTTGACGGGCTCCATGAGGCCGAAGGGCGTGACACGGCCGGTCCGGCCGACGTTCACGAGGATGTCCAGCAGCCTCGTGTTCACCTCCTCGGGCGGGTACTTGTAGGCCACGGACCAGCGCGGCACACGGGACGTGTGGCCGAGCGCGCGCTGCAGCGCGAAGCTGTCGACCTTCACCACGATGCCGTCGATCTCGTGCAGCAGGTCGTGCCGGTGTTCCCCGTAGTGGCCGATGAAGTCCACGACCTCGTCCTGGGTGGCGAGGACCCTGTAGTAGGGCGAGGTGGGGAGCCCCCAGGCCTTGAGGAGCTCGTACGTCTCCGACTGCGTCTCGGCGGCCAGGCCGGTGCGCGCCCCGATGCCGTGCACGTACATGTCGAGGGGGCGCTCCGCCGTCATCGCGGGGTCCTTCTGCCGCAGCGAGCCGGCGGCGGCGTTCCTCGGGTTCGCGAACGGCGCCTTGCCGGCGGCGACCATCCGCTCGTTGAGCTGCGCGAACTCCTTGGTGGGGAAGAAGACCTCGCCGCGGATCTCCACCTCCTCGGGGTGGTCGCTGCCCGCGAGGCGCTGCGGGACCGAGGCGATGGTGAGGACGTTGTGCGTGATGTCCTCCCCCGTGACCCCGTCGCCGCGGGTGGCGGCGCGGACCAGTTCGCCGTCGCGGTACAGCAGGTTCACGGCGAGGCCGTCGATCTTCAGCTCCGTCAGCCAGGCGATTCTCGCGCCCGGGCTGCGTTCCTCGACGCCGGCGGCCGCGCGGTCCAGCCAGGCCCTCAGCTCGTCGAGGGAGAAGACGTCCTCGAGGCTGTACATGCGGGCGAGGTGGTCCACGGGGGTGAAGGCGGCGGAGACCTCCCCGCCCACCTCCTGGGTGGGCGAGTCGTTGGCGACGATCTCGGGGTGGAGCGCCTCCAGTTCCTCGAGCCGCCGGAAGAGGGTGTCGAACTCGGCGTCGGAGATGGTGGGGGCGGCGTCCTGGTAGTAGGCGGTGCGGTGTGCACGGACCTCCTCGGCGAGCTGCGCGTACTCCGCCCGGAGCTCGTCCCCCGGCGGCTGACGGTCGCCGGATCCGGCGGTCTGGGCTGCGTCTTCGGTTCCTGTGGTCACTTTCCTTATCTTGCCCTACGCCCCTGACACGGGCCACCGGTGCTAGGCGCCCTCGATGAACCCGCCGATGAGGATGCCGAACCCGAGGGAGCAGGTGAAGAAGCACACGAAGAGCATGACCAGCAGGAACCGGGCGCCGAGGAGCCTGCCCCGGACGGCCTGCCGGCCCCGCCCGGCCCGGCTGAGCGCGGCGCCCGTCACCCACGGGTTCTCGCCGCCGGCCACCGCCCGCGAATGGACCAGCAGGTCCAGGGTCTTGACGGTCCACAGGATCCCGACGGTGAGCATCCCGGCTCCGGCCGTCGCGTCACCCCCGGTGTTGGCCGTGATCATCACCGCGACGATCCCGGCGAGGGCGGCCAGCCAGTAGCGCCGGTAGGAGGACGCGTTGTCCCCGAAGCGGATGAGGTGGTAGTCCTGCCGCCGGCGCTCCTCGGACCGGCCCGCCACGGAGAGGCGTGCCAGCGCCCGCTCCACCGCCAGGAGCCCAGCGGCGAGGACGACGGCGGCCAGGACGAGGATGCCGTCACCGACGCCGGGGCCGGGCTCCGGGTGGAGGGCGGCGAGGACGGTGCCGGCGAGGACCAGGACCGCGGCCGCCAGGCCGGCCGCGGCACCGTTCCTGCCGCGCTCCGGGTCCGTCAGCTGCTCCCGCAGGTACCCGCCGGGGAGCACCGCGTCCAGCGTCCGGTAGCTCCTGACGATCAGGGCGGCATGGACCCCGGCCCCCACCAGGGCGACGGCGACCAGCACGGGCACCGGCAGCAGGACGACCGCCAGGAGCGCGAACGCCAGGACGTGGTACCAGAGGAGGAAGAGGCGCCCGCGGACCCAGCGCAGCGGGCTCGAGGCGAGGTCCGCCTCCGCGGAGGCATCCAGGGGGCTCATCCTGAGGATCCCGCCGACGAGCTCCTCGCGTGATCCCACGACCCTTTCCCCGCCCTTGATCCGCCCGCTGAGCAGGAGGAGCTCGCGGTCCTGGGGGAACTGGGCGAGGCCGGCGGCCAGCAGCGCCCGGGCCTCGCCGTCGTCGTCGAGCAGCGACGCGGTCTGCGCCGCCTGCGTGAAGGCCCCGGCGTCGGCTTTCAGGGAGAGCGCGTGGCGGGCGGCCTGGTGGGCGACGACGAGGTCCTGGTGGTCGCGCCGGCGCGCGAGGAGTGCCTGGCTCAGCCAGTAGTGGGCGTCGGGCTCCTCGGCGTGCTGTTCGACGACGGACCAGGCGAGAGCCACGGCCTCGTCGCTCCGGCGCTGTCCGAGGAGCGCGAGCAGCAGGGTGATCTGCGTGCCGGCCGCGTTCGGCTCGAGCTCCACGGCCCGGCGCCCGGCGTGTTCGGCGTCGACGAACCGCTGGTCCATCGCGAACGCCCGTCCGAGGAGCGCCCAGTAGAGGGGTTCGTCCCCGTGGTACGCCGCCTGCCCCTCCAGCAGGTCGACCGCGTCGCCGCCGCGCTGCTGGGCCGCCAGGATCTCGAAGCGGTTGGCCAGGACGTCGAGGTCGACGACCTCGCTCACCGGCGCTTCTTCCCGTCGAGCAGGGCCGCGAGGTCGTCGTAGCGGCCGTTCGCGTTGGAGAACCGCACCACGTTGCGGGCCGATTCGAGCCATGCGGCGGTGCTCGGCCTGATCTCGCGCAGGGCGGCGCCGAGGTGCTCCATCGTGATGGGGCTGATCGCGCCCTGCGCGATGGACTGCATCATGGCCTTCTCCGCGGCGGTGACGGCCACGTGTTCGAGGTCGGCCCCCGAGAACCCGTCGGTCACCGCGGCGAGGTGCTCGACGTCGATGCCGGCGATGGGCCGGTCCCTGAGGTGATGGCGCAGGATGGAGGCGCGCGCGCCGGTGTCCGGAGGGCTCACGAGGATGGAGCGGTCCAGCCGGCCGGGCCGCAGGAGTGCCTCGTCGAGGTCCCAGGGGTTGTTGGTCGCCGCCAGCACGTACAGGCCGTCATTGTCGCCGCTCATGGAATCGAGCTGCATCAGCAGCTCGTTGACCATCTGCCGCAGCCAGCCCGCACCGCCGCCCGCCATGGAGCCGCGCCGCATGCCGATGGAATCGATCTCGTCGATGAAGAGGACCGTGGGCGCCTGGGCGCGGGCCGTGTCGAAGACGCGCTTCAGGTTCTGCTGGGTCTCGCCCATGTAGGCCCCGATGATGTCGGTCATGGACACCGACATGAACGTCGCGCCCAGTTCGCCGGCGACGGCCCGTGCGAGGAACGTCTTGCCGCAGCCCGGCGGCCCGTACAGCAGCAGCCCGCCGCGCAGCGACTTGCCGAAGGCCCGCGCGACGTCGGCGTTGCGCATCGGGGCCAGGAAGGACTCCTCGAGCCGGCGCTTCACGTCGTCGAGGCCGCCGACGTCGGACAGCGTCACCGCGTCGCGGGCGACCTCGACGGGCGCCCCGTCGGCGTCGTCCGTGGCCGTCGGGCCGAGCGGGACACGCTCCACGAAGGGTGGTGGCACGGCGCTGCCCACCTCGTGCTCGGCCTGCTCCCAGTCGAAGCCGCTGGACGCCCCCGGTGCAGCGGGCCCGGCAGGAGCAGCGGGCCCGGCAGGAGCAGCGGGTCCGGCGGGTGCCGCGGGCGTGGCGGGTGCTGCGGGTCCGGCGGGCGTACTCAGTGCGGTCGCTGCCGCCGCGAGCACTGCGAGCGCCTGCCGGTTCCCCGGATCCGCCTGCAGCGCCACGCTCGCCTCGGCGATCGCGCCGGCGGCGTCGCCCCCGGTGAGGAGCGTCTGCGCGAGGTGCAGCCTCAGGACGACGTCGTCCGGGTTCGCCTCGAGCGCCCTGCGGAGGCTTGCCACGATGGGATCAGGTGCTGCGTCTGCCACTGGAGGCTCCGCCTTTCGTCTGAGGTTCGGGTGTCCCGCGTGGAACGCCACCGGCCCGCAGCCGAGGCTGCGGGCCGGTGGACGGGACCGGAGGGACCTACGCCGAGGCGGTCTCCTGGTCCTGCTTGTTCTTCTGGACGGTCTGGCTCACGGTGCCGAGCTCGGAGGCGATGCCCGTGAGCTTGGCGCGGTGGCCCTCCCAGTCGCTGCGGAAGCGGCCTGCGTCGGGGCCTTCCCAGCCGGTGGAGGCGAGCTTGGTGGTGAGCTGGCTGACCATCTGGTTGATCTCTTCGGACTTCTGCGTCAGGAGCGTCGCGAGTTCCTGCATCTCCTGAGGGTTGTTACCGTGCGTGATGTTGCTCATTGTCCCCACCTTTCGAGTGTGCCGGCCCGGTTCTCCCGGTACCGGCCGCCCTGCCGGTCTGTCCGGCCGGGCAACTACCAACAACCTATGCGAGCCCCCGCGGACGGTCGATGGGGAGCTCTCCCCATACGGGGTCAGGCGCCACCAGAGGGCCGTGCCGGCGCTGAAAGAGACCTAGGACGCGCCGCCCATCGTGGTTGCAACTTGAACCTTATACGCCTTGCCCCGGCCGATGAGGTAGCCGCGGCCCGGGATGAACCTGTTCCCGGCCGTCCGGCCCACCGAGGTGCTCAGCAGGGTGTCGCCGTCGATCTCGCCGGGGTTGAGCAGGAGCCCGCGCCGCCCGGACTTGAACGGCCCGGCGAGGTTCCAGGCGCTCGACCACGTGGAGGTCTCCGCCTCCCCCACGACCCACTGGTTGGCCTTGATGGCCGCCTTCACGAGGGTCGAGAGTTCCATCTCGGCGGGTGAGTCGGTGAACTCGGTGACGCCCTCGATGAAGAAGGCGACGGCGTCGTCCGACTCCGTGGTCAGCGCCATCAGGCGTGCCAGTTCGGGCTGGACGGCGGCAGGGGTGGCGTACGCCTCGTCCCAGACGGGCAGGGACGCGATCGAGGACTTCCGGGACCCGAAGTAGATGCGGCGGGTCTGCGGCGAGGACCGCTGGAGGGCCGCGGCCAGGGTCACGAGGGCCACCGTGCGCCCGGCGCCGGGAGGCCCGCTGACCATGAATCCGCCGCGTGCCGCGATGGCCGCAGGCTCCAGGTTGAAGTCGTCCACGCCGATGACCGGGCTGCCGGGCGCGCCCATGGGCAGCACGTCGAGGTCCATGGTCTCGGGAAGGCTCAGCACCCCCGGTGCCTGCGGGACGCCCTGGCGCAGCATCGCGTCGCGGAGCTTCTCCACCTCGCGGGCCTGCAGCGCCAGGTTGGCGTTGCCGCCGAAGATGGCCAGCTGGATCTCCTGGCCGTCGCTGAGGCCGCGGCCCGGCGGCGAGGTGGCGGACAGGACGTCCTTGGGCACGCCGAGCATGGCGTAGTCGTCCTTGCCGGCGAGACGCAGGACGATCCGCCGCTGGATCGAGGCCGCGAGCGACGGCGGCAGCGCGTTGGTCCGCTCGCCCGTCACCACCACGTGGACGCCCATGGGTCGCCCGTCGGTGGCGATCTGCTGGAACAGTTCGAAATGGCGCGCCGAACCCTTGAACTCGTAGTTCTCGCGGAAGGTGGACAGCCCGTCGACGAGGAGCAGGATGCGCGGCTCGTCGGGCTTGCCCGCGAGCTTCCGGTACTCGGTGATGGTGCCGGCGCGCACCTCGGCGAAGCGGTCGGCGCGTTCGTCGATGATGCCGCGCAGGTACCGCAGCAGGCGCCCGATCCGCTCGGAGTCCTCGCCGTCGAGGATGGCCCCGACGTGCGGCAGCTGGTCCAGCATCTGCAGGCCGTTGGAGGCGCAGTCGATGCCGTACACCTGCATGGGGCCGCCGCGCACGGTCACGGCCGCACCGATCGCGAGGGTCCGCAGGGCCGCGGACTTGCCGGATCCGCCGGCGCCGAGGAACGCCATGTTCCCGTCGGTGTCCGGTGCGTAGAACACCGTGGGCTGGGCCTGGTGCGCGGGATCGTCGGCGACGCCGAGGAGCATCCGCTCGTCGGTGCGGGGGTTCGGCAGCTTCGAGAAGTCGTAGGCCGCCGCGAGTTCCGCGAGCCACGGCTTCCGGGGAGGCTTGATCCCCAGTTCGATCGCGGCCTGCGACACGTTCGCCACGATGCGGGAGATGTCGTTGGGCCCGCCGACCTCCTCGACCTCCTCGACGCCCTCGCGTTCCCAGGCGGGACCCGAGCCGAAGTCCATCTCGACGATGTCGATGCGGGGGCGGGCGGGGGCGCGCGTGGTCCAGCCGCCCGCGTACCCGGTCTGGAACCCCTGGATGCGGCCGGGTCCGGTCTTGGCGGCGCCGCGGCCGGGGATGGTGGGGCTGAAGTAGGCGGCCATGGGATCGCCGAGGATGTCCTCGGAGTCGTCCGTGTCCGCCATGCGGAGGGCGATGCGCATGTTCGTGTTGGCGCGCAGGTTGTCCTTGATGACGCCGGCCGGCCGCTGGGTGGCGAGGATCAGGTGCAGGCCGAGGGACCGCCCGCGGGCCGCGACGTCCACGACGCCGTCCACGAACTCGGGCACCTCACGGGCGAGGGCCGCGAACTCGTCGACGACGATGATGAGCGACGGCGGTGTCTCCGGGTCCGCCTCGCGTTCCATCGCCAGCAGGTCCTTGGCCTTCTTGCGGTTGAACAGGTGCTCCCGGTAGTGCAGTTCGGCGCGCAGCGAGGTGAGCGCCCGCCGCACGAGGTGCGGCGAGAGGTCGGTGACCAGCCCGACGGTGTGCGGGAGCTGGACGCACTCCGCGAAGGCCGCGCCGCCCTTGTAGTCCACGAAGAGGAAGGTGAGGCGGTCGGGACTGTACGCGGCGGCCATCCCGAGGACCCACGACTGCAGGAACTCGGACTTGCCGGCGCCCGTGGTCCCGCCCACGAGGGCGTGCGGGCCCTCGGTCTTCAGGTCCAGGTACATGGGCTCCACGCCCTTGGACCCCACGAGCGCGCGGAGTGAGCCCTGGTGCTTCCGGTTCGGGACCGCCGACGCGGCCACGGAGTTGTTCTCCGTCCAGCGGTCGGCGACGGCCGCGGTGGCCTCCATGAGGTCGTGGCCGGCGAGCGTCACGTAGGACACCGCCCGCGGCAGGTCGGAGTCGTCGTCCACGGGGGTGCCGACGTCGATCACGGGTGTGAGCATGCGGGCGAGCTGCCCGGCGAGCGCCTCGTCCACGCTCTCGCAACTCACCGGTGTGGAGAGCCGGCCGAGGCGGACCTGCCCGGAGACGTTGGCGGCGTCGCCGTCCACGGCGAGGAAGTCGCGGCACGCGGCCGGCAGGGCCGGCACGGACGTGGCGATCCAGAGGAGGTGGACGCCGACGTCGGCGCCCAGTTCGGCGACGCGCGTGAGGCGGGCGCGGTCCACCGGGGCGTCGTCCTCGACCACCACCAGCACGCTCGGCACCAGGGGTGCCGGCAGTTCGACGTCCTTGAGTTCGAGCCTGCCGCGCAGGGCGGCACCGGACCGGCGGCCCGAGCGGGCCGCGATGAGGTCCTCGAGCTGGGACAGCAGGGCGGCGCCGGCGGCGGGACCGGCGGCGAGGTGGTCGCCCGCGAGCGGGCTGTGGACCGAACCGGCGTGCGGCAGCCACTGCAGCCAGCCCCAGCGCGCCTTCGAGCCCACCGAGGTGAGGGACGTCAGCACGAGCTCCGCCGGGGAATGCAGGCCGATGGCCTGGGTGACGAGGCCGCGGGCGACGTCGTCGACGGTCCCGCGGGGGCCTGCCAGCCCCAGCGCGCCGGAGAGGCGGAAGTTCGCGACGATGGGGACGTCGTCGATGGTCGCGTACTGCTCGACGACCCTGGCGATCTCCTCCGCGTACTCGGCCAGGGTGTCGTTGCTCGAGCCCTCCCGGATCTCGACCCGCGACGGCGCCGTCCCGGTGCCGAAGCGCAGCGTCAGGAAGGAGGCGTGCTCGGGCCGGTGCGTCCACAGCAGCGGGCCGAGCTTGTAGATGGAGTCGACGGTGTCCGCGACCGAGGGGGCCTCCGCGTGGCGCACGGCGCGCTCGACGCGCTGCAGGCGGTCCATGTCCTTCCGGAAGAACGCCATGGCCTGCGTGTACTGCTCCACCGCCTCCCGGAAGCTCCGGCGTGCCGTGCCGCGCTGGTCGAAGTAGTTGGCCACGAGGATGAGCGGCATCATGAGCGCGAACAGCGCACTGAAGGGGCTGCGCGTGACGGCGAACATGACCATGCCCATGAGCAGGGGCGCCGCCATCATGATGTACGGGAAGCGTTGGGGCTGCGGGCGTTTGGGCCCGGCCGGCGGCGTCTTCGGCGCCACCTCGAACGACGGCACCACCCGCGGCGAGCGGTTGAACTCGACGAGCGGGTTGGTGGATTCCCCGGCGCCGGCCCGGCCGAGGGAGACGACGCTGATGGTCGTGTCCCCCAGTGCCACCTCGTCCGCGGACGTCAGCGTGGCCCGGTTGACCCTCGTGCCGCCCATCAGCAGGCCGTTCGCCGAGTTCGTGTCGATGATCTCGATGGTGTCCGCAATGTTGATGCGCGCGTGCCGCTTGGACATCATGGGGTCCGAGAAGCGGATGTCGGCGTTGCGGTCGCGGCCGAGGTAGCTGGCGCCGACGGGCAGGGAGAACTCCTTGCCCGCATCGGGTCCCGCGAGGACGCGCAGCGTCGCCACCGACGGTCCGCGGTCCTGGCCCGGCACGTCGAACTGGTCGCTGACCTGCGTGAGGGTCACCGTGGAGCCGGGGCGCAGCCCCGATTCGAACAGGCTCCGGTCCGGGTCCAGGGTGCGGCCGCGCATGCCGCCGGCCACGTAGGACTCGTCCACCGTCAGGGAGAGGCCGGGAGGCAGGGCGGCGCCCGCTCGCCCGGGGTCGGAGGCGTAGAGCTCCCGGGCCACGTCGCTGACGGTCGCGAGGCCGTCCACGGTGACGGCGAGGTCCTTGGCCGGTTCCGGCTCGCGCCGGAGGGTCAGGCGAAGCTTCATGCGGTCCGCTCAATCGTCATCGGGGGTGCCCTTCAGTGCGTCGCCGGGGGTGTCCAGCAGGTGGAGGTCGTCGGAGGTGACGAGGTGGGAGGTGATGGCGTGCTCCACGAGGCGGGCACGCCGGTTGGTGGCGAGTTTCCCGCCGCCGGCGCGCAGGCCCACGACGCCCACCCGGTCCAGCTTGTCGCACACGTTGTCGAGCTTGCGGTTGAAGCGCGTCAGCGCCCAGCCGAGGCGCCGGGCCGCTTCCGCCGAGGACGGGATGGCGCTGAACCCGGTGCCCTCACGGCGCAGCATCGGCTCGGCGAGCGCCACGATCAGGGCCTTCTGCGCGTCCGTGAAGCGGACGGGCCCGATGGTGGTGTCCCCCGCGCTGTCGCCGCTGCGGCGCTCCTGCCGGAACGCGGGCGTCTTCAGGTGCACGTCGAACTCGTAGGTGGTCGGTCCGGCGGTGAAGACCACCCGGGTCTGGCCGAAGACGAGCGGGATGCGCGCGCCGGGTGCCACCCAGGCCTGCATGCCGCCGCTGACGTCGGCGACCGTGGCCGAGAGGATGCTGCCGACGTTGCTCAGCCACCAGATGCCGTTCTGGCGCTCGATCTGCAGGAATTTCCGGTGCAGGTACGGGTTGTCGTCGACCTCGAGGTCGCCCTCCCTGCCGATGTCGAAGACCTGGTCGTCCGCGGGCTCATGCCATTCGCCGCAGAAATCCAGTGCGAGTTCCCCCAAGGTGTTCCTCTCCTAGTGCGGATAGCAGCGGCGGACGGGCTCCGAGGCGGGCCCGTTGCTGCGCACGAGCTGCACCTCAATGCAGGTGGTGCCGGACGGGCTGGCCTGCACCGCGGCCGTGAGCTGCAGCGTCCTCACCCATTCGCCCGTCTCCTGCACGGTGACGGTACGGAAGCGGTAGAGGTCGCCGTCCTGCGGGTCCGGGTTGGTCCAGCTGAACGCGATGTCGTTGCCCTGCGGCGCGCCGGTGAGGCCCTCGGGTGCCGGGACGTTGCCTTCGAGGCCCGCCATGGGATCCGACGGCGGCTGGGTCAGCCCCACGGGTGGCTCCTTCTCCTCGGACCCCCCACCGAACACGACGGCCGCTCCGCTGACGGTGCCGAGCACCACGAGCGCCGCCGCGCCGATCAGCAGCGGGAGCCGCCGTCGGGCCGGCGCGGCGGTCGCCCCGGGCGCCTCGGCGGCGGTGGCACCGGCCGCCGCCGGGCGGCGCATCGTGGTGTCCAGGGGCAGTGGGTCCTCGGTGGCGGTCCCCGCCCCCCGCAGGACGGTGCGTTCCCCCCAGCCCGCGTCGGCGGGGGCGACCGGGACGGCTGCCGGCGCGGGAGCGGGCAGGACGCCCGACGCCGCCGGCACGCTGGACCCGACCCTGCGGCCGGTGGCCTCGCCGAGGGCGGCGCCGCCGGCCGGCCGGGGCCGACCGGTGCGGCCCGTGGCGTCGCGCTCCGGGAAGGGCGCGTTGGGGAACGTGGGTCCGAAGGTCGTGGACTCCGGATCGATGGACACCACGCGCCGCACGCGCGTCTCCTCGGCGCCGCCGTCCTCCTCCGCGTCCGGCTGCGGGGCGTCGTCGAGCACCTCGAACGGCGTCACCGAGTAGCCGAGCTCGGTCTGGATGCGCTGGAGCGTCAGGGCGAACGAGTAGGCGGACTCGAAGCGGGAGCCCGGCAGTTTGGACATCGCCGTGGCCAGGGCCAGTTCCAGGGAGTCGGGTACGTCCTCGCGTCCGGTGCGCTGCAGCGGCATGGTGGCGATACGGTCCATCAGCGCGGCCTGGGAGTTGTCCATGCCGGGGAACACGAACGGCGAGCGCCCGGCGAGCAGCGTGTAGACCGTGGCGCCGAGCGCCCAGACGTCCACCTTGACGCCGTCGAGCCCTCCCCCGTGGAACGCCTCGGGCGGGGACCACGGGATGGACATGCCCTGGTCCTCGTCCGTGCCGCTGGTGTCCATGGTGCCGGAGATCCCGAAGTCGGTCAGGGCGGGCCGGTTGTAGTCCGTCACGAGGATGTTCGCGGGCTTGATGTCGCGGTGCGCGATCCCGGCGCGGTGCGCGGACTCGACGGCGGACGCGACCTGGATGCCGATGGTCAGTGTCTCCGCGACGGACAGGCGTGCGCGCCGGTAGCGGATGTCCAGGCTCGGCCGCGAGCAGTACTCCATGGCGAGGTACGAGTGGCCCTCGGCCGTGGTGTCCGCCTCGTAGATCGTCACGATGTACGGGTGGGAGGACAGCTGGGCCATGAGGTTGGCCTCGGACTCGAACGCCCGGCGGGCGCCCTCCGTCCTGAGATCGGAGATGAGCACCTTGACGGCGACCTGGCGGCGCGGCCTGTCCTGCTCGTAGAGGTAGACGTCCGCGAAGCCGCCGGAGCCCAGCAGGCTCACGTAGCGGAACCCGGGGATCGAGGGCGGGGGCGCGGCGGCCCGGCGGGTGCTCACGGCAGGTCCTCGAAGCGGAGGGAGACGTCGTCGCCCAGCTGGGCGATGTCGCCGTCGAGCAGGAACGCGCTCTCGCCCTGGCCGAGCCGGCGCGGCGGCTGTCCCTCGCGGATGAGGACGGTCCCGTTGGTGGCCTTCAGGTCGCACAGGAGCACGTGCCAGCCGTCGAGGCGCACCTCGACGTGAGACCGCGAGATGTCGCCGGAGGCGGACTGCACCTGCACGAGCCGCGGCATCTCCCGGCCCTGCACGCGGGAGACGGAGGGCTGCCGGCCGACGACGAGGGAGCGGTCGAGGTCGATGACCTCGCCCGTCGAGATCCTCATGACGCCGAGGCTGGGGCGGCGCACCTGCCGGGTCTCGGCCTGGAGGGCGGCCCCGCAGACGGTGCAGGCCGAGCTGGTGGGCGCGTTGGCGTGGCCCGTGACACAGAGCCTCGCGAGGACCAGGGGTCCGGTTCCCGCGCGGTCCGCACCGCCCGGAGCATCCGCCGGGCCGGTGCCGCCTGCTGGGTCGCCCGGCGTGTCCCCTGCCGCCTCCTCCGGCGTGTCCGGCAGCTGGCTGCGGAGGATCGTCTGGCCGTCGTGGTCGCCGAGGACATCGCTCGTCGTCCCGGCGTCGCCGGCGGACGTGCCCGGGACGCGGTCCTGCGCGGCGGACACCTGACCCGGTGACACGGGCTGCGGGGGCGCCGGGGTGGCCGACGGCTTCGCCCAGGGCACCGAGTCGATGAGGAGGGTCGGCGGGGCCGCCGGCTCCGGAGTTGCCGGGGCCGCCGGAGCGGGCGGGTGTGCCGGGGCGTCGGCGCGGGACGCCGGTGATGGTCCGGCGTCGGGTGCTGCCGCGGGGTCCGCCGCGCCCGGGGACGGGTCCGTCCCCGGGCGGCCGGCCGCGGGGGCGGAGCCGAGGGTGGGGGCGTCGTCGGCCTCGCGGACCGCTGCGTCCTCGACGCGCCGGGCGATGGTCTGGTCCCACAGGTGGTCGTAGTCGGGGCCCGACGTCCCTTCCTCCTCGGCGGCGTACGCCGGCGTGCCCGGCGAGCCCTCGGGCCCGTCGGATCCGGTGTCCTCGCCCGATGCGGGCGTGGTGACCGGGGGCAGCGGCTCGGCGGCCGACACGACGGTCGGGTCGGCGACGTCGGCGGGGACGCTGGTCAGGTAGAGGCTCGGGTTGATGGTGGCGGAGTCGTCACCCTCGGGCTGGTCGTCGGGGCGACGGGCGGACCCATCGGCGTCGTGTTCGGCCCCCTGCGGCACCGCTGCAGGCTGCTCGCCGTCGGACGGCTCGACGGCGGAGGACGGCTCGGCCTCGAGCTCGGGGTCCATGGCGCCGAGACTGCCGGGTTCAGCGAGCGGCACGGACGCGGACACCGCCGCGGTCCCGGTGCCCGTGCCGGGCGCGGCGGACGGCATGCGGGAAGCCTCGGCCCCGGCGTCCTCCGCTGCGCCGGCCCTCCGCAGGCGCGCATCAGCTGCAGCGCCCGCCTGCGCGTCGTCCGCGGCGCCCGCGACGTCCTGATCGACAGGGGTCGCCGTGATCGAGCCCGCGAGGACGGCGCCGCCCACCAGGGGCAGGAGCTGCTCCGTGCCTGCCGCCGGCCCGCAGGTCAGCGTGAAGGAGGAGCTGTCGTCGAGGAGGTGTTCGGTCCAGGTGGTGACCCGCTCCCCCGAGTAGGTGGTGGACCCCGTGGGTCCGGTGACGGTGAGGCTCACGTGTCCGCGCAGGATCACGTGCAGGCCGTGCGCCGTCGACGCGACGGCGAACGGGGGCATCGCGGCGAGACCTGCCCCGAAGCCGCCGCTGACGAGCGGCAGCAGCGTGCTGATCCCGGCGTCGTCGTCCATCGCGTCCCAGACGGCCCCGACGGTGGCCGGCGCGGTTCCGGCGGGGAGGGCCGCGAGCACGCGGCCGCGCACGAGCACCGTCCAGTCACCGGGCGCGTAGGCGTAGGCGGGCAGCGGCTGATCGGTCGTCATGGGCCCTCCGTGGTGGGGCGGTCCGACGGCCCGGTGGCCTGGTCCGTCGGCAGGATCGCGTGCGCACCTGCGGGCATCCGCCCGTCGGCCTGCGCGGGGTGGCTGCCGGTCTCGACGGCGTGCCCCACGTCGGCGGCGAAGGTGCCGCCGCGCGGCGCCGTGGTCTGCATCTCCGCCTCGTCGCCCACGCCGGTCGCGTCGACGATGATGAGGGTGACGTTGTCACGCGCCCCGGAGCGGAGCGTCGCTTCCACGAGCTCCTCGCAGGCGTGCTGCGGATCGCGGACGGTGCTGAGGACGCCGTAGATGCCGTCGTCCGTGATCTCACCGCTCAGGCCGTCCGAGCAGATGAGGATGCGGTCGCCCTCCTCGACGGGCATGAGCCAGAAGTCGGCCTCGGCGTCGTCGCCCGTGCCCAGGGCTCGCGTGACCACGTGCCGGCGCGGGTGGGTGCGGGCCTGCTCGGCGGAGATGCTGCCGATGTCCACGAGTTCCTGGACCTCGGAGTGGTCCACGGAGATCTGCCCGAACTGTCCCTGGCTGAGGCGGTAGGTCCGCGAGTCGCCCACGTTGAAGAACAGCCAGTACGGCATGCCGGCCTCCTGGACGAGGACCACGCCCGTGAGCGTCGTGCCGGCCTGGCCGCCCGTCTGACGGCGGATCTCGTGGTCGGCGTCCTCGATGAGCTCCTCGAGGTCGGCGGCGGAGAACTCCGGCAGGTGCCGGCCGATGATGGGGCTGTCCCCCAGCGTCCTCACGCAGATGCCGCTGGCGATCTCCCCCGCCGCGTGGCCGCCCATGCCGTCGGCCACCGCGAAGATGGGCTCGGAGGCGATCAGGGAGTCCTCGTTGAGTTCCCTGCGCAGGCCCCGGTCGGTCGCGAACCCGTACGTCAGGCGCAGGTCCCGTGGCGGCGTGGCGGGTTCGGTCCGGTGATCCGTCATGGGCGCACCACCAGGAAGCTGCGGTCACCGAAGTGCACCGTGGAGCCCGGCTGGGCCAGCAGGGTCTCCCCTGCGCGCACGGGGGTGCGCTGGCCGTCCGGCGCGGTGATCGCGCTGCCGTTGGTGGAGTTGCGGTCGGAGACCCACAGGCCCTGGCCCTCCACGCGGACGTGGAGATGCGTCTTGGACACGGAGCGCCCCTGGTCGGAGAAGTCGATGAGCTGGTCGATCATCTCCCCATTCTGCCCTGCGGGATTCCGGCCGATCAGCGCGTGCGATCGCAGCTCCACCTCACGGCCGTTGTCGAAGAGGATCCTGAGGGGACCCGGGGCGCGGCCCGCGGTCACCCGGGTCAGCTCGACGTCGTCGTCCGGGTGCGCTGCGGCGGCGGTCGGGTGCGCTGCGGCGGCGGTCGGGTGCGCTGCGGGGGCCGTCGGCTGTGCTGCGGGGGCAGGGACCTCCGGAGCGTCCGGAGCGGGCGCGAACGAGACGACGGCCGGGGCGGCAGGGGTCGCTGCCGTGCGGTGACGGTCCGGGCCCGCCGGGCGCGGGACGGGGCCGGGAAGCAGCATGCCGTCGCCGGCGGGTGCGTGCTCCGACGGCTGCGCCCGCAGGGGACGCGACGTGGCGTCGTCGGGCGCATCCGCCCGGAAGGAGCCGGGCACCGGGAAGGAACCGGGCACCGGGGACGAGGCGGGCTCCGGCGCGGACACCGCGGCCGGTTGGCCGGCGGGCTCCTGTCCGTCGGCCGCGCGTGCGCCCGGCACCGGGGAGGCCACGGGCTGCAGACCGGGCGCGGGCTCCGACGGAGCGAAGGACGCGGGGCCGCCGATGCCGCCGGTCTCCAGCGGGTTCCGCCCGGTCCGGACGTCGAAGACACGCGTGTGCGCTGCCTTGTCGTGCCAGCCCTGCTTCCTGTCGTGAGGATCGAACACGTTGGAGACGAGCATGAGCACGGGGCCGATCACGGGGACGATGCCGGCCACGCCCACGAGGAGGCCGCGGACGAAGACGGCGAGCCAGCCCGCCGGGTGGCCCTGTTCGTCGGTGGTGCGGATGCCGAGCAGGAGGTTGCCCGGGGTCTTGCCCGTCCTGGCCTCCCAGCCCCAGATGGCGATGGCGTAGGCGAGGGAGAGCAACACGCCGATGCCGGAGAAGACGAGAAACCCGGTGAGGTCCACCTGCTGGGTGACGGCGGAGACCTGCTGCGTCCTGATGGTGCTCGCCCCGACGGCGGTCAGGACACCGCTGAGGACCGCGGAGGGCAGCGCGTCCACCAGCTTCGCCACCAGGCGCCGCAGCGCGGCCGCGTCCTTCAGTTCACGCTGCGCCATGCCCACCCCATTGCTTCCTCCGGCCGACGCCGGGTCCGAACCGGCCCGGTGCCCGATCCTGTTGCCACAGGAAACACAATAAAGCGTGCCCGGACGCAGCGACGCCGCGCACCGCGGGCACTCCAGCATGCCGGCGCTCATGGGCGTCCGCCCCCTGTCCCGTCCTGGCCCCGGCCGCGGCCGCTCCTGCGGCCTCCCCGGCGTGCACCGGCGTCGCGCCTGCCGGTACCTCTGCGGGCCTCGGCGTCGCGCAGGAGCGAGCGCGGCGAGAACCGGGCGCGCTGGCGCTTCCAGAAGCCGACGGATCCGCGCATCCCGTCGAGGGAGGTCCGGACGTCCCGCCAGTAGTCCTGCACCTCGTCCTCGCTCGGGTCTCCGGCGGCGAAGATCCCGGCGTCGGCGCGGGAGGCGAGCTTCGTGGTGGACTCGCTGCTCTGCGGGAAGGCAGCACCGAGCTCGCGGGCGCTCTCGCGCCGGGTGGCGCGGGGATTCGTCTCGGCCCCGAGGTCGGTGGCGAGGCTGACGAGCTCGCTCCAGCCGCCGCCCACGCGGTCCGCGGGCAGGCCCTGGTGCTCGCGGCGCTTCCGCCGCTTGCGCTTGAGCAGGGCGACGACGACGAGCGGCACCACGAGCACGACGACGGGGATGAGGACGACCCCGATGATCGCGAGGTACGGCGCCAGCTCGTCGAGCAGGTCCTTCTCGCGCTCCTCGGCGTCCTGGGGCTCGGGCGCCGAGTCCGGCGGGAGCTCGGCGGGTTCCTGCGGCGGCGGTGGTGGCTGCAGGACCTGCGGTTTCGGTGAGGACTTCGGCTGCTGCTGCGGCGGCACCGGTTCGTTGTCCTCGGGGGGCGTGGGGTTGAAGGCCACCCAGCCCACGCCGTCGAACGCCACCTCGACCCAGGCGTGCACGTCGCCGCCCGTGATCTCGAGGGGCCCCTGCGCGTTCCCGACCTCATCCCAGTCCGGGTAGAAGCCCATGACCACCCGGGCCGGGATGTTGACCTTGCGGGCCATGAGCGCCATGGCCACCGCGTACTGCTCGTCGTCGCCGACCATCTGGTCCGCGTCGAGGAGGTTCAGCATGCGGGCGGCGCCGTGGCCGGGCAGGGACTTCGCCTCGTCCTCCTTGCCGTTGCTGAAGAAGCCCTGCGCGCTCAGCACCTGCTCCAGGCGGCGTGCACGCTCGATCGGCTCGGACACGGCTCCGATGTATTCGCCGGCCTTGGCCGCGATCACGGGAGGATCGTTCTGCACGCGCGGCAGGGTGAGGTCCGCGAAGCCGTACTGCGCCAGCTGCTCCTCGGAGAAGGTCTCGGGGAACAGGGCGTTGACCTCGTAGGTGTCGCCGGACTGCACGCCGACCGTCGAGAGCGCGGTCCGGGCCTCGTCGTTGTAGTAGAGCGACCGGCCGAGCTCGGAGGCGCGCGGGCCGCCGAGCCGGACGCCCTCGAGCTCGCCGCCGGCCGGCAGCCAGACGCCGGAGTAGTCCTTGATGTCGAAGGTGAGCTGGGCGCTCGTGCCGCCGTCGAGGTCGTCCGGGTCGATGTCGCCGAGCTGCTGCGCGTCGCCCACACGGGCGAAGTTCCCGGCGGCCTGCGGGTTCACGTTGTAGACCACGCCGTCGTACGCGTCCAGCGCGGCGAGCCGCACGCGCTCCCCCTCGGGCAGCCCGTCCACGGTGAACAGGACGGTGTCCTCGTTGTCCTTGACGTACTTCCGGAAGCTGGTCAGCGGGCTGGGGTAGGCGAAGAGGTCCACGGGAGGCTCGACGACGTCGCGCAGCACCCTGCGGTCCTGCCCGGCGGCGACCACGGGGCTCAGGGCGAGGGTCAGGACGGTCGCGGCCGCGAGGACCCCGGCACCGAGTGCCAGCCTGCGGTTCCTGCCGGACGCCGCCGTCGCCGGATCCGTGACGGCGGGGTTGATAGCCACCCGGGTGCGGGCGTCGGTGCGGGCGATGTCGCGGCGGTAGGCCAGCCACGCCATGGCCGCGACGACGAGCAGGATCCCGCGGATCTCCGGCAGGGAGGCGCGGTTGGTGCCGAAGGCGATGCCGGTGGCGAACAGCACGAGGACCGGCAGCATGGGCCAGTACGGGGTGCGCAGGCGCCAGGCGAGGGTGCCTGCCACCACCGCGCACAGCATGGCGGCAAGGAACGGCACCACGAGCATGCCGCTGGCCGTCCCCACCGGGTCCGCGACGGTCAGGATGTCCTTCCAGGAGAACACGACGCCGACGATCAGGATCCGCAGGGACCGCAGCGTGGGCAGGAACCCGAGGAAGGCCTCCTGCGGTGCGGCGAGCGCGTGGCCGAGCACGAGGTAGGTGCCGAGGAAGACCCCGATCATCATCCAGAGGCCCCAGCGCAGGAGCCGGCCCGCCCAGGCGATGCCGAGCCCGAGGATGATCCCGGCGAAGCCTGCCACGAGGTACCGGGCGTCGCCGCCGAAGGTGGGCCCGAATCCGAGCACGCCGAGGCCGAGGAGGAGCAGGAGGACGCCGGCGTCGATCCCCGCCTGGAGGCGGGGTACCGGAGGGGGTGCGCTCTGCGCGGCGCGGCTCATGCTGCGGCCTTCCGGAGGACGAGGGCGAGGTCGTCGAGGGAGTTCAGGGTCAGGACGGTGAGGTCCCCGATGGTGGCGCGGCTCTGCTGGCCGTCGGTCACGCAGCGGATCGCCAGGCACCGGATGCCGGGCGGGATGGACGCGGCGGCGGACCTCAGCTGGGAGGGCGTCACCTCGGGGCCGACGACGAAGAAGACCACGGAGGCGTTCGGGACGGCGTCGGCCGTCGTCCGCGCGAGGTCGAGGGCCGTGGCGCGCACGGCGCGGCCCTCGATGCGCGTCATGTCGTCGAGCAGGTTGCGGCCCGTCTCGGTGCGCAGCGGGCCGTCCTGCGTCAGCACGCTCAGGTTCCGCTGCTCGCGGATGGCCTGCAGGCCGATCGACCCGGCGACGGACACGGCGAGCTCGAACTCGGTCTCGCTGGCGTACTCGTTGGTGTTGGTGGACAGGGCGACGGCGAGGTGCGAGCGGCGCGTCTCCTCGAACTGCCGGACCATCAGCTTGTTGGTGCGGGCCGTGGTCTTCCAGTGGATGTGGCGGCGGTCGTCGCCGGGCACGTAATCGCGCAGGGCGTGGAAGGACACGTCGGCGCTGGAGAGCTCCTTGGTCGGGAGCCCTTCGAGGTCCTTGATGAACCCGGCAGCGGAGCCGATCAGCGGGGTGGTGCGCGGGTGCACGAACAGGTCCGTGGGCTCGGTCCAGAGCACCTCGCGGCGCAGGATGCTCAGCGGGTCCGCCCGGACGGACCGCACGGGCCCGACGACGATGACCGCGCGCCGCTGCGTGGGGATGCTGAAGAGGTCCTCGTGGACCTGCCCGGGGGTCAGCCGCGGCAGGTGGAAGATGGCCGTGGCCGCGCCGACCGGCAGTTCGAGGGAGGCGGGCAGGAGCGCCTTGTCCGAGGTGTTGGAGACGGAGACGCTGCCGACCGCCCGGTCCCCCACCGCCACGCGGGTGCGCGTCAGGTCCAGGTCCACCCCGTAGGAGGACCGGCCGAGGATGAAGCCGATCGCGAGCAGGACCAGCAGCGTGCCCATGAGGGCGGCCACGAGTGCCTCGCTCCAGCCCAGGACGGTACCGAGGATCCAGAGGAGCACGACGGCGGCGATCAGGAGCCGGCCGAGCGGGCTGACCACGGACGCCACCGGCCCCAGCACCCTGCGGCCGGCCGCCGTCGCACGCTGGACGGCGGGCGCGAGCGCTGCACGGAGGAACGGCCCCGACTCGGCGACGAGCGAGCCGGGGTGCAGGGCGCCGCCCGGGCGGTCCCGGCGGCGCCCGGCGCGGGGGGTCCGGGGCGCGCGGGCCGGCCGGCCGCTCCCGGGTTCTCCCCCGGGAGGGGCCGATCGGGCAGCCCGGTCCGCGCGGCGGGACCGGGTCTCGGTGGTGGAGGTTGCCATCTGCTGCCTGCTGCCTGCTGGATCGGGGATGGGTGGGTGGGGGACGACGCGCGGCTAGGCGGACGCGCGCTGCTGCGGTGCGGACACGTCCGCGAGGACCCGGCGCAGGACCGCTTCCGGGGTGGCGCCGGCGAATTCGGCCTCGGGGTCCATGACGAAGCGGTGGGTCCACACGAACGGCGCGAGTTCCTTGACGTCGTCGGGCAGGACGTAGTGCCGGCCCTGGCCGGCGGCCCACACCTTCGCCGCGCGCACCATGGCGAGGGCGCCGCGGACGCTGACCCCGAGGCGCGTCTCGGGGGCGGTGCGGGTCTCCTCGGTCAGGCGCGAGATGTACTCGAGGACCGCGGCGTCCACGTGCGTCTCCGCGGCGAGGTTCGCCATGTCCACGACGGCGGACGTGGTGATGATCGGGGTGAGCGCGAGGGAGCGGTCGCGCGTCGCGGCACCGCTGAGGAGCTGGACGGTGGAGGCGTGGTCGGGGTAGCCGATCTCGGTCTTGATGAGGAAGCGGTCCAGCTGGGCCTCGGGCAGCCGGTAGGTGCCGGCCTGCTCGATGGGGTTCTGGGTGGCGATGACCATGAAGGGGCGCTCGTTGGTGTAGCTCACGCCGTCCACGGTGACCCGGGATTCCTCCATGACCTCGAGCAGCGCCGACTGGGTCTTCGGGGAGGCCCGGTTGATCTCGTCGGCGAGCACGATGTTCGCGAAGATGGGGCCCTTGTGGTACTCGAAGGCCTGCGTCTTCTGGTCGTAGATGGTCACGCCGGTGACGTCCGAGGGCAGGAGGTCGGGGGTGAACTGGATGCGCGAGTGGGTGCCCTGGACCGTGGCCGCGAGGGATCGCGCGAGCATGGTCTTGCCCGTGCCGGGTGCGTCCTCGAGGAGCACGTGGCCCTCGGCGAGCATGGCGGTGAGCACGAGGCGCACCACCTGCGACTTGCCGAGGACGGCCTGGCCCACGTTGCCCACGAGCTTGTCGAAGGTGCCGGCGAACCAGGTCGCCTGCTCTGCTGTCATTGCCATCGTTCGTTCTTCCTGTCGTCGGTCGTGCTGTCGTTGTGGTCCGTGTCCTGCTGCCGGCGCCGCGGCGCCTAGAAGTCCCAGCCGCCGTCGGCGCTGAACTCGCCCACGCCGTCGACGACCACCTTCAGGTAGCCCGGCGTGGTCGAGTCCGGCTCGAACTTGCCGTAGCAGATCCTGCTCTGGAAGGTCCCCGAGACCGGGAAGTCGTCGATGCCGCTGGCGTACGCCCTGGTGCCGCCGTTCGTCTGGTCCGCGTAGCAGCTCACCCGGTGCGGGCCGGCGGGGAAGTTGTTCACGCGGAACATCTCCCAGTAGGTGTCTTCGGAGGTGATCGAGGGGTTCCGCGGTCCCTTGCCGATGTCCATGGTGGTGGGCGCCGTGCCGGCCTGCGCGGTGGCCTCGCCGGACCGCTGTCCGGCGGAGTCGCGCGTGGTCACCCGGATGCTCCAGGAGGTGTTCGCCGAATCGCCCTTGTCGATCGATCCTCCGGCCGGTCCGAGGCTCCCGGCCTGGCCGTCCGACGTCGTGTAGTCGAAGCCGGTGATCTCCCGTCCGTTGGAGGACGGTGCGGTGACCGTGAAGCGGACGGACATCCCGTTCGCCTGGGCCTGCACGCCGGGAGCATTGGGCGCGCCGTAGGGGACGACGGCGTCGGACTGCGCCTCCGGTCCGGGCAGCACCTGCCCGTCCGCGGTGTTCACGGCCCGCAGGGTCACGCGGTAGGTGGTCCCGTTGGCGATGCCGTCACGGATCACGCGGTCGCCCGGCACCGCCCGCCAGCCGCCGCCGAGGCTGTACTCGTAGCGCAGCTGCCCGGGCGTCGCCCCGTTGCGGGCGGCCTCGCCGTAGGCCACCGTGATGGAACGATCGCCCTCCTTCGCGGAGACCCCGGGCACGGCCCCGGGCGCCCCGGAGGCCTGCCGCGGCGCGGAGGCCGGGCTCGTCCCGGAGACGCCGGCCTTGTTGGTCGCCGTGACGGTGAAGCTGTAGGGGGCCTCGGAGTTGGCGACGGTGACCGGGGAGGAGGTCTGCGAGCCGGAGAGTTCGGTGCTGGTGACGGCCTGCCCGTTCTGCAGCGTGGTCAGGGTGTAGCCCTGGATCTCGGCGCCGTTGCCGGCCGGGGCGGTCCACGACACGTTCATCACGGAGTTGGCCTCACCGCCCCGGGAGCCGAGGGCGGAGACCGGTGCCGCCGGCGTGGCCGGGGCTCCGGCGGGGATCTCGGGGGCCGAGTACGCGCTGTACTCGGAGGGGTCCGGAGCCCTGTTGTAGGCGCGGACGCGGACCTGGTACGGCGTGCCGTTGGCGAGGCCGCTCCATTCAAGCGACGTCCCCTGCACGCCCGCCTTCAGGGCACCGCCGCCGGGCGGTGCCGGCGAGATCTCGAGGTCGTAGCTCTCCACCGGGGACCCCTCGGTGGGCGGCACGCTCCACTGCACGGCGAGGGAGCCGTCCCCGAAGGTGAGGGCCGGTGCCTCGGGCGTGGAGGGCTTCTCGTCGGGGCGGGCGACGGGTGACGCCGCGGACGGGTCCGACTCCCCCACCTCGTTGGTGGCCGTCACCGTGAAGGTGTACTCGACGTTGTTGGTCAGCGGCGTGAGGGTGCAGGTCGTGGACGGGCAGGCCTGGCTGAAGCCGCCGGTGCCCTGCACGGTGTAGCCCGTGATCGGTGCGCCGTTGGCGGCGGGAGGATCCCACTCGAGGACCGCCGTGCGGTTCCGTACCTCCACCACGAAGGGCGCCGAGGGGGTCTCGGGGCGTCCGCGGACGGTCAGCCGGATGCGCCCGTCCACCTGCCGGTCGGCGGCCCGGGTGCTGTCGGCCACGCGGTAGCGCACCACCAGGGTGCCCACGAAGTCCTCCCCCGGGGTTACGCTGACCTCGGAGCCCACCACGGAGGCGGATCCGGTGCCCGTCTCCACCTCGGCGTCGAGCAGTTGGAGCGGCGTCTCGGGGAAGGGATTGGTGTCGTTCGCGAGGACGGGCACCGTCACGGTCTCGCCCTGCGCGGCGTCGCCGAGCACGTCGTCGTTCGCCACGGCGAGCGGACGGCGGGAGGAGACGACGACAGCGTCCACGATCGCCTCGGCGCGTCCGCCCCGCGGGTCCGTCACGGCGACGCGGAGGGCCGCGCGCGTCCCGGCGGGGGCGTCGGCGGAACCCACCTCGAGCACCGACCCGTCCAGACGGGCGCTCAGCCCTGCCGGCGTGTCACCGACGAGGGAGAAGGTCAGCCTGTCGCTGTCCTGCGGGTCCTCGTCGGCGGCGAGGCCTGCCAGGTCGAGCGTGCCGGAGCCCTCCTGCTCCACCTCGACCCCGCCGGAGGTGAGCGTGGGGGGCGTGTTCCTGTCCGGATCGGGCAGGACGCGCACTCCGACGGTCAGCACGGAGGTGAGCCCGTCCGGGTCGTCGGCGGAGGTGCCGTCGGTGACCTCGAACGTCACCGACGCGGCGCCGGAGTAGTCCTGTGCCGAGGTGAAGGCGAGCGTCGAGACGTCGCGGACCAGCGCCCCGCCGTCGGAGGCGACCGCCGAGACCCCGGAGTCCTCGGTGATGACGGGCGTGCGGCCCTCCCGCACCACCACGAGGTCCGTGAGGTCGAGCAGGAGTTCCTCGCCGGTCTGCACCTCGAGCGGTTCGGTGTCGCGGAGGGCGGGCCGCTGGTCCCGCAGGCCCGGCACGCGGATGAAGGCCACGGAGCTGAGGCCGTCCGGGTCGGTCACCTGGTACGGGACGAGCTGGGCGTCCTGCTGCAGGGTGACGGTGACGAGTCCGTCCGCCGCGGAGACGCCCTCGGTGTTCTCGGGGAAGGTGATGGCCAGCTCGTCGAACGCCCCGTCCGGGTCCACGTCGTTGTCGAGCACCGGGACGTCCACCGCGGTCCGGCCGCGCGTGTCGGCGAAGGACACGCGGTCGTCGAAGGCCACGGGTGCGAGCCGGCGGGCGGTCGGCGAGACCTCGATGCGGACGGTCCCGACGACGTCGCCGCCCCGCCCGTCGGAGACGAGGTACGGCACGGCCGTGGTGATCGGCTCGGACGGCGCATCGAAGAAGAGCTTCCGGTCGATGATCTCGGCCTGCAGGACCGCGGGCAGGTCGAGCCCCTCGAGCGTCACGGACAGCGGGTCGCCGTCGGGGTCGGAGTCGTTCTTCAGCACGTCGACGCTGACCCGGCGGTCGGGCTGCACCGCGATGGAGTCGTCCACGGCGACCGGGGGCTGGTTCGCGGCGGACGGCGGGGCGATCCCGACGAGGACGGTCGCCGTCGAGCGGGCTCCGTAGCGGTCCTCGACGACGTAGCTGAAGACGTCCTGGCCTGCGACGTCGCCGGCCGCGGTGTATTCGATGAAGGTGGCGCCGACCACGGCGGTGCCCTTCGTCGGAGCCTGCTCGATCCCGACGAGCGAGACGGAATCGCCGTCCGGATCGATGCCGTCGAGCGGGATCACGATCCTCGTGGGGTTGCCCGCGATGGCGCGGGCCTCCAGGGCCTTCGGTGCCGGGCGGGCGTTGTTCTCGGCCGTCGCGGGCTTCACCCGGAAGGTCACCTGCGCGGAGTCGCTCTGGCCGTCGGGGCCGAGGACGGCGTAGACCGCGTGGAACGTCCCTGCCGCGGTCCCGGCCTTGAAGCGGATGGCGTCGCCGGCCACGGCGATCAGGCCGCTGCCCTCGCTGGGCGGTTCCACGAGCTCGGGCGCGAGCGCGAGGTCGGCGTTGTCGGGGTGCACGTCGTTCTCGAGCACGTTCACGGTCGCGACGTCGCCGGCCCGGACCGTCACGTCGTCGGCCGTGGCGCGTGGCGGTTCGAGCCTCTCCGGTGCCGGGAGCGGCAGCACGGAGACCTGGCCCGTGGCGCTGCTCGTCCCGTTCGAGACGGTGTAGGTGAAGGTGGTGGGGTTCCGGAGGCCCCGGGCGTCCGTCACCCGGAGGATGTTGTGTTCGAGGACGGCGACGTTCAGTTCGCTGTTGGGCGGCAGCTCGACGGACTGCAGGACGAGCACTCCCCCGCCCGGGTCGGTGTCGTTGGCGAGGGCGTCGACGAGCGTCTGGCCGCCGGTGGGCAGCAGCGCGACGTCGCGCACCGCGATGGGGTCGCCGGGCGCGCCGCCCTCGGGGGTGACGTCGACCCGGACGAGCGCCTCGGCGGTCGCCGGTCCGTTGGCGACGACGTACGTCACGTAGACGGTGCCGGGGACGGCCGAGGAGAAGGTGAAGGTCCCGAGTTCGTAGTCGGGGGTGACGGTCGCGGTCTCGGGAGGCGTGACCTGCGTCAGGCGGAGGCCCCGCCCGCTCGGGTCGAGGTCGTTCTTCAGCGGGGCGACGACGACGTCCTGTCCCGCGGCGACGGTGATGTGGTCGGAGTTCGCCTGCGGCGGCACGTTGCCCGTGGGCTGCACGTCGAGGAGCACGGTGCCCTCCGCGGTGTCCTGCCCGTCGGAGACCTGGACCGTGATCTCCTTCGGGCCGAGCGTGCCGCCGGCGTCGCGGTAGGTCAGCTGCCCGTCGTCGCGCGTGCGCACCTGGTCGCCCTCGGTGCCGATCGTCGCGGACCGGAGGAACAGGTCGTCGCCGTCGGGGTCCTCCCAGTCGGACAGGATGTTCGCCGTGATCGTGGCGCCATGTTCGAGGGTGAGCCGGGTGGCCCGCTTGGGGGACGGCGCGCCGTTCGCGGTGTCGGAGCGCACGTCGAGCTGGACGGCCGCGGTGTCGGTGCCGCCGCGGCCGTCGTCGATGCGGTACTGGAAGCTGTGCCGGCCGGGGGCGGCGTCCGCGGGGACGACGATCTGCAGGCCTGTGGAGTCGTAGACGGGCTGGACCGTGCCGACGGGCGGGTCGTCCCCCTGGAGCGTGACGGTGAGGATGTCGCCGTCGGGGTCGGAGTCGTTGTCGAGCACCGGGAGCAGCGTGGTGCGCCCGGGCCGGACGCCGAACGCGTCGTCCTCGGCAACGGGTGGGCGGTTCTCGCCCGTGCGGTCCGGCAGGGTGTTCAGCGGGTTCTCGTCCGCCGATTCCTGGTCCTCCTCGTCGCTCTCCTCGGGCGGGGGGATGATCTCGTCCCAGTTGTCCACGAGCACCATGTCCTGCTGCACGAGCCAGACGTTGCCGCCGGCGAGGTCGTTCAGGATCACGACGTCGCGGTTGGTGCGGAAGACCAGCTCGGACCGGGCGCCGAGGGACGGGATCGCGCTCGCGTCGTCGTCGGCGTCGTTGGCGCACTGCCGGAGGTATTCGGCGGACCCGGTCCAGGCGGCGTGCACGCACCCGTTCAGCTGCACCGGGGCGATGGGCCGGCCGGGCGTCGTGGTCGCCGTGCCGGTCGGCTCGCCGCCGTCGAGGGGCACCTCGAGGAGGGACGACGCCGTCGCGACGGCCACCCGCCCGGCGTCGGCGCTGCTGAGCTGGAGCACCGCGTCGGTGGCGTCGGGCAGCTGCTGCACGTCACCACCCGTGATGAGGCCGCCGGTGCCGGTGAGCACGACGGCGGTGCGGCCCACGAGGGTGATCTGCAGGTCGCCGGTGATCTCGGGGACGGTGGCGGTCTCGGGTTCCGCATACTCGCCGTCCTCGAGGACGAAGGTGGTGACGGTGTGGGCCTGCGGGTCGGCGACGGCGACGGTGTCGTCCGGGCCGATGGCGGCGACGGTCCCCGGCGCGCCTTCGACGAGCGGTGTGGCGTCCTCGGTGGTGAGGCTCGCGAGGGCCGCGGTCTCCCCCACCCAGACGGTGCCGTCGGCGGGCTGGACGGTGAGGGCGTACCGGCTGCCGAGCTGGACGTCCTCGTACTCGGGGAGCGCCTGTTCCTCCCCGGTGGTCATGCTCGCGGTGTCCACGCGGTTCAGGGCGCCGACGTCGCGGTTCTCGGAGAACACCGTGGCGGCGCGCTGGTGCACGTCGAAGGAGTTGCTGTTCGCCACGAACCCGCCGTCGAGGGTGCGCGACGGGTAGTTGAGGTGGCCGACCAGGCCCAGCGTGGTGTTGGTGACCCAGACGCCGCCGTCGTTGAGGTCCACGTCGGCGGTGCGCACGCCGGGGTACACGACGGCGCCCGTGACCGCGAGCGCGCCGACGATCGACAGCGCGACGGCGCGGACGGATCGGCGCGTGCGCGCAGTGAGACCAGACAGCTTCAAACTATTTTCCCCCGGAGACCTGGAACACACCTCGGTGTTCCTGCATCAGTGTAGCGGCGCGCGGTGGTGCTCCCCATGGGCAGGACTCCCTCTGGAGTCCTGCCCATCACGGCGTCAGCACGGTCCCGGGCTGTTCTTGCTGGGCTGCCCGAGGACGGTGTGTCCAGCATCGACGTAACGGCCGTTGTTACGGGAACTCACGATCCTGTACCAGTTACCCGTGGTCCCGTAACCGTCGGTGTGCGTGATGTAGCAGCCTACGGTGAAGTTCTGGCCCTTGTAGAACCAGGGCTCCCGATCCGCACTGATGCCGTCACACGTGAACTTCTTCGGGTCGTAGCTCGCACGGTTGGCCGTATCGGTGCAGCTACGTTCCATCTGGCCGTGAAGTGTCGTATTCACCTGATCCGGGCGCTTCTCGGCTCCAGTTCTAGCGGTCTTCGCGTCCTCCGGTCCCGCGGTCCCGCGGGAGTTGACCGCTCGGACGCGGATCGTGTGCTCCTGCTCGTAGCCATTGCCCACACTCCGGGTGCCTCGATCCTGCACCGTCTCCCAGCCGCCCCCGTCGATCCTGATCTCGATGCGCGCGACGTCGTGGGCTGCCTTGTTGGGCGGCTCCCAACTCAGATCGACGCTGGTGTTGCCCTCCGCCGCGTTCTGGCCACTCGCTTTCGCCGCACCGGGAGAGCCGAAGGGCCGCACCGCGGCGGACGGCGCACCGGGGTCGCTCGTGTAGCTCGCACCGTCACTGGTCACGATCGCGCGGATCGTCGCTGTGACGTTCTCGCCGTTGGCGAAGCCGCCGACCGTCTGGTTCTGGGCGACCGGCTGCCACGCGCGGCCGTTGAAGCTCGCCTGGTAGGACACCTCGTTCTCACGGGCGCCGTTCCGCTGGGCGGCCGCGAGCGGCGTGTAGGTGATGGTCACGGCGCGGCCCGCGCCGCCCGTGTCGGCCTCGACGAGCTGCGGCGGCGCGGGCTGCGCGGGGCTGCCGACGGCACGCCGCGGTGCCGACTGCGCACCGAACGCGGACCAGCCGGCCTTGTTGTAGGAGCGCACCGCGTAGGAGTAGTCCGCCTCGGCGTTGTCCACGGTGATGGTCTGCTGCGACGCGGGGATCTCCGGCAGGGTGCGCACGAGGGTGGCTCCCCGGTACTCCTGCACCTCGTACTTGGTGACGGGTGCCCCGTTCGGGTCGGCGTCGTTCCAGTCGACGGCGAGCTGGCTCTGGGCGCCCACCGACTGGGCGCGCGTCGTCGTCGGCGCCTGGGGCACTCCCGGCAGGCCTGCCGGGGTCTCCGGCGACGAGTAGTCGCTCCAGTCGGAGGGGTCCGGGGCCGCATTGCGGGCCTGGACGCGCACCTTGTAGGCGACGCCGTTCTCCAGGCCCTCCCACACCACGGGGCTTCCGGCGGCCGACCGCTGGGGAGCCCCGTTCGCCGGAGCCGGCGAAATCTGCAGCTCGTAGCCCTCGATGGGCGAGCCCTCGTTGTTCGGGGGCGTGAAGTTCACCGTCAGGGACCTGTCGCCGAATACGAGCATGGGCGGCGCCGGCTGGTCGGGCTTGGTGTCCGGACGGGCCGGGGCACTCGTCGGCGACGGATCGGAGGTGCCGTTGGCGTTGGTGGCGGTGACCTGGAAGACGTACTCGACGTTGTTGGTCAGTCCCGTGATGGTGCACGTGGTCGTGGGGCATTCCTGGCTGACGCCGTTGGCGCTCGTGACGGTGTAGCCCGTGATGGGCGAGCCGTTGCTAGCCGGCGGGTCCCAGGACATCACGACGGTCCTGCTGCGCGTCGACTCGACGGTCGGGGTCCCCGGGACCCCCGGCTTCCCCTCGACGGTGAGCTGGATCTGCCCGGTGACGTAGCGGTCGCTCTGCTCGGTCTTGTCCGCCACCGAGTACTGGACCGTCATGCTGCCCACGAAGCTGTCGGCGGGCGTCACCACGACGGAGTCGCCCTGCTGGGACGCGCTGCCGTTGCCGTCGGCGATGACGTCCACGAGGGTGAGCGGCGCGTCCTCGAAGGGGTTCACGTCGTTGGCGAGCACGGGCACGGTGACGGGTTCGCCCTGGATCGCCTTGGGTACCACGTCCGTGTTGGCGACGGCGAGGGGCCGGCTGGAGGCGAGGACGGTGAGGTCCACCGCGTTGATGGCCTTCTCCTCCCCGTCGGAGACGGAGATCCCGAGCCGGCCGACAGCTCCGGTGCGTGCGGAGTCCGCGGCGCCCACCTCGAGCACCGAGCCGTTGAGCCGCGCCTCGAAGCCGGCCGGCACGTCGCCCTCGAGCGCGAAGACGAGTGCGTCGACGTCCTCGGGGTTGGGGTCCGCGGCGAGCTGCCGGAGGTCCAGCGACACCGCGGGTTCCGCCGTCGCCGGCTCGAGGGACGCGGAGGTCAGGGTCGGCGGGAGGTTGGTCTCGGGGGCGGGGATCACGTTGATGAGCACGGTGAGGGTGCTCGTGAGCCCCTCGGCGTCGTCGGGGCCGCTGCCGTCGGTCACCTCGAAGGTGATGGAGCCGAGGCCGGCGTAGCCGATGTCCGCTCCGTACACGAGGTTCGAGGGGTCCCTGATGAGCTCCGCGCCGTTGTCCACGCCGATCGCCGCGACCTTCTCGGCCACAGTGATGCGCGGTGTCCGGCCCTCGCGGACCTCCACCAGTTCGCGGAGGTCCAGGGCGAGGTCCTCCCCCGCGGTGACGTCGATGGGCGCGTCCGAGACGAGGGTGGGGTACTGCTCGCTGAGGCTCGGCACCCAGATGACGGCGCGGGCCACCCCGCCGTCGATGTCCTCGACCTGGTACGGGATGAGCTGGTCCTCCTGCGTGAGGTTCACCGTCACCGTGTTGTCGTCCCCGACCGTCACCCCCGTGTACTCGGGGTCCACGGTGACCAGCAGGTCCTCGCGGACGCCGTCGGGGTCCTCGTCGTTGTCGAGCACGGGCACGTCGACGGCGGTCTCGCCGCGGGTCTCGGCGGGCTCCACGCGGTCGTCGCGGGCGATCGGCAGGAGCAGCTCCGCGTTCTGGTCCACGGTCACGGTGATGTTGCCGTCCGCGGTGCCGCCCCGGCCGTCGGTGACCTGGTAGCGGACGTTGAAGGTGCCCTGCTCTTCGGGCGCGGTGAACAGCACCCGGGCGTCCTTGATCTCGGGGGCCATCTCGGCGGGCGTCGCGGCGAGCGCGTCGGGGTTCAGCCGGATGGGGTCGCCGTCCGGGTCGGAGTCGTTGCGGAGGGCCTCGACGGCGATCGCGCGGCCCGGGCGCAGGATGGCGCCGTCGTTCACGGCGATGGGCTTCTGGTTGGCCTCGGCGGCGGGAGCGATGCCCACCTGCACGGTGCCGGTGTTCTCCAGGCCGAAGCGGTCCCGCACCTTGTACGTGAAGGAGTCGGTGCCCGCACCGGTGGCGGACGCGGTGAAGTCGATGTAGTTGGTGCCGGGGACGGCGGCGCCCTGCTTCGGCGCGCTGTCGATGCCGGTGAGGAACACGGAGTCGCCGTCGGCGTCGATCCCGTCCAGCGGTACCGGGATGCGCACGGTGGAGCCGGCGATGACCCGGCCCTCGAGGTTCTTCGGCACGGGCTGCGTGTTCTTGGCGTCGTCGCGCGCCTTCACGGTGATGCGCACCTCGGCGGAGTCGACCTGCCCCGAGGTGTCCCTGACGTTATAGATGGCGTAGACGGTCTTCGCGGTGGGACCGGCGACGAAGCGGAGCACGTTCTCGGAGGCGAACATGCGCCCGTCGGCCGGGTCCACGCCCTGCGCGAGCACGGGGTCCAGGGTGAGGGAGTCGCCGTTGGGGTGCGTGTCGTTGTCGAGCACGGGGATGTTGACGACGTCGCCCACGCGGACTGTCGCGGTGTCCGGCGTCGCCTGCGGCGGCAGGAGCGTCTCCGGTCCCGCGACGGAGAGCACGCTGACCTCGCCCGTCGCGGACGCAGCCCCGTTGGAGACGGTGTACTTCAGGGTGGTCTGCTGGTTCAGGCCGCGCACGTCGTGGATGCGGAGGATGTTGTGGTCCAGCAGGGCGACGTCGAGGGGTGACCCCTCCGGCGTGGTCACGGACTGCACCACCATCACGCCGCCGGTCGGGTCGGTGTCGTTGGCGAGGACGTCCACCAGGACGTCCCCGTTCCGCGGGAGCAGGGCCACGTCGCGGACGGCCACGGGGGCCCCCTCGATGCCGCTGGCCTTCGCGTCCACGCGGATGAGTCCGCTCGCAGTCTGCGGGCCGTTCGTCACGAGGTACTCGAGGTACACGGTGCCGGCCTGCGTCGGGGTGAACGCGATGGTGCCGGTGTCGTAGTCGGGCGTGATCGCGGCGTCGTTGCCCGTGGGTTCGGCCTTGGCGAGGCTGAGCTGGCCGCCGGCCGGGTCGAGGTCGTTCTGCAGCGGGGACAGCTGCACCTCCTGGCCCACGATCGCCGTGAAGTGGTCGAAATTCGCCACGGGCGGGAGGATGCCGTTGGCGCGGACGTCGAAGACCACGGTGCCCTCGACCTGCTCGAGGCCGTCGGAGACGACGATCTTCACCTCCTTCACACCCTGGCCCTTGCCGACGTCGCGGAAGGTCAGCAGCCCGTCGGAGCGGGTGCGCACCTGGTCGCCGTCGGGTGTGGGCTGGGCGCTGACGAGGAACAGGTCGTCGCCGTCCGGGTCCTCCCAGGTGTTGAGGATGTTCTGGCTGACGCTGCGGCCCTGCTCCACGAGGATGGTTGTCGGGCGCTTCGCCCGGGGCGCCTCGTTGGTGTCCGGGCCGCGGACGTCGAGCGTGACGGCGGCGCCGGCCTTGCCGCCGCGGCCGTCCTCGATGTCGTACCGGAAGGTGCTGCGCCCCACGGGGGCGTCCGCGGGCACCACGATCTGCATGCCGGCGCCGTCGTAGATGCTCTGCACGGTGCCCGACGGCGGCTGGTCGCCGGCGAGCGTGGCCGTCAGCAGGTCCCCGTCCGGGTCGGTGTCGTTGTCGAGGACGTTGAGGATGGTGGTGCGGCCGGCCCGCGCGCCGAACGAGTCGTCGGTGGCGACGGGCGGGCGGTTCTCCCCCGAACGGTCCGGCAGGGTGTTGACGGGGTTCTCGCTCGCGGACTCCTCGTCCTCCTCGTCCGACTCGTCCTTGGGCGGGACGATGTCGCCCCAGTTGTCCACGAGTTCGAGGTTCTGCTGCACGAGCCAGACGTCGCCCGCGGCGATGTCGTTGAGGACCACGACGTCCCGGTTCACGCGGAAGACGAGCTCCGACTGCGCGCCGAGGTTGGGGATGTCCTCGCGCTTGTCGTTCGCGTCGTCCAGGCAGTCGCGGAGGTAGGTCTCGGCGCCGGACCACGCGGCGTGCAGGCAGGTCCCCTGCATGACGGGCGCGGCCGGGAGCCCGTTGCCGATGTCCGTGACGACGGCGTCGGAGCCGTCGAGCGGCTGCTGGATGAGGGAGGTCTCGGTGGCGATGGAGACGGTCTCGGCGGCGGGACCGCTCTGCTGGAGCTTCGCGCGCTCGGTGTCCTCGAAGGTGACGGTCTTCCCGCCGGGCAGGATCATGAGGCCGGAGGCGGGGTCGAGGACGACGGCGTCCTCCCCCACGACGGCGACCTGCAGGTCCCCGGTGTTCGCGAGCTCGGGTGCCTCGCGGACCTCCGGCTCCTCCCAGGTGCCGTCCTCGCGGACGTCGTAGCTGCTGATGCTGCCGGCGTCGGGGTCGGCGACGACCACCCGGCCGGACGACGAGACGGCGGCCACGGAGCCGGGGCCGCTGGACACCGGGTCCTCCTCCTGGTCGTTGAAGGCGGCGAGCGCGGCCGTCGTGGTGATCCAGGTCGATCCGGTGGAGCGGTCGGTGACGGTGGCGGTGGTGCCGCCGATCGCGAGGACGGCGTCGCCGGGCAGCTGCACCTCGGTGCCGCGGACCACGTTCGCGATGTCGACGGGGCTGACCTTGGACTGGTCGGAGTTGATGTTGAAGACGGTGGAGGCGAGCTGCTGGACGTCGAACGCGTCGCTGTTGGCCGCGTAGCCGCCGTCGAGCAGGCGGGACTGGTAGTTCAGGTGGCCCACCATGCCGAGCGTCTCGTTGGTGACCCAGACGCCGCCGTCGTTCAGGTCGACGTCGGCGGTGGCGAAGCCCGGGTACAGCAGCGCCCCGGCCACGATGGCGCCGGTGACCGTCGTGACGACGGCGGCGGAGACGGCACGCGAACGCTGCGGCTTCTTGCGGTTGAGACCCACGAACTTCACCCTTATTGCCCCATTTTGTGTCGTGCTGCGGGCCGCCCACGCAGGTGAACGGTCGCTAGCAGTCTCGCACGGCACGCCCGAAGTACCAACGCCGGATCATGGGAAGGACTCCCCATCCGGGCTTCCGAGCTTCCGGGCTTCCGGGCTTCCGGGCTTCCGGGTGGCCCGGACGGTCAGTCGAGGATGATCCCCGTGCCCGTCCCCCGGGCCAGGGTCACCGGGCGCACCTCGCCGAAGCCGCGGACCTGGCGCGGCTCGTGCGGCGTGAGGACGAACTTCTCGTTCTGCGTCAGCGTCGCGGCCGTGCCGGAGTCCACGAGCACCTCGCCCGGCTCGGCGAGCGCCGTGAGGCGTGCGGCGAGGTTCACCGTGGGTCCGTAGATGTCACCGAGCCGGGACAGCACGCGCCCCCAGACGAGCGAGCAGCGGGCCGAGGGCAGGAACTCGTCCTCGGAGAACGCCTTGGCGAGGGCCAGGGAGATCTCCGCCCCGGCCTCCGGTGATTCCGCGATGTAGAGCACCTCGTCACCGATGGTCTTCACCAGCCGTCCCCCGCCGACCGAGATGATCTCCGCGCTCTTGTTCTCGAACCGCTGCACGAGCTGGGCGAGCGTGCGCTCGTTCATCTGCCGCGACAGGCTCGTGTAGGAGACGAGGTCGGCGAAGCCCACGGCGCGGGCGAGCGGCAGCGGCGCGTCCTGCTCGTCGCCGTCGCGGCCCGCCTCGCTGGAGCGCAGGCCCGATTCGGCGCGCAGCGCGAGCCGCTGGACGGCCGCGTTCATCTGGCGGCGCCACGCGTACACCAGCGTCTTCTCGAGGGGGTCGATGAGGTCCGGGAGTTCGGTGACGAGCGTCTTCCGCGCGTCGGCGTCCGTCAGTCCGCGCTGCGCCACCATCTCCTCGACGATCGCCTCGATCTGCCACACGACCATGCGGTCCGTCATCTGTCCCACGGCGCGGGTGATCGAGATGGCGGCGTCCTCGGTGAGCTGCTCCTGGCGCACGAGGTCGATGATCGTGGTGAGCGCATCGAGGTCCTTCTCGGTGAAGGCGATGTCGTCGTCCCCGATGTTGGGGAACCCCATGGCCCGCCACAGCTTGCGCGCGGACAGCAGGGACACGCCGGCGCCCGCGGCGATGTCGCGGCGCTTGAGGGTGCGCTCCGCTCCGAGGAGTTCGCGTTCGAGCCGGCGGATGGTCTCGCGGTCCAGTTCGCGCGGGATCTCCGGTGGCGCCGCCGGATCGTTCCCGGGGTCCGTCGCCATGTCGGACTGCAGCTGCCACACGGTCTTCGGGGAGCCGGCAGCGGGGGTTTCACCGGCGGCACCCGCGCCCGGTGGAGGCCCGGCGGCCGGCGGCATGGACTCGTCGCGGTCCTCGACTGTCACGCTTGCTCGCCCCTCCACTGCTGCTGTCCCCATTCCTGCTGCCCCGTGTCCTGCCGTGCCCACTCCTGCTGCACGCCCGGCGTGCCGCCGTGGGCGTACTGCGGGTCGATCTCCATGTCTACACCATCGAACATGCGGGTCAGCGGGAGCTCACCGATCGCCTGGACCACGTACTCCTTGACCGTGGCGACCTGCGGCACGTCCGGATAGGCATGGGTGCGGTCGAAGCCGAGGTCCACGACGAGGGTGCCGCTGCGCACCAGCCGCTGCAGGAGGCCCTGCTCCGTCTGCAGCTGGGAGATGGCGGAGAGGTTGATCTGGTGTTCGGTGCGCCGGGTGGCTCCGCGCCGGTGGATGAGCCGCATGCTCGTGAGCACGTAGCGGTTGCCGGACCAGCGGATCAGCGGCCGCACCGTGATGCGGACCAGCAGGAGCACGACGACGGCGAGCGCCGCGAGCGCGAGGACCGGCTGCCAGTCTGCGAGTCCCGGCAGGGGGCGGCCGGTCAGGTAGCCGAGGCCGAACCCGCCGGCGCCGAGGAGGACGAAGCCCGCGACGACCGGGCCGACGAGGGGCAGCGGGTTGGGCCGGGTGCGCACGAGGACGCGCTCCCCGGGGAGCAGCCTGATCCGCACGGGCTACGCCTGCGGGCGGAGGTGCACGACCTCGCCCGCCGAGACGGTGTGGCGTTCGCCGTCGTCGTCGCGCACGATCAGCGCGCCGTGCGCGTCCAGGGCCAGGGCGCGCCCGGTGAGCAGGCCGCCCCCGGGGAGTTCGGCCCGGACGTCCTGGCCGAGGGTCGCCATGCGGGCGCCGATCCGCGCGTGGAGGGACGGCCCGTCGGCCCAGGCGGCCTCGGCGTCGCCGTCCACGTCGCAGAAGGCGCGGTAGGAGTCGGCGAACGTGCGGAGGAAGGACTTGAGGAGGATGTTGCGGTCCGTGGTGCCGGCGTACTCGAGGAGCAGGCTCGTCGCGGTGGGGACGGGGAGCTCGTCGTCGGTGAGGCTGACGTTGAGCCCCACCCCGACGACGACGGCGGGCGGTTCGGCGCCGGCGCCGGGCACGAACTGCGCGAGGACGCCGGCCAGCTTCCGGCCGTCCACCGTGACGTCGTTGGGCCACTTGAGCTGCGGGGCGATCTCGGTGCGGTCCTCGACGCTCTCCGCGAGCGCCAGGGCGGCGAGCAGGGAGAACCAGGAGTAGGCGGTGGTGGGCACGGGCCTGCCGTGCCGGTTGAAGGGCCGCAGGAGCACGCTCACGAACAGCGACGACCGTTCGGGAGCCACCCAGGTGCGGCCCAGGCGCCCGCGGCCGGCGGTCTGCACCTCGGCCGCGAGGACGCTGAGGTCCGGCCAGCCCGCCGCCTCGCGCTGGGCGTGCTCCACGAGGTCCGTGTTCGTGGACCCTGTGCGGGGTACGACGTCGAGGCGGGAGAACGGGCCCGCCGGCATGCACAGCGCTGTCCTCAGCGCGCCGAGGTTCAGGCCCGGGCGCTCGAGATTGGAGTAGCGGGAGGACATGCCATCGATCTTATCCGGACCGGCGGCCGCAGCCTCCCGGGCCGGTGGCCCGGGGAACCGGTGGTCAGAGGAAGATGTCCGGGACGAGCTGGTCCTCGGTGGCGCCGAGGCTGTAGCCGGCGAGGTCGGTGATGCCTTCCTCGCGCAGCACCTGCTCGTCGGTGTAGAAGTTCCCGGTGCAGCTGCTGGCGACGCGGACCAGGATGGCGTGGGCGGCGTCGGCGACGATCTCGGGGCTGCGGGCGGCCTGCACCATCCGGCCTCCGCCGGGCATGTTGCGGATGGCCGCGGTGTCGATGAGGGTCGCGGGCCAGAGCGAGTTCACGGCCACCCCGTCGCCCTTCAGCTCCTCCGCGAGTCCGAGGGTGGTCAGGCTCATGCCGTACTTCGCCATCGTGTAGGCCAGGTGCATCGCGGCCCAGCGGGGGGCGAGGTTCAGGGGCGGGGAGAGGGTCAGGATGTGCGGATTGGGGGATTTCGCGAGTGCGGCCAGCGAGAACTTGCTCAGCATGAAGGTGCCCCGGACGTTGATGTCCGCCATGAGGTCGTAGCGCTTCATGTCGACGTCGGGGGTCTTCGACAGGTCGATGGCCGAGGCGTTGTTGACCACGATGTCGATACCGCCGAAGGTGCTGACCGCGGCGTCCACCGCGGCGCGGACGTCGTCGTCGTTCCGCACGTCCCCGACGAGGGGCAGGGCGCGTCCACCCGCGGCCTCGATCTGCTCGGCCGCGGTGTAGACGGTGCCCTCGAGCCTGGGGTGCGGTTCGCCGGTCTTGGCCATCAGGGCCACGTTCGCGCCGTCACGGGCCGCCCGCAGCGCGATGGCCAGGCCGATGCCGCGGCTGCCGCCGGACATGATGATGGTGCGTCCGGCGAGCGTGGCGCCGGCCGTCCTGCCGGTCCTCGCCGCCTGGGATAACGGGGCTTCGTTGCGTGCGGTCATGGCTCCACCATAAGCAGCGCTGCAGGCCCGACGACGCCGCGACGCACCGATGTTACCCGCAGGTAACATCACCTGCCCGGCTAAGCGATGGCGGCCGAAACTGTAGACGTCCTACAACGGCGAGCCTCCTGGACCTCACTAGACTGGAGGAATTGCGCCGCGCGTTGGAGGAAACCTCCAGCCGTCGGTGCCTGCCCATCCACGCGCCGACTCTCGAACCGCCGACCGGAGTATTCATGCATCAGGACCTGCAGCCCGACCTCACGACGACGGCCGGGAAGCTCGCTGACTTCCGGAGGCGCAAGGCGCTCTCGGAGCAGCCCTCCGGTCCCGAGGCGATCGAGAAGCAGCACGCCCGCGGCAAGAACACCGCCCGGGAGCGCATCGACCTGCTCGTGGACGAGGGCTCCTTCGTGGAGTTCGACGCCCTCGCCGTGCACCGTTCCACCGCGTTCGGCATGGAGCGGAAAAAGCCGCTGGGAGACGGCGTCGTGTCCGGGTACGCCACCGTGGACGGCCGGCTGGTCGCCCTCTACAGCCAGGACTTCACCGTCTACGGCGGCTCGCTGAGCCAGGTCAACGGCGAGAAGATCGTGAAGGTACAGGAGTTCGCGCTGCGCAACGGCTGCCCGGTGATCGGCATCAACGACGGCGGCGGCGCGCGCATCCAGGAAGGCGTGGCGTCGCTGGCGATGTTCGCGGACATCTTCCGGAACAACGTGCACGCCTCGGGCGTGGTCCCCCAGATCTCCCTCATCATGGGCCCGTGCGCCGGCGGCGCGGCCTACTCCCCCGCCCTGACCGACTTCGTGGTCATGGTGGACAAGACCTCGCACATGTTCATCACGGGCCCCGACGTCATCAAGACGGTGACCGGCGAGGACGTGGACATGGAGACCCTCGGCGGGGCACGGCAGCACAATACGACGACGGGCACGTCCGCCTACCTCGCGGCGGACGAAGCCGACGCCATCGGGTTCGTGCGTGAACTCCTCGACTTCCTGCCGTCCAACAACCTCGCGGAGGCCCCGCTCACGGCCTTCGTGGAGGAGCCCGAGGTGACGGACGACGACCTCGCGCTCGACGAGCTGATCCCCGACGCCGCGAACCAGCCGTACGACATGCACGCCGTCATCGCGGCGATCGTGGACGACGGCCACTTCCTCGAGATGCAGTCCCTGTACGCGCCGAACGTCGTCACCGGCTACGCCCGGGTCGAGGGGCACACCATCGGGATCGTGGCCAACCAGCCCCTGCAGTTCGCGGGGACGCTGGACATCAATGCGTCGGAGAAGGCGGCCCGGTTCGTCCGCCACTGCGACGCCTTCAACATCCCCATCCTGACCCTCGTGGACGTGCCCGGGTTCCTTCCCGGGAAGGACCAGGAGTTCCAGGGCATCATCCGCCGCGGCGCCAAGCTCCTCTACGCCTACGCCGAGGCCACGGTGCCGAAGCTGACGGTGATCACCCGCAAGGCGTACGGCGGCGCGTACATCGTCATGGGGTCCAAGAAGCTCGGCGCGGACCTCAACCTCGCGTGGCCCACGGCGCAGATCGGCGTCATGGGCGCCCAGGGAGCGGTCAACATCCTCTACCGCGGGCACCTCAAGGCCGTCGCGGAGGCCGGCGGGGACGTCGAGGAGGCGCGTGCCGACGTCGTGCAGCAGTACGAGGAGGAGCTGCTGAACCCGTACCAGGCAGCAGAACTCGGCTACGTCGACGCCGTCATCGCCCCGTCGGAGACGCGCCTGCAGATCGTGCGCGGGCTCCGCGCGCTCCGGGACAAGCGGGCCTCGAACCCGGTCAAGAAGCACGGGAACATCCCGCTGTGAGCGGCGTGGAGGACGGGCGCGACGACGCCGCCCCTGCCGGTAGTCCTGCCGGACCCGACGCGGCCTCCGACGCGGTGCCCGCCGGGGCCCCGGCCGTCCTGTCGGTCGTGTCCGGGCGGCCGACGGCGGAGGAGCTCGCGGCACTCACCGCCGTCGTCGTCGCCCTGCAGGGGACGGACGCGGCCGACGACGCCCCGGACCACGGCAGATCCTGGGTACGACGCGCTCTGCTGCGCCTGGGCCCCACCCCGGGGCCCGGGTCCTGGCGGCGCAGCGTCCGCTAGCTCCCGGCGCGTCCCGCCGGCCGGCGTGCGGCTCGCGGGTCGGCGACGGTCCCCATGATGACCGGCAGGCCGGTCTCCTCGTGGACGACCTGGTAGCCGAAGGGCCGGTCGAAGGCGATGCTGAGCTCCGGCGGGACCGGCGCGCTCGTCACCATCGCGAACTGCGTCACCGCTGCGGCGATCGTCCCCTTCTCCGCCACGGTGATGTCGGCCGTCTGCGCCCCTCCCGAGAGCGTGGTCCCGGGCTGGATGGCCCTGAAATCGGCACCGGGACCGACGGTCTCCGCCAGTCCCAGGGCGCCGAGGACACCCATCAGATCCTGGGTGGACCCGTGGCTCCACGTCGGGAGCGCGAGATCGACGGGGACGGGCGCGGCGGCGTCGAGAACGTCCGCGATCCCCGCGAGCTGCTGCTCGTCCCAGGCGGGGGCGGACCCTTCGGCCGGAAGGACGAGCCGCAGGAAGAAACCCTCGCCGTACGGCAGGTCGATGCCGCTCCAGCCCTTCCCGCGGGCGTACCGCACCGTCGGCGAGGAATGCATGGTCGGGACGTCGACCGTCGGACCGCCGGACAGGGTGAACGGACGGTCCCCTGTGGCGACGGCATCGAACGGCTCGTCCCAGGCCGCGGCGAAGTACACGGCGGTGAGCAGTGAGAGCGTGGTGGCAGGGCCCGGCTGCAGGGGCGCCTTCGTGATGCGGCCGCCGGTCTCCGCCGAGACCCAGTCGTCGACACGAGCCGCTGTCGAAGGGTCCGCGAAGTCGACAGGATGGACGCCCGCGCCGTACTGCCGTGCCAGGACCTCGAGGAAGGCTTCGCCGGTGGTGCCTCCCGCCGGGACGAACACGGCGCCGGCCAGGTGCAGCAGCGGGGTGCGGGGCGGATCGTCCTCGTCCACCGCACCGGGGTCGCCGTCGAACTGCTGCACGCTCGCCAGCAGCGCGTTCATCGCCGCGTGGTGCTCGTCCGTGAGGCCGAGCACGGTGTCCAGCTC